>NZ_JBITHA010000002.1:0-885482 GCF_044457485.1 Nonomuraea sp. NPDC050540
GGCCTCCCGAGCACCGATTGAACGTGATCAGTCCATCCAACCGGCAGGAGCGACCTACCCGCCAACCCGGCGATCATTTCCGGTCACAGCACTAGCGAGACTTCCTGGCCATGGCCAGTTCGGCGAGTCGTTCTCGGCGTGCGTTCGTGATGCGCCGGAGCCCGTACCAGCCGAGAGCCACTACCGCGATCACAAAGAACGGCCAGGAGACGAGATCGTGGGTGCCGGGTGTAAACATCTTGTGAGCATGCCCGGTATCCAGTGCGGCGACCTGATCGCCGGCCTGCAGGTCCTCCACAGCCGTGCCGTACAACCAGGCATCATTCTTGACCACCGTACCGTCATGAGAACGGAAGGAGCCGTTCCACGAGCAGGTGACATCACCACAGTCGCGGTCGATTGCGATGAATGTCCCGGGTCGGCCCAAACCCTGAGCAGCACGGATCTCTGACGGCAGCCCCTGGGCGAAGATCCCCGCGCACGTCAGCGCCAGCGCGATGAGCACCCATCCGACAACGTCGTCAAGTCTCCCGCCCAGCCAGAGGAAGCGCGTCCTCCTCGGCCAGTTCCGTGCCATGGCCGTCAGATGCCGTCTCTTGGCCGCGCTCGTCTGGTGGCGGGCGACCCAGTCCTGCAGCCGCTGCTCCGCCTGGACGTTGTGTTCCTTGATGCTGCTGGGTGCGCGCACAAGCGTGGCGAATGCGATGGTGGGTGTGTGGCGGAGACGGCCGGTCGCATCGAGCCACAGCAGGCGGCCCGAGAGGAGGCCGCCGGTGTCGGCTACGTCCTGGATGGGGATGGTGCGGTTGCGCAACCAGCCCCGCACAGTGACGCTGGCGGGCGTGCAGAGGATGGCCATCCGGTAGCCGCGGACTGCCAAGTACGGCATCGCCAGCGCGACTACGACGATCAGGCTGTAGGCGACCGGGTCGGGGACGACCAGATCCTCGGTGAAGAAGACGACGGTCGCCAGCACGACGTAGGGAGCGACGAGACCGGCAAAGGCATTCCCGCAGCGGATGATCAGATCCGGGCGTAAGTGCATGGTGGTGTCCTGTTCGGCCGCAAGTTTCGGGCTTAGTGTCCTCATGGCGGCCTCCGTTCGGCAAGCCACTGTGGCGTGCGGAAACCGCAGACGGGTCTACGTGAGGAAGAGATCATCGTTCTCTGACCTGCTGGAAGGTCCTCCGGCCCGAGACAACCGTGACCGAAGGGGCGAGGGTGACGTGCCCTGGCTCGCGGGCCGGCGAGTTGCGTCTCAGAGTACGCGCCGGCCGATCGGCGCCGCGCGAACGGCGGCTGCCACTACCCAGCACAGGGGAAGGGAGAGGGCCGCGGCGAGGGCGAACTTGGTCAGCGCTCCGGCGGGAAGGCCGGACAGCGCGACGGACACCATGACGAGCACGCCCGAGTGCAGGACGTAGACGGCGTAGGCGTTGGCGGACAGGAAGCGGCCGCGCGGGGTCGGTTCCGCCGCGAACCTGCGGCTGAACAGCCCGAGTATCCCCAGGGACATGCCCACGCAGTAGACGCCGTCGAAAAGCCCGTGCGCCACCTGTGCGAGGAGCGGCTGCTCGCCGGAGGTGTCCGCGCCCGCCAGCGCGACGGGCAGCAGTGTCACGGCCGCCACGGCCGCGACGCAGAACCCCCAGCCGCTCGCCCGTGCCGGGATGGCCGTCAGCCATCCCCGCCGGTAGGCGAGCACCCCGGCGGTGAACATGCAGATGTATTGCGGCAGGTAATCCGGCACCGGGAACTGCACGACGGGGACGCGTTCAAGGGGCAGCAGGCGCCAGGCGACGCCGAGTGTCGCGAGGAGCGCGGCGAATCCGATCATCGTGCGTGCCCGCAGCGGTGTGGCCGGCTGCCGGCGAGGCGCCGGGCGAAGGGCCCGGATGGCGGCATAGGCCACCACGAAGACCATCAGGGTCACCAGGAACCAGCCGGGGCCCTGCTCGAGCTCACGGAGGTAGAAGTTGAGATAGGTGAGCGGGGCCCGGGCGTTCTCCCAGCGGTACAGCGGCAGCTTGGCGAGCGGAATGACGGCGAAGACCAGCAGGATCAGCGGGAGTCCCAGCCTGATCGCGCGATCGGCGAGGAAGCGCCGCCCGCCCTTGCGGTCGTGGGAGCCGGGCATCAAGTAGGCGGAGATCAGGAAGAACAGCCCCATGAAGTACGTCTGGTTGAGCAGGAGGAACAGGTCCAGCAGCCGGTCCCACTCACCCGGCGGCGACGGCTTTCCCATGCTCGGCTCGTGGTAGTACCACAGCGCGAAGCTCCCGTAGGTCAGGGCGACGTGATGAAGGACGACGAGTACGGTCAGCAGCACCCGGACGCGGTCAAGGTAGTGCAGCCGTACGGCGGTGACGGTCATGGCCGCCACGCTAGGAACGGAACCGGGCGCGGGTAACGGGCCTGGCTCCCGCCAGGGGTGGGGGCTGGCACCCATACCGCCGGCGCCGCCCGCGTGGTTTCATCGATCGGGTGGGAAGGTCATGGGGGGGGTTGACGCGGGCGCCGGCTCGCGCGTGCTGACGTTCGCCGCGGCTCCCGTGCGCGGTCTGGCGCTCGCGGTGCCGGCGATGCTGGGGCCGCCGCTCCTGGTCGTTCTGTTTGTGACCGGGCATATGGGGCTGCCGTCTCCGGCCACTTCGTCGACGCCCTGCGAAGGGTGGCATGCGGCGGAACCGCGATGGATCCAGAGGTGATCGCCAAGCTGCTCGGCGGTACCTCGCCGCGGCGCCCGGTGGCCCGGCTGACCCCGCGCGAGCGGGACGTACTCCAGCTCATGGCGCAGGGACGCTCGAACGCGGCCATCGCGGGGGCCTTGTACGTCAGTGAGGGGACCGTCGGCAAGCACATCGCCGCGTGCTGGCCGTGCTGGCGTATCTGAACCGGACGTGACCTCGCGCCCGGCATCCACCACCGGGAGGCGACTCGAGTATCCGAAGGGCGCACCATGAAGGCCGCGGTCGGCAGATCAGCGCCGGCCCAGGCACGGAATGCCGTCATGCGCAGCATCCGCGTGCGGGCACGAGGCGCAGGTCGCGTCCAGATGGTGGTTGGCACGTTGTCGGCAGGTGTGGCGGGCCGTCTGGCCGGCGGCCGTGTCGCCAATCCTGAAACGCCCCGCAGATGCGCGCTCGTGATCTGCTCGCCGACTTCCCCGTCGTCACGCTGGACACCCCGGTGATCGAGGCGGCCAGGCTGCCGACCGATCAGGACCAGCCCGGGTTGATCGTGGTCGACGAGCATGGGCTGCGTCCAGCATCCTGCCCGCACCCAGGTGCTGCGGCTGGCCGTACCGGGAGATTGCCAGGAGCCTGCCTCCCCAGCGGAGGCCTTTCTCGCTGCGGATGCGGGCGCGTTCGCGGCGTTGGGCGGCCAGTACGGCGGGGTGGCGGTAAGGCTGGCCTCACCAGCCGCCATCTGTTGTGTTCTCACAGTTCAGGGCGGCGATGGATCGTCTGACTTTCTCGTCGTCACGCCGGCTGTAGATACAGGTCGGCGATGGCCGCCCGCAGGTGTTGCTGGGCGGCCTGGCTGGTGGTTACGCCGATGAGCACGTTGGTGGCCAGGCCTTCGGCGAGTGCTACCAGGCTGACCGCGTGCCGGTGCGGGTCGGCGTGAGGGGTCAGGCGGCCGGCGTTCTGGTCGGAGTGCAGCAGGTCGGTCATGTCCCGGTGGAAGGCGTCATACAGCTGACGGAGCCGGGCGGCGATCTGCTCGTCGGCCAGCGCCAGGGCGTGGAACGACTGCCGTACGCGCATGTGCGCCTGGCTGGCGGCGTCGTAGGGGATGAGCTCGTCCAGCACGGTGGTGAGCACCAAGCGGGGCTCGGCGGCCTGCAGGTCGGTGCCGGCCTTGGCCCGGATGCGGGCGCTGGACAGCTCGTTGCCGCGCTCGAAGGCGGCTTCCAGGAGTTGCTGCTTGGCGGGGAAGTAGTGCTGCACCCGCCCGGGTGAGACACCTGCCCGGGCGGCCGCCTCGGTCAGCGAGACCGCGGCCAGGCCGCGCTCGGCGACGATGGCGAGCACCGCGTCGGCGATCTCGTTGCGCCGCTGCGTGTGCTGCGCACCCGGCCCCCTGCCCATGGACCCCTCCCAGTTTCTCGATGTGTTCACATCGGATTATATGCTGGGAACACGGTAATCCGATGTGGTCGCATCGCTATACGGGAGGGGAGGGTCAGTGCCGGTCGTGCTGGCGCTGCTGTGCGCCGCACAGTTCATGGTGGTCCTGGACGTCTCGGTGGTGAACGTCGCGCTGCCGTCCATCCAGCACACGCTCGGCTTCGACACTCGGCATCTGGCGTGGGTCGGCAATGCCTACGCACTGAGTTTCGGCGGGCTGTTGCTGCTCGGCGGCCGGCTGGCCGACTTGTACGGGCACCGGCGTGTCTTCACCGCGGGCCTGGTGGTGTTCACCGCCGCGAGCCTGGCCGGCGGGCTGGCCGATGCGCCCGGCACTCTGATCGCCGCCCGCGCCGGTCAGGGGGTGGGGGCGGCGATCCTGGCCCCGGCCACACTCACGATCTTGACGTCCGCCTTTCCCGAGGGACCGCGGCGCACCCGGGCGATCGCCGTCTGGACGGCGGTGAGCCTGGCCGGCGGCACGGCGGGCAACCTCATCGGCGGCGCGCTGACGGAGTACCTGTCCTGGCGCTGGATTTTGCTGATCAACGTGCCGATCGGACTGGCCTGCCTGGCCGCGGCCCGCCTGCTGGCCCCCGGCCGGGGGCGCGATGACCGGCGGCAGCTGGACGTGCTCGGCGCGGCACTGGCCAGCGCCGGGCTGGGCGCGCTGGCCTATGGCCTGGCCGGCGCACCCGCCGTCGCGCTCGCCGGGGCCGTGCTGCTGGCCCTGTTCGCGCTGGTCGAGGTGCGCGTGGCGCGGGCGCCGCTGATTCCGCCGGCGCTGCTGCGGCCGCGGCGGATCTGGCTGGGCAACACCGTGATGCTGCTGGCCGGGGCGTGCCTGAACCCGATGTGGTACTTCCTGACCTTGTCCCTGCAGAACGTGCTGGGCTACAGGCCGTTGCAGACCGGGCTCGCCTTCCTGCCACACACCCTGCTGACCATGCTGGTCGGCCTGCGGGTGGCGCCATGGCTGATGCGCCGCGCCGACGATCGTGTGCTCATCGCCATCGGGGCGCTGATCGGCGCGACCGGCTTCTGGTGGCAGAGCCGCATCGCCCCCGGGCAGGACTACCTGACGGCCATCGGCGGCCCGGCCGTGCTGATCTCGCTCGGCGCGGGCCTGCTGAACACGCCGCTGACCGTCACGGTCACCTCAGGCGTCGCCCCGGCCGATGCGGGGGCGGCCTCCGGACTGATGAACACCGCCAAGCAGACCGGCGGCGCGCTCGGCCTGGCCGCCCTGGTCACGCTGACGGCGGGGCCGACCGACGTAGGCGGCGCTCCGGCACCGGCGCACCTTCTGGCGGCCGGTTATGGGCGGGCGTTCGCCGTGCTCGCCATCGTGCTGGTCGCCGTCGCCCTCCTGGCGGCCGCGCTGCCGCGACGGCGCGACCGGCACCCCTGGTGAGCTGGCGGGTCAGGCAGCGCCGCCGGCCAACTGACCGGCGTGCCGCTGCAGGTCGGCGGCGAACTCCTCAGCCCGGCTCAGCTGAGTGCGCAGCACCTCGCAGCGTTCACGAGTGTCGAATGCGGCGGTCTCGCGCCCGAGGGAACTCTCACCGACAGGCTCAGCAACAGCTCGCCGAGCGCGTTGGACGACACCCAAAACGCGCGTTTCAGCATCGTGCTCATCATCCGCCGACTGACCTGCAGCCTCGCCCCCAGGGCGTGTGGCGCCCCAGAAGAAGTCGGGCCGCGGGCTCCCGTCCCACGGCGACATCAGGCTACGCGCAGGACCTCGCGTTGTACGGGGCTACGGGCGCCGCCGTGCTGGAGACAGGCCCGAGCCCCGGTGCACGATCTTCGCATCCGTGATCGCGCCCCGGGTCGTCTGTCGTGTCATACGCCGCACGCGCATGTCGCCGATGACACGACAGCCGAAGGGATCTTCGTGGCCACCCCCAGCCCGACCCCCACCACCCGCAAACCCGCTCAGGACGCCGCCGCTCCGCTTGGTGGGCGCTGGCCGACCCGCGCACCGACCTTTCGGAGCCGTTGGATGAGTACGGCGAGGGCTTCTGCGGCCGGCCGCTGGGCGAGGTCGCCGAGACGCTGAACCGGCTGCTGGTCGACGCCTACCTGTCGGCCCACGACCGCCTCGACGTCGAGCAGGGCCTGGCCGCGCTGCTGGTCATCCGCCAGCTGCGCGAGGACCTGCAGGAGGGCGAAGGGTATGTGATCGAGTCGCTGCGCGCCCAGGGAGTCACCTGGGCGCAGCTCGCCCCGGCGCTGGAGGTGCGCTCGCGCCAGTCTGCCGAACGCCGTTACCTGTCGCTGCGCGGCGACCCGAGCGGGCACGCCGGCACCACCCGCGACCGGGTCGCCGCCACCCGCGACCATCGCGCCGCCCAGCGCGCCGGTCAGGCGTTCATCGCCGGGCACGCCGACCGGCTACGCGAGGTCGGACGCCGCCTGGCCGATCTCGGCGACCTGCAGCAGCGCGCGGATGCGGCTGCGGCCGCCATTCATCGGGCCGTCGACGGGCGCCTGCACCGCTACAGCGAGCTGCTCAGCCGCGTGGACTGGCCCGGCCGGCTGCGCCAGGCGCTGACCGCCGATGACCTGCCCGCCGTGCTGGAATGCCTGCGCCGGGCGAGCTTCCGCGAGATGGACTACGGCCCGCACCAGGAGCTGCAGGCCGAGGTGACCGCGCGGTGGCGGGCATCGGCGCAGGCCCGCTACGACGTCGAACGGGCCCGCCTGGACACCCGCTACGGCCCCGACCCGGACGACGTGGGCGACGCAGACGTGCAGGACGAGGGGCGGGACGTCCGGGGTGGTGTTGGGGACGTCCCGCCCATCGGGTCCGTGGGCCGGGAGTGGGATGACAGCGACTTGTGCTGTGGCGCGAAGACGGCGAGTGGTGCCTGCAGGGCCCGCAGGGCGTGATCGGGGTGTACGGGTTCGGCTTCGGCGCTGGCATCGCTGCCCGGAACGTGGCCGGTACCAAGGCCGCCGCGGCGGCCGCAATCGAAGAGCTGACGGGCCGCCGGGTGACCGGCTGGGAGCCCGACGCCTCCAGCCGCTCAATCCAGGGCGAATCGTCGTGGTACCCGCACGACATCGGCACCATGGCCAGCCCGCAACATCAAGGCACGTCAGCTCATGAACCAGTCAGCCTCGCGCGCGCTCTCATTGAAGCGAGCGCGCAGGAACGAACTCAAGGTCGTGGTCTCAGCCATCGAAGACACCGGCGCGCTCCTTCGTGAGGCGACACCTCAAGAGTCCCACGCACGACTCGCCATCAAGCCCCGTTCAGTCGCGGCACCCTGAGCATCTCTGTGACACCGTGAACACCCAAGCCCCGTCCGGAGCCACCTTTCCTCGCTCCAGGCGGGGCGTTCTCACATCGCCACATGCTCATCCTGAGTGACACTCAACAGTCGGGACCGGGCTGGAGCGTGAGTTGCTGGCCGGTCCCGGCGCCGACTGGCTGGGCCACTACGTCCAACTCATGAACCTCGCCCCCGTGATGCCGCCAACCAAGAAGGCGAGAACCGATGATCCCCGAACCCGCCCCCGGCGAGACCGCCGAGAATGAGAAGGCTCACGGTGAGCCGGCTCAGCACGCCTTCGAGACGGGCGGGCAAGCTGCGGCGCCGAGACGTGCGACAACCGCCTGAGCTTTCCAGGGCGGCGAATTCATCCGTCACCGCAGTCAGTAGTCAGCAGGTCACCCGGATGATGTTCGAGTCCTTGACCTTCGTGGAGCCGCCCAAGGTACGCATGTAGTGCCGCACTTTGAAGTTGTGTGTGCCCGTCCCTTTGCAGAACCAGCTGATCGGCACGTCGAAGCCACTCCCGTTCACCGCCTTCTCAGTCTGCGTCCACCAGCCGTTCCAGCGCTCCCACTGCAGATACAGCCAGGATGTGCTGTTCTCGCAGCCCAGCTTGCTGCCGTAGCCTCGGATGTAGTTGCCGTCCTTGCGGGTGAGCCCGATATGCAGCTCGCACGCCGCGCTGGAGGCTGTTGACGCGCTGGAAGCTGTTGCCTGCGCTGCCGGGGCGGCGGCCATCAGCCCCAGGCTGGCGACGAACGTGACAGCGATGGCGGCTCTACTTGGTGACGCGATCCTCATGCTGGCTCTCCCTAAGTTGCGATCTCTGCCTCGCCACCGCAGTCGACGAGTTCGGGTGTTGCGGATGCTAGGAGAGGTCGTTATTGATTCGCTTTATGGCCTGACGGATCGCATCGTTGCGGCGGGCGTGGGCCCGCCGATCGGCGCCGGCCTCGGCGGCCGCCGAGGTGTCCTCCTCTGTCGCAGGTCAGCGCTCCGGCCCGGCCCGATCCGCGTACGGAAGCGCCATTGACACTGCCGCCACCCTCTTCGAACTGGGCTTTCTGGACACCATCACTAGACGTTCTCGGATGAGCCGATCTGCACGAACATCGCCCAGAAGCCTGTGCCCGAAAAGTCGACGGCCCGCCCGTCACGTATTCCGAGTGGGGCACTCCGAAACGCAAAGACGAGCGTGGGAAGGTGCGCAGTACACGAGGGCCCGCACGGCAAGGTCGAGGCGGGCCGTCCCGCAGAACTGGCAGCCTACGTCCCTTGAGCACACCAGGCCCGCAGCGGTGCCTTGTCGGCTTCTGACTGGTCAGATGCTTCATGAGTGGTCGCACAGTGGACAGCTGCCGGAGCCGGACCCGACCTGGGCGCCGGCTGTTTCATGCGTCGTTGCGAGCGGCCGGGCGCCTGATACGGACTGACGAAACACCCTTGGAGTGATCGCTTCCTGGGGCGGGCTTTGCCTGGTCCGGGTTTGGCTGAGGAGGTTGCCCGAGGTGGCCGGCTCTGGTCATGGTGGTGGGTGTGAACGTCCGCGATGGGGCCGATCGACCCCGCGACGCTGCGGGTGGGCGGGTGGAGGCGAGCGGGCCGCGCTCGGTCGCGGTGTGGGAGAACTCGGGCACGATCGTCACCGGTGATCTGCACGCTGCGCGCCGTCCGTCGTTGCCTTCGCCGGCTCGGGTGGAGGTGACCGCCGGGTTGTTTGGGCTGCCGCGCCGGCCTGCGCCGTGGTTCGTCGGCCGTGAGAGAGCCTGGCAGGAGTTGGCGATCACGCTGGAATCAGGCGCCGGCGCGGGGGTGATCAGTCAGGCGGTGGTCGGGTTGGGCGGCGTGGGTAAGAGTGAGCTGGCGTTGCAGTACGCCTTCGCCCGCCGCCTGGACTACCAGGTGGTGTGGTGGATCGACGCCGACAGCCCGGCGCAGATCGAGGCCGGGCTGGCCGCCTTGGCGCGTGCGCTGGTGGCGGGCTGCGATTCGGTGGCGGCCGCGCAGGCCTCGGTCGAGGAGGCCGCCGCCTGGGCGCTGGCCTGGCTGGCCGGCCGTACAGGCTGGCTGCTGGTGTTCGACAATGTCGAAGAGGCCGCCCACCTGGAGCCGTATCTGGCCCGGCTGACGGGCGGGCAGGTGCTGATCACCACCCGGCGTGATGTCGGCTGGCGGCACCTGGACATCACCCCGGTGCGGCTGAACACCTTGTCCCGCCCTGCCTCGGTCCGGCTGCTGGGCGATCTGATCGGCCCGCCGCACACCGCCGTGCTGGACGAGCTGGCAGGTGAGCTCGGCGACCTTCCTTTGGCGCTGACCCAGGCCGGCGTCTACATCGCCCGAACCCCGCGCTGCACGCCGGCCGGTTACCTGCGGCTGTTGCGTCAGGTGCCCGAGCGCATGCTCGCCACCGCCGCCGCGGGCGGGGACGCCGAGCGGGTGGTGGCCAAGGCATGGGAGGTCAGCCGGGAGCGTGTCGCCGAACTGAGCCCGCTGGCCGACGGTCTGCTGCGGTTGCTGTCCTGCTTCGCCCCCGATCACCTGCCCGCCGACGTCCTGGCCGGGGCCGGTGACGATGAGCAGGCGGTCAACGAGGCCCTGGCGTTGCTGGCTTCTTACACCCTCATCACTCTGACCACCCACCCCGTCCCCCCGGCCCTCGCGGACACCGAGCACGCCGCAGACGATCAGGAAACGGTGAGCATCCACCGGCTGACCCAAGCCGTCATCTGGCACCAGCTCACCGAAGAGCAGCGTGAACACACCCGCACCCGTGCCGCCTCCCTGCTGGACAGCGCACTGCCCGCAGATCCCGGCATCCGCGCGAACTGGCCTCGCTACATCCGGCTGCTCCCCCACTCCCGCGCCGTCATCTCGCCTGGCTCCGACACGATGAGAACAGTCATCGCCTTCGCCCACGCCAGCGGCGACTACACCACCGCCAAGGCGCTGCAACAGGCCCATTACGCCGCCCAGGTCGAGGCTCTCGGCCCGGAACACCCCGACACGCTGACCGATCGCGGCAACCTCGCCTTCTGGACGGGGCAGGCGGGAGACGCGGCGGCCGCCCGCGAGGGGTTCGCCGAGCTGCTGCCCATCCGCGAACGTGTCCACGGTCCCGAGCACCCCGACACGCTGACCGACCGCGCCAACCTCGCCTACTGGACGGCAGAGACAGACGATGCGGCCGCCGCCCGGGACAGGTTCGCCGAGCGGGTGGCCATCCGCGAGCGCGTCTTCGGCCGTGACCACCCCGACACGCTCGCCGACCGCTCCGACCTCGCCCGCTGGACGGCAGAGGCGGGGGATCTGGTGACCGCCCGGTACATGTACACCGAGGTGTTTTCCGCCCGTGCACGCGCCTTCGGTCCCGATCACCCGCAGACGTAGACCAAACGAGCCTGGGAGCACGAGCTCGCCGGGCTGGCCGCCCGGATCGTCGAGGCCGGCAGCGAGCATCAGGCGCTCGTCGCCGAGCACATCCACGCCACCGTCCTTGGCGGGGCTGGCCGGGACTCGGCGAGCGCTGTGCAGCGGAACGAAACCGTCCGCTAGTCCACGCAGGTCAGCGGTGGGTTGAAGCCGATCTGCGGAACGGGGCGCGCGGGGATTCCGGTCGAGTCTCGCGCCCCCGACCGGCCCTGGACAGAGGCTAGCGACGGACCGGATACCGCAGGTGCAGGGCACGCCGGCCCTGGATGACGACCGGGTCGTCGAGCAGCAGGTGCCCACCCTCGATCTTCGAGAAGTACGGGATGCCCTCGCCGAACAGCACCGGGACGAGGCTGACGCACACCTCGTCCACCAGGCCGAGAGCGAGTGCCTGCTGGGTCACGTTCGCGCTGGCGATCGTGACGTTCTGGTCGCCGGCGATCTGCCGCGCCCGATCGATCGCCGCCTCGACTCCGTCGACGAACGTCGTGGTCGGCCACTTCTCGGCGGCATCCGCGGGCGGGCGGTGCGTGACCACGACCACGGGTGCGCCGGCCGGGTGCTTGTCGTTCCAGCCACCGGCGATGTCGAACAGGCGGCGGCCGGCGATGAGCGCGCCGGTGTTCTCGGTCAGCTCCCGCCACGCCTGCGCACCCGCATCATCGACCTTGACCGAGATGCCCTCGTTCGGGTTCGGCACGACCACGTCTCCGGCCTCATACCAGTCGAACAGCTCGCCGACCTGGTCATCCGGTTGCGCGATGTATCCGTCCAACGACATCGTCATGTGGCTGAAGATCTTGCCCATGAGGGTCCTCCTCAGGCTATTGCTCGGCCCGGTGGTTCCCGGCCTGCCTTTACAAGGGTCCTGAGGTGGACCACTTTCACGAGCAAAACTCATCGCGCCCAGTCAAACTGATCACCACCCATGAAGCGAAGCCGAGCCGCGTGGCGTCGTGCCCTCCGGCGATCAGGTCACGCTTCATTCAGGATCGTCCGACCAACTCATCAATGTGCATCGGGGGTGCTTCATGGCTGCCCAGCATTGACCGGGCAAGTCACAGCAAGATCAACGTGCGTTCATCTAACGACCGAATGGCGAACGCCAGCAGAGAGTCTCCTCGACGGACGTCGATTCCGCAGCTGTGTCCGATTCGGGCGTTCATCTGGCTGTTCATTTTCACCTGGCGTTCATCGGTCGGCGGGCTGAGCGCTTACGCGGGGGTGACGGTACGGCGGAGTCGTGGATCGTCCCCAATGCTTGGGGGCGTTGTGGATCTTGCCGAGAATGTCGTTGCTGATCTTGAAGAAGTCTCGGTGAGCTGTTTCGTGGCTGATGTTCTGCAGGGCAGCTTCCAGCGCGAGTTTTACCTCCCAGTCGCTGAGCTGGCTGGCGAACAAGGCGATGGACCGTACGGCGCCGGTTGTGGCGGGGCCACCGTGGGTGATCGCGTTGCGGGTGCGTACCAGCCGGTCGAGTAGGTGCGTCCAGTGGGTGTCGAGCGATGCGCGCCATTTGTTGAAGGCGTCATGGTTGTCCAGGCGGCTGGCCAGGGTACGCAAGCGGCGCTGGGTGTGGTGGTGTTCGGGATAGATGTCCAGCAGTTCGGTCAAGGCGGTTCGGGTGGCGCCGGGGACCAGTCCGATCCAGGGGAAGTTGGCAGTGTGCCGTGTCGCGGCGGCCACGGTCTGGCGTCGCTTTCAGCGCCTGTCTGGAGCGCTCGGCGCGGACGGCGGCTCGCCGGCGTGGCTTACCCTGCGTCCATTCGGTGCCCCTGGTGTACTTCATCGCCCCGATCTAGTGCCCGTACATGGTGGACAGGGCCACGAAGATCTCGATGTGGGCGGCTGGCTGTTCCATCTGGCCACGGTGGCAGCCGGGACGTCATGGACGGGAAGATCGCCGACGCGCGCAAGCGAACAGGGCGGCCTCCTGTTTCAGGGTGGGCAGAGCGGCCAGCACCGCGGCGTGCTGACGGGCCACGTCGGCCTCCGGCACGCGACGGCCGCGCTGGCCCTGCCGCTGTAGGCGGAGTGCCGTTAACCAACATGACACTAGCCGCCATATAGGCCCTGACCTGGTAACTCAGTTCCTCGCTTCCAGCTCGGCTGGTGCCGTTGGCTGTTCGACAGCACGGCCTGTCGCGAGTTCGGGGACGTACTTGTAGATGGTCGAGCGGCTGACCCCGAGCGGCCGGGCGATGGAGGAGATGGTGTTCTCCGGCCGGGTGAGCAGGTCGCGGGCGTGCCTGATTTGCTCTCCGCATCCAGTCACGGGTATTGGTGTGCAGCCACAGGCCGCACCCCAGCCCGAATCCAAGCAGGCCGACCAGCCCTTTGCGCCGATCCGTTGCTACTCGGTGTGAATGCCCAGCGTGTGATGCTGAAGCGCACCGGCAGGAAGATCGGAACGCCCTGTTCTACGCGTGGCCAACTCCCTGAACTTCTCCAACAACTCGGGCGCGGCCTTACCCAGCAGGATCGTCGTGATCACCAGTTCCACCATGAGGCTGTCGTACTCGTGGTCGACCGTGTCCGTACCAGTCCGATGGCGCTTCGGATCGCACTCCACCACACCCTCGGTGATGCGCCAGCCGCCGCCTTCGGCTGCGGCGAAAGACACCTCATAGATGCCATGACCGGTCCAGCTGCGGTGCAGGAACAGCACGCCGTTCTCGGCGAAGATGTTCCATTTCTCATCCATGCCACGACAGCGGTATCCCAGCTTGATACGCGTCCACTCCTCATCCGCCCAGATCGTCGACGGCACAACCACCATCGGCCGGGGCTGAGAGATCGGCAACAACGCACCGGAGAATGAGGCCCTGGAGACACCCTCTGCAGCAGACATGAGGAAAGAGTACGGACGAACCGGACCGACAACACCGAAACAGCCCCACCGACCCCGCCCAGGCGTGGCGGCGCTCGCGCTCACCTCTGTGCTCGTCAGCCCCGGCGACCTCGGCGACCTCGGCGAGATCGACGCGCGCAAGCTGAAGACATTCGCCACCCACTACGAGCTGGCCTGGCTGTCGCTACACGGGGCCCGCACCGCCATCCGCCGCGCCCTGACGGCCATGGACCGCTCACGGCCGCAAGCCGATCCCGTGCGGCTGGCCACGTTCACCCCCGCCCACCACTCCGGCTCGCTCATGCACGCCCTGCGTGACCTGCACCTCTACGCCGACACCGCCCTGGCCCTGCCCGACAGCAACGTCCGCACCCGCGCGCCCCACCACACCCTGCTCGCGACCGTGCAACCGGGCCAAGGCGACCCCGACGCCGCATGCGCCACCGGACGGCAGACGCTGTCGGCCTACCCGCACCACGCTGGAGCCCTCATGCAGGTGCTCCGGCGCGGCGCGAGCAGGTGACCTGATGGAGGACGCTGGACAGCGGGACGATGGTGCTGGCCACCGGAAGCGGCGAGCGGGGCCACTGTCCGTCCTCGGACGGAACTCTTCCGTGCTGACGCTGGCCGGCCACGCGGTCATGAGACAAGGGGTTGACACCTGATGTACTTCGTTCATCGCGACTGGGAAGCCGGGCCGCTGTGCAAGAAAGTCCGGCACGTGCCCAACATCACCGTCTTCGAGTGGTTTCGTCGCTTATGGGAGCCGGATGGCCTCGCCCTCGCACATGCGGATCTGAACGACGCACCCCACGAGCTGGAACGGCTGAGGGAATGCGGCGACGCCCCTCCCGAGGACATCGTCGAACTACGCCGCCGCATTCGGTTGCAGTGGTGGGCTGACAGCGAGCTGCACATCGACGCCCACAGCATCCGCATCAGCAGCATGGGCACGATTCTGGAGGAGGCGTTCTACTTCGTCGACGACGCCCACGTCGATGAGCATCCGGACCGCTGGGCCTACCCCGTCCACCCCTCCTGGCCGTTGCCTGACGCTGTCGCTCCCGGCCAGACACCATTCGTCGCGCCCTTCCCCTGCGTGGAACTGGCCCCTCCGGCAGCCGGCGGTGTTGGAGCCACCTACGTCCTGTTCACCTCCCTGGAGGCCAGACATGACACCCTCGGCTGGGACCGGACTTACGTCTTTCCCGGTGTGCGGCTGCCCGAATTCGGCGCGGCACTGCGCCGGCCTGTTGACGACCGGGACGCCTGGCCCGGCCACCTCCTCGACCTCAGAGCCTTGGTAACCCCGGACGAAAACGGCATCGCACCTGCCCTTGAACGCCTCAACCATTTCGCGGGCGACGCCAGAGACTTCCCCGAGCCGCACGACCAAGCCCACCAGGCGGCGCTCGAAGACCTGCACAACCTGACCCTCCACGAGGGGCGCCGGCCCGAGCAGACCCTCGTCCACGTCGGCGAGCATCTGGCGCAGATGGCCCTGCACACGGACTCCACCGGCTACCGGACCTGCTACGTCTTGACGACATCTGGGCCAGCGCCCACCCCGACCTGGCCGCCTCGCTCATCCACTACGCCTACCACTGGGACCCCGGCTGCACCCGCAGGCACTGGTGGATGATGCCCTGCGTACACGAGGAGTACCTGGACCTCCACCTACGCTGGGCGGACCGCGTCCGCGACTACGAGCCCTACGACGAACCGCTGGTGACCGAGCTGACCGGCACGGACAGCGTCGAAGACCTACGCCGGCAGATCTTCCAGGACACCGGCGCCGGCCGGCAGCGCCTGCTGCTGGTCCTCGATCAGAACCATCGGCGCGAACTGTTCGGCGTCATCGGCGCCGTTCTCGGCCATCCCACCCCTGACACCTGCGAGCTCCGCTACGTCCACCTGGTCGGATCCCGCCACCATCCGAAGCTGCCCGCTCGAGTGATCAAGGCGCTCTGCTTCGAGCTGCGCAAAGAGGGCTACACCAATCTCGTACTCCGGCAGCCCCCGACCGCGCTGTGCCACAAGCGGCTCAGACCGGTCACGTTGAGCGGCACATCTCCCACCAGCCAAGTGATTCCCGTGGCCGACTTCCACCTGCCCGAGCACTACGCGTGGCGTGCGGATCCCTTCCGCCTCTGAGATGGAGGCGCCCATAGTTCGGACCAAGAGTTCGGTGGGCGTTCTCGCTGTCTCGAATCTCGGTGGCCGATCCCACCTCAAGGACAAGCCCGGAGCCGAAGCGGAAGAGGTGGCCGGCGGTGTCGAAGGGGACGTTCTGCTGGCTCGCTCAACGGCCTTCATGGACGATGGCAGGTCGAAGGACTGCCGGCGAGGACGACCTGCTCGCACGGCCGGACGGCTACGTGGCCTGGGCCGGTGGACACGATGGCCTGGCCGAGGCGCTGACAACGTGGTTCGGCCCCGTGCGGACCTGTCGTTCGTGATCGCTAGGGTCTGCGGCTGTGAACAGGTGAAGGAGGCCGCGATGGCCCGGCTGATCCGCAGCGTGGACGACGAGGCGCCGATCACGTGCTGGCGTTTCAGCCTGGAGGACGTGTCAGGCTACGGCCAAGAGGACGAGGAGGAGATCGAACACGGGTTGCCCGTGGCCAGACAGGACGGCCTCTCGCTGGGCCAGGCCGAGCTCGTGAGCCGGGCCGGTGCCCGCATGGCCGTTGTGCGGATGGAGGCCTGGGACGCCGAGCCCGGGGAAGAGCCACGCGAGCCATGGGCGACGGCGGGTAGCCCGGGGCCGTCGGCGGGGGACATAGCCCGGAGCGCCCGTCAGCTCCCCACCCGTTCCAGCGGGTCCAGGCAGAGCCAGAAGCCGTCCCGCCCCACCTCGGCCAGCACCACGTGACGGCCGGCGTCGGAGTCGTACGCGCGGAACTCCACCGCCACCAGATCGTCCTCGTCCTGGTCCTCCTCGTCGTCGATCAGGCGGAGCCGCAGGACGGCCTCGCCCTCCATCCGCCAGCGGAAGGCCAGCGTCTCCTCGCCGTGAAGGGCCGAGTGGTGGCGCAGCTCGCCCGTGCCGTCGGCGGAGAAGACGACCTCGTCGCCGAACAACACCCCCGCCGTCCCGTTCGCCGAACGCCAGCGGCCGACCAGCGGCCCGGAGCGCCAGCCGCACCCGGGCGAGGCCTCGCCCGGGCTCGTGGTTCCGTCTGCCATCGGTGCCTCCGCAGGGGGTCGTGCCTCGCCCTCGTTTCGTCCCGGACGATGACGATATCTTGGCCCGGCACTCGGGTCGGCGTCACCAGCCGCAAAGTAGCTCCGCGTAGTTTCGGTGATGGTGTGCGATTCGCAGAAATGACCAGTTCTGCGAGAGTCGGCCGCCGCCCGGCGGATGTCGATTCCTGGAGTCGTGTTCACCGGCGACCTGGAGCGATGTGGCTGATTGCAGAGGACTCGGATATTCCTGATTCCCGTACTCCTGTGCACTAGCGTCGGTTTTGTCTGTACTCGTGTTCACTACGGTGAGGTCGGCATGGTCGACGGTGTGGCGGGTGTGACGGAGCTGGGTGTGTTGACGGCTTCGGCGGAGGACTGGTTGGTCGCTGTCCGTCGGGCTGAGGTGATCGGTCGGCTGGCGCGGGAGCCGCGTCGGAGGCGGCTGAGGCAGCGGTGGAGCCGGGGATCTCTCGCCGCCAGGTCTATGGGCTGCTGAAGAGGTGGCGGGCGGGGTCGGGGGTGGCCCCTGATCTGCTTCCGCGCCGGTTGAGTGGTGGCCGGGACCGGGGCCAGGGCCGGATGCCCGAGGAGGTCGAGGCGCTGCTGCTGGAGGTGATCCGGTCCAGGTATCTGACCAGGCAGCGTCGGACGGTGAGTACGGTCTACAAGGAGGTCGTCCAGCAGTGCCGGCTCCGAGGGCTGGCGGTGCCGTCGCGGGGCACGTTGGAGCGGCGGATCGGTCAGCTGGATCCACTGGCCTCGGTGACGGCCCGGCAGGGCGCGGAGGCGGCCCGGGCGTTGCGGTCGGCGGGCGGGGAGGCGCCGGTGATCGAGGGTCTGCTGGAGCAGGTGCAGATCGCTGTCGTCCTGGCTCTCCCGTCTCGCCGCCCTCTACAGCATGTCGGTCATGCAGTTGCCGGAACACAACGTCGGCTCGGCCTCGACCCTGGCGCGCAGCGCGTTCGACGACGACCTGGACTGGGATCCGCCTGCCGCGCTCTTGGACGCCCTCGCCGAACGGACCGGCACTACCTCGGGTGGACCTGCGGCTGATGACCATCGCCGGCTGGGTGCCCTGGCTGGACACCCTCGACCCCGGCAACGGCTCCGAGGCGTTCCACACCTACGTCCGCCAGCACTCGGTGCTGCTGCGGCATGGCGAGGCCGGAATCAACGCCGTCGAGCGGTGGCGGCCCTGGATCCCGGTGCGCCGCGACCGCCGAGCCGTACGACGCGTCTGCCCGGTCTGCACGACCGACCCTCGGCGCGGCACTGCGCCTGCCGAGAATTTCATCCACGCAGGTAAAGCGGCATGTGAGTACTCGTGGAGAATGCCGCCGAGCCGGTCTCGTCGGCGTATGTTCAGGTCGATGATTCGCTCGGGGTCCGTGATCGGGTCCGGGACGGAACGCAGCGGAGCCGCTTGGTTCAGTGCTTGATGGGCGCGGTGCTGGTTGTAGAAGTGTTCGTACTCGCACAGGGCGTGCCGCAGGTGGTGTTCGTTCCATAGGAGGCAGCGGTCGAGAAGCTCGTGACGGCACGACTGCACCCACCGCTCCATGATTGAGTTCATTCGCGGTATCCGGATGCCGGTGAGCACCGTCCTGATGCCGGTTTCGGCGAGGATCTCGTCCATGAGCGCCGGGAACTTTCCATCCCGGTCTCGGATCAGAAAGGGCGCTCGGCAGCCCGCACCGTCCAGGTCCATGACCAAGTTCTTTATCGCCTGGATGACCCAGTTCGCGCTTGGGTGCGCGGTGGTGCCGAGCACGCGGACGCGCCTGGTGACGTGCTCGATGGCCGCGAGGATGTACTGGCGCCGCCCGTTCAAGGTGATGGTCTCGATCGATGAAATCGGCGGCCAGCAGGGCGTCCGCTTGCGAGCGCAGGCAGTCGGCCCACGTGGTGGACGCCCGCTCGGGCACCGGATCAATACCTTCCTGCTTGAGGATCTCCCACACCGTGGACGGCGCGACCGTGATGAGCTCCCCATGGACCCGCCGATAGCCCCAGCAGGGGTTCTCCCGAACCAGGCGCAAGATGAGAGCGCGAATGGAGCGTACCGTGGGCGGCGCCCAGACCGCTTCGGTCGGCAGATACGGGCATGAGGCCCTTTCATCAGATCGCGGTGCCAACGCAGGACCGTGTCCGGCCGGACGACGAGCCGCAATCGGCGCAGGACCTCTCGGGGCAGCGAGGTCAGGAGCGCGGCGAGAAAGGCCCGGTCCTCCGGGGCGAATCTCACCCTGGCAGCAGCGCCAAGCTGCCGTTCCAGGACAGTGATCTGGCGACGCAGGGCGAGAATCTCGACATCCTTGTCCCGGTCTCCCATCGGCAGCAACCGTAGTGCGGCGAAGGCGTTCGTGACGGCGAGATAGGCCAGGCGAAGAAGCACGGCCGATCATCATGCCGTACTTGTTCCCTCTCGTGATGGCCGGAGAGCGCGCGCACCGTAGGAGAAGACCTCCAACCACATGACCTGGGCGGATGGCACTATCGGCAGGCGCAGGATCCGCCCACCGGACCGCCGACGACTGGCCACCCTGACCGACCAGCTCTACACCCACCGCGCCTGGCTGCGCCGCGCCCTCGACGCCCAGCGCCTGGCCTTCCTCCTGCTCACCGCCGCCCTGATCGGCGCTCTCTTCCCCTAACCCAGCCGTCATGGACGCCCGGGGGCGTCGCACCCCCGCGCCCCGATCGCCGCCCGCGCACCCGCTCTCCCTGTGAGGAAGGACGCCATGCTCTTGAACGCCGACCAGATCGACCTGGCCCGCGACCTGACCGAGCAGATCGCCGACCAGCTCGGCGGCTACCACCTGAGCCGCCACGACGGCTCCGCCGCCTTCTGGATCACCCGCGGCCACGCCGAACTCTGCCTGCGCCACACCCCCGCACCGGCCGCATGACCATCAGCGGCTGCTACCCCGACGGCACCAGCCGCGCCAGCTGGTGGGCCCGCCACCACACCATCACCTACGCCACCACCCGCGGCGCCCACGCCATCGCCGACCACCACGACGCCCTGCGCGAGCAGGCCGCCACCGCCGCCGCGGTGACCGCCGCCATCCCCAACGCCAGCACCTTCCCCCGCGGCGACGACGTGCGCATCCGCGCCCCTCACCATCAGCAGGTCTCAGCCGACTTCCGGATCACCGACAACGGCAGCCGCCTCACCGTGATCGAGATCCACGTGCACAACCGCGACCACGCCCGCCGCATCGCCGAACTCACCACCCGTCTCCTCGACCCGCCCACACCTGGGCCCGCTGCCGTACATCCCGAAGGGGGCTTCACCGGCGAACCCGTATTCTGACCGACCGCCGGCGGGCACCTCGGCCCCTCCGCATCGTTCGCGCTCGAAGACCCCGCACACGCTGCGAGCGCGACCACGAAGCCGCCCGTCGGCCGCGAGCCGAACCACAAGCAAGATCAAAAAAGTTTGGGGACAACCAGCTCCAAGTCGGCCGCCGTAAGGGCCACTTCGTGACCCCGTGCAGGTCACAACCATCAGCAAACCCCGGACGCGCGGGCTGGCAAAGCTCACCTGTCCTCACCGCCGGCTGACCACCAGCCCTATACGGGGGGCCAGTTAATCACTGTTTCGGGAAGGATGAGGCGAGGATTCTGAAGGAGTTCCGCTGTGAACTGGATGCCGCTCTCAAGCTCGATCGCTGTCAGGTATGCCGCGCTTTCGCTGAACTCAGCGTCCTCTTCGAAAGTAGCGCTGATGAGATCCGCGTAAGGAGCGAGTGGGCCGAGACGTGTTCTCCATTCCACGTCGGAAAGATCCTCGAAGTCCGGATCGGTCACGTAGCCTTCCACATCACCGTATCGGCAGTACAAGCTGCTACGGCCGGATAGCTCCATCGCCAGATACCAATGCCGGAACCCTGGCCCACCCAGCCGTTCGGTGACACTTTGAGTAAGACCGTTGGGGTCGAGCATGTCTATGGCGACCACTCCCGTGCCTGCCTGAATAAAGGCAAGATCGCCCATCGCGCGGATTTCGTTGGGCAGGGCTGTTCTGGCTTCCCTCGGATCGTATCCCAGTCGTTCGATCGCTCCTTCGGGTGTGAGTATTCCATGATCGGGAATGGTGACGATGAGCTCACACGCCTCGTAGTGGGGCCCAAGTACGTCTTCGTTGCGGGTAAGAATTTCTTCGTACATTGGCTTCTTCCGTCTGTGTATGCAACATGCAGGGGCCCCGGGCGAGGGCCCCTGCATGTCACGAGTTATCTATCGGCCGTGTGGAAATAGACCGGGAACGTAGGCTTCAACGTAGAAGCGATCGTAGGGATCCTTGCGCTTGCTGTCTTCGCCGAGGACCCGGTTGTGACCGTAGAAGATTCTCAGCTCGGTGCCCTCTGCGCCGTTGGACCTCCAGTACACGGGCCTGACTGAGTAGCTGAACGTGTCCGGTTTCCTGGGGCCTTCGACCCCCAGCCCCGTCGAACTCCCTTCCATGGTGGATTGGAAGGGGAACTCGTCGCATTCGAAAATATTGTAGTGATCCGGCTTGCCCAGCGTTTGATCTTTCCTCTTGTACTCCGAGAAGAGGTTCGTGCAGATCCTGGCGGATTTCTTGTTATTTCTCTTCTTCCATTTTTCGCTGACGGTTCGATGGAGAGGTTGTCCGCCGATCTCGTGCCCGAGGATAGTCTTTCCGGGACTCCACGGGAAGGTCAGCTGGGGTTTGTGAAGCGCAGTCCAGACGTGTGAGGTAGCGCTCCGATAGGCGGTCGTCAGATACGCCAGATCCACTGTGGGCGGGTTGGATCCCTTGATTCCGACATCCCAGGGCAGCCCGGCGTTCGTCTCGGTCGTGCGATAGACGAGGACCGCCTTGTCAAAGACGCAGCCCTTGCCGTACGCAGCCTCATCCTTTTCAATCGAGTCGCAGCGGACCTGTGGCTTGGCGGTGGACCAGTACAGATATTGCGGCGTGGACGGAATGTCAGGTAGCCAGACCTTGGCAGAGAATTTGGGGTGACAGTGCTGCACCTTGTCCGGGCCGCGCCCGTTGGCTTCGTCAGAGAAGAACGTGAAGTTGGCCTTCTTGCCGTTCTGCCACTCATCCCATTTGCCTCGGAAGGAGGCCTCGCTGGCGACGCGGCAGGTGGTTCCGTCGGTGGAGACACCGATTTCGATGTAGGCCTTCTGCCGGAAGGTCAGGCCGACTGGCGTGACGTTCTTCAGCGAGATCTGGAATTCGAACTGGCGATTCGCGGTCCGTTGGCCGCCGTAGGTGCTGCCCAGAATGGTGGCGTCGGCCGAGAGGCCGTTGTGCTGGATGACGTCCTTGCCGCCGATCTTGGCGTCGCCTCGGACGATCGTTTGGATCGCACACCAGTTGTGCCGGCTGATCAGATATCCGTCAGCTATAGGGTCGCTGGCCTTGTCCTTGTTCGCCCAGCAGGTGGCGATCAGGCCATCGTCAGCTGCGGCCTTGGTCGTGGCGGGGGCGACGGCTTTGGTGGTGAACCGGGACTCGAAGACGTCGGCAAGGCTGTTGCCTGCGACGTCGGTGGCGTCGGTCAGCCGCACCACATGTTCCAGCGAAGACGCGAGCTGTGATGCCGGAGCGAAGGTGAGTTTGGTCTGGCTCTGGTCCTGCGTCCACTGACCGGGAAGCATGACCACGGTCCCGTTGCGCTGGATGACGCTGACCGACCCGGCCCAGTCGGTGATGCGCTCACTGAAGGTCACCTGGATGGTGGCCGACGGACTCACGTCGGTGGCGCCTTGGGCGGGCGTGACACTGAGCACCGTGGGAGGCGTGGTGTCCGGGCCGGTCGGCGTGGGAGTAGGCGTACCAGCGGTGCAGGGGCCGAGGTCCTCCCAGTAAGGGGCGGTGTCGCTCGGCTCCTGATTGCCCATGGTGTGGACGAACTCCCAGGTGTGTCCGTTCCAGGACACCTTGGCGCCGGTGGAGTAGAGGGTGTCACGAACCCACTCGGGTTCGGAGCACGTACCCGGCGTTGGCGTTGGCGTAGGTGTAGGTGTGGGGGTGCTGGCGCCGCATTCGCCCAGATCCTTCCAATACGGAGACTCATCGGAAGGCTCGGCGTTACCGAAGAAGTCGCTGATGAATTCCCAGGTGCGCCCTTGCCAGCTCACCTTGGTCCCGCGTACGTAGACGCTGGCACTGACCCATTCCGGTTCGGTGCATGTGCCCGGCGTGGGGGTGGGGGTGGGGGGCGGCGTGGGGGTGGAGGTCCCTCGGGTGGTGAAGGAGACGACTGTGTCGGCCATGACGTTGCCGGCAGCGTCTTTGGCAGCGGTGATCCGCAAGGAATAGGTTGCTGCTTCAGTTAGTGGTTGATCCGGCTGGATGATCCATCCGTCATTGTCGGGGCCATCCTCGATAGGCGTGGCCGTGTGCGGCACCACCTGGCCGGCCTGGTCCTTCATCTCGAAGATCACGCCGGTGACCGGTTCCGTGAAGGCGACCCTGACGGACGTATCCGGGTCGACCTCCTGCTGCCCGTCGCCCGGATTGGTCAGCGCCTGCGGCGCCTCAGTGTCGGGCGGCAAAGGAGGGTCCGGCTCATTCAAGTCGGTGTCCTCACCTGGCAGAGGTTCGTCGTTGACGAACTTCTGCAGCGCTTCGTCACTCAAGCCGGTTGGAAGCGTGCCGTCGCTGGAGTCGACGGAGACGCGTGCCGATGAAGTGATGGCGCTCTGCCGAGCCTCCTCCTCGCTGGGAGCGGTGAACGGCGCGGCGGCGCCCGGTTCGGTCCGCCGAGCGTGCTGCTCAGCGAGCTCCTGTTCGGTGGCGCTCCACGAGCCGTACTGAAACGTACCGACTTCTACCGTGCCCGGCTGGTATTCGATGAACAGGACCGGGGCATGGTTGGGCTGGGTGCGGTCCCAGGGGCCGCCTTCTTTGGAGTAGAACTGGCGCCAGTTGATCGCGGTGGTCTCGTAGCCGCTCATGACGACCAGGCCGTGGTCGGGTTCGCCGTTGGCCCAGCCCTGCACGATCGGTTCGATGGAGTACAGCAGTTCGCCGCCGCCGTTGCAGCCTTCGGTGTCGCTGTAGGCGCCCTTGACGCCGGCCTGGCCGTTGACAGTGTGCGGCGGCTGCTGGTTCCAGGACAGGGTGGATGGCTGCCAGGAGGCGGTGAGCTTGCGCGCAATGGTGCCGTAGCGGTCGGGGAAGGCGCAGTTCCTGGGGAACTCGGCCGGGTCGAGGCCGGAGCGGTAGTTCCACATGATCAGGTCGGCGTTGTCGATGGTCGCGCCGGCCAGGGGTCCGGTGACCTCGTACCTCAGGTAGATGCGGGCGATGTCCGCGCTGGTCTTGGTGGTGCCGGCGCGTAGCCAGCCGTCGGTCAGGTGGTTGAGGCTGGGGTTGTTCTTGTTCACCCAGCCGTCATCGGCCAGGCCGGCGCCGACCCATTCGCTCGGCGCCGACAGGGTGACGGGGTAGGCCACCGCCGGGTCGGCCAGGAATGCCGGGTCCGGCTTCAGGACCAGCGAGGGGGTGCCGCGCGAGGTTTCCACGCTGGTGGCCACCTCGCGGATGTGGCCCTCGTCCGGGGAGCGTTCCGCGTTCGCGTCGACGGCCTGGGCGACGATGTCGGCGGTGGCCGGCTTGCCATCGGCCGCGCGCAGTTGCGGCGCGCCGGAGGCGGCCTTGCCGTACTTCATGCCCTTGGGCGTGGACAGCGGCAGCTTGATCGCCTTGAGCGCCGACGGGTCGGTCGGCCGCTGCCGGATGACGACGCTCTGGGTGAAGCCGTCCGGCCGCGCGGTGGTGACCAGGTCGATGCCGGGTGCGACCGCGTCCGGGTAGATGACCTGGTTGCCCTTCGTCCGCGGGGCGGGCAGGCGCTTGGTCCAGCCGAAACCGGCCTCGCCGCGGGTGGCCTTGGCGGTGACCAGCGTCTTGCCACCGCGCTTGCCGAACGTCAGCGGCGTCTTGGCCCGCGCCGTCTGCAGGACGCCGTCGCGCTCGACGATGGTGGTGTCGATCGGCTTCCAGGCGTCGCCTTCGCGCAGCTGGATCGGGCCGGGGTGGATCTCGGCCGACAGCGTCTTGCCGTCCGGGTTGGCCCACACCTTCATCGTCTCGGTCGAGCGGCCTGGCACTTCGATCTTGCGGCTGGTCGCCGTTGCTTGCTACCAGGCCGTCTTGAGTGCCGGTTCGGCCGTCCGCGCAGTGAGGGAGGGCTGGGGGGTGGGGGTGGCTGCGGCGGGCACCGTCATGACCGAGACGGGCATGAGGACCGCCAGTGCCGTCGCGACAGGCCGCGACCAGCGTTTTCTTCCTGAGTTGCTCACTAACACCTTCAATCGGTGATCAAACGGGGCAAAACAGGATCATTTTTACCTCAGCTTTACCTGGAGCCACAACCCTTGAAGCGAACAAGTTTTTGAAAAAAGCTGGGATGGTGAGCATCGAACGCCGCACTGCACGCGCACGGGTCGGCTTGGTTCACTTCCTGACCGGATGCAGGTAGGTCATGGCAACATCCGAGGGTTCACAGCGGGCGGAGCTCGGCCAGTGTCCGGTCGACCAGGCGGCGGGCGCCGTCGGGGTAGTGGGTCTGCGCGCAGGGACGCAGCCGTACGGCGGCGCGGGCGATCGCGCCGGGCAGCAGCCGGTCGAGGTAGTCGCTGGCGTCGCGCGCAGCCGCGCCGTCCTATAGGTAGGCCGTCTTCCACGCGCAGCACAGCATGGACAACTCTTCGATCACGTCCCAGTGCTCCCCAGGGGCCCAACTACGGCCGGGTCCAACCCCCGGGAGGGGTGGGGTAGCACGCTCGTGGATGCCACGTGGTCGGCCGGCCCCGCTGGCTGGAGGGGCTCGGCGACCTGGTGCGGAGCATCGGTGTGCTGGCGCGCGCGTTCGGCCGCGCGCTCAGCCACCTGGTGCCGCTCTGCCTGGGCGGCCTGGCGTGCCTGGTCGGCTTGCGCCCGGTTGACCAGGTGGCGGGCGGTGTCATCGGTGATTGCCTGAGCGACCACGGCGGGCCTGCGCAGCAGGTCGGTGGCCACCGCCGCGGCGACCTGCTCATCACGGGCCAGGTCGTGGATGCGGTCGATCTTCTGCTGAACGCTCGCCCGATCAGCGAATTGTCGCCCGGCTACTTGCTTGACTGCGGCCTCGGTCCAGCGCCGCAGGCCGGTGCGCTCGTCCTTCGGTGGCGTTTCGATCGCCGCGAAACGCTGCTCCGGATCGCTGATCCCGGCCAGCGTGCGGTGGACGTAGTAAGGGACCTCGGCCTTGCGCCGCTCCTTCGGCCAGCGGGAACAGACTCACCGGCATGCCTCCACCGTCTCCACCGAGATGCTCAGATCGTCGGCGTAGATCTGCAACGAAGCCCGGACACGGGGCCGATCAGGGTCGTTGAACGGCACGTCTACTCGTCCTTCCCACGGGTGAGTGAGTCGACAAATGCCTCGGCTTCGGTGGGGCTGAACTGTTTCTGATCGCGGATCAGGAAGACGGCTGCCTTTCGCTGTCCCTCGGCCAGGAGTTCGGTGACCGGCCCTGTTAGATCCTCCGGCCACCGGCCCGGGAAGTCCGGCAGGAGTTCGCCTCGGCGCAGGGCGCGGGCTGCGGCCAGAGCGTCCGGTCCGGAGACCTGCGCTTCCTTCTTGAGCACTTTGACCGCATCGTCGAACTGCCCGGCTTCGATGAGGTCGTGGGCCTTGGCCTGAATCTCCACTGGGGTGAACAACGGCATCGGGATGTAGATCCGCACCCTGTTGCGCCGGTGGCGCCAGGCCCGCAACCCCAGGACAATGAGCCCGATCAGGGCCAGGACTAAGATCGACTTCACAGGGTCGAGATCGAACATGCCTGGATTGTAGTGATCAGGCATCGTCCTTATCTTGCCCGAAGATCGCTGATACGGGATCAGAGGCACCCCTCAGAATTCAGATGCGTCGAGAGTGATCTGGTCGGCGAGTTGGGCTTCCAGTCCGGCGATCCGGTTGTCCAGGAACCGGCTGTTGTCACGGGCTGCGGTCAGGCGCTCCTGCAGGCGGTGGGTCTGTTGGGTAAGTTGGCGGACCTGCTGTTTGAGCGAGGTGCTGTCGGTGACGAGTCGCTGCACGCCGTCCTCTGGCAGGTCGTTCTCCAGATCGCGGATCTTGCCGAGAAGCTCGCCGATGGCGGTGCGCTGCAGAGCGATCTCGCAGTGGGCGTACTTGAGCGTGGCCTCGGCGTTGAGCGCCCGTTCCCGCCAGGATGCCTCGACGTGAGCCGCCTGTTCGGCCTGGTCGAGCTTGCGGTGCCCGCCGGCGTCGGCGGCTGCTTGGGCAATCAGCGCGCGAGCTTCGGTGTTCTGGTAGAGGGAGGTCCGGGAGACGTCGGCGCGGCGTGCGACGGCGGCGACGGTGGCGCGGGCGCGGGCGCGTTCGCGTCGTATCTGCTTCAGCGCCCCGCGTACTCGCTCCAGCATGGCCTCGCTGGTGTTGCGGCGGGATTGGATCGCTGCCGCCGTCCGGCGCGCCGGCTCCGCGGTGGTCGTCATGCCAGACGCTCTGCACTCGTCAGCTCGGGCAGGACGTCGTCGTCGTCGGCACGGTCGGCTAGGTCTGTGGCGCGGAAGTTCGTGCTCCAGATGGGTGGAACTGGTCGTGCTGTTCGGCGTTCATCCGGTGCCAGATGACTGCTTGGGTGAGCCGGTGGATGCTCACGTTCTCTTGGTCGTCGGCGGCGTGGTCGCCGCTCGTGGCGGTCGGGTCGGTGGGGTGGGTGGTCAGGGTGATGAGACTGTAGGAGGCAAGTAGGGCCAGGGCTTCGTTGACTGCCTGCTCGTCGTCGGCGGCACCGGCCAAGACTGGTGATCAGCACTTGCCCGATGGTCAACCGGGCCAGGTACGGCTCCAGGTGGGCGGGCTCTTCGACGTTGTCGAAGACCAGCAGCCAGCCGGTACGGCCGGCCAGCCAGGTGATCGCCCAGGCGACGGCCTCCTCCGGCGAGGCCTGCCCCGCGGCGACCGAATCGGTCCCGGCCACCAGCGCACGCGCCAGCCCGGCCAGGCCGACCTTGATCTGGGCGGGGCTGTCGGCGTCGATCCACCACACCAGGTCGTAGTCCAGGCGGCGGGCGAAGGCGTACTGCAGCGCCAGTTCGCTCTTGCCGATCCCGCCCAGCCCGACCACGGCCTGGCTGATCACCCCCGCACCGGTGCCTGATTCCAGCGTGATCGCCAGTTCCTGCCACGCCTCCTGGCGTCCGACGAACCACGCTGCCCGACGGCGCGGCAGCCCCAGCAACCCCGACGGATCGGCCACCGAGGACGGCGGTGGCAGCGGCGGGCGGCGCGCCTCTTGTAGGTCTCCGGTGATCAACGTCTGGACGTCGCCGCTGATGGCCGGAGCGCGTTCACCCGTGCTGACCGGCCCGCGCAGCGCGCCGGCCACCAGCCCGCCGGACATCGTGCCGACGGCGGGCGCGTTCTCACCGCTGGTGGAGACCGACGGCACCCCAGGCTCGCCCGCGGCCGCCGATCGCCGCTGCAGCCACCAGCCGATCGAGCCGAAGACCAGGGCTGCCTGCATGCTGATCACGCTGGCTCGCTGGGCGAGCGCCTCCAGCGTCCTTTCGGGCAGATCCAGCGGATCGGCCAGGAAGAACCACAGCACACCGACGACCACGAGCACCAGGGTCAGCACCAGCAGTACTCGTCCGGCCAGCCGCCCACGACGGGCGGGGTCGGCGGGAGGAGGAGACGTCGCCACGTTTTTACGATGACGCTTGCGTCCCGTCTTGCCCCGGGCTGTGGCGAACCCGTTACCAGCCGCACGCCACCCTGTCCCCGGCTGTGATCATTCAGCCGGGGGTTCCTGACCGGAGTCGGCGGTATCAACCCGCGCCTCGCTCTGCTGGGCCGCCTACCCGACGGGCTGCTGTCAGCGGCCGCCGTGGGGGGTGAAGAAGCGCCTGCGCGAGCTGGGCTACTCCCTACGTGTCGGTGTCGTCGGCGAAGTGGGGCTCGAAGGTCAAGCTTGCCCTCATGGACTTCCAGGCCCGCAACGGCCTAGACATCGACGGCGAGTACGGCTCGCAGTCGAACAAGAAGTTTGAGCTCGCTCACCGGCCGAAGAGCCCGTCGATCAGGCCGTTGACCGCGGCGGACGTAGTACCGGGTTTGAGGTAGGCGAGCACGACGAACGCCGACACCAGCACTGCGGGAACGACCACCACGTACCCGAGGATGAGCCCGGCCACCGCCATCCCGTGCCCGCCCCGCAGACCACGTTTGGTCTGACGCGCGGCCACGTGCCCCATGACGATGGCCACGATCGACGGGATCCCGAACAGACACCAGCTCACCACCAGCCCGACGATCCCGCAGACGAGGCTCCCGACCGCCGTTCCCGACGTCGTGGGCGGTGACTGACCTGGTGTGTGCGTCATCTCGTCTCCCTTCGGGCGGGCCCCTGACGTCACCATGCACGACCGGCCCTTGGCGATCAAGAGGCTCTTCAGGCTCCCGCGTGGCTGAACAAAGCCTGCGGCAAAGCGCGCGAGGTTGCCGGCTACGACCCCACCCTGCGGTTGGAAGACGTCACGACCGATCGTGGTGGTCAGCCTCAGGCCTGAGAGGGCGGTTCGTGAGCCGATAGTCCTGATATCACAGTGTGATCGAGTGAATCTGTAGCGTTATGCCTGGCTGGTGGGCGTGGATGTGCTGGGGTAGCCAGGTGAATGAGCGCAAGCCGTACGCGAGCGACTTATCGGATGAACGCTGGTCCCTGATCGAGCCGGTGATCACAGCGTGGAAGGCCGCGCACCCCTCGGTCAGCGGTCACCAGGGCAAGTACGAAATGCGCGAGATCGTCAACGCGATCCTGTACCAGAGCCGGACCGGCTGCCAATGGAACCTGCTGCCCCATGACCTGCCTCCACGCAGCGCGGTCATGTACTACTACACCGCTTGGCGCAGGGACGGCACCGACAAGGCCATTCACGACCTGCTGCGCTTTCAGGTGCGGGAGAACAAGGGCCGATTAGCCGACCCGAGCCTGATCGTGCTCGACACCCAGAGCGTGCGCGCCGCGAGCGGGGTCCCGGCCCCCACGACCGGCAGGGACGCGGCCAAGAAGGTGTCGGGACGCAAGCGTGGCCTGGCCACCAACGTGCTGGGGCTGGTCATCGCGGTGGTCGTCGCGGCCGCCTCGATCCACGACAACGCCATCGGCAACGCGCTGCTGGACCGCGTCGCCACCGCCACGGCGCCCGGCAGCGTCCAGACCGCCCTGGTCGATCAGGGCTTCAAGAACAGCGTGGTCGCCCACGGCGCCACCCACGGCATCGACGTGAAGATCGTCGAGCGTAACCCCGCCGAGGCCGGGTTCATCCCCCAGCCCAAAAGGTGGGTGGTGGAGCAGACCTACGGCACGATGTCCCTGCACCGCCGCCTGGTGCGTGACTACGAACACGAACCGGCCAGCTCCGAATCGCGGGTGTACTGGGCGATGACCGACGTGATGACTCGCCGGCTGACCGGCACCTCCATCCCCACCTGGCGCTTCCCGCGGGAGGCCATGTGAGCGCCCCGGATCCCGGCACCTGGCTGCTGGACCGCATCGACACCCACGAGAAGGCCCTGACCAGCCAGATTGAGCAGACCCAGGCCCGGATCGAGGAGCTGACCGGCCGCCTGCGGGAACTCGGCCAGGACCTTGATCATCTGCGGATCACCCGCAAGACCCTGTTCGTCCTGGCCGCCGAGCCCGCTCTGGCGCCCCCACCGCCACCCGTTCCCGCGGTCCCTGACCACCCCGCCTACCGGCAGATTCTCGCCATCCTGGCGGACACCGGCCAGCCGGCACGAGCGCGGGACCTGTGTGCCGCTCTGGACCTTCCCCTGGCGCGCAAGAACATCGAGAACACTCGCGCCAAGCTCAAACGCCTGGTCGGCCTGGGCATCCTCGAAGAGACCGAGCCGGGTTCGTTCGCCCAACCGCGTCCATAGCCCGGCCACGGATCCCCACGACCAGCTCTCCTCACGCAACACAAGCGATCAAAGGAACATCAACTCTCGAACCGCCCTCTAAGATGATCAAACGCCAGATGTTCGGCCGAGCGGGCTTCGCCCTCCTCCGCAAACGCGTGCTCCTCACTCCATAGTGATCGTTACGCGCCGTCACCACTTCACGGAGTTTGATCCAGATCCTGACTAGCAACAGCGTTTGCGGGTCAGTTTGGACAGCGCTGAGGGCCGATGCTGTCGAGAAATGTCGGTGAGAAGTAGCAGCGCTGAGGGCCAGGTCTGCCTGTGTCGGCTCCATGACGGGGCTCGGTGCTGGGTGCAGAAGTCCAGCAACTGATGTCGACCCGTCGGTGTGGATCGCATAGTCGCCGCTGCCTACGCAGGCGCGCCCGTGTTGACACCCTGATCCACCGACTTCGCGGTAGCGCGGAAAGAGTTGTGCGTCTTGCCGTACCCAGCACGCATTCGAGGAAGTACGTCGACACGTCCCTCACAACGAGCCCGCTAACGCCCGTGGTTCAGCCCGGTCCGCCGGCTGCGGGACCTGGCCGGGGAACCTGTGCCGCCAGCTTCTTCGGCGCCCGCAGGCAGTAGCTCTCGATGAGCAGCTCGGCGATCTCGTCCCAGTCCGCGTCCGGTTCGATCACCATGCCCACGACCTGCGGGTGCCACCTCGGTTTGTAGAACGGGTGGCCGGTGCCGACGAGCGCGGCGAGCTCGGCACCGGCGGAGCGGAAGGTCAGGACGGTGGCATCCCCGACGAACGGCGCGTCGCGGGTGTAGGCGGGCGGGTACTCGTCGCTGATGCCGAGGACGTGGGCGAAGGTCTTCTTGCGGACCAGCCAGCGGGTGCCGACCCAGGCCTGTTCCTCGTAGACGCCGGGGAGTGCGAGGCACAGCGCGCGGAGGCGGTCGAGGACGTCGTCCGGCACGTCGGGGCTGTCCGGCATCGGCGTCTCCCAAATTTGTCGGTGCTCTCGTGCATGATGCCCGCCAAAGGCCTGAACCACGTCGACATCGGCACCGGAACCCCTGTCCTAACCATTGGTCGGGCGCGGGTGGTTTCGTTCGTGAGAAGTGATCGCATTTGTTCGTGAGTTCTGACCGCACTTGAGGGCTGGAACCATGATCAATGTACGGGAGAGCCGACCGCACCATGGGATGGAGGTCGCGGGGTCAGGGAGGCCAGTTTGTCAGTACTCGGCCCTAGCATGCGGAGCATGAAACGATATGTCGACGAGGACCTGCACGGTGCAGAGTTCCGCGAGTGCGATCTGACCGGGGCACGCCTGATCGGCGTCGTCATGCAGGACGCCGTGATCGACGGGCTTATCACCAACCTCGTGGTGAACGGGGTCGAGGTCACCGAGTACGTCGAGGCAGAGCTTGACCGGCGTAATCCGGTGCGGCTGCTGATCCGCTCCGAGGACCCTGCCGAGCTGCGCGAGGCAGCGCGTCAGCTCCATGCCGGCTGGGCCGCCACGATCGAGCGAATCCGTCGTACGCCCGGCATCGAACGCCGCAGCGTGAACGACGAGTGGTCGGCCGTGCAGACGATGCGCCACCTGGTCTTCGTCCACGACTCGTGGTTCCGCCGCTGCTGCCTGGGCTCGACGGAGCTGTTCACGCCGATGGGCATCGGGACGACCGTCGAGCCCTACCGTGGAGCGCACGGGCTTGACCTCTCGCTCGATCCGTCCCTAGACGAGATCGTGAGCGTGCGTGACGCACAGGCCGCCGAGCTCGAGGCCTGGCTCGACAAGGTCACCGCTGAGCAGCTCGCCGGGCGAGCGCCGGTGCCCGACGACGATGTCTGGCCGCCGTACGCCCGGGGCCGCTCGGTGCGGCAGTGCCTCAGCACGGTGCTCAACGAGACCTTCGAGCACCACCGCTTCTGCGTCCGCGACCTCGACCTGATCGAGGCACAGGACGCTGAGTAGGACCGGCTACGGACTCACGCGGCACTTCTCGAGCATCCGGCGAGCTTGAGCGATCCCGTGCCCGGGCGGCTTTGTCGAATAGCAGGCCGCCGAGTGGGACCATGCGTTCCAGGACGCGGATGGCGTTGACGACCGGCGTGCCACCCATGGGACGTCCCGGTCTGCTCCGGCGGAGTCATGGTTTCCGTGCTCGTCGGTGGCGGTCTTGAACGTCTTGCCGCGGTGCGACGCCTACTACCGGGCAGCGTGAACGCCCTCGAGCGGAAGTCGCCGACCACCGCGGTGGCCGCTGCGGACGGCGTGCTCACCGAGGCCCGCTGACCGACGCCCTCGCCGCGCTGGCCGAGTGTTTCGCCCGCAGCACCGACCAGGTCGAGCGGGTCGCGCTACGCCGCACCGTCACCCTGACCACGCAGGCCGCCGAGCGCGAGGCCCGCCAAGCCCAGCGCACTGCCGAGAAACGCGAGGACCACGCCCGCACGGACGCCGAACGCATCCAGCGCGAGGCTGAGGCCCGCATCTTGGCCGCCGAACGCCGCCAGGCCGCCGAGCAGATCCGCAACCAGCAAGCCGGGCAACTGCGCACCCTGCGCCCGGCTCGACCAGCGGTGGGTGATGGGCTGGGCTCGCCCGTTGACGTAGGCGTCGCGACCGTCGCGATCGCGACGCTCGGCCCGACCGGGACGCCCTCAGCGGCGCCGTCGACATCACCCACCGCGGCGTCGACGCCTCCCCGACCGCTCTGCCGACCCCGCAGGAACTCACCCCGCAACCCACCGCCGCGCCGACCGGAACGTCAGGCCCGCCCCCGCAGCCGACGAACACGACAGCACCCGAACCCACCGGAACCCCGTCAGGCGGCGCCTGGAGCGCTCCACCCGAGAGCGCCGGATCCCACCAGCCTCTGGCCGCGGCAGGAGCGCCGCTACAACCGGCGGCGGGCTGGTGGTACGAGCCGGCGGCCGCCGCCGCGCCAGTCATGGCCGCCGCCCTGTAGACAGCCTGCTCCCGTCCCGCACGGGGAAGCGCAGCCCCATAGCCCGAGGTGGGAGCAGGCGCAGACTCGACAGGGCCGCCGAGGCCTTGCGGCTCTACGGCTTGTGGGACGGGGCCAACGGCTCCTGCTACCGCTCCCACCAGTGGCGCCAGACCCTGGCCGACAGCGGCATCACACACAAACGCACCCGCCCCTACCGGCCCCAGACCAACGGCAAAGTCGAACGCTACAACCGCACCCTGCTGGAGGAATGGGCCTACGCCCGCCCCTACCGGTCAGAGACCGAACGCCGTCAGGCACTCGATCCCTGGCTCCACACCTACAATCACCACCGCGGACACACCGCACTCAACGGCCAACCACCCGCCAGCCGCGTGCCTAACCTCTCAGGACAGAACAACTAGCGCAGTTGGGCCGCTGGTGACCCGGCCCCGGGCGGGCGGGGCTCGGACGGTTCGGCCAGGGCGCGGTGCCACAGGTCGATCACGGCGTGCAGGTGGTCGGTGGTGTCGCCGTCGGCCGGCCGGTCGAGCAGGGCGCCGTGAAGGTGCGCCTCGATGCCCTGCACGGCCAGGAGCGCGCTCACCCGCGGATCGGGGCCACCGGCTCCGAGCCGGCGCAGCTGCCCGGCCAGAGCGTGGGCGATCTGTTGCTCGGCTTGGCGGAAGCGGGTGACCAGGTCGGAGGTTCGGGGCGTCTGATCGAACAGCAGCCGGTGCAGGCCGGGCCGGTCGGTGTGCAGTGCGGCCACGCACCGCACCAGGTCGGCCAGCAAAGCGTGCAAGGTCGGGCGTTGCTTCGCGCCGCGAGCGAAGACCAGCGCCACCTGCTCTGCGGCGTCGGTCAGATGATGATCGGCCAGCGCCACCAGCAGCGCATCCTTGTTCGGGAAGTACTGGTAGAGCGACCCGATGGACACTCCGGCGCGTTCAGCGATCTTGTTGGTGGTCGTGTCGGCGTAGCCGTACCGCTGGAAAAGCTGAGCGGCAGCCTCCAGGATCGCCGCCACCGTCTCGCGAGAGCGCTGCTGGCGCGGCTGTTTACGAGGTGTGAGCACAGGCCTCCAATGCGAGTAGCCAAAACTGAGAATAGCTCACATTATTGAACGGAAGGTGCCCCCTACGGCGGCCCGCATTCCCCCTCGTGAACGGAGATTTCTCCTGTGCTGCCCGACCTCCTGCCCTATAGCGTCCGGATCCTGCCCGGCCTGCTGCTCATCGGCGGCTGCTTCACCTTGGCGCGCGGCGAGCGCGACCCGCTGCTGCGCATCGTGCTGCTCATCTTCGGATTCGTCTTGATCAGGGATGCCATGACCCCGATAGGGTTCTGGCGGCTGGGTACCACCGGCTTGGCGCCGTGGCTGCGCCTCACCGACCACGCGGGCGTCCTGCTGGTGTTCGGCGTGAGCACGCTGGGACTGACCGCGCTCATTCTGCGCCTGGATCGCGGCCTTCGAGCGATGGTGAGCTGGGGCCGATTCAACACGGCAACGGTGGGGATGGGCCTGGGCGGTGGCGCGCTGGCCGCCGCCCCGGTCCTCCTGCTGTCCCAGCTGGCCCCGCTGTCCGAGCGCGGCGGCGCGGTCGCGCTCAGCCTGCTGCCGGCGCTGCTGTTCTTCTGCTTGGCCGGCAACCTGGCAGAAGAGGTGCTGTTTCGCGGCTTCCTGCAGGGCCGCCTGGAGACACACAGCAGTCCCCGACGGGCGGCGGTGCTGTCGGCGCTGCTGTTCGCCGCCTGCCACGCCTTCCTGGCCTCCACCGTTACCGACGTCGGCTGGCCACTGCTGGCCTTCACCCTGTACGAAGGGCTGATCTGCGCCTACCTGCGGATGCGTAGCGGCGTCATCGCCGCCGCGCTCGCCCACGGGATCGCCATCTTCCTGTTGGCCGGCGCGCTCGTCTGAGCTTGTCGTTCAATCCCTTTCTGCGGCGCCCCAGTAAATGGACAGCTTCCAGGCATCATCAGCCCTGCTGGTGATCTTCCGGAGTTCGCGGGTGGTCCCAGGTGAGAGGGCCTGCATCGCGATGTCGAGATGGGTGCGTCCTTCCACCGGGTTGCCGCAGCAGAACCAGTGAGGGTTGCCGAATTCGTGAAGCCACCATCAGCGTCGGTGCTCACGCAGCTGCTGCAGTTCGCTGTCCCCAGCGGAGGCGGCAGCGTCGAACACGTGCGTGCGCAGCCGGTGCGCCTGGGCGCCGACCTCCGCCGCGAACACCGGCTCGCCAGCCATCCGGGCGTAGACGCGGGCGCCGTAGCGGTCGTAGAGGGTCTGGACAGCGAACCACTGCACGGCCGGATGCTGGATCAGCATCTCGTTCAGCAGCGCCTTCGCGCTGATCGGCCGCGGCCACCCGATGCTCGGTCCGCTGCTGGACGCGGGCAGCCCGCATGCTCATCCTCTCATCGAGCGGCCTCCATCGAACCTTCCCCAGGAGCTCGAAGTAGGTGACAGCCTGGGCTGTCAGCTGGTCAGAGTGGTGCGCCGGGCCGTCAAAGGAGGCCGTCCGGGAGGGCACCCCGTAAGGGCAGCGGAACGCATGTGGAGCTAGAGGTGCCGGTGCTCACGCGGCCCGCGGTTGACCCTGGCCCCCTTCCCGCAGCTTGGCGCTTGTTGAACTTGGCGTCTGAGGGAGAGGGATTCGGGGTTGGGCGCTGTGCGTCGCGTGGACGCGGCGGACGCGCGGATATCGCCCTGCTTTGCGGGTAGTTGTCGTCCCTTGACGATTCTGGGAGGAATCCGATGGGTCTGAGTTACCGAAAGTCGATCAAGCTTGGGCCGTTCCGCATCAACCTGTCCCGCCGCGGAGTCGGTCACAGTTACGGCAATCGCCTGTTCCGCGTCACGCGCGGCCCAGACGGGCGCCGGACGGTCTCGGTGAACCTGCCGGGCGGCTTCACCTGGCGCAAAAGCACCAAAAGCCGCTAGTGGCACCTGTGCCCCCTCGGCCGCGATGTGACCGAGGGGGCCCGGACGTTCGGCGTCGCCGCGACCGGCGGCATCGACTGGATCGAGCTGCAGGACAATCTCCATGGTCAGAACACCTAGGCGCGGAGGGCTTCCGCTGTGGTGCGCAGGAGGTCGAGGAGTTGGCTGTGACGGTCGGCCGGCCAGGAGGCGAAGTGCTTCGTGGCCGCCGTGCTCATGGCCTCTCGGAAACGTGTGACAAGTTCGGCGCCCTGGTCGGTGAGGAACACTTTCGTCAGCCGGCGGTCGTCGGGATCGGGTTGCCGTCGCACTAGGTCGCGGCGTTCCAGGCGGTTGACCAGGCCGGTGATGTTGGTCTTGTCGCAGTGCAGCCGACTCGCCAGCTCGCCGTGGGCCAGTTCCTTCGGGTGTACGGCGGTGAGTAGTTGGGCCTGTTGCGGAGTGAGCCCCAGCTCGCGGCTCACGGTGGCCCTGATCCCCTCGACTATGCAACTCAGTTCGAGCAGTGCTTCGGCGAGCTCTGAGTCGGGCGCGGGGAGCGGCATGAGCCAAGACTACTTGACAGTTCATGACGTCAACTATTTAGTATGCACTCTCAACAGTTGATGTAGCATACTAAAGAGGTGTCATGGTACTGAGCACGACCGGTCGAGTAGCGGTGGTCACCGGAAGCTCACGCGGGATCGGGCGGGCGATCGCAATGCGGCTTGCCGCCGACGGGGCGGCTGTCGTCGTCAATTACCACGGCACAGCGGAGTCGGCTAGACATGTGGTCACCGAAATCGAGGCCGGCGGCGGCCGCGCCATCATGATGCAGGCGAACGCCGCCGATTCGGACGAACTGCGTACGCTGCTCGACGCCGCAGAGCATCAGTACGGTGGATTGGACGTGCTGGTACACAACGCCGGCGGATTCGTTCGCGGCCCGCTGACGGCGTCGAACGACGACGACTACGCACGCGTCTTCGCACTGAACACCCACACCACCTTCCTCGCGCTCCGTGAGGCCGGGCGCAGGATGCGAGACGGCGGCCGGATCGTGTACATCTCCTCGGCGGCCACGCGCCTCAGCCCACCCGGTGAGGCCCTCTACGTCGCCAGCAAGGCAGCCGGTGAAAACCTCGTGCGAACCTTCGCCCGTGAGGTCGGCCCGCGCGGCATCACCGTCAACAGCGTGCTGCCCGGCCCGACGGACACCGACGGCTTCGCCGCAGCCTCCGCGCCCATCGACGCGCTGATCGCCCGGACGCCGCTGGGCCGCCTCGGCCGGCCAGAGGATATCGCCGAGGTCGTCGGGTTCCTTGCCTCCGACGCGGCCCGGTGGATCACGGGCCAGAGCATCACCGTCGACGGAGGGCTCTCCTGACGCCGCATCACCCTGTCGAACTGCCGCCGCAGAGCCGGGATCGGCCCGGCTCGCCCCTCTGGCAGAAGCGACTCGACCAAGGCTCGCTAATGGCCGGCGAGGCAACCATGTGCCCTACCAGGGCATGGACACTATCCCGCATGAGAATCCGTAGACCCATGATCCGAACTCCGAACACGCTCTATGCCCCTCCCCTACCCCGTCGAAAGGACGCCAGGCCCGCCATGATGGTGAGGGAGCGCGTCCCAGGACACGGCGTATGCCCGCCCCTGGGGGACTTTGAGGGGCCCAGCTCTTTCCGGACAGCCAGGTTGTGGGCGTAGCCTACGCGGCTACCTGGGATGAATCGTGTTCGTTGAGGACCTCCTGGGGCGGACGATAGTCCAGCGCCGAGTGCGGGCGTCGCCGGTTGTAGAACCCTTCGATGTAGCGGATGACCTGCCGTCTCGCCTTGGCCCGGGAGGTGAACACGTAGCGGTTGAGCCACTCGGTCTTCAGGGCGGAGAAGAACGACTCGGCCATCGCGTTGTCGTAGCAGACCCCGGTGCGGCCGACCGAGCGGCGGATCTGCAGGGTGGTGCAGAGTCGGCCGAAGGCGTGGCTGGTGTAGTTGGAGCCGCGGTCGGCGTGAAAGATGGCGCCGGCGGCGATCCGGCCGGTGCCGATGGCCATGCGCAGCGCGTCGGCGACCAGTTCGGTGCGGTAGTGATCGGCCATCGCCCAGCCCAGTACCGTCTTGCTGTGGCAGTCGATGACGGTGGCCATACAGGAAGCCCTCCCAGGTGCGGATGTAGGTGACGTCGCCCACCAGCTTGGTGCCGGGCTGCTCAGCGGTGAAGTCGCGCCGGACCAGGTCGGGGATGCCGCGAAAGTCGCCCTGCTCGGTCGTGGTCGGGCGGAAGGTGCGCACCTGCACCGGGGTGAGATGGTGGCGGCGCATGAGCGCGCGGACCAGTTCGGGTGAGCAGACCTCGCCTTGGCGGGCCAGGGCGGCGTGGATACGCCGGTGGCCGTAGGTTTCGTGGCTGTCGGTGAAGATCTGCTCGATCAGCGCGGTCAGGTGCTCGCGCCGCTGGGTGGTGGCTGAGGCCGGCCGATCGCGCCACTCGTAGTAGCCCGAGCGTGAGACCTGTAGCCACCGGCACATCGCGGCGATGCGGTGGTTGGCCTTCTTCGCCTCGATCAGCTCGAACTTGGCGAGCGTCATCGAGTCTCGACCGAGAAGAAGGCGGCCGCTTTTTCAAGAACACCAGCTTCTCGCGCAGTTCGGCGTTCTCCCGCTCCAGCTCGCGCATCCGCGCCCGCTCCGGGCCCGATAGTGTCTGCTTGGGTTTGGGATGGATGGCCTTGTGCATGTTTACCCAGCTGCCGAGCGTGGTCGGGTTCATGTCGAACTCCCGGGCCACCGAAGCCACCGTGCGCGGGCCGTCCAGCACCATGCGGACGGCTTCCTCCTTGAACTCCGGCGAGAACTGCCTACGACGCCTCGTCACGTACCTATCTCTTCCAGACTCACTGTCAGGTTATGTTCCTGAATGTCCGGAAACTTCAAGGCGCCTCAGAGCGAGCTCATCTTCCTAGCCTGACCGTTCACTCCCTGGCAGCCCGGCCTCGTCACACACCGGTTACCCGCACGCCCGGGAGCGGAGCGTGTTGTGCGCCTGGATGTGCACAAGGACATAGACCATGACACGCATCCCAGGGTGTACTGGCGGCGCTCCCGGAAAGTCCGGGCAGCGCTCTAGCACGGGGGATCTGCCAATATGTCAAACTCGCATGCATCGCGGCGTCTTGGCGCATTCGCGCTGGCCGGAGCCGCGCTCGCTGGCGTGACCGCGCTCGCTTCACCCGCGGTTGCGGATACCACGGTGAGAATCAGTGTCGAGAACAGCGGATTAGCTCTGAGCGTTCAAGATGACTCACTGGCTCCGGGGGCGCGTATCGAGGTGCGTCCGTACAGCGGCCTGTTCCGCCAGCAGTGGATCATGAAGCAGGTGGCGTCATCTGGCACGAAGATCACGTTCGTCTACTCGCGGAAGGTGGCACCGAATCTCTGCCTGGCGGTAGAGGGCAATGCGTCCTTCTCCGGCACCCGGTTGGTGCAGCAGTCGTGCAGCGCCAGCAATCCGTTCCAGCAGTGGGAACGCGACTTCTCCGTCAACGCCACCTTCCTGGAGATGAAGAACAAGGGCAGCGGGCTGCTGACGACGGCAGACGGGACCTTCAACGGCGCCCCGGTCACGCAGCGCTTCGACGTCAGTGCCCGCAATCAGCGCTGGAGTGTCCTCGGGGCGTGATCCACCCTTCTTCTCCACCCCCAGCACCATGACCCTGAGTGAAGAGACACACAGCTCGACCTGCGGTTTTCCGAACTCACGTTCCCGCTATTCTAAATATAGAGCATCATGCATCTGGTGGTGCGTGTGGTCCTAGCGGTGACGCTCTGCGATTTTGTTGCGGTTCGGAGCTGAACCCGGCAGACAAACCACCAGCACGGAACCCGTCTACGTGGAACCGGTGATCAGCCGCCGCACGCTGGAATTGCTCTACCAGAGCAGCAACGCCTTCAACCCGGCCCCCTACCGCTCCGGAGTCGGATACTGACTTCGGACCCGCCACGAGCGCGACCGCCGGGCCCAGCGCGCCCCCTCGCGGCCGTCAGGCACCGCGCCGCAGGGTCGGACGGCCTGCGTTCTCATTGCTGAACGGTTTGCGCCGGGGCGGGAGAAACCGGCTCGCCTGCCCGTGCGTAGGTGAGGGTGCGGACCTGCTGGGCTTGATCGAAGAGTCGCTTCAGATCGGTGTGAAGAGCTGAAACGTCACCGGCGTAGCCGCTGACGCGGACCAGCTTCACCTCATAGATCAGGCCCCGCCAGGCGTCGCGGCGACGGGCTGCGTGCGCTCCCCGCCCGGAGCAGTCGAGGAAGCGAGTCGCGGCAGCCAACGCGGCCGATGCGATGGCCAGGAATGCAGCAGGAATCCGACCATCAGCGGAGGCCAGGCCGACTGCGCCCGAGACCGCTGCCAGGACCACGGCAGGCAACCCGAGCAGGAGGTCGGCGTAGTACCAGACCTTGGCATAGCGAGCCTGCTGTCTGCGTTGGCGTTCCGCATGCTCCTGGAGTTCATCAAGTTCGCTCCGCATGATGCGTAGCTGGTCGCCCGTCTCTCCCAGGGTCTCTGACATGTGGTCATCGTGGCGGATCTCGACTGAGCCGTACAGGCTCTTCACCGCAGCCGGCGACGCCATGAACGCCCTAATCCTCGACTGGGCGGCCGCGCGCCAGCCGTACCGCACCGGAGCGGAGGCGGTGCAGGACGAGCTGGCCGCCGTGCTGATCCTGGCCGGCACCAACGAGGTCAGCGAGCGGCTCAACCTACCGCCGCGAACTCGGCGAGATCACCGGGCCCGAACCCACCTACGCACTGCGCGGCGGCCGCTCCATCACCTTGGCGGTCGGCGACCACGTCAGGGTACGCAAGAACGACTACGGCTCCCGGCGCGCGGACGCCCTGTTCGCCGCCCACGGGTCGGGCGCCACCAAGGCCGAGATCCGCAGGCGCACCGGCCGCAGCCGCGACGAGATCGCCACCGCGCTGAAACCGGCCGGCTCTCAGCCGAGACGCGGGCTTTCGCCCAGGGAATGGAATGCGCCCGGACGCTGGACGAGCTGGCACTGCTGGCCGAGTTCGAGGGCGATGAGGCTGCGCTGGCCAGGATCAAGAGCGTCGCCGGCCGGTGGGGGCACAACGTCCGCTACGCCGTCGAATATTGGCGCCCGAGCGTGCCGGTCGAGGTGGAGCTCGTCACCGCCTGCCGCGCCTGCCGCTCACCTGCCGTGGGCAGGAGGCTCGTCGGCGACGCGAGCGCGTCAGGCGCGGAGCCCTCGTCGGGCGTGCCGGGATCTTGAGGCCGGTCGGCCCAGGTTCGGCGGCGGCGCAACAGCGCGGCAGCGGCGTACAGGCCGACCCCGGCGGTGGCCAGAACTGCCGAAAACATCGACCTCAACGCCACCCCATGCGTCAACCGGCGCGCCCAGCACCTGATCGACCTGGCCTACGCTCACGTCTGCCATAACGACGTCAACGCCGCAGTCACCGCCCTGCTGGCTTCTGAACGGCACAGCAGCGAACCCGTCACCTTCAACACCGCTGCTCGCTCCCCCATCGTGGAACTCGCCGAGGGATACCGGCGGCCACCCCAAGGCCTGCTCGAACTAGCCGCAAGGGTCCTGAAGGCGTGGGTCTGACCGGGCGCCGCCGGCCGTCATGCAGAACACATCCACGATGGGCGGTCCGATCGGACGTGGCGCGAAAGCACGGCGGGAAGCCGATCCCCGCTCCTGAAACAGTGTGAAGCCGAGGTTGCCGAAGAGTTCGACGACGCTGTCTCACGGGCCGTTGGTGGAGAACGGCGCCCGCCCCAGCCGTTCGGCAACCTCCGCAGCCAGGTAGCCGGCGGCCACCTGCGCCAGCAGTGGGGAGAACTCTTCGCGCACCCCATCGGCCACCGGCAGCACCGTTGCGGCCGTCGCCGCGACCTCGGCGTCGCAGGCCTCGCCGACGACGATCACGGCACGGCCGAGTTCGCGGGCCCGGCGTGCCACGGCCAGTGCCCGCTGCCTGCTGTGGCCCGGCGGGGCGAACACCACGGTTGGCATGTCCCGCGGGTGGGCCAGCACCTCTACGTGCTCCCACTCCTCGAGCTGCTGCGCGGAGGCGAACACTCCGGCCGCCTCGACGAGTTTCGCGGCGGTGAAGTGGGCGCTGCCGTGCCCGGGGCCACTGCCCAGCGCCAGCACCACCGGGGCGCCGGCCACCTGCTCGGCCACCTGGGCGCAGCTGTGCCGTACGAGGTCGGTGGTGGCCGCCACGGCGTCGGCCACCGCTGCGAGCTCGGCGCCGATGTCGTCGGCTTCGCAGTCCCCGAGGTGGCCCCGGGCCCGACCGATCTCGATCGCGACCAGGTAAAGCGTCAGGAGGCTGGCTTGAAAGGTACGGATCCCCGGGCACGGCAGCAACCCGGTCAAGGGCAGGACCAGCGCGCGTTCGGCGACCCGCGCCACGGCGCTCCCTTCGGTCGAGGTGACGGCCAGTGTCCAGGCGCCGTGCCTGCTGGCGCGGGCGAGCGCGTCGACGACCTGGGTGTTGCCACCCGAGGCGGAGACGCCCACCACCAGCGTGCGCACTCCCGCGCGGCGCTCGCACGGGGTGCCGTACTCCAGCAGGCGCGACGGGCCGCCCAGTTCGCACGCCACCCCGCCGAAGGTGTGGAAGGCCATCTCGGTGGCCAGCGCCGCGTGCAGGGAGTCGCCGTTCCCGGTCACCACAACCCGCGTCAGGCCATCCCACCCGATTCTGTTCTCCCGCCGCCGTGCGGCGTCCGCGACCACGGGGTAGCAGGCGCGCAGGTCCTCGCTCAGTGCGGCGATCTGGCGGGGTATCTCCGCCGGCGTGTAGGGAGAGGTCACCGTCATGCCCGCCTTCCTGTACTGATGCCCGTCGCAACGCTCGGCGTCCCTTTCGTTCTGGCTGTCGTGGTCACCGGTGGGCGGAACGCACGATGTCCACGTACGCCGCCACCTTGCCCTTGTCGATTACGCCGCCCCAGCCTCCGCTCTCCAGGCAGGTGCCGACAAACGCCCCGTCTGCCCCTTCTTCCGAGCCCAGCAGGCGGGCGGCGTTGCCGTGATGGGTGTTCCCGGCCAGGATGACCGGCAGCCCGGGGCAGGCGGCGCGGACGGCGGCGATCATGCCCAAGGCGACGTTGTCGTCGCGATGACACAGCGACACCGCGTCCGCGCCCGCCTGCCGTGCCATCGCGGCGACCTCGGCCACCGTCTTGCCACCACCGAACCAGGAATAGTGCATCGACTCCACCTCGGCGATCACCTTCACGTGCCGGGCGTCGATCTTGTTGCGGTACTCCGCCACCGCCAGCGGATCCCCCTGCACCAGACCTCCCGCCGTCATCGTGGCCCCGACCAGCGCCCCGACCCGGGTGAAGTGGCCACCGGCGACCTTCGTCACCGCCAGCGACGCCTGGACAGCGTCACGCATCAACTGGGCCCCAACCATGAACCCGGGCCCGACGGCCTCCACGACGGCTCGGGCGATGAGGGCCATCGCCGCGACCCGCGCCGGATCGCAGTCCGTTCCAGCGGCGTACACTCGGTCCACGGTCTGAATCAGGCACCCGTCCGCGCCGCCCTCTCCCAAGGCCAGGGCGGAGGTCACCGCGCGCTCCACGATCGGCTCGACGCCGCCCCCGTCGTGATACGGCGTGCCGGGCAGCGGCGGCAGATGAATCATGCCCAGCACCAGCAACGACCCGTCGTCCCTGCCTGACACCGCGATCCCTTTCGCCATCGACCACGCGCGAGAGCGGGTGGGTCACGTCAAGATCTCCAACTCCCACCATGACACCCGCCATGCTGATCGCCCACCCCCTGATCCCGAGCAACCCCTCCTGACGCCAGGTCACGTCCGTGCCGCGCGCCCGGCACACTTGAACGCCAAGCCGGGCGCATCCTCCGCTGCTTCACCTGACCAGAGCGCACAGGCCAAAACACCCGACCAGCGGCGCGGGCGCAGAGGCTCGAGGTCAGGTGCGCAGCACGGTGACCACGGCGTAGGCCAGGTGATCGGCGGCTCCGCGGGCGGCCGCAGGCTGCCGGATGAGACCCTGCGGGGTGGCGGAGCTGGTGGAGCCCTCCTCGGCCGCGTGAGGGTCCGCTCGCTGTTTCGTCTGTGTGTGCAATTGTCCGCAGAACAACGCCGGGGGCTGCCCTAGCGTGGGCGGGGACAGGTGGTTGCCCACCGGCGGAGAACGGGCCGGGCAACGCGTCCGAGAAGAGCAGGCCCGCCGCCTGATCATGATTGTTCTCACATTCTCCTCCCGCACCCCGAACGGCGCAGGCCGGGCCTCTGGGGGGGGCGGGCAGCGCTCCGGCCTGATCGCCGTGACAGCGCTGCTGACGGCGGCGGCGCTGAGCCCGCCCGCCTCGGCTACCGCTCAGCCACCCGCATCCGGCGCTCATCAGGGGAAGGCCCCCGCCGCGCAGGCCGCACCCTCCAGCGCGCACCGGGCCGCCGGGAAGCGCGGGCAGAACGTCACCGCCACGATGGTCACCAAGGGCGTGCGCAACCTGTACGGCGCCTTCCACCACAAAGGCGACTGGCTGCAGATGATCGATACCTGCCGCGACGGCAAGACCGGCACGCTGGAGGTGCGCTACCGCAGCTCGAAACCGATCGCTTACTACGACCTGTGGAACTACCCCCACCACTGCGGGCAGCGGTGGGTCAACACCAACTTCCAGGAGAACGAGTACGTCGGTATCCGGCTGTGCCGCCCTTCCGGCGGCAGCCGCCGGTGTACGCCCTGGCGCTGGGGCATCGCCTGAGCGCGGCGCCGTAGAGCAGCAGCGCTCTACCTCCCCACCGTCCAGGCCGTGAAGGCCCTTCAGGAGAGCCGCACCCTGCGACGAAGGGACTCGACATGCGTACATCGGAGGTAGCAATGACCAAGACAAGAGCCATCACCCCGGCCCTCCTTGTGGCCTCGCTGCTCGCAACCACCCCAGCGAGTGCCGCTCCGGCCGACGCCACTTCGGCGAGCACCACCCCAGCTAGCGCCACGCCGGCGAGCGCCGTCGCCGAGGCGCCGCCCCGCAGGGCTGACGGCAAGAGCCGTCCGGTCATCTTCGTGCACGGCTTCAACCGGAGCGCAGACACCGACTGCGCCGCCGCGTGGCACAACGCCCGGCTCGTACTGAAGAAGCACGCCTGGCGAGCCAGGTCCTACACCTTCGGCTTCTACCGAAGCGACCACAACTGCGACATGCACGCCAACGGCACCACCGACACCCGCCTCCAGACCGTCGGCGCGGCCCTGGCCCGGCGCATCTACAAGCACTTCACCAGCAAGGGCATAGCCGTCGACATCGTGGCGCACTCCATGGGCGGCCTGGTCGCCAAGGCCGCCATCCAGGGCACCAACCTGTACGGCAAGCAGAGCCGCAAGTGGCCGTCCCGCCTCTACGTCGAGGACGTCGTCACCCTCGGCACCCCGCACCGGGGCGCCAACTTCACCAACACCTGCACCTTCACCCACGAGCAATGCAGCGACATGCGGGTGGGCAACACCGGCTTCTTGAAATGGGTCGGCCACCGCCCACAGTCCCACATGGGCACCGACTACACCTTCGTGACCTCGACCGGCGACAACACAGTACCGGAGCGCTCCGCCACCGACGGCCACAGCGGCCCCCACTGGGTCAGCTACGAAGAGACCCTCGACAAAGAGATCACTCACTCCGAACTAAGCCAGACCGGCCCGAAGCCGGTGAGAGCGTGGAACGCCACCTGGCAGAACCGGGACGGCAAGCAGCACTCGGGCAAGATCGAAAGCCCTCTGGTCCACGCGCTCGCGGCCCTCTACCGCCACAGCACCTTCTGACCACATCTGCGGATTCCAGGAGCGGACATGCACATCCGGCATACAGTCGCCGTTCTCGCGCTAACGCTGACCGGCATCGCAGCGACGACCCCATCGGCATCCGCCGACCAGGCAGCGATGAGGGCGGACGGATGCAACCACTACACCTGTATCGAAGCGGGACCCAACAGCGCCAAGACCGGCATGGTCAAGGCCTCATGGCGCTGGAACCGCTGCTGGCCTCAGTCCCACTTCCACTTCTGGGGCCCCGGCTTCGACTTCAACACCCGTGAGCTGCGAAACTGCTCTGGCAGGCCACCCATAGAAACTCGCTGGTTCGGCCCCTTCAAGCGCGGCAAGTACTGCGTAGAGGGATGGTTCAGAGACGGCTTCGGCGCCTGGCACTCCATCGGCCTGCCTTGCGTCACCATCTGAGGTCGCGCCAGGCAGAGCACAGCGCGGTGCCCGTCCGGGTCTGGCGGGTCAGAGCGGAACGCCAAGGTCCCTGACCTGCGGCGGCCGATCTACCTTGGGGCTGGGGACACGCTCGGAGGCGGAACGCCGTATTGGACGGTCGTCAGCTGGAGCGCGTACCCCTGCCGGTTGTGCGGGCCACGGCATGCCTTGACCAGCTTCTTGTCCGCGTCGTCGAGGAAGAACACCTTCTCCAGCTCGACTTGCGATGGCGGCCCGCGCCGCCTCGCCGTCGCTCAGGAAATCAACGGGCATCCACGGAAAGTATGACCAATCAACACAGACCGTTATCAAAGCGATCGAACAGCTATGTCGTGATCACCCATCGTGCTGACAAGCTCAGCGCCGGGGAACGAACAAGGGACGTGATGGAACGAGAACGTCCGCCAGACCGTTCCGCGGCTCGGTTTCAACCGTTACGGTTGACCTGCGTGTACGGGCTTAACGGACGTTTTCGTTCCGCCGCACTTCGCCCCCCGAAACGGCGCTCAGGCTATCAAGCCAGCTTGAGTCCGGATTTACCGACGTCCTTCACCGGCATCCTGGGCGGACTCGCCGAGCGCTTGCCCTTACGCGTGACCCAGGTGCGCTTGAGGTTCACCGATCCCGACTCCTGCGACCCGCCGACACCCACCAGGATCTTCTTCAGCCCCTCCCCGGCCTGCCACCTAGAGAAGGCAACTTCACCGCGTGGCTATATGCGCGGAGCGTGTTCACGTGAAAGCGTGGAGTGACGAGCGGCAGGTCATCTGCCGTTCCGGTCCCCCGCTCTCGAAAGGTCGTGTCTCGTGCGTCTGCGTCAAGCCGCTCTGGCTCTCGCCGGAACGTTCGCTCTCGTCTCCGCCTTCGCCTCTCCCGCCAGCGCCGCCCACGGCGAGTTCCAGTACATCTACGTGGGCATCATCGGGCAGCCCCAGATCGGGGTGCTCCACGACCCGCCGAGCGGCCAGTGCATCACGCTGCCCGAGGTCGCCAATCCCAGCGCGAGCGCGCCCGCCCACTCGCCGCGCAACAGGACCTCGTCCACGGCCACGGTCTTCACCGAGCCCGACTGCGAGGGGGACTGGTTCACGCTGAGGCCGCACACGGGACAGGGTTCCGACCGGCTGAAGCTCCGCTCCGTGGTCTTCTCCTGACCCATCGGGCCGGCTCTCCAGCCGGCCCGTATTCCGCATCCCGCACCGTCGAATTACCGGCCTCGAAGGTGGTGGCGCGGTGCATGTCCGTCATCGCGGTGCGGGCGGCGGATATGGCGTCGCGGGGCGCCGGACTCATCGCCCAGGCCGCGTCGCATGTAGCGGGTGACGAAGACCCGGTGCCGGGCGGGGTTGTGATGGCCTGGAGCAAGCGCGAGCCGAATTGACGCCCGAGGAGCGCAAGCAGGCCTACGACCGCGTCATCGGCGCCCTGCTCGCCGTGGCCGAGCGGACCGACAGACAGGTACAGGGCGCGTTCACCCAAGGGCTTCGCCGCGGGAACGCACCCCGCTGGCTGCCCGCGGACATCGACCACATGGTCACCGATTCCGCGAACTGGATCGAGGCCGAAGGCCTCACCTTCAGCGCCGCCGTGTGTCTGGCCGTGGAGATGGGCTGGGACGAGCCCGCCTGGGAACTCATCTCCAGCGTGGAGCTTTTGAACATGCACGCCGGCTTCAGCCCCGCCCGCGTCGCCGAGATCGAGACCGTCGTCGAGGTCTGCCGCCAGAACGGCAACCGGCACGGCGAAGCGATGATGCTGCGCACGCTGGCGACGGCCTTCACCGCCACCGATCAACTCGGCGCCGCCCGAACCCGCTTCGAACAGGCGGCGGCGATCGTCGACGAACTCGACGACGACTTCGGCCGCGCGATGTGCCACGGCGGTCTGGGACTCGTGGACATGCTGCAGGGCAACCTCGATGACGCGCTGGAAAGACTCGAGCTCTGCCGGGCACTGTGCGAGCAGATCGGCAACCCGACCAAGGCCGCCGACACGATGGCCCGGATGGCGGGCCTGCATCTGCAGCGCGACCTGCCGGACAAGGCCCTGCGCCTGGCCAAGGACGGGCTCTCCGCCCTGCCCACCGGCGACCCCACCACCTCCACGGTCGAAGGCAACCTGCTACGCGTACTCGCCGAGGCCGCCGGCAAGCTCGGCCTGCACCAAGAGGCGCTGGAGGCCTCTACACGGAGCGTGACCCTGGCCAGGCAGATCGGCCACCTCCTCCTGGAGGCCCTGGCCCTGCGCAGCCGTGGCGAGGCAAGGATCGCTTTGGGATCACCCGCGGACGGGCTCGCCGATCTCCGACTGGCGCTGCAACTGGCCCTCCGGATCCGCGACCGATGGGTCGAGGGCCGCGTCCTGCTCACCTTCGCAGAAGCCGAACCCGATCGCGCCATCAGCCACCTCGAAACCGCAGCCACGATCTTCGCCGAAATCGGGACGCCAGTCTGGCACGAGCGAACCCTGACCGCGCTCAACGCCGCCCGTACACGGCGCTGACCCCGCTGGACACTCGCCCAATGTGTTCGGCTGCCAATCAGGACCAGCACCGCCATCGATACGGGATCACTGGAGTGCCTGCACAGTCGGTCGTTGAGGAAGTCGAACATGTGGGATAAGTCAGACGCAACCTCTCGACAGCGCAGTGTGTGCGCAGGTCAGTACCGCTTGATGACCGCATTTGTCATGTCGGTCCCGGAACCTTTGGCAACTGCGCATGCCCTTGCCTCTGGCGGGAGACCGGTCAGCGCTGGTGTCGAAGTCCGGACGGAGCCACGGACTGACGTCGGCGGCCAGCACGATCCGGCCGTCGGTGGCGCGAGGCAACGGCAGCGAGGAGAGGGCGGACCGCAGCCGGGCCACCTCGATCCGTCCCCCGTTCAGGCCGTCGTACAACGAGCCGTGCCCGCGCCGGTGCTCGGGCGCTAAAGCGAGTTCGACCAGCGTCCGAACCGGGCCGTCGGTGCACAACAGCGCCTCGACCAGCTCGAACAGCTCATCCGCACGCGCCGTCAGGCAGCCGTAGAGTTCCCGGCGGAAACTCGACAAGGCGACGACCACAGCGGCCTTCCCGGACACGCCTCCCAAGATTTCAGACCGGTGAACGGACCTTTCCTTGGCCCTGGTGCTGACACGACACACAGTAGGACCGTACGACACAGCCAAGCACCCCGGAGAAGTCCGAACGGCGCATTCGCGCCGAACTCGTGGCGCGATTCGGGGTCGAGTTCGACCTTCAGGAGGCCTAATGCGTCAGCGCATCATGGCCGCCTAACGTCCGGTTGTTTGCCTGGCTCAAGAATCCTTCGGTAGATGAGACTAGTTGCGAGACGTAATCAAACCGCTACCTCAAGATCCCACCCCACGATGCAACGCGGCGAAGACGAACTCAGTGTGTACAGACTAAAGATCTGTGTGCGCTACTGCAACGACAGACCTCGCCACCGCGTGCATCCTCTAGAGAAGACCTCGGCAAAGTTGTGCCCGACAAGGCACTCTTCTCAGTTTGCGAAAGGAATCAATCTTCGATGCGAAACAAGCTCCTCATGGCACTGGCCGGTTCGGCACTTGCCGTATGTCTGACTGCAGCACCTTCGAACGCGACCGTAGGAACAACCTCCAAGGGGGGCGCTGTAGGAACGGCTTCCAAGGGAGCCAGCGTCTCCATGATGTCAGGGTACGTAAACTTCAGATCCCCCGGCACTCTCCCATGCGGCCGATCCGCCTCCGGCTGGAGTCGTTTCTACCGTCACTGTGCAAGTGGTGGGGCCATTGAAGTCCTCGCCCGTTTCGCTCTCGTAGGAAACACGATCGCGTGCGTGGGCGCTGGACAGGCCGTGTGGGTAAGTATCGCCACGACCTACAGCCTCGACTGGAACGGCAGAAGGTGCAGCAAGCCCGGAACTCAAAGGCCTGCCTAAGGCAGCGTCCGCACATAGTCACATCAGATGCATTGAATGGCAGGTTATAGCCTGGCACTAAGTGTCCGGCCGGAGCAGGCGTTCTGCGTTGACTCGAAGGCCTTATCCGACTGAAGAGTGCGAGTTGAGCCAATGAGCATGGTGGGCTCGGCGTACGGCAGATCGCCTGAGACCGGTGGCGGTGCACGGGGAGGACTTCATACGAACAACCGCCCGGGGGTTGACTCACTTCGCACAAGAGGGATATGGCGAGCATCCGTTCATTCAAAGGATCCTGCGGCCGAACTTCTAGTGATCTCCCCGTCGTGAAAATGGAGATGCCCCAGCCTGGCGGCCGGGGCATCTCGTTGTGTTAGCCCCGATTCTTCAGTGAGCTGTGCTATGTGAGCGGCTCCGCCGTTTGTGCAACCTGCCGATAATCCCGTCCCGCTCGAAAACATTGTCTCGGGCTCTGAGCTGGGTGTACCGCGTCAAAAGGCACCAACGGCGCATGAGCTGCAACAACGCGACGCCTCACACGTAGATACTGAGCATTCGCTCAGAATCTGGTCGAGTGAATACTCAGGCGAGAATGATCATTTCTTAAGCACTTCCAGGTCAGAGTAGGTGGACGAATATTCGGCACCCACAGGCTCAGTAGGCGACCCAGAGGGCGTACGATCCGGGGCTCGTCGCCCCTTTCTCCGTAAAGGTCTCGCAGGAGAAGAAAAGCCACGTGCCGTTCGCCACGCCGGCGTTGCCGAGGTCAAGGCATTGCTGGCCGGGGCCGGTGGTGAAGTACTGAAAACCCGTCGGGCCGCTGGGGGTTCGGTGGGATTCGTACGACGACTGTCGCGGCACCTGGGCAGTCGCGGCATCGGCGGTCGCGGCTTGCGCAGCGTGCGCCGGCGTGGCACCGAACAGCAGCCCAGCCAGGGCGAACAGCCCCAGCAACGTTGCCGGTGTGATCCGAGACCACCGCCGCACCCTGCCTACCGCGACCCCCGGGACGCGACTGGTGAGCTCACTCTTCATTTGGCTGTCCTTCCATGGATTCTCCTCGGGTCTACCGCCCGTACGGCCGGCCTGACACTGATTCGTACGGTCGGCACGGTTGGATGGGACCTGTTGGCCACCGACAGACCGGACTTCGCGCGGGCGTAGGAGACGAAGCCGGCGCCGTCCGGTTGACCCCCACGGACGTGGGGACCTCGGACCCTGCAGCCCCGGCGACATTCTGCTCGCCGGTTCACCCCCACGCGGGGGTGATCCGGTCTGGCAGGCGCCGTTGACGGTCGAGGAGCTCTCGTCCCCACGCCCGTGGGGCAACTTAGCGTCAAGGATGATCGGCTCGTCGGCGCACAACAGGAGCACGCCGTGCTGTTCGAGCTGGTTCTCGACCTGGGAGGTATGCCCCAGAGTCAGTCGCGTTGCTGGTCCCAGCGGTGCAGCAGGGCGGGCAGTTCGCCGAGCAGGAACTCGTAGAAGGCGTGCATCTGGGCCAGCCGCCGGTGGGCGGGATCACCCTGCTCGGTGGCGGCGATCCCGGCGGCAGCGGCCTGGAGCATGGCCTGGATCACGGTGTTCTGGCTGGTGAACAGGGTGGCCCAGGCATCGTCGCGGAGCCGGTAGTGCTCGCGGCGGCTACCGGGGGCGGGCAGGCGTTCGATCAGCCCGACCGTGGCCAGGGATTTGATCGCGCCCGAGACCGACCCCGCGCTGGCCTCCAGCCGCATCGCGATCTCGCCGGCGGTGACGCTTTCCTGGTCGGTGAACAAGAACACCGCCAGGGTGCGCGCGGCCATGCGCTGCAGCCCGCCCTCGGTCAGGGTCAGGGCCAGCCGTTCCGCCGCCTGCCACTCTTCGAACCTGTCGTTCACGTGCGCCTCCCTCTCATGAGACAGGCTATCGAACACCCCAACTGTTCAGTAATTTCCGAAAATTCGGTATGATGCTCGTATCGGCCTCTCGCGAGAGGTTCGATGGTGTGCCGGGAAGCCTGGTCGGCGATGTGACCTCTCATCAGATCCGACAGGAAGCAGATCCGGCCATGACCCTGCTCAGCCGTTTGTACGGCGTGCGACCCGCCCTTGCTCACCGGGTGCGCGTCCGGCACAACGTGGAGATCCCGGCCGCCGACGGGGTGCGACTGCTGGCCACGCACTACTACCCGGCCGGTCAGCGGCGGCCTCCGCTGGTGCTGCTGCGCAGCCCGTACGGCCGCGGCAACCCCCTGGACCAGCTACCCAAGCTGCTGGCCGAGCGCGGCTACCAGGTGCTGTACCAAAGCCTGCGCGGCACGGCCGGCTCCGGTGGCCGTTTCGACGGTTTCGTCATCGATTCGGCCGACGGCGACGGCACGCTGAGCTGGTTGCGCGCCCAGCCGTGGTTCGGCGACGAGCTGGCCACGTGGGGCGCCAGCTACCTCGGCTTCGTGCAGTGGGAGCTGGCAGCCCGCGACATCCCGGAGTGGAAGGTCGCCCTGATCCAGGACGCGCCGTCGTCGTTCGCCGAACACTTCATGTATCCGGGCGGGGTGTTCGCGACGGGCAACGCGCTGGGCTGGGTGCAGCTGGTGGAGCGGATGTTCACCGGCGGCTACGGCGTCGCCCGCCAAATGGGCGGCATGATCGGCGCCGCCCGGCGGCTGTCGCGTGCCACGCTCACCCTCCCGCTGCAGGAGGCCGATCGGGCGCTGACCGGGCACGCGGTGACCTGGTTTCGGGACTGGGCCGGTCACGGTCCCGGCGAGCCATACTGGGCTAGCACGGATCACCGCGCCAACGTCGCGCGCATGCCGCCGGTGGTGCACCTGCAGGGCGGCTGGCACGACTTCTTCCTGCCGGAGATGCTGGCTGACTACGCCGCCCTGCTCGCCGCCGGGCGGCAGGTGCGGCTGCTGGTCGGGCCGTGGGGCCACGGGCGCGGTCTCTACACCCGCCAAGGCCTCACCGACGCGCTCGCCGTGCTGGATGCCGCGCTGCTCGGCCGGCAGGCGCCCACGGGTGTGCGATTGTTCGTCACCGGCGCGGGCCGCTGGATCGACCTGCCCGCCTGGCCGCCCGCGCACGAGGCGACCCCCTGGTTCCTGCACCCGGGCGGCGGGCTCAGCCGTACCCAGCACGATGGCCAGAGCCCTCCCAGCCACTACCGCTACGACCCCGCCGACCCCACCCCCACCGTCGGCGGCACGCAGGTAGGCCTGTCAGCGGGCCCGAAAGACAACCGCCGTGTCGAGGCCAGAGCCGACGTGCTCACCTTCACCACCGCACCCCTGACCGCCGACGTCGAGGCCATCGGCCCTGTCCGCGTGCGCCTGCACACGCGCTCGGACAACCCGCACGTCGACTACTTCGCCCGCCTCTGCGACGTCGACCCGCGAGGCCGATCGGTCAACGTGTGCGACGGCATCATCCGCCTGAGCGAGCCGGGCGACATCCGTGCTGTCGAGGTCACCCTGTGGCCGATGGCCCACCGCTTCCTGCGCGGCCACCGCATCCGGCTGCAGGTCTCCAGCGGCGCCCATCCGCGCTTCGGCCGCAACCCCGGCACCGGCGAACCGCTCGCCACCGGACGCGGCCTGCGCTCCTCGGAGCATGAGATCTTCCACGACCACCACAACCCGTCAGCCCTCTGGCTGCCGCTCACCCCTGGAGCATCGTGAAACTCCTTGTCCTCGGAGGTACCCACCACGTCGGCCGCGCCATCGTGGAGGCCGCGCTGGAGCGCGGCGATGAGGTGAGCACCCTCAACCGCGGCCTCAGCCGCGCCCCCGCGCCCGGCGTGCGCGCGCTCGTCGCCGACCGCACCGACCCCGAGTCCGTGCGGCAAGCACTCGGCGAGGACGAGTGGGACGCCGTCATCGACACCTGGGCCTGGGCCCCGCGGGTGGTCCGCGAGTCCGCCCGCCTGCTGACCGGCCGAGCCGGGCACTACGGATACGTCTCCAGCCGCGGCGTGCACCGCTGGCCCTGGCCGCCCGGCGCCGACGAGCACGCGCCGCTGGTCGACGGCGACCCCGCCAGCACGGACGACGCCGACTACGCCGCGGCCAAGCGCGGCGGCGAGCTCGCCGTCGCTGAAGCCTTCGCAGGGCGGGCGCTGCTGGCCAGGGCCGGGATGATCCTCGGCCCGTATGAGGATGTCGGCCGGATCCCGTGGTGGCTGCGCCGTCTGGAGAAGGGCGGCCGCGTCCTGGCCCCCGCGCCCGCGGACACGCCCCTGCAGTACCTCGACGTCCGCGACCTGGCGGCCTGGATGCTCTCGGCCGCCGAGCGCGGCCTCGGCGGCGCCTTCACCGTGACCGGCCCGCCCGGCGCGATCACCCTCGGCGACCTGCTCACGACGATGCTGCAAGTCACCGGCTTCGACACCGAACTCGTCTGGGCCGACCCGGACCTGCTCATCCGGCACGGCTTGCCGCTCGGCATGGAATTCGGCCTGCGCCTGCCGGACGGCGGCGTCCCGAGCGGCATGCACGACGCCGACGTCGGCGCCGCCCTGGCCGAAGGACTCGCCGTCCGCCCGCTGCGTGAGACCCTCGCCGACACCTGGGCCTGGCTGCAGGCCGAAGGCGATCCGGTGCCGCGAGCCGATGCCCCTTCCCCTGACACCTGGCTGGACGCCACCGCCGAACAGCGGCTGCTCGACCAGCTCTCCCACTCTTAGAAGGAACTCGACGACATCATGCGCGCCGTCATCATCGGAGCCGGCATCGCCGGCCTCGCCGCAGCCCTGCGCCTGCGCCAGATCGGCTGGGACACCCTCATCGTCGAACGCGCGCCCCAGCGGCGTGGCGGCGGCTACGCCGTGACCTTCGGCGGCATCGGCTACGACGCCGCCGAACACCTCGGCATCGTCGACGACCTGCGAGCCAACGGGTTCGACACCACCGAGCTCGTCTACCACAAAGCCGACGGCTCACGCCGCTTCGCCCTGGATCGCGCCACCATCGCCGCCACCACCGGCCCGCGCTCGATCACCATCCTGCGCGGCGACCTCGAAGCCGTCCTGTACGAGAAGGTGGAGGGCCACACCGAGATCCGCTTCGGCACCACCCTCACCCACGTCGACCAGGACGACCGCGCCGTCCGCATCACCCTGAGTGACGGCGCGGTGGAGGAGGCCGACCTGCTGATCGGCGCCGACGGGCTGCACTCGGCCACCCGCGCCCTGCTCTTCGGCCCGGAGGAGGACTTCCTGCTCGACCTGGAGCACAAGGTCGCCGTGTTCATGCTCGACCAGCGGCCGGAGTCGATCGCGCCGGGCGCGACCGGCACCCTTTCGTCCAACGGCCGCACCGCGGCGGTCATCAGCGTCGGCGACGGCCGCAATGTCGCCTTCTTCGGCTACCGCGCCGACCACGCCCGCCCCGGCGAGGACGTCGCCACCCAGCTGGAGCGCGTCTACGGCGACCTCGGCTGGGTCATCCCCGAGGCCCTGGCGGGGCTGGAGCGGGCCGACTCGGTCTACTTCGACACCATCAGCCAAGTGGTCGCCCCGTCCTGGAGCAAAGGCCGCGTGGTCCTGCTGGGCGACGCTGCTTGGTGCGTCACCCTTTTCGCCGGGTACGGCTCCGCGCTGGCCGTCGGCGGCGCCGACCGCCTCGGCACCGAACTCGAGGCCCACCCCGGTGACGTTCCCACCGCCCTGGCCGCGTGGGAGGCCGCCATCCGGCCCGAGGCCGAACGCAAGCAGAAGCTCGGCCGCCGCGTCAAAGGCGTCTACGCCCCCGCCAACCCGGTGGTGCTGTGGCTGAGCCAGCTGCCGTTGCGGCTGGCCGCCCTGCCGCCGGTGCGCCGGTACATGATCCGCCGCTTCATCAAAGGCTGAGCAATGCGGGACACCTGGCCGCCCGCGCGGCCAGGTGTTACATTCCAGGCGAATCTAGGAAACGCGCCCCGGACGAGGGGCGCGAACGTCGGTGAGCCGGGAAGCCTGGTCGGCCCGCGATCAACAGATCGCGGAGCTAGGAGGCCCCCTTCCGATGCGCCCGACCACCACCCTGCTCACCTGCGGTATCGCCGCCGGCGTCCTCGTCCCCGCCCTGCTCTTGCTCGACGGCGCCACCCGGCCCGGCTACAGCCTCTGGCACCACGGCGCCAGCCAGCTCGGCACCGGCGAGCGCGGCTGGCTGCAAACCGTCAACTTCGTGCTCGGCGCCCTGCTGCTCCTCGCTTTCGCCGCCGGGCTGCGCCGTGCGCTTCCGCCCGGCAGTGCCGCCTTCTGGGGGCCTGCTCTGCTGGCGGCCTGCGGGCTGGCGCTGGCCGTGGCAGGACTGGTGCCCACCGATCCCGCTCTCGGCTACCCACCCGGGCAGCCCGAGGCGGTCACCGCCGCGGGCCGAGCTCACGGGCTGGCCGGCTTGGTGCTGTTCGCCGGACTGGCGGCCGCGCCGTTCGTGCTGGCGCGGCGTCTGCGTGGCGGCAGCCGCGGGTGGGCCGCCTACTCACGCTGCACGGGTGCGCTGGTCATCGCCTTCGCCATCGCCGCCGGGATCGCCTTTCGCCTGGACGCCTCCGGCGTGCTCCGGCCCGCACCCGCCGGGCTACTCGAACACGCCGCCCTGCTGGTCGGCTTCGCCTGGATCATCGCCGTCGGCCTGCGCTTGCGCCGCGCGAACACCACGACGGAGGCGTGAGCGATGCCGATCGCGCTGAAGATGCTGGCCGTCGTCGGCCTGGAACACCTCAGCTTCACCACCGGCCTGCTCGTAGGCCTCACGCTGATCCAGGTGCTGTTCCACCGCTTCACCCACCCGCTCCCGCCGGACCGCGAACCGCCGCCGCCCGTCACACCGATCAAGACTCTGTCATATGCCATCCAGGCCGATCCCCGGCCGGCCTGGCGCGACATCCTCCTGCAGGGCGCGCTGCCGACCCGGGCGCTGCTCATGCTCATCACGCAGCCATGAAGGAGCATCTGCCAGGCAGCGCAGGCGGCCCGGTCATCGAGGTGTCTGGCCTGACCAAGCGCTACGGCGACGTCCTGGCGGTCGACGACGTCGGCCTGAGCGTGCGGGCGGGCCAGACATACGCCCTGCTCGGACTCAACGGCGCCGGCAAGACCACACTGATCCGCATGCTACTCGGCATGATCACCCCCACCGCCGGATCAGCCCGAGTCCTCGGCGCGGCCGTCACAGCCGGACAGCGCTCGGCCTGGGCCCGCACCGGCTACCTGGTCGAAGCCCCGGCCGCCTACCCCGAGCTGACCGTGCGCGAAAACCTCCACCTGTACGCCCGCCTACGCCGGCTCAACCATCCCGGCCGGCATGTGGAAGACATCATCGAACGACTGGCCCTGGCCCCCTACGCCGACCGGCGCGCCCGCACCCTGTCCATGGGCAACCTGCAGCGCCTGGCCCTGGCCAAAGCCCTCATCCACACTCCGGACCTGCTCATCCTCGACGAGCCGGTCAACGGACTGGATCCCGCCGGCGTGGTGGAGATCCGCACCCTGCTGACCGGCCTGGCCCACCAGCACGGCACCACCGTGCTGATCTCCAGCCACCTGCTGGCCGAAGTCGCCCGCCTCGGCGGCCGCATCGCCATCCTGCACCAGGGCCGGCTGCTGGCCGAGCACGACGCCGACAGCCTGGACGCGCACCGGCGCCGCCATCTGAAGGTCGCCACCCGCGACGACGCGACAGCGCACCGGGTGCTGCGCGAGCACGGCTACCACCCCGAACCCGGCCTGCTGCTGACCGACCAGCGCGCCCTGGCCAGGCCCGAACAGGTAGCCACCGTCCTGGTCAAAGCGGGCGTGCCGCCCACCGAACTCCACCTGGTGGAAGAAGATCTGGAAGCCTACTTCCTGCGCATTGTCGGAGTCGGCCATGCGTGAGGCGTTGTGGAGCGAACTGCTCAAGGCCCGGCGCAGCCTCCTGCCCGCGCTGACCGCGCTCGCCTTCACCCTCATCACCCTGGTCTGCGGCCTGTTCATGTTCATCCTGGCCGAACCCGCCCGCGCCCGCGCACTGGGCCTGCTCGGCGACAAGGCCCAGCTGTCCGGCGCCGCCGCCGACTGGCCCGGCTACCTGGGCCTGCTGGCGCAAGCGGTCGCCGTCGGCGGCCTGCTGGTCTACAGCATGATCGCCATCTGGGTGTTCGGCCGCGAGTTCAGCGACCACACCGCCAAAGACCTGCTCGCCCTGCCCACCTCCCGCACCACCGTCGTGACCGCCAAGTTCATCCTCACCGCTGCCTGGGCCATGGCGCTCGCCACCGCCGCAGCCGCCGCCGGCCTGCTGCTCGGCGCGCTGCTGGCCCTGCCCGCATGGTCGGCGCAGACGGCCACAGCCGGAGTGGTGCGGATCCTGGCCGCCGCCGCGCTGTCGGCCGCACTCACCACCCCGCTGGCACTGGCCGCCAGCATCGGCCGCGGCTACCTGGCCGCCGTCGGCGTGCTGTTCGTGCTGGCCTTCGCCGCCCAGATCATCGCCGCACTCGGCTTCGGCGCCTGGTTCCCCTACTCGGTGCCCGGCCTGTACGCCGGCATCGCCGGGCCCGGCCACGACCCACCCGGACCGATCAGCGTCCTGCTCGTCCTGACCACCGGCGCCGCCGGCGTGGCGGCGACCCTCGCGTGGTGGCGCAACGCCGACCACGACCGCTGACCCGAGCTGACACTGACGTCATCAGGGAGCCGGACCTCATGGATGATCTTGGTGCGTGAACGGCCGCCGCACTCTGCTGGCTCTCAGAAACCGTCGTTAGATGAACGTCCCTCAAGGCGCCAGGCGGGGTCCGGTGGGCGGCTTCCGTCGCCTCGCATTTCGTTCAGCGGTGTCTAGCCTGGGGCCATGACATTGCGGTTCGATGGGGAGTGGATCATCAGCGACAGCTGCAAGCAAGTCGCCAAAGCTGAACCTGGTGGCCGATGGGTGTTGTCCTGGCTGTCGGGCACCTTCGACAGGGAACAGGCGATCGCTCTGATGACCCGCGCAGAGAACGGCGACCTGGACGCCGACCCCGAACAGCCACCACCTCACGCCGATGACCCGTCTTCCCCAACCCCCATGGCAGAGCGGCAGGAGCCAGAAGGCAACCCACGTTAGGCAAGGCCCACGGGGCGTGCGACGTCCGTGAGAGACGCGTTCCGGGGAACGTGACCTGCGCCTCGCGCGGCCAGTGGTGCGCCTTTGAGGACGCACTGGAGGGCCCCGGTGGGCTGGGATCTGGTCCAACCTGGTCGATGAGAGCGACGGCGAGCCTGATGCCGGCGCGCCCGGCTCGGACGAATCCGATGTCGTCGTACACGGCCGGCGGCGTCGTCCCGGCCACAAGATCGCGACGGTTGCCGGCGCCGAGCACGACCCTCGATGAGGACGGTGGTGGGCATGGTCCCTCCTTCGGCCTCGCGGCTGTGATCGGCCACCTTCAGGCGAAGGTCTTCCCCGCACCCCCCGCCGGACGCAGAGGTCCACCTCGCCGGGCGCCGCGGGTGGCTGGGCCGTGATGACGATCGAGGCATCGGACGGCGGGTACTCCCCTTCCGTGGCCGGGCACGTTCATCGCCTTACTGACCACGGACGCCGCACGCGAGCCGTACGAGAGAACCGGCCCGGAGACCGTCTGAGAACAAGAAGGGCGGGATCGGGCAAGTAGCGCTGATCGGTTTCTGGGAGAAAGGCGCCGGATGCATGAGCCCGACCCGCGACTCGACGACGACGCGGTGGTCATCGCGAAGTCCCGCGAGGAGCCTGAGTGGTTCTCGGTGATCTTCGACAGGTACTACGGCGCGATCCACCGCTACGCCGCCGCCCGCCTCGGCTCCGACGTCGCATCGGACGTGGCGGCCGAGACGTTCCTGATCGCCTTCGACCGGCGTACGCGCTATGACCTGACCTGCGATCAGGCACGCCCGTGGCTCTACGGGATCGCCACCAACCTGATCGGCAGGCACCGCCGCAGCGAGGTCCGTTTCTACCGGGCCATGGCCCGCGCGGGCACCGCGGAGCCGGACGGCGGGCACGCCGACCGCGTCACCGAGCGGGTGGCGGCCGAGCGGCTGAGCCCGGAACTGGCCCGCGGCCTGGCCGGGATGTCACGTGGTGACCGCGACGCGTTGCTGCTGGTCGCGTGTGCCGGATTCAGCTACGCCGAGGCGGCGCGGGCACTCGGCGTGGCGGTCGGCACGGTCAGTTCCCGCGTCAACCGGGCGCGGCGCAAGCTGCGCGCGCTTCTGGGTCCCACGGCACGGGAGGTCTTCAACCATGGATGAGATGGCGATGCTGAAGAGGTACCACGACGCCCAGCCGGAGCCCGGTGGCGAGGAGGTCGGGGTAGCCAGGGCCCGGTTGCGGGACCACGGCCGGGTTCGGGATCACGGCCGGGTGCGGCCCGTGAGACGTCGGCGGCCGTTCCTGGGGCTGGCCACCCTGGTCGCGCTGGCGGCCCTCGTGGCGGGCATCTCGTTCTGGCCCGCGCAGGAGCGGGAATCCGTGCGCCTGGTTCCCCGGGTGGTGGAGACCACGTTGCGGCCGGTCGCCGGCGCGGCGGACCTGGCCGCGAACGCGGCGGTCCTGGCGGCGGCGGAGAGCGACGACGTCTTCGCCCCGACCGACTGGGCCTACATGAAGACCGACACCGGGGAACTGTGGCGGCGGGTGGACGACACGAAGTTCGCCACCCGCTCCAGAGACGGCGAACTAGAGGTGCACGAGGGCTCGGAGTTCGAGGTCGGCTATCCCTTCCTGCTGTCGCTGCCGACCGACCCGGAGGCGTTGCTGGCCCGGATGGACCAGCAGATCGTGGAGGAGAACGCCACGGCGAACCGGCCCGAGATGAGCGAGGACGAGCGTCACTTGTGGGCGTTCCGCCTGATCTCCATGGGGATGGGAGAAACCGTGCTGCCCGCGAAGCTGCGCGCGGCCATGTACGGGGCGATGGCGCGGATCCCGGGGGTGAAGTACGAGGGCGGTGTGAAGGATCCGGCCGGACGCCCGGCCATGTCCCTCTTCCACGGCGACGAGCGGGTCTACATCCACCCCAAGACCTACGAGTACATGGGCTTCCGCTGGCCGGGTCAGAAGATCATCGTGTACAAGGCCGTGATCGTGGACCGTGCGGGCGAGCGGTCATAGCCGGCCACATCGAGGTGTTCGTGGCCCTGTTCACCATGTACGGGCACAAGATCGGGCGATGAAGTACACCACGGGCACCGAACAGACGCAGGACAAGCACCCCGACGAGCCGCCGTCCGCGCCGAGCGCGTCCAGGCGGGCGCTGAAGGTCGCCCAAGCGACCGGAGCGTTTTCGTAAGTGCCTGGCGCGATGCGCGGTTCTGCGGTGCGTCATGTCGGGCTCGGCATTGGCGGTGGGTGCGCAAGACCAGGGCCCGGGTGCCGGCGGTGCTGGGCACGTCGCCGGAGGCCAGGGCGTGCGGGACGGAGTGAGTAGTCGGCGCGGAGCGTCAGGCGACGGCGATCTCTTGCAGTCCGGGCGATCACGAGCACACTCACGGTCGGTCATTCCCGGGGCATCCGGGAACACGGTGAGAGGAGCGAAAGATGACCATCCCCGTGAGCATCGACAACAAGATCGGGTAGGTGACCACCTAACGCTACGACCAGTTGGTCATCCAGGCGCGTGAACTGGTCCACAAGATCGCCAAGGCACAGTTCGCGATCGGCGATCTGATTCTCGAGCGCCGCAACTCGCGCCGCTGCTGTGCGCGGCGCACCGGCGAGCAATACCGCCGCGACGACCGTGACTCCTCCGGCAGAGAAGGACCACAGTTCGCGCGCGTCCTGGCGGTCGCACGCCGGTTCACGCCACCGATTGTCACAAGCTCAGGAGCTGATCGCCGCCCTGAAGAAGCTCGCCGGCCCCACTGTCTCGGCCCTGGCGCGCGGAATCTGCGCGCACGATCTCACCTCTCGGGCCGTTTCACCACGTAATCGGTGCCAGTGGTCCGCGCCACGTGCGCGATGGCGTCGAACGCCTCGAACACCGGCATGTCCAGGAAATAGTCGGCCATGCGCGAGTGCCGGAAGGACTTCGCGTCGTTGATGTGCGGACGGGCCGCGCGTAGATCGGCGAGCGTCCAGAGCCGGTCGGTGGGAAATGCTGCCTCGATGCTGCCCTCGGCGGGTGAGGGAAGCGGCGCGTCGTACCAGGCGCCCTGGGGCCGCTCCGGGGTCGGTTCTCCTAGCGTGGTGGTACGGCCCAAGCTGGAGGTGACGCCGATGGCCCGGTAGTCGTCTCCCAGAGCGGCGGCGAGGTGGACGCCGGTCGGCAGAAGCGGGTTGCCGTGGCTGTCGGCCGCCGGTGTGCGCTGGATGTGCCAGTTGTGCGCCGCCAGCACCACGCGCGTGCCGTCCTCCACCAGGCGCAGCACGGACTCGGCCATGTAGACGTCACGAAACGTCGAGGCGGACTCGAAGCCCTCCTGGGCGTTGGCGCGTTGGAGCTGGTCGAGGTACCAGGCGCCGCGCAGGTGCCACATGGCCGTATCGTGCTCGGCCCCGTGGCCGTGGGCGCGCTGGACGAGAGCCAGGCGCTGCAGGTGCCCCATCAGCCGGCTCAGCGCGCTGGTGAGCAGGTCCTGCTCGCCAGGGTCGAGGCTCTGGTAGCGGCCGAGCGCCGTGAAGATCACGGGGGCATGGAAACGCTGCGCCACGCTGACCGCCTGTTCCAGCAGCGGAAGCGCCTCCGGGGCAGCCCAGCGCACGTAGCCGGCCACCTCCTCCAGCGCCGGCAGCGGCGATGCCGCGGCCCCGGGCAGGTCGGTGCCCAGGCACCGCAGCGGCGGCTCTGCGGCGGTGCGGTTCCGCTCTCTCATCCAGGTCAGCATCTCGTGCATTTCCTGGCACTGGCCCAGTGACAGGGCGATACCGTCTGCGGCGATCTGCTCCACGGTGCCGGGGCCGCCACGGACCCAGCCGTCCAGGACCTGCCCCTGAGTGAAGGGGGCCTCCAAGGCATACACCTCGAAACCGCACCGTTCGACCAGGAACCGCAGGATGCGGTGGCGTATCTGGTAGAACTCCCGGACGTGGTGGGAGCTCTCCCCAAGCGCCACGACGCGCGCCCCACCGACGATGTCCCGCAGCGGTTCAAGATCGTCGACGGTGAACCGGAAGTCCAGGGTTTCCAGGGCCAGGGCATGATCGCTGACCCAGCTGGCGAAACTCGTTCGGTGGCTCGCTTTTACGTTCATGCCCGACAGCGTTTCGTGGTGGGCCTGCCATGGTCGTCATGCCTGAGGAGGGAGTTGAGGGTACGGCTGGCGGAGCAGACGCGTTCCTGAGTACGACATGGGAAGTATCCAGGTGGTCTGTATCCCTCAACCGGCCGGCGACGTTCACGCCCGCGTCGGCGTGATGGCGGTAGAAGCTCATCACCGCGCGGACGCGTACGGCGATCGTCGACTCCGCCGGGGTGGTGGCGTCGTCCGACTGGATCACTGAGATGCCGACGTGGCCGCGGCGAAGCTGCCCAAGGAAGGTGCCGATGTCGGCGACGCCCACCGAGTCCCATAACTGTCCGCGCAGGTCGAGGACTGTCCACCACAGCTCAAGCCCCTTCGCGTAGCTAGACGCTGAGCGGGCAGGTCGTCAGCGGTCCGCTCCCGCAGGACGGGTCCGGGGCCGGTGAGCCTGGGGTCGGCAGGGACGCTGGTCGGTGTCTTGTCCGCGGTCATGACGGCATGCCGGTCGGATTGCCGGCAAGCACACAGGCAGCAGGCGGGTCGAGTTCGAGGGTCTCGACCCGGAGATGGGCGAAGCCGGCCTGGCTGAGCATGTCCTGGAGCTCTTGGGCGGCTCGGGCCGTGGTGTCCCGGGTGGCACCGGGGCTGCGGGGCTGGCTGACGAGCGCGATGCGTCCTGCGGGGCGCAGCAGGCGGCGCAGCTCACGAAGCCGCTCCACCGGGTCGGGCCAGAACCCCACGGAGTTGACGGCGAGGATGGCATCGAGCGGATCACCGAAGGCCGGCAGTTGCTCCACGGAGGCGTGCGTGAGGTGCACGCGGTGGGCGCGGACCGCGGCGGCGTTGCGACGGGCGGCGTGCCGGACCATGGCCTGCGAGTGGTCGATGCCGAAGACGTGGCCCCGGGTGGCGCGGCCGGCGAACTCGGCGATGGCGACGCCGGGACCGAAGCCGATCTCGAGCACCCGGTCGGTGGGCTGCACGTCCAGCAACGACACCGCCCAGATGTTGCGCTTCCGGTTGGAGGGGCGATGAGCGAACATCCGGCCGATCGTCCACCCGACCATGCCCCGGGGGCGATGGGCCTGGCCCACCAAGTATCTGATCACGCGTTGCTTGAGAGGTTTGCCTGCTGTCTGCACGATCGCCAGTCAACGGCTTCAAGTAGGCTTGAAGTCAAATGAGTGAGCAGTTGACGATCGGTGAGCTGGCGAGCCGCACGGGTGTCGCCACCTCCGCTCTGCGCTACTGGGAGGAGCTCGGCGTGCTCCCGGCGCCGGCTCGGGTCTCAGGCCAACGGCGTTATCCGCCATCGACGGTCGGGCTGGTCGGTGTGGTGTTGTTGCTGCGAGATGTCGGTTCCACCTTGCGGGAGATCAAAGCGTTCATCGCATCTCGTTCGCCGACCGGCGACGGCTGGCGGGAGCTCTACCAGCGCAAGCTCACCGAGCTGGATCAACGGATCGCCCGGGCTCAGGTGGCACGCACCGCCATCGCCCATGGTCTGGCCTGCCCGCATGCAGACCTCTTCGAGTGCCCCAACTTCGCCGCCGGCGTCGCGGCGCTCCTGTCGGGATGTTCTCTCGAAGAGGCCCATTCGCAGGTTCATTCGCACTAACCTGCCACCGACCGCCGCAGCCACCGACACCGCGGTCCGGCGCAGGTCACGCAGGTCCCAGCGACGAAGAAGACGGCCGGCAGCCCGTCGGCGGCCCAGGTGGTCAGGTCGAGGTTCGGGTGCAGCGCGGCGGGCCCTGTGGGGCGCCACCCGACGATCCTTTACCCCTCGGCCTCATCGCCTTCACCCGGTCGGCAAAAAGCTCGGGCACATCGTCACAGCTTCACAATGTGTGAAGCTACCTCAACCCATCGTGATCGAGCTGGAGAAGGCAGAAAATCCCAGCTCCCAGGCCACACCGGCAGCGACGGTTGGCAACTCAGGGGTTGATCCTTATCCCGACGGGCTGGTGGGCACGGTTCACCAAGCGTGGCTGATAGGGCCAGACCTCTGGCGCCGAAAGGAGCAGGCCGTAAATTGGGGTGATGGACCGGCTTCGCCTGGATGACCTTGATCGCGCCCTCGTGTCCGCGCTACAGGTGGATGCCAGGGTGACCTGGGGCAAACTGGCCGACGTCCTCGGGACCTCCGAGCGCACCATAGCCCGCCGGGTCCACCGCCTGACCGCGCCGGGAATCCTGCGGATCGTCGGGGTGGCGAGCCCGTACTTCGCCGGCTACGCCACGCCGCTCATCGTCCGCGCCCGCTGCGCCGCGGGTGCGGTGCCGTCGGTGCTGGGGAACCTGGCGCGGCGCAACGACACGTTGTGGGTGGATCTGCTGGTCGGCGGGCTGGACATCTGCTTCGTCACGTTCGCCGGGTCGCGGGAGAGCCGCAACGCGTTCCTGTTCAAGGAGCTGCCCGGGATCGACCACCTGACGGACGTGTCGGTGTACACGATGCTGCACAACTTCAGCGACGCCGAGATCTGGCACGGCGGCCATCTCACGGCCGAGCAGTACGCGGCGCTGCGGGCGGGCGTGCCGCAGGGCGAACCGCCGCACGGCCGCGACCTTTCCGCCGACGAGCGCACCCTGCTGTCGGTGCTCGCCCGCGACGGCCGCGCGGGCTACGGGGAGCTGGGCTCGGCGATCCACACCTCGGAGTCCACCGCTCGCCGCCGCTTCCTGGGGCTGGTCGAGGAGCGCGCGGTCGGCTTCCACGCCGAGATCGAGCTGTCGCTGCTGGGCTTCCACGCCGAGGTCATGCTGTGGATTTCAGTACGGCCCGCCGCCCTCGACCGGGTCGGCCGGGCCCTGGCGACGCAGCCGAACGTGCGATTCGCGGCGGCCACGACCGGCCCGGTCAACCTGGTCGCCTCGGTGTGCGCCCGCGACCTGCCGGAGCTCTACGACTTCCTGGTGGGCGTGGTCGGCGCCCTGGCGGAGGTGGACCGGATCGAGACCACGCCCATCGTCAGGACGGTCAAGCGTTCCGGGGTCCTGCGCCGCTGAAGGACCGGTGCCGCTTTCCGTCACGGTCCCCGGTGTTTCGCCTCTTTCGTTCAGCTTTGGTGTGCATCGTGGATTCGATCTCCCCTGTGTCCGCATCATGTGACCACCCCACAGGGAGGGACTATGCATCGGGTTGTTTTCCGAGGTGGAAGCGTCTTCGACGGCACCGGCAGCGCCGTACGGCGGGCGGACGTCGCGATCGAGGACGGCAGGTTCGCGGCGGTAGGGTCGGAACTTACGGGCGACGAAATCGTTCACGTGCCGGGCCTGACCTTGCTGCCGGGACTGTTCAACTGCCATGTGCACGTCGTCGGCTGCCTGCCCGATCCGACGGCCCGGCTCAAGACCCCCTTCTCACTGCAGTTCTACCAAGCGCTGCCCATCCTCGATCATCTGCTGGCCAGCGGGATCACCAGCGCCCGCGACTGCGCCGGTGCCGACCTCGGGGTGAAGAAGGCGCTGGAGGACGGCCTGATCAGCGGCCCCCGGCTGCAGATCTCGATCAACGCGATCTCGCAGACCGGCGGCCACATCGACGGCTGGACGCCGTCGGGCGAGTGCGTCTCGGAGTACTACGTGCCGCATCCCGGCCGCCCGCATCCTGTCGCCGACGGCCCGGACGAGCTGCGGACGCTGGTCAGAACGCTGGTACGGGCCGGCGCCGAAGTGATCAAGATCTGCACGACCAACGGTGGCGTCTGGCCCCGCGAGGAGTACCTGACGCCGCACTTCCGCAACGACGAGCTGGCCGTCATCATGGCCGAGGCCCGTGCCGCCCGCGTGCCCGTGATGTCGCACGCCTGCGGCGCGGAGGGTGTCAAGAGCGCGGTGCGCGCCGGGGTCCGCTCGATCGAGCACGGCACCTACCTCGACCGGGAGGCCGTCGATCTGATGGCAGAGCGCGGCACCTGGCTGGTCCCGACGCTGGTGCGCTTCCACGGCATGCTGGACCGCCCGGAGGTGGCGGCCAGGATCCCGCAGGCCATGATCGACGACGCCCGCCGGGTGGCCGACGCCAGCGCCGAGTCCTTCGCCCTGGCGCTGGAGGCGGGCGTGCGGATCGCGATGGGCACCGACATGCACGGCGGCGAGTTCCTCGACGAGCTCGGATACATGCACAAGTTCGGCATGCGGCCAGAAGCAGTCCTTGAGGCGAGCACCCGCTCGGCGGCACAGCTCCTGGGCTGGGACGAGGACCTGGGCACGATCGAGCCCGGCAAACGCGCCGACCTGGTCGTCGTGGACGGCGACCCGTTCGACTTCTGGGCGCTCAAGGGCGCCGTCAAGGCCGTCTACCAAGACGGCGTCCAGGTGAGTGCATCATGACCAGGCAGATCTTCAAGGGCGGACTGGTCTTCGACGGCACCGGCGCCGACCCCTACGCCGCGGACGTGGCCGTCGAGGATGGCCGGTTCGCCGCCGTGGGCCGCGACCTGCGCGGCGAGCAGATCGTGGACGTCCGGGGGCGCACCCTGCTGCCGGGCCTGTTCGACACGCACGTGCACGTCCTCGGCGTCGAGCCCGAGCTCCCGGTACGGCTGGCCGAGCCGTTCTCCTACCAGTTCTACGTCGCCATCAGGAACCTGCGCTCGCTGCTGGAATGCGGCATCACCACGATCCGCGACTGCGCCGGCGCCGACCTCGGCGTCAAGCGGGCCGTGGAGACCGGGCTCATCCCGGGACCGCGGATGCGGATCTCCATCACGGCGATCTCCCAGACCGCCGGACACATGGACGGCTGGACGCCCAGCGGCGAGTACGTGAACCCCTACTACCTTCCGCACCCCGGCCGGCCTGGGTCGATCGCCGACGGGCCCGAGGCAGTGCGCAGGCTGGTCCGCCAGACCGTCAGGGCGGGGGCGGACTTCGTGAAGGTGTTGTGCACCGACGGCCTGACCACCGATCCGCGCCGTACCCACTTCGGCGAGGCGGAGCTGGCGGTGCTGATGGCCGAGGCCAGGGCGGCCGGGCTCCCGGTCGCCGCGCACGCGATCGGCACCGAGGGCGTCAAGAACGCGGTCCGCGCGGGCGCCCGCTCGATCGAGCACGGCGCCTACCTCGACGAAGAGGCGGTCCAGTTGATGGCCGCGCGCGGCACCTGGCTGGTGCCGACCCTTTTCGTCGAGCCCGCGAACATGCCGGCCGTACTGGAGGCGGAGCGGGATCTCGGCGCGGTCCTGTACAAGGCGGCGGAGTTCGACCAGGCGCACGTGGCATCGTTCCGGGCGGCGCTCGCGGCCGGGGTGCCGATCGCGATGGGCACCGACTACGGCAACGACTGCGGCGCCAACCTCGTCCAGCTCCTCGTCATGCACGAAGCGGGCATGCCGGCCGAGCGGGTGCTGGTCAGCGCCACGTCCGCGGCCGCCGAGCTGATGGGGCTGGCCGGCGAGCTGGGCACGATCGAGCCCGGCAAACGCGCCGACCTGGTCGTCCTGGACGGCGACCCGTACGACTTCCGCGCCTTCAAGGACAACATCCGGGCCGTCTACCAGGACGGCGTCCTCCAGGTGGAGTCATGAAAGCCCTCCTGGTCGCGGGCATGCTGCTGCTCACCGCCTGCAGCGCGCCCGCCGAGCAGAGCCTCGTCCGGGCGGCGACGTTGCAAGCCTGGACCGGATTCAACCCGCACACCCCCAACCAGGGCAACTCCATCGGCCTGGCCATCGGGAACCTCATCTACCCGTCGCCGTTCGTGGTCGGGACCGACCTGCGGCCCGTCCTCAACCGCGACCTGCTCGACAGCGCGCACCTCACCGAGGCCTCCCCGCAGACCGTCGTCTACAAGATCAAGAGCGGTGCGCGCTGGTCGGATGGCACGCCGATCACCGCCGGCGACTTCGCCTACCTGTGGCGGCACATGAGCGGCCGGGTCAAGGACGCCCAGCTCGCCGCCGCCGTCGGCTACGACGCGGTCGCCGACGTGCGCTCCTCGGATTCGGGCGCGACCGTCACGGTCGTCTTCTCCCGCCCGTTCGGCGAGTGGCGCTCGCTGTTCGCCCAGTTGCTGCCCGCCCACTTCATGCGCGGCCGGGACTGGAACACCGGCCTGGCCACCACTGTGCCGCCCGGCGCCGGGCCGTTCACCGTAGCCTCCAACCAGGCAGGGCAGTACCTGCGGCTGCGCCGCAACCCCAACTGGAACGGCCCGCGGCCACAGCTCGACGGGCTGGACCTGATCTACGTCAAGGACACGCAGGCCGCGGTCCAGGCACTGGCCAACGGCGAGCTCGACCTGGCCGCGCTCGACCCGGGCCAGGGCACGATGAGCCAGCTCAAGGCGGTCCCGTACGTCCGCGCCGACCTGGTCGCCTCAACCGACCTGCAGCTCATGGCCTTCCAGTTCGGGCACCGGCGCACCGGGACGCCGGCCGTACGCCAGGCGATCGCGACCGCCCTGGACGTCTCCCAGCTCGCGGTGAAGACCTTCGGCCCCGAAGCCGCCGCGTTCCTGTCGGCCAACCACGTCATAGCCAGAGGCGCGCCCGGCTACACCGACAACCTTCCCGCCGGCTACGGCCGGGGCGACGCCGCGGGGGCGGCGCGCGTCCTGGAGGCGGCCGGCTACGTCAGGGGCGCCGACGGCTACTTCGCCGACAACGGCCAGGCGCTGGAACTGCGGCACACCGTGGCCTCGGGCTCCGCCATCGACACCCAGCTCGCCGTGCTGGCCCAGGCGATGCTGAAGCCTGCCGGGATCAAGCTGACCGTCGCCACTGTCCCGGACAGCGTCTACTTCGACCGGGTCCTGATCCCGGGCGACTACGACACGCTCTCCTTCCAGTACCCCGGCTCGGCCTACCCGGTGTCGTGGTCTCAGGCGCTGTACGGCTGCGAGGGCGGCTACAACTTCCAGCGCTTCTGCGACAAGCGGGTGGACGCGCTGTTCGCCAGGGCGATCGCGACCACCGACGAGACCCGGCGACTGCGCCTGGCCGACGGCATCGACGCCCGCCTATGGGACACCCTGGCCCTGATGCCGCTGTTCACCGTGCCGGCGCTCGTCGCGCGCAGCACACGGCTGACCGGCTTCCAGGCGCATCCGCTGAGCGAGTGGCAACTCGCCGGGGCCGCCTCCTGGGGCCTGACGTGAGCGCGCGCCTGCTCGCCTGGCCCGTCCTGGCATTGGTCGTCCTGGCGGCCGTGGCTGGCCCTTGGTGGTGGCGCTACGGCCACGCCGACATCACCGCGGCCGTGCTGGCCCCGCCGTCCGCCGCGCACCCGCTGGGCACCGGCCCGCTGGGCCACGACCTGCTCTCCCAGGTCGTGGCCGGCACGGGGCGCTCGTTGTCGATCGCGGCCGTGGTGGCGGTCCTGTCCACGGCGGCCGGGACCGTGGCCGGCCTTATCGCCGGGTACGCCGGAGGGTGGGCCGACGCGTTCGTCATGCGGACCATCGACCTGCTCACGACGATCCCGCTGGTCGCCGTGCTCGGGCTGCTGGCCGTGCGCCTCGGCGGCGGCACCTCGGGCTGGCTGGTCGTCGCGCTGGCGGTGTCGGCGTTCTTCTGGGCGCCGATCGCCCGGGTCATCCGCGGGGTGACGCTCTCGCTGCGCGCCAGCGACTTCGTCGCCTCCGCTCGGCTGGTCGGCGCCTCGACACCGCGCGTCCTGACGCGGCACCTGCTGCCGCACCTGGTCCCGCACATCGGCGTCGCGGCCACCGGCTACGTCGCCGCCGCCGTCGCGCTGGAGTCGGCACTGTCCTTCCTGGGTCTGGGCGTCCAGCCGCCCGACACCTCTCTCGGGCAACTCGTCGGCCAGGGCGCGCCGTACGTGTCCACCGCGCCCTGGCTGTTCTACGCGCCGAGCCTGACGATCGTGATCATCGTGGGCGCGGTGCACGTCGCGGGCGACGGGCTCACCGTCACGGACCAGCGACGATGACCGGCCACCTGCTGCGCCGGATAGCCGTGGCGCTGCCCATGCTCCTGCTGTCGACCCTGCTGGTCTTCCTCGCCGTCAGCTTCGCCGGTGATCCCCTCTCCAGCCTGCGCCAGCCGAACATCGCGCCGGAGACGCTGCGGTTGCGCGCGCACGAACTCGGCCTGGACCGCCCGGTCTGGGAGCGTTACGCGAACTGGCTCGGCGGCGCCGTCCGCGGCGACCTGGGCCACGACCTCAACGGGCAGAGCGTGGCGGCGGAACTGGGCCGGCGTGGCCTGGTCACCCTGCGCCTGGCCGTGCCCGCCCTGGCGCTGGCGATCCTGCTCGCCCTCACGACCGGATTCTGGGCGGCGGTACGGCGAGGCCGCTGGCCCGACCGGCTGATCGGCTTTGCCGTCGTCGTCCTGCTCACGCTGCCGGAGTTCTGGATCGCCACCGTCCTCAAGCAGGGCGGCATCACGCTCAACCGCTGGACCGGCGCCGAGGTCGTGGCGACCCTGGGCGACGCGCCACCCGGCGCCACGGGCTCGGCCGCCCACCTCGTCCTGCCCGTCCTGACGCTGGCCCTGACGGCCTTCCCGCTGTGGTCCCTCTACCAGCGGGCCGCCACGCTCGAGGTCCTCGACAGCGACTACCTGCTGCTGGCCAGGGCCAAGGGCCTGTCCCGCCCGCGGGTGCTGCTCCGGCACGCCCTGCGCACCTCCCTGACGCCCCTCGTCACGGTGGTCGCCCTGCAGGTCCCGTGGCTCGTCGGCGGCCTAGTGGTGATCGAGAACGTCTTCGGCTGGCACGGTCTCGGCGAGATGCTCGTCGAGGGCGTCAAGCAGCAGGACACCAACACCGTGCTGGCCTTCCTCCTCGTCTCGGCCGTCCTGGTCACCCTGCTCAACCTCCTCGCCGACCTGCTCTACGGCGTGCTCGACCCGAAGGTGACCCATGGCTGACCCGCTGCTGGCCGTCGAGAACCTGACCGTGCGGTGGCCCGCCCGCGACGGCGTGGTCACCGCGTGCGGGGACGTGGCCTTCACCGTGGAGCCGGACGAGACCTTCGCCGTCGTCGGCGAGTCGGGCTCCGGCAAGTCCACCCTTGCCCGCGCCCTGCTCGGCCTGCTGCCCGGGCACGCCAGGGTCAGCGGCTCGATCCGCTTCCGCGGCCGGGAGCTCGTCGGCCTCGGTGAACGGAGCCTGCGAGAGGTGCGCGGCGCGGGCATCGCGCTGGTCCCGCAGAACCCGCTCGGCTCGCTGAACCCCGTCTACCCAATCGGCCGGCAGGTCGTCGAGGCCCTGTGCGCGCACCGGCCGATGACGGCCCGCCGGGCGCGGGCCGACGCCGCCGACCTGCTCGCCGGCGTCGGTCTCGGCCAGGTGCTGAACGCCTTTCCACATCAGCTGTCCGGCGGCATGCGGCAGCGCGTGGTGATCGCGATGGCGATGGCGGGGCGGCCCGGCCTCATCGTCGCCGACGAGCCGACCAGCGCGCTCGACGCGACCGTGCGGGCGCAGGTGCTGCAGGCGCTGGACGCGGCCCGCCAGGCCACCGGCTGCGCGCTGCTGCTGATCACCCATGACCTGGGAGTCGTGGCCCGGCACGCCGATCGCGTCATGGTGATGAACGGCGGCGTCCAGGTGGAGACCGGGACCGCCGAAGAGGTGTTCGGGCGGCCGCGCATGCCGTACACCCGGAGGCTGCTCGACGCGGTGCCGCGCGGCGACGGGCGGCCCGCGGTGCCCGGAGCGCAGCCGCTGCTGCGGGCGAGCGAGCTGGTGCGGGACTATCGCGGCAGAGGCGGGCCGCGGCACGCGGTCCGCGGCGTCTCGCTGGAGCTGCGGGCGGGTGAGACGCTCGCGCTAGTGGGCGAGTCCGGATCGGGCAAGTCCACGCTCGGCCGCATGATCGTCGGACTTGACCGGCCCACCTCCGGCCACCTGGAGGTCGCCGACGGGGTGCGTGTGCAACTCGTCATGCAGGATCCCACCGCGGCGCTCAACCCCAAGATGACGGTGGGCGCGCTGGTGGGTGAGCCGCTGCGCATCCACGGCGGCCACAGCGCCGCGCGGGTCGCCGAACTGCTGGATCAGGTCAGCCTGCCGGCCACCGTCGCCACCCGCTATCCGGGCCAGTTGTCCGGCGGGCAGCGGCAGCGGGTCGCGATCGCGCGGGCCCTGGCCGTCGGCCCGCGGGTGCTCGTGCTGGACGAGCCGGTCTCCGCGCTCGACGCCGTCGTCCAGGCCGAGGTCATGGCGCTCCTGGACCGGCTGCAGCGGGACCTGGGGCTGGCCTACCTGTTCATCAGCCACGACCTCGCCCTGGTCGGCGAGATCGCGCACCGGACGGCCATCATGCGCGACGGCCGCGTGGTCGAGCACGGGCCGACCCGGGACGTCCTGGGCAGTCCGGCCCACCCCTATACCCGGACGCTGGTCGCGGCCGTGCCGCTGTCCGGCGATCACCCCAACCCTTGAGAGGAGACCGCGTGTCCCAGGGAAGATCCGTCGAGGTCAAGGACGTCGGCGTCGGACCGTTCACCTACACCGCGCAGAGCACGGTCAGCGGGGCGCCGCGCCGTCCAGTCGAGGATCCGCCGCCGGGCAGCTACGGCCTCGACCCCGAGACCGGCCGCTGGCGGCACCCGGCGACGGCGAAACCGGCCTGGGGCCCGCACCCGAGCCGATGGAGCCTCGATCACTACGACGAGAACGCCTACCTGCACAACACCAAGATCGAGGCGTTCTACCCGATCGTGGTCTGGCCCCGGCACAGCTGGGCCACGCCGGCCGACTTCGGCGGGCGGCGCGTCATGTACCACTACTACCGCCGCAAACTCGTCATCATGGACATCACGCTGCCGGACCAGGCCGAGATCCTGCTGGAGCGGGAGTACGACGACGTCGACGGCTTCGGGCCGATCGTCATCAAGGACAACCCCCGGCTCGGCAAGAAGATCATGATCCAGGCGCTGGAGATCCCGCGGTTCGGCGTGGTGGAGGACAAGTACATGCAGCCCGAGGGGGTGGCGACAGTCCGGGGCGACTGCATGCTGCGCGGCTTCAAGGTCTACGAGATGCACGGCCCGCTGCCCGACGAGTGGGAGCTGCTGAGCGAGGTCACCACCGACCCTCGCCGCACCGCCGGCCAGCGTCCCCAGGAGGGATCGGGCGCCATCGACGTGCCCGTCTACTTCGGCGGCGACTACCTCTATATCGCCGCCGCGCCTGATGACGACTTCCGCAACAACGAGTACAAGACGGTGCTGTGGGCCGGCGCCCAGCTGGTCTACGACCTGCGCGACCCCAGCCGCCCCAAGCTTCTGGACACGTGGTGGGCGCCGGGATCCCGCGCGGGGGAAGAGGACGTCTACAACCTCAACCCGCGCGCGGGCAACCAGACGTCATGGATGGGCGCCCGGATGCCGGTCTTCGTCCCGCACGAGGGCAGCAGGTACGGCTACGCCGCGATGGGCGGCTTCGGCATGTACATCCTCGACGTGTCGGACCCGGAGCGCATCCAGGCCGTCGGACACCTGGAACTCCCGCCCAGCGTGCCGGGCACCGAGTGCGACACCGTGGTCGTGGCCCGTGCCGAGGAGACCGGCATCGTGTACGTCAACGGCTATCCGCTCAACCAGGACGGCTTCGAGCCGTACAAGGAGATCTACGCCGTGGACGTCAGCGATCCCACGCGCCCGTTCGTGGCCGGGACACTGCCACGACCGGTGCCGCCGCCGGAGGCGCCGTTCACCGACTGGGTGCAGCGGCGGGGCATGTTCGGTCCCAAGCGTCCGGGCTACTACCTGTGTGACACCGGCACGCCGGATCCGCATGTCATGCCGTACGTCTTCTACAACGCCGGGATCCAGTTCTTCGACGTGAGCGATCCGGTGAACGCTTCCATCGCGGGCTGGTTCGTCCCTAGAATGTGCGATTTGTCGGTATCTGATGACATCGCCAATCCGGTGGGGAGCATGGTCATCGAATGGGACCGGCGCCTCATCTGGGCCTTCAGCAACCACGGCATCTACCTGATCTCCAGCCCGCTGCTGGGCGAACCCGTCCTCGGCGCCCCGTGAACGCGCCCAAGCGCGTCGTCCCCGTCCCCGGACTGGAGGATCCGTCGGCCTTCGGCTACTCCCAGTGCGTCACCGTCGGCCCGCTCGTCTACCTCGCCGGCCAGTGCGGCCTCGGCCCCGACCACGAGGTCGTCTCGCTCGACTTCGCCACCCAGGCCCGCCGGGCGCTCGACCGCGTACGGCTCGGCGTCGAGGCGGCCGGCGGCACCCTGGACGACATCGTCACCATGACGGTCTTCATCACCGACACCCGCATGGGACGCGTCTTCACCAGCATCAGGAAGGAGTACTTCAAGGACAGCTTCCCGGCCAGCGCGCTCATCGGCGTCAGCACGCTGATGCCACTCCACGCGCTGATCGAGATCCAGGCCACCGCCGTCGTGGGATCCGGGACCAACGTGCCGCGCCAGTAAGGCTCGGCCAGGAGTTGGCCGGCAGCCACGTGCCACCTCCCGGAGGCTTCGTGGACGGGCCAGACCTCATCTCGCCGTCCGCCGGGTGAGAGCAGATCGCCTTCTCCACCGCTGTGCCCAGGTTGTTGTGCCGGACCGGGCCGCCCTGCCGGGATCGCTCTCGTCGGGCTTCCCCGGTCCGCCCGCCGAACCTGGGCCGCTCGAATACTGAGTTTCGTGGGCTGAGCTGCGGTTAGGCGGCGTGGTGGTACTCGCTGATCGTGCCTGCGACGATGGGTTTTCGCCGGATGGATCGCAGGTCGTTGAGGTGGGTCGCGTCGCGGGCGGGCTGCGGTGCGGGCCCGTCTGGTGTGAGAGCGTGGCTGGCCGCGCCGGGACGTCGCGGGCGCCGGGACGACGTGGAATGGGCTGACCAGGGGCTGCGCCCCTGGTACCGCATCACGGGTGAGTGGCGGACAGGCCGCGGACCATTGTCGCGAAGGCATCGTCCCAGTGGCGGCTGCTTTGCGTGGGGTCTCCGAGCGCGCCGCGCAGTTGGAGGCTGCACAGCCCGTGGGCGAGGGCGTTGAGCCGGACGGCCAGGTCGTACGGCTCGGCGGGCGCGAACAAGCCTGCCTCCACGCAGCGTGTGACGGCGGTGACCAAGCTGTCGAAGGTGGGTTGGATCTGTGCGGCGGTCTCGGCATCGGGCCGGAATTCGGGGACCGGCCGGCCGAACATGAGCTCGTAGAGATGCGGGTTGGCCAGAGCACTGGCGCGGTAAGCGTGGCCGAGGGCCAGCAGGTCGGCGACGGGATCGTTGGTCCGTGGCACGGCGGCGAAGGCCTCAGCGAGACGTTCGAACCCCGACAGGAACATCTCGCGAACCAAGCCGGCCTTGTCGCCGAAGAGGTTGTAGACCGCCGTGGTGGACACGCCCGCGTGCTGGGCGACCCGGCGGGTGCTCAACGCGGACGGGCCTTCCCCGGCCAACAGGAGGCCACCGGCGTCGACCAGCTCGCGGCGGAGCTCTGCGTAGTCGCGGTTTCTGGGTCTTGCCATAGCCCCAAGAGTATCATAACGTCGTTACGTAACAGCGTTACAAAATCTTGAAACCGGAGAACCTCATGTCCGAACTGCACGTTGTACTCGGCGCCACCGGAGCAATCGGCAAAGCTGTCGTGGCCGAACTCACCGCTCGCGGCCGCCAGGTCAGAGCCGTCACCCGTGGCGCGGCCACTGGGCCGCGGGACCTTCGCGCCGACATCACCACGCTGGAGGGCGCGAGCGCCGCCTGTGACGGCGCCGCCGTCGTCTACCAATGCGCACAACCCGGCTACACGCGCTGGGCCAAGGAGTTCGCCGGCCTTACCCGAACCGTGCTCGCCGGAGTCGAGGCCGCCGGGGCCAAACTGGTGATGGCCGACAACCTCTACGTCTACGGGCCCGTCGAGGGCCCGATGACCGAGGACCTGCCCCACGCCGCGGACGGCTCCAAAGGCCGCGCCCGCGCCGAGGTGGACAGGCTCATCCTCGACGCGCACCGATCCGGCCGGATCCGCGCCACCCTGGGCCGGGCGTCGGACTACTACGGGCCCGGCGGTGTCAACACGGTCCTCGGCCCGCCTGTCTTCGCCGCCGCGCTGAACGGCAAGACCGCCCGCTGGATGGGCGACCTCGACCAGCCCCACACCCTCAACTATCTCCCCGACATCGCCGCCGCACTGGTCACCCTCGGGGAGCACGAACAGGCCGACGGGCGCGCCTGGCACCTGCCGGCCGCCGAGGCGATCACCGGCCGCCAGTTCCTCGACACCGTGTGGTCCACGATCGGTGCCACCCCTAAGATCGCCGGGCTCGGCCGGACCACACAGCGCCTCATCGGGCTGTTCAACCCCATCGTCCGCGAACTCGGCGAGACGTGGTACCAGCGCGACCAGCCCTTCGTCTCCGACGACACCGCCTTCCGCGATGCCTTCGGACCCGTCAAGGTCACCTCCCACGACCAGGCCGTATCCGCGACACTCGACTGGTATCGGCACCACCACCGGGAGGGTTAGCGGCCAGGTGGAACGCCCGGTCGCCCACACCAGAACGGTGATGCCGATCACCGACAGCACCCCGCCGAGCGGGTCCGCCTTGCGCCAGGGCCCGGTGGACTCGGGCATCAGCGCCACCACGGCGACGCTCGGTGTCGTCGAAGACGGTGATAATGATCGACAGGGTGCTCGGCAGCATCAGCGAGCTGCCCGGGGCTGGTGGCGAACGCCGCCGCCAGCGACGCCTGCCCCACAATCGGCCAACCCGATGATCATCATGCGGCGGCCGTAACGATCTGAAAGGCTTCCTGAGGCGAGCAGCGTGCCCGCGCTTTCCAAGATGCAGGCGTCGATGATCCACTGCACATCCTGGGCGCTGGCCCCAGCTCCTGCGTGAGCGACGGGATCGCCACCAGCAGCACGTCATTGTCGATCACCAGCACCAGCGTGCGGGTCATCAACACGCTCAGAATCCACCACCGCCGAGGGCTGCGTTCTATGACGTTCTGCCTTTCTGCGCACGCGTAGATCCTGTCCGTCGCCGCCCCCGTGAGCTTGGGAGACCGCGTCGATGGCGACGTTGATGGTGTTGCGGAAGTGTCGGCCTCGGCCGGATCCTGCGCCCTCTCGCGGCCAGGCGCTGGTCCATCGCCCGCATGCGGCAGCGCGCAGCCGCCACGTCCGGGCGATGTCAGCAGGCGCTACTGAGGCGGGAGGAAGGGCGAGCCGAACACCGCCTCGGCGATCTGGCTGAAGAGCGGGTACCAGTTCCAGTCGCAGTTGATGTTGACCGAGACCAGGCGTCGGGCGTCCGGGGTGCCCATGGTGAAGCTGGCGGCACCCAGCTCCACTCCGGCCACGATGTGGAGTACGCGGCCGTCGGCCAGCGCCCATTGGCTGACGCCGGTGCCGTAGCGGGTGTTGGGCATCCAGTCCCTGGTGGGGACCGTGTTCCACATCGTGCGATGCTGCGCGGGCGGCAGCAGCGAGCCGGTGATCAGCGCGTTGGTGAACCGGAGCATGTCGCTGGTGGTCGAAACGACGCCGCCGGCGGCCCACCCCCAGATGGTCCTGTCGGTGACGTCGACCGGATCGGAGTCGGGGCTCTCCAGGAGCGACTCGTAGTTGTCGGGCGTGAGGCTCGCAGGGTCAACGCCGTCCCTGAGGAACTGCCTGGTATAGATCCTGGCGTGCGGTCCCCGGAACCGGCGCTCCGCGAAGGGGCGCGCGTAGGTGCCGGTCAGTCCGAGCGGCTGGACGACCGTCCGGTCGACCTCGTCTTCGTAGCTTCGCCCGGTCGCCTTCTCGATGATCGCCCCGGCAAGGTGGTAGCCGCCGTTGGAATAGGCGAAGTCCGTGCCCGGCGCATACAGCGGCGGAGTGGCCATTTGGAGCTTCAGCAGTTCCTCGACGGTCCAGACGTCGTGGCGATGCGCGGCGAACCCGGGCCGGGTGTGGTACTTGCGCGCGATGTCGACGTTCAGGCCGGTGATCCCCAGGCCGCTGGTGTGGGTGAGCAACTGCCCAATGGTGATCTGACGGCCGTCGTTGCCGTTGCCGCGCACCACGCCGGGCAGCCACTGCTCCACGGTGTCGGTGAGGCTCAGCCTGCCCTCGGCCTCCAGCGTCAGCATCGCTGCGGCGGTGAACGTCTTGGCCCCGCTGCCGATGGTGAACTGCTCCCCGGGTTCGCGGCGACTGCCGGCCTCCAGGTCGGACAATCCGGCCGACCCGGCCCAGCCGCCGTCCTCGTCCTGCACCGCGGCGACGACACCGATCGTGCCGTACTCGGCCACCGCGCTGTGCAGCACCTGCTGCACGTTCTCGTTGCTTGCCATGTCACTGCCCTTCAGTCGCTGTCTCGTGATGTCCTCCACGATGTTCGGCGGCTCTGACAGGCCTCTTATATCCCTCTTCCAGCCGGCATCGGCTCGCTGTAAGAGCGGCTGTCCTTGCCCGTTAGCCTGTTGCGCATGCGGATTGAGCTGCTGGGGCCGGTTCTGGCGTATACCGACGACGGCGCGCCGATCGACCTGGGCGGCACCAGGGTTCGCGCGCTGCTGGCCAAGCTGGCACTGGCCGGGAATGACGTGGTGTCCGTCGATTCGCTGCTCGATGCCCTGTGGGGCGAGCATTCCTCCGGAGGCACCGTCAACGCGTTGCACGCACTGGTGCACCGGCTGCGCAAAGCCCTGGGCGGGGCAGGGGTCGTGGAGACGGTGGCCGGCGGGTATCGCCTGTGCCTGGGCCGGGAGCAGGTCGACGCGGTCCGCTTCGAAGAGCTGGCCAGGCGAGGCAGCCGTGAACTGGCCGCGGGCGCCGCGCAACGGGCGGCCTCGCTGCTGGCGGACGCGCTGGCGCTGTGGCGTGGAGAGGCACTGGCCGACGTCCGCGGCATTCCCTTCGCCGGTACGGCCGGCGCGCGCCTGGACGAACTTCGAATCGGCGCCACCGAAGACCGCTTCGAGGCGGAGCTGCGGCTCGGGCGCCATGGCGAGATCCTGGCCGATGTGGAGGCGGCGGCCACGGAGCATCCGCTGCGGGAACGGCTGGCAGGGCTGCGGATGCGGGCCCTGCATGCGGCGGGCCGCAAGTCCGATGCGCTGGCGGTGTTCGACAAAGTCCGCGACACGCTCGCCGAAGAGCTAGGCATCGATCCCTCCCAGGAGTTGCGCAAGACGCACCTCGCCGTGCTGCGGGGTGAGCTGGAGATCCCCGAGGGGGGACAGGTCCAGCCCGCGGCGGTGCGAGACAGGCTGCCGGCCCGGCTGACCAGCTTCGTCGGCAGGGAGGAAGAGTTGAGGTCGCTGGCCGGGCTACTGGAGACCTCCCGGCTGGTCACCGTCATCGGACCCGGAGGAGTGGGCAAGACCCGGCTGGCCGTGGAGGCGGTGAGTCGGCATCGGGCCCATCGGCGCGGCAGGGTCTGGCTCGTCTCCCTGGCCACGGTGAACACGGCTGACGGTCTGCTGGAAGCGGTGCTGGGCTCGCTCAGCGTCGCCGAAGCCCAGCCGTCCGGTACACCGCTGGAACGGGTGGTCAACCTGCTCGCCGGAGGGGAAGGCCTGCTGGTACTGGACAACTGCGAACAGATCTCCGAACCCGCCGCCGAGCTCGCCGGACAGCTGCTAGAGCGCCAGCCGTACCTGACCATCTTGGCCACAGGCCGAGAGCCGCTCGAGGTCATGGGAGAGACGCTGTGCCGCCTCGGCCCGCTCGCCCTGCCCGACGCGCACGCCGATCCAGTTCGAGCGCGCGAATCGGCCGCCGTACGGCTGTTCCTCGACCGGGCGGCAGCCGTACAGCCCAGCTTCGTCCTGGATGCGACCACCGCGGCCCCGATCGTGGACATCGTGCGCCGGCTGGACGGACTGCCGCTGGCGCTGGAGCTGGCCGCGGCGCGATTGCGGACCATGAGCGTCGACCAGGTCTCCCGGCGGCTGGATGACCGCTTCCGGCTGCTGAGCACCGGCAACCGGACCGCCCAGCCCCGCCAGCGGACCCTCCATGCGGTCATCGAGTGGAGCTGGGATCTCCTCACCTCACAAGAGCGCGCACTGGCCGCCCGGATGTCAGTGTTTCCGGCGCGCACCGGCATGGCCGCGATCGAGGCGGTCTGCGCGGACTCGGCTGGGGCGCTTCCCGCGGACGAGGTCGGCTACCTCCTGGACTCCCTGGTCGACAAGTCCATCGTGGAACGGACCGGCGACACCTACCGAATGCTGGAGACCATCCGGGCCCATGCGGCGGACAAGCTCCGGCTCGCGGACGAGGACGAAGCCGTCCTGCGCAGGCGGCTCACGCGGCACTTCGCCGACGTGGCCGAGGAACACGAACCGCGGCTGCGCTCGGACAAGCAGGCGGAGTCCCTGCGGCTGTTCCAGTCCGAGTACGACAACCTGATGTACGCCCTGCAAACAGCCATCCACAGCGGCGACGCCTTGGGCTCCGCCCGGATTCTCGGGCCGCTGTACTGGTATTGGGTCATGCACCACTACGACACCCGCGCCGAGGACTACCTCGCCAAGGTCGCCGAGTTCGGCGACGCGCTGCCCGCAGACGCCCGCGTCGCGTTCACGGCGATTCACCGGGTGAGTGCAGAGGGCGGGCCGCTCACCGACGCCGAACAGCTGCGCGCGCTCATCGCCGAATGCGTGCGCACGGGCGCACTGCGGCGTTACCCGATGCTGCTGACGATCGTGCTGGTGATGGCGCCGCTACTCGGGCTGGATGAGCTGGCCGACCAGGAGATCGCCCGGGTGCGCGGCGGCTCGGACCGCTGGGCGATCGCCTGCACCTTCATGATCGAGGCCCTGATGCATCGCGAACGGGGCGATTGGGACAGCTCCGCGACCGCGATGACCACGGCGTTGCACGCGTTCGAGGAGGTGGGCGATCGCTGGTGGGCGGCGAAGGCGCTGTACGGCCGGGCGCAGATCCATGCCATCGCCGGTGGCCACGACCAGGCGATCGCCGCCTACGAAGACAGCCTCGCGATCGCCACCGACCTCGGCTCGCAGGACGAGATCTCGACCCGGCTGGGGCTCGCCACCGAACGCATGCGCGCCGGCGACCTGACAGGCGCCCGACACGACTTCGAGGCCGCCGAACGAGCGGCCTGGCACCGTGGTCAGCCGGCGCTGGAGATCGAGGTTCTCGGTGTCCTGGCCGAGCTGTACCGCCGCTCCGGAGAGGTCGAACGCGCCGATCAGGAACTCGACCGGATGGAGACACTCACCCGCACGCTGACCCTGTCGGCCGAGAGCACCGACAATCGGCTGCTCCTCGCTCGGGTGGTCAACCTCCTCACCGCCGGGAACGCCGTACGCGCCCGCGAACTGCTGCCCCGCGCCGTCCAGGCCGCGCAAGCGATCAGGGACGTCCCCTCGGCCGCTCAGCTCCTGGCCAGACTGCTGTTCCTGGAGGGCGATCCGGCCGGCGCGGCCACCGCGCTCGGCCTGAGTCAGGCCATCCGCGGCACCTTCGACCACGGCGACACCGAACTGCGTTCCCTTGTCGAGGTGCTCACGGAACAACTCGGCCGCACCGACTACGACATCGCCCACCAGCGGGGCGCCGACCTGACACCCCATGAGGCCACCGACTGGCTCACAGCACTGGGCGTTTAGAGCATCGGCCGGACCAGAGCTGATCTTGTCCCCCGCCTGCCCCCGCGTCCGGGGACAGTGCGCCTGCCGAAAACTACACGATGCAGCAAGCCCGCAACCTGGTGATGGACCTGGGAGAGCGCATCACGGGGCTGCGGTTCGTGATCCACGATCGGGACCCGCTCTTCACTGTCGCCTTTCGGGAGGTCTTCACAGCCGAAGGGCTTCGGATCGTCACCACTCTGCCGCGGACGCCGAGGATGAACGCCATCTGCGAGCGAGTCATCGGCACCCCGCGCCGCGAACTGTTGGACCGGATCCTGATCCTCGGTGAACGCCAACTGGCCCTGGTGCTTCGGCAGTACCTGATCCACTACAGCAGGCACCGGCACCAACAGCCCCCGGACGCCGCAACGCAGTCCGCCCGAGACGTGACCGAACTCAACGATCCGCGATCCATCCGCCGAAGACCCGTGTGCTGACCGACACGGTGTGGGAGATGGAGACCCGGTGGCCCAATGCCGGGTGGGAGGAGCGAATGCGCCGGTCGTCGAAGCGGCTGCCGGACGGCCGTTCCGGGTGCGCGCGGCGGGCGCCTCGGACGGTGCTCCGGTGCCGGTCTGAGGTGGATTTTCCGCCCCGCGGATATGCTCTCTCTGGCCACCGCGGTCGCCGCAGTGCTTATCGTGCGCTGCACCGTGGCATGAAGGATCAGTCCATGTTGATGGCAGATCTGAGTGCCACCCGACGAGAGCGCTGGAAGTGATACCGGACCGCCTCGCCAACCCAGTCCTTCTCGATGATCGCCGCGATCCGGCCGCCGTCGGCGTTGGGGAACAGCCCCATCGCCAGCTCGCACGCGGACAGCAGGGCCAGGAGGGCAGCGGTCCGCCTGCTCGGCGGCTCACCGCCGAGCGCCAGGTCGATACGGCCGCGGATCTCCAGCCTCAGGCTGGGGTCTGCCTCCGGATATCGCTTGTTGCGGAGCATGGTCGTCCGCATGGACAGGGTGCCTCGGAAGATGAGCCGGTCCAGCAGGCGTTGCGCCCGCTGCGCGGAATACAGCCTGTTGAACCACTCGAGGACTCCGATCGGGGCGGTCTCACCGGCCAGGGTGCTCAACACGTCGTCGAGCTCCCCGTCGCCGGTCGCGGCCGCGTCCAGCACCCGGATGTTTCCGTTCCGCATGTCGATCCGGTTTCGGACGGCAAGCTCGGAGAGGACGCCGGCGGTGCTGACGAAGCCAAGGGGTTCCGGGGCGAGGAGGGGGCGGCCATCCGTCTGGTACGTCAGGAGAACGAGCTCTTCGGCGATCATCAGATCCGGGTCATCCATGGTTCTGGAGTCTGGCCGACGCGGACTGTTCAGGGTAGTCCGCCTCAGCATGCCCACGCCTCCGGTCCCGGACCGCCGTTCCCGATGGGGAACAAGTCGTCGAGCTTGCTCAGCACGTCCGCGGAAAGGAGCGGCTGCTTGGACCGGAGGACCCGGCCACCCGGAGCAACCACGCCTTCTGGACGCGACGGGCGGGAGATGCGGTCGGGGCGTGCGATTGGTTCGCCGAACCGCTGCCAATGGAGGAGCGGGTGCTTGGTGTTGACGATCCCGACACGATGAGCATGCGGGAAGCGTTCGCCCACTACACGACTCTGCTCGGCCCTCTGCTCCCGAAGCTGACCTGACCCCGGCCCCGAAGTAGGGGTGCCGGTAAGAATCGCGTCATGAGCCCCAGCCGCGGCCGCCGGCTCGCCGTCGACCAGCACGGCGACCTCGAACGGCCCTTCACTGCGGCGATCGCGGTGAGATGCCTCTTGACGCCTACCTGCGGGCGGGGTATTTCCTGTTTAGGAAAGTTTCCTAAACAGAACCCGCGCAAGTCGCCCTTCGAACGAAACCGGAGGAAGCGCACGTGAGGCTCAGGGAGCGAGTCGCGGCCATCTCCGCCGCGATGCTCAGCGCAGGACTGGTGCTGAGCACCACCACACCGGCTCACGCCGTCCCCGACAACTGCACCGTGAACACGTATGGCGTCTGGATGGTCACGAGTACGTGCACCACCGGCACCGGAGAACATCGCGTCTCCGCCGTCTACATCAACTCCGGCGGCCACCCGCAGTCGGCGACGGGGGACTGGGCGCCGGTGGGTGGCCTGTCCGTCGCCTACACCAGCGGTTACGTCACCTACTCGTGGGTGGCGAAGCGCGGCTGACCGGCGCCCTCCTCCTGAGGCTCCGCCGTACGCCCGCCCGCCACACCCGCCACCTGAACGACGCACCCGGAGGTAAGCGCACGAATGCGCTTGCCTCCGGCTCCATGGTGAGAATCGACCCGGCCAACCTGCTGGACCAGCTGAGAGCGCTCGTGCCCACGAGAATGACGATGTCTACACAACGGATGCCTGGATCGTGCACCGGGTCTACGAACTGATCCCGGAGAGCACTCCCGACGACTACGGGGTTGAGGAGCGCCGGAGCAGAGAATGGCTCTACTCGTCGGTAATAAGCTCAGATCAGACAGTACAACCAAGACCATCGCCCGCTACGGCCTCGTCGACCTTTTGCGTATTGATGAGGTCTTGTCGCAAGAGTTCCGCTTCGCCTCGCGCTCTTGCATGAGCCTGTGGGCCTCCTCCGCGGCGGCGGCCCACTTCCGGTTGATCTCTTCGGGTCGGCGATGGCCGCATTCGATGGTGTTCCCGGCGCGGTCGGTCACCTGCGCGTAGCAGTCGCCATTGTCGATCCAGACAGCGATGTTCTCGATTCCCGCTGCCCGATCCTCGTCGTTCACCCAGCAGGTGATCGAGAAGGCTTGATCGTCGCCGGTGTAGTCCGACCGGACTTGGAAGACCTCTCCCGGCGCCAGCCAACGGTCCTCGCCCAGAGGCTCCAACCACATGATGAGCCATCCCGTGTTGTCGTTGCGAACCTCCATGACGGCCATGACCCCACGATATGCGCTTCGCACTGATGGGTGTCAGGGGGTGAGCGACGATGCGGTCAGGCTGCGTATTCCAAGGCCGCTGCGACGTTGTCGCTGAGTTCGTCGGCGCGGGCGAGCGCGCTGCGGAGCCTTTCGATCTCAAGTTCTCGGGCGGCGATTTGTCCGACCCGCTGCCGGGTTCCACGCTTCGCGCTCTTGAAGCAGCGCTGGCACACCGTTCAGCATTTGACGCTCAGCCCCTCACGAGTGTGCGCGGCGCTTGGTCTCACCCACTTCGAGCACGGATAGCTCAGGTGAATCCTGCCGAGAAGCCTCAATAGGGCGTTCCGTTCCGTCGCCGAACCGGTACCACCCGGTGCCGTAGCCGGAATGCTCCTGCGGAGCGAGAGTGGCGCCGGGGACCTGCGACGCGCCGAAGCCGGCCGACGTGACCGCCCTGGCGACCCGAGCGGGCGGCACCGGTCAGGTGACGAAGGCGGTGTATCGGCCGTTGTGGCCGAGGAGGCCGGCGTGCGTGCCGGTCTCCACGACGCGGCCGTGGTCCAGGACGACGATCTGGTCGGCGTTCCGGACCGTGGACAGCCGGTGTGCGACGGTGATCGTGGTCCGGCCTCGGGTGAGCAGGTCGAACGCCTCCTGTACCGCTCGCTCGGTCGCGGTGTCCAGCGCGCTGGTGGCCTCGTCCAGGACGAGCACGCGCGGGTCGCGCAGCAGCGTGCGGGCGATCGCGATCCGCTGCCGTTCGCCGCCGGAGAAGCGGTGCCCGCGGGACCCGACCACGGTGTCGTAGCCGTCCGGCAGGCCGGTGATCAGATCGTGGATCTGGGCGGCGGTGGCGGCCGCCTCGATCTCGGCGTCGGTCGCCGACGGCCGTGCGGACCGGAGGTTGTCGCGTACGCTGCCGTGCAGCAGGTAGGTCTCCTGGCTGACCATGCCGACGGTCGCGGCGAGGTCGGCGAGCGTGAGGTCGCGCAGGTCGATGCCGTCGAGGGTGACCCGGCCGCCGGTGGGGTCGCGCAGCCGCGGTACGAGTGATGCCAGGGTGCTCTTGCCGGCTCCGGTCTCGCCGACCACGGCCAGCGTCGTCCCAGCGGGTACGTCAATGGTGACGCCGGCGACCGCGGCCGCGCCGCCACCGGGGTAGGCGACGGTGACGTCCTCGAAGCGCAGCCGGCCGGTGACGGTGGCCGGGTCGATCCGTACGGGGTCGGCTGGGTCGTCGATCTCGACCGGTAGGTCCATGTACTCGAAGACGCGTCCGAAAAGGGCCAGCGAGCTGCTCACCATGGCGCCGGTGTTCAGCAGGCCCATCATCGGCTGGAGCAGCGCCGACTGCAGGCCGGTGAACGCGACCACCGTGCCGATGGTGGTCGTTTCGGCGTAGCCGGCGCCGACGTAGATCATGGCCGGGATCGCGGAGAACAGGACGTTCAGCGCCACCATCCGCCACCGGCCGGCGAGCTGGGCGCGGAGCTCGAGGTCGACCAGGCGGGTGGAGATCTCGGTGAACCGGGCGACCTGGCCGGGCCCGGTGCCGAGCGTCTTGATCAGCTGGATGCCGTTGACCGAAAGGCTCTCCTCAACCGTGACGGTGAGATCTTCGTACTCGAGCTGCCGCTGGCCGAGTATTCTCCGGCGCAGCGCGGCGACCTGGCGGGTGACCAGCACCGCCGGTGCCGTCACCACGAGTGAGATGAGCATGAGCCGCCAGGACAACGCGGCCATCGCCACGGCAACGGCGACGGCCGTCGTGAGCTGCAACGCGGCCGAGGAGGCGGCCGAGATGATCACGTTCTGCAGGCCTCCGACATCGTTGGCGATCCGCGACTGCACCTCCCCGGCCCGGGTCCGGGTGAAGAACGCGAGCGACTGCCGCTGCAGGTGGGCGAACACCTCAGTCCGCAGCCGGTGCATGATCCGCAAGCCGACCCGGGAACTGATCCAGCCCTGCACCATGCTCAGCACGGCGACCAGCGCCGCCACCGCGACGAGACCGGCACCGAGCTGGTAGAGCAGAGCAAGGTCGCGCCGTGGCAACGCGGTGTCGATGACCGCCCGGACCAGGAACGGTGACACCGTCCCCACCACGGACGTGGCGACGGTGACCGTCAGCATCAGGACCAGCGCCGGCCAGTGCGGCGCGAACAGCCCGCCCAGCCGGCGCAGCGGCACCCTGTGCTCGGGGGCGGCCGGCTCGGTCACCGACCCCACCGCACGGGCAGCAGCAGGGATGGGATCTGCGGCGCCGCCAGCCGGAGGTAGAAGTACCCGATCCCGGCCAGGCCGAGCATCAGGTTCGGGCTCTCCTCACTGTGGGTTCCGCACGGCCAGGCGCCGGTGCTCGCGTTCCGCTCCAGCCCGTGGTCGGCGACGAGCGATGGGATATCGCGGCCGCCGGCGTCGGCGCCGAGGATCGCGCCCGCCTGCTGGAAGGACTCCGCGTTGCCGGGGAGCCCGTGACAGAGCGAGTAGTCGGCGCCGCCACCTTCCAGCAGCCGGCGCGTCACCCGCTCGGTGGTGGCGAGCGCCGTGGTCGCGTCCTGCCGCCACCGCGGCTCGCCGAGCTGCTCGTAGGCGTACAGGCGGGACAGCGCGATGCCCGGGGCTCCGGTGCACCACAGCGGGGTGTACACGCGGGCCCGGCCGGCGTCGGTGTGGCGCCGGAAGTCCGGCCAGTCGCCTTCTTCGACGCTCAGCCAGCGGTTCTCATAGCGCATCGCGTTACGGGCGGCTGTCGCGAACGACTCCTCACCGGTCAGCCGGTACGCCTCGATCAGCGCGATGGCCACTCCCGCCGCGCCGTGCGAGAGTCCGGTGAGATCTCGCTGAGCGGGTATCCGGAATGAGTGCCAGGACCAGCCGGTGCGGGTCTTGCGGGCGGTTCGTAGCAGCCAGCCGGCGGCCGTCGCCGCCGCCTCGGCCAGCGCGTCCTCGCCGGTGTAGCGATGTCCCAGGACAAGCGCCAAGACGGTGCCTGCCATGCCCGACATGAGATCGAACTCCGGCCGGCCCGGCGACTCGACGTCCTGCCCGTCGACCGCCTCGACGAGCCGGCAGACCTCACGCAGCAGGCCGGTCCCGGCGTGGACGAACTCCGCGGCGTCCAGCAGCAGCCCGGTGCGAAGCGCGGCCACCCCCATTCCGGACCAGCCGGTGTAGAAGGCCACGCGCATGTGGGGATCGAGCTCCTCGCGCCGGGAGAACGCATGCCGCATCGCCGCCAGCGCTGTCGGCCGGAACTCATCCTGGCCAGTGGTTGTGCACAGCTGGGCGAGGAACAGCGCGACGCCGCTGCTGCCGGCGTACAGGTTCGGGCCGAGCGCCCGGTAGGTCAACGCGAGCCTCGCGCCGTTCCGGTTCCGCAGATCCAGCGGTTCGGCTCCGACCCAGTTGCAGCGGTCTCCCGACCAGATGGCTTCGGCCACCAGCCGGGCGCCGATTCCCACCGCAGCCGACAGCTGCCGGTCCGCGGTGTCGGCGGCGGGGCTGTGACCGGGCGCGGTCATGAGACGCCAACCAGGTCGGGACTCAGGTGCGCGGCGTCCAGATCGATGCGGGCTTCGGCAAAGCGTTCCTCCACGGCCGCCAGTACGGTCGTGTCGTCAGCCCATCCCGATTCGTGCGAGCGCACCAATGCCTCGGCGAGCAGCCGGCAGCGATGCTCCCCGAAGCTTCTCCCTGTTCCCGGGTCTTCGGCGAAACCCAGACCAGGGGCCAGCTGGGCGGTGAACACCGGCGTACGCGGGGAGAGGAAGCCGGCGATCTCGGCGTGCAGGGCGAGCATCAGATCGGCCAGCGCGGGATAGTCGTCGCGGGGCAGATAGATGACTCCCGCGTCGCACCGGATGAAGGTGCTCGGGTCGTTCGGCACCTTGAGGTTGAACGCCGCTCCCGCGGAGTTGAGCAGCCGAGTCGCGGCCGCGACGAACGGGGCGGCCCCGTCCGGGCGCAAGTTCCAGTACAGGCGTACGGGCCTTCGGCTGTCCATCGGGCGGTCGCCGCAGGCCAGGTAGAAACCGGGAGAGACCCAGAAAAGCTCCTTGGGCAGCCGTAGTGCAGCCCACTCGCCGGCGGCCGGTGCCGTCAGGCTCAGCTCGTCCGCCATGACGGTCAGTTCCAGCCCGTTCTTGACGACCATCACTCCGTACTCGTCGGTTCCCCGCACCTGCCAGCCGCCGTCCAGATGTCCCTGCCCGCAGTTCGCCGCCGACAACGCGGCCTCGAAATCGTGCCGGCTCGCTGACAGCCTGTTGACATGCCATCGCGTCCGCTCGGCTCGACCGTGTCGGTAGAAGTCGGTGTACAACCGGCTGGACAACTGGTCCACGAGATAGTCCCGGGTCGCGCGCGAGCTGAGCGTACGGGCGGCGTGGGCCGGCGGCCGAGCAGACATCACGCCGAACCAGGAGTAGCGCGCCGGCGGGTAGATGCGGGTGGCGGCAATGGCCTCGGCCACCAGCGCGCGGGTGTCACTCATCACTTCCCTCTCGCGGAGACAGGCCAAGCAGGTGCTCGGCCGCTTCTTCGGGCCTGGCCAGCACGTTCTCGGCCAGTTGGGTGAGGCAGACCACCACCGTGGATACTCGGGACAGGGGCTTGGTCCGCTCGCACGCGGTCTGCAACAGCCGTGCGCCCGCGTAACGGACGCTGCGGATCAGTGCCGCGTCCGCCGTCGCGGCGTCCCACCCGCGGGCGCGCGCGTAGGTCGCCCAGAACGCCCTCATCGCATCGTGCATGCGCCCCAGCGGGAAGCGAGCCTGGTCGAGATAGTGGTCGGGTTGCTCGCTGCCGGTCAGCGGAAACGAGATCAGCCAGTGGTGCAGGTAGGAGGAGAAGATCGAACCGGTGTCCCAGCAGGCGTCGCCGAGGTTGCCGAGCTCCCAGTCGACGAGCGCCAGCCGGGTATGCCGGCCGGAGGTACCGGCCGCGAGGACCACGCAGTTCTCCAGCTTGAGGTCGTGGTGGATGAAGGCATCGGTCCGCCAGCCGGCGCGTAGCTCCGCGAGCGCCGCCCGTAGTTCCGGGGACGACTGCACGATCCGCACCAGCCCGATGCCCGCGTTGCTCATCTGGCGATAGAACGCCGTTCCCGGCCGGTCCAGTCGCAGCGCCCAGGGCAGGTAGCCGGGAAACTCCGACGGTCGTTCCCGCGCCGGGCCGGTGGCATGTTCGTGCAGATCGGCGAGCGCGGCCCCGAGCCGGGCTCCGAGGGTGACCGGAAAACGCCGCGTACGGGCATGGTGGGTGAGTAGGTCCGCTGCGTCCGGGAACAGTTCCAGGACGAGCACGCCGTGGTCTGCGTCGAACCCCAGGCAGCGTGGCACCGGCACCGAGGCTCCGCTGGAAGGATGTCGCCGGGGAAGCGAGTCGAACAGCGCATAGACCGCTGCCTCGTGTGCGGTGGTTCCCGGCCCGGTCCAGCCGGTGACCGGCTGGACCGGATCGGACCTACCCTGCTTGACGAACAGCCCGACCGCCGGGTCGGCACGCACAATGACGTTGCTATGACGGCTGGACACATCGACCATGCCGAGACCGCCGTCAACTACCGCGTCCGGGTGAACATGCTGCCGATCCAGCAGATAGCCGGTCAGCTCCGATAGGCCGAGGACCATGGGTTAGCAGCCGAAGGTATTGCTGCATACCTGGAGGTCGGTCGCGCAGCCGAAGTCGGTCGGAAGCGCGGTGGTGTGGCAACCGTCGGTCTCGATCCGGCAGGCCGGAACGTGCATGTTGTTCGTGCACGTGACGGCTTCCGAAAACGCCGCTTGTGGAAGGTACGGCCGGCCGTGCTCGACGAACGGGGTGACGTCGGCCGATTGAAGGTGCCTGGCGACAATGCCGCCCTGCAGGAAAGACGCTTGTGGGTTCGAGGCGAACCCGTTACTGCCGAACTGACTGCGCATGTCGCTCCTTCGATGACGGCGGCGATCGATTCACCGCCACCTGTGCGTCGCCGTGCTCGCTGGGGAAGGCCCAGCGCCTCACACAGTTGGGCGTTCCATCGCGTTCCAGCGCGTTCCAGCGGAACCGGTACTGCCTGGTGCCTGGGCCTGGGCGCGGCCGGACTGGGTGGTTGTCCACCTCGCCGGCCCTTCGCCTGCCCTGCTGCTGTTCGGCGCTGAGCGCGCGCTCCTGATCCTGGTCATCTCCACCGCCTTGTACGGTTCACCGGAGCGCAGCGAGCGGGCCTTCCGGCTATTGCTCCTGGTTCGGAACGCGCCGGAGCCGCGAGCCTCCCAACGCCACCGCAGCAGGTGAGTCCACGCGCCTGGTCCAGCCCCTGAGCGGCAGTGGGACGGTCAGCCGCTCCTAGTGCGACGCCCACCAGCGCGTATCACAAGCTCCAACCGGTCCTGCTTCACCGCTGACGACGGTCACCACGTTGAGCCGGTGAGCGCGCGGTGAGGCCGTGGTGAACGTGGCCCGCCAAGATCAGGGCCATGGACCTGTTCACACCGAACGTGTGAATCCGAGACGGCCACAAAGCGCCCGTCGCGGGCCTCTGGCAGGCCGATGCAGACAATGGCCAGCCCGGTCTTGTCCGCAACCAGCACCTGAGCCGAAGGAGATAGTCATGCGAATCCCCCGCTTCCTGCCCGCCCTTCGCACCACGTTCCTTCCCAAAGGCCGCCGCCGTCGCGGCCCTCGCCACAGTCCTCACCACCGCCGGTTTCGGAGCCGGCGCCAACGCCAGCACCGGTGCCACCTCGTGTGAGTACCTCATTACGACTGACACCATGGTCGGCGTGAACTGCGACGCCAGCCCCGCACGACTGTGGCGCGTTGTCGGAAAATGGTGCAGCTCCGGCTTCAACTGCGACACGGTCCTGGGCAATTGGTCCTGGAACCGCTCGAGGTCGACCGCCTACCACCCTGGCGGCAAGCACTTCACGCGCTGGTGGATCATGACGCAATAGATGTACGTGGCCGAGATCTTGGTGACACCTGGTCGTAGGTAGCTGATCACCCGCGAAGCGTCGTGGGCGAGGCTCCACGGCAGCGGCGTCCGCAGGTCCTGTCCGGCTCGCCCAGGGCGCGGACGGACCACGGGGCGGCGATTCCCCGGTGCGCAGAGGTCAGCGGCTGAGATCGCGGCCCTGGGTGGGGTCGCGGCGCGTTCGGTGGCGCGGTGGTCGGGGCGTGACGTGCATCGGTTGATGTCGTTGTTCCCGCAGCGCATGTTGTCGTGGCGTTGCGAGATCTCGTCAGTGCCTTGATCGTCGGCGCTCTCCCTGTGCTCGGAAGCGCCGAGTCGGGTGTACGGCACGGCTGGTGCGCGTTCTCGGAAGCCCACGGCACGAGGGCTTCCGAGAAGCGGTCCTTCTCAGAAGTCGCCGGCCTGCGGGAACAAGCCGTAGCGAGAAATCTCGGCAGGATATGACCACGACCCCCGGGCTGCCAGGCCCCGCCGGCGACCCGGACGATCGATCTAGTGCGTTCCGTAGTGATCGGTGCGATGTGCGGATCCTCGGCTGTGTACGGAATCTCAATGGAAACTGACATCATCCACTGAGACAGGCTGGGATCTCAGCGGATAACGAGGGGGCGGCCTTCGTGGGTGAGCGAACGCCGGCGGGGCGGACACACCACGGCCGTGCTCAGCCAGACCAACGCCATGTAGGTCCTCGCGAGATTGCCCGGTGACGGGGGATCACCGACGCGGTCCATGAACTCCCCGATGCCCTCGCCCGTGATGGGCGCATGCGCCTGGCGGACGAGATCAACCCGCGATCGCGGCAACCTGGCGCCAATCCGCCCGATGGTCTCAGCAACACTTTCGAGGACGTTGCGGACGGACGAGCCAGGGAACCAGGCCGCGGATCCGGCGCACCGCTCCTGCTGCGCGGCCACGCCCGGGAATCGATGAACGGTTGGCCAATTCCCCGAAATCCGCACAGACACGATCATCTACGGCTGGGCATACCGCCGATATACCACCGCTCCCTACGATCCTCGCGATGGATGCAAGTAGGGCAACGAAAAGGGCATCATGCGACTGAGCACCATACTTCGGCATGCGGCGATCGTCGGGACCGCGGGACTGACGTTGTCGATCGTCGGCGCCGGCGGCGCTTCCGCCTCTGCGTCGGCTGACAAGACTCTCAGCGGCAGTTGCGAGTCGGACCCCAAGGGTTTCAGCGGCTCGGCACGCTACTACTTCAACGGCGTAGGTCGTGACGTCTTCACCAAGTTCACGTACACGGTGGGTGGTCGCGCTGGATCGAAGACCGACGTGGCCATCGATGTCTATTCGGACAAGAACAACGCACCCGACACGTGGTGGAGCGGTTGGAGCACCGACAAGGCCAAGGTGGGCACGAAGAGCGTGACCGTCAGCATCCCCGCCTCGTCGAAGGACAAGGTCTACGTGAAGTTCTGGGTCCGCTGGGACCTTCCGGGCCTCGACCCCACGTGCAGCTTCCAGACCAAGCGGATCTAGCGGCCGATGAACCACCGCGCACTTGTCGCGGCCCTGCTGGCGCTGGTGGCGGTCACATCGTGTTCCACCGGCGGTGAGCAGGAAATTCCGCCGGTCTTCGTCGCCGCCTCCTCGACGGGGGCGATCGTGTACGACCCGAAGACCGAATCGCACCTCGGGTACGCCTCGGACGGGCGGCACGTGTGGACAGGCAAGCAGACTGCCGTCTGCGCGGCCCGCTGCCCTGAAGCGGCCTTCTCCACCGCTACCCGGAAGGTGCTGAGCCGGCGTGGCGACGCGGACGCGGTCGTCGCCGAGGGAGACACGCTCCAGATCCAGCGTTCGGACGGCAGGCAGGAGAGCCATCAGGTCGCCAGCGTGGAGAACGTCCTCTGGCGGGAGAGCCCCGACCGGACGACGGCTCTGCTGCTCTATGCCGACCCCACGCTGCCCGGCGGTGAGATCCTGCGCTTCCGGCGCGACGCTCACGGATGGCGGGCTACAGGAGAGCGCGTGCCCGCTGGGGGCTTCTGGGGTGGCTGCGTCGGCGGAGACTGGGCGGTCCTGACCGGCGAGCGCGGAGGGATACTCAAGGACAGGACCGTCGTTCCCCTTCAGGTCAATCTCGACCAGCCGGGGGAATGTGTGGCCGGTACGCGAGGGGGCGCGGTGGTGTCCCGCTACGTCGACCAGCGCGGAACCCATCACACCGAGGTTCGCGGCATCGACCCGAGCGGGCGGCAGACGTGGTCGCGCGATGTCGCCGCTCGGGCCGGTGTGATCGTCGATCCGTCCGGTACGGCTGTCGGCCTGGTCCACGATGGAGAGCTGGAAATGCTCGGCATCAAAGGGGAGGTACGCGAGCGGCGCGAGGACGTGGTCGCGGCCAGCTTCACCGAGACGGGCCGCCTGGTGACGGTGAACGCCGACGGCAAGATCACCTGGGCTGCATAGAGCTCACTCACCGTGGCCGACGGCCACGGCGCCGCCGCGCTTAGATCGGGTAGCGGCGGACGTCACCGGAGGTATGCGCCACGCGGGCGGCTGGTAGCCGGTGAGGCAAGTGCAAAGGCCCGAATCACGCAGGTCCGCGTACCAGGGGTTCAGGCTTTTCACGATGCGGTGGTGGCGCGGCGCGTGTGGTTCACCCCGTCCTGAGGGCTTGTCTCGAAGACGGCCTCGCGCCAACGTAGCCTCGCGTATGGCTAGGGCGAGCAGCCTGCCTGGGCTTGGGTTCCCGGATGGTGTGCGGGATCAGCGCGACATGGCGTGGGATATCGACCGCGCTGGGCCCGGAAGATCGCCTCAACCACCGCGCGGGTACGCACGTCGCGCCAAGTCCTGTCCCGCCCCGGAAGAACAGGAACGCCTCACCTCAGGGACAGGCTCCGCTCGCGCGCCATCGAGGGCTTCGATGGTCTCGCCCCCGACGCCGAGGTGGTTCCTGAGGGGTTCGGTAGTACGCACCGGTATCTCGGGTGGTGCGCGGCTCTCCGCGGTGGTGAGGATCTCACCCCCAAGATCATCTGGGCGTACGGCAGCGCCCAGCTCTCGCCCCTACGGTGGGTGATGGGCCTCCTGCCGGCAGGAGTGCGTGGCGCTTCTTCCGCTCCGGACCTCCTCTCCACCGGACCATCCTGTGAGCAGTCCGAACGGGCGAAGGAGAGTGAAGGCGCCCGCTCATGATGACGCAGGCCGCTCCCCCACGCACCCGCCCTTCCGGGCCGCGGGGAGCGACCTTGTTCCTCATGGAGCACAGGAGACAGTCCACCGGAGCCGGTGAGACAGGCGCCAACCGGATCACCGGCCGGTTGGGCTGGGCGGCCGGATCCGGCGATTACGCGCCAGGAGGGATGAGGCAATCGTCAGGGGCGTAGCCGGACCTACCTGTGGGACACCGACGCAGAACGTACCGCGCGACGCATCTGCACCACACTCGCGCGTAGCCTCACACCCGCCGAATGGTCGCAGTACATCCCCGAACTGACCTACCGCAAGACCTGCATGACGTAGCGGGGCGGTGCTGACGGCGCACTTCGGGCGCTCCTTGAAAGCAGCGCCACACCGCCAAGAGGATCTTCGACCGGCTCGCCTTCGGCGGCGCGGTCATCGAACGCGAGCTAAGGTCCAGCTGGTGGGTATCCATCAACCGCCAGTGCGGTGGAATGGGCGTATGGCTATCCGATCCCCCCGCGTGCCGCCGCGTGCGGCCATCGCCGCTGCCGCCGCGGCCCGGGCCCGCCGGGGCTTCCGCGACATGGCGCCGCCTCCCGCACTGCGTGAGCCGTCGGCCCCTGAGCCTTCACCCGCACTGGAGCCGACCTCGGCCGCGCCCTCGCGGCGCTGGTCACGGCTGAGATTGGCCGGCCTGATCCTGTCGGTGATGGTGATCGCGGGCTGTGCGGGGATGGCTGCGGTGGTGCCGGAACCGGGCTGGTTACGCTGGCTGCTGGCCGGCATCGCGCTGGCGGGAGCGGCCGGCTGGGTGCTGGCGTTCCTCGTCGGCCCGGCGGCATGGCGCCTGGCTGGGGAGAGCGCCCCGCTGAGCGCGGCCGAACGCGCGCAGATGACGGTCGCCGAGCGGGTAGAGGCGGTCAACGCCGCCCGGCACACCCTGATTCAGGCCGCGACCGGCCTGGTGGTGATCGGCGGTGTGGCCTTCACCGCATTGGGCCTGTGGTACACCGCCCGCACGGTGGAGACCGCTCAGCAGGGGCAGATCACCGACCGCTACACCAAGGCCTTCGAGCAACTGGGCTCGGACAAGATCGAGGTGCGGCTGGGCGGCATCCACGCCTTGCGGTTCCTGTCCGTCGACTCCCCCCGCGACCGGGAAATCGTCATCGACGTGCTGAGCGCCTTCGTCCGTAGCCGCGACACCTGCGCCCTGCCCTCCGGGCAGAAGACGAAGTCCCTGCCCAAGCAGTGCACCACCACCGACCCCGACGTCCTCGCCGACCTTCCGTACGTCCGGCCTGGAGCCGACGTGCGCGCCGCCATGAACATCGCGTCCGCGATAGCTAGCGAGCGCGTGGGGAACGTCGTCGTCATTCCAGATCTTTCCGAGGTGCGTTTCCCCCGCACTGACCTGCGCGGCCTACCTCTGATCGGCTTGAACATGGCCGGCGCGGACCTGCGCGGCGCGGACCTGACCGGCGCCGACCTGACCGGGACGTTCCTGACCGATGCGGACCTGACCGGCGCCCTCGGCGTGAACAGGTAAGGCGTAGGGGAGATGGCGGAAGCCGATGAGAGTACGAGTCGTGGGTCGGGGCCGAGGAGGATCCGTACAGCCGGTTCTGTCACGAGCCCAGGTCGGCCTCGACCGGCGGCGACCTCCGTTACCGCAGGTCATTGCTACCGGAACCCCAACGAGGTGGGGCACCACAGCTGGGGATGAGTCCGGCGGTCGGGTTCGCTTACCACGAGTGGCCAGCCTGCGTGCGGCGGCTCAGTCTTCGCTGCCCAGGACGGGACGGAACCAGTAACAGAGTCCGGCCACCAGGATGACGCCGAATCCGGCCCAGCCGAGCCAGGCGGGCGAAGGATGAACGTGTCCGCGGAGGAAGACGACCGCCATCAGCGACAGCGCGGCAACGAAGCCCACGGTGGCCGTGGTGAACAGCCCCCACCAGACCCGCTGCATGTTCTGGTACAGGACCCAGACGGCGGAGCTGGGAGGGCGGACGACGATGCCGCGGCCGCGCCGGAGTGCTTCGGGTGGGGCGTGTTCACGCGACTGTTCCGGCACGAGCAGAATCCTTTGCGGCCAGGCCACGGCTCGCCTCACGGTAGGCCGGGCAAGCGCCCCGGTAAATAGCGCCGGCCAGGCCGCTATCGGACACCCCGCCGCCCTTGAAGCGCGACCAGGCCCGCGATATGACCGAGTTCTCCGGTGGAACGGGAGACCCTGCCATGGTCGAACGCTCGCGGTGCCTGGACCAGCCCAACGAGATCCTGGTCACGTCCATGTGCCTGGACGAGTTGTCCAAGGACATCCGCGGTGAGCTGTCGAGGCCGACTGCGGTACGGGAGCCGTGCCGGGAGCGGGACTGTGTCAGCCTCAAGAGCGTTCACACGCTCTGGTTGGACCTGCTGTCGCACCTCCCCTGCGACTCACGCCTCGGTGCCGCCTTCGACGGGCGCATGGACGTGCGTAACCTGACCACGGTCTTCGTCGGCGGAGACGGGCGCAGGCGAGGAGTCCACGCCGGTGACTTCTTCTGGAGGGCCGGAGCGACCTTCGTCCAGGGAGGCCTGTCGGGGATGACGAACGTGGGCACCCACCGGGCGCCTGCCTTGGACACCGTCCAGACCTGCGATGCGACCGGCATCATGGAGGGGCGCCTGTGCGGCGAGATCGTCCGCACGCGGAACCCCGAGTTGCGCGACGCGCGGGTGTTCGGAACCTACTGCCTGAGCTTCGAACCCTCGCGCGAAGGCGGCCAAGGCGCCGTCACCGGCACGCTCGAAGCGGTGGTGATCCGCGACTGCCCCGATCGGCCTGACGAGCCGGAGTGCGTCGAGTTCCCCGTACTGGGCGCCGGGGGTCCCAATCCACGCGTCGAGGGCCCCTTCACGATCGAACTGCGCGACTTCACGGGAGCCACGGCCCCCGACTCGGCCGTGGTCACCTGGAGCGGCATCACGGGCCTCAACCTGAACTACTCCGCCACCGTGACCTGCGCCGCCCCGGCCGGGCAGGTTGAGCTCACGCTCGCCCGCTTCGCCCAGCCCGCGACCGCCACCGCCTACGACGCCGCGGGGAACGCCCTGAGCTCGGCGGTCATGACCGCGCCACAGGGCGTCACCCAGACGCTGGCGCTCACTGGGCCGGGCATCGTCAGGATCGAGCTCACCTGCCCCAATGACGAGATCATCCTGTCGCGCCTGTGTCAGGTACTGGATCCCCGCTGATCGGACACCGGAGCCGGCGGCGCTTGCCCCAGGTGCTGGCGAACCACACCGTGAAGCGCTCGGTAACGAGACCGCCCGAGGTGGTACATTGTTACCATGGTAACAGTCGAACGCACGCAGACAGGCATGCGGCTTGAGAAGAACGTGCTCAAGGTACTCAAGGGGCTGGCCGAGTACCTCGACATCTCGCTCGGTGACCTGGTCGAGGGCATCGCGCTGCACTCCTTCGACGGCAAGGCGCCCTTCACGCCCGCGACCCTGGCCAAGATCGAGCAGCTCAAGGTCGTGTACGGCTTGACGCTGACATCCGCCGACGCGCACCGGCTGGCCGAGCGATGAGCGCCGCGCAGTACACGCTCACCGGACGGCTGGCGGTCGCGCTGCCGCCCGGGGAGGCATTCACGTTGTTCACGCCGCGCGGCGAGGAGCGGTGGGCGGCCGGATGGCGGCCCCGGTTCCCGGCGAAGACCAGTGACGACTCCGCTCCCGGCACGGTCTTCGAGACCGGTGCGGATGACGACCGGACCATCTGGGTGGTGGTCGAGCGCGAGCCCGCACGGCGCGTCTCGTACGCCAGGGTCACCCCCGGCTCCCGGGCCGGGACCGTCACCGTGGAGGTGGACGCGGACGGGCAGGGCGGCAGCACGGTACGGGTCACGTACGGCCTGACCGCACTCACGGCAGAAGGCCAGGCGCCTCTGCGCGAGTTCGCCGAGCGCTATCCGGACTTCCTGCGGTCGTGGGAGGTGGAGATCGCCCGCCATCTCGGGCCGCGCCGCCGACCGCGGACGCCCGGTCGTCATCAGCCGCACCACGAGAGCGAGGACCTCGGAACCGCTCTCAGATGACGCGCACCAAGAGACTCCTCACCGCGACCGACGCGCCGACCGTCTCTGCACGATTACTCGCTCGCCTCTGCACAGGTCCGGGACGTGGTCGGCGACCTTGCCCGCGCCGATGTGCCGGGGTGGCCGCGGCCACCGCCTGCTCGACGATCGCGGGAAGGTCGAGATCGGCGGGCAGGCCGGGAGTCTCGGGCGCGCCGAGCGGCGCGGTGGGCGTGGTCATCAGTGGTGGAATCCGATCCGGGACACGTCCGAGGGCAGCTCGGCCGGTTTGCCCGCGGTCAGGCGGTGCAGGGCGCGGCGCATGTCCTCGGCCAGCAGCGCCATCTCGTCCCTGCCGATGCCGTGCCGGATGAGGATGCGCTGGATCACCGTGTCCTGCTGGTCGGCGGGCAGCGGGTAGGCGGGCACCTGCCAGCCGCGCATGCGTAGCTGGTCGGTCAGGTCGTAGAGCGTGAAGCCCGCTCCGGCCGGGTCCTTGAGCTTGTAGGAGATGGCGGGCAGCGCGCCCCGCCCGTCGTAGAGCAGCTCGAAGGGGCCCATGGCGGCGACCTCCTCGCCCAGGTACTGGGCGGTGGCCGCGCAGGCCTCGTACACCTCGCGGTAGCCCTGCCTGCCCAGCCGCTGGAACAGGTAGTACTGCGCGATGATCTCACCGCCGGGGCGGGAGAAGTTCAGCGCGAAGGTCGGCATGTCGCCGCCGAGGTAGTCGACGCGGAAGATCAGGTCCTCGGGCAGCAGCGCGGGCTCGCGCCATACCACCCAGCCGACGCCGAGCGGGGCCATGCCGTACTTGTGGCCGGAGGCGTTGATGGAGGCGACCCGCTCGACGCGGAAGTCCCACACCAGCTCCGGATACAGGAACGGGGCGATGAACCCGCCGCTGGCCGCGTCCACGTGGATCGGGATGTCCAGGCCGGTCTCGGCCTGGATCCGGTCCAGCTCGGCCGACAGCTCGGCCACCGGCTCGAAGTCGCAGGTGAAGGTGACCCCGAGGATCGCGACCACGCCGATCGTGTTCTCGTCGACGTACTGGGCGAGCTGGTGCGGCCGCAACCCGGTCGCGCCCTTCTCCAGGGGCACCTGGCGGATCTCGACGTCGAAGTAGCGGGCGAACTTGTCCCAGCAGATCTGCACCGGGCCGGCCACGATGTTCGGCTTGTCGGCGGGTTTGCCTTCGGCCAGGCGCTTCTGCCGCCAGCGCCACTTCAGCGCCAGCCCGCCGAGCATCGCCGCCTCGCTGGAGCCGGTCGTGGAGCAACCCATCGGCGACGCGCCGGCCGGGGCGTTCCACAGGTCGGCCAGGATGTTCACGCACCGCGCCTCGATCTCGGCGGTCTGCGGGTACTCATCCTTGTCGATCATGTTCTTGTCGAGGCACTCGTTCATCAGCCGATGCACCTCGTCCTCGGACCAGGTGGTGCAGAACGTGGCCAGGTTCTGCGCGGCGTTGCCGTCCAGCAGCAACTCGTTACGGAGCATCTGGTAGACGGCCTGCGGACGCGATGGCTGCTCCGGCATGCGGTTCTTCGCCGCGACGCTCGTGCCCACCGGGCCCGCGAAGAGGTCGGTGGCGTCGTCGGCCTGCTTGTGGTCCGTGGCCTTGTGCAACGCCATGATCCACTCCCCCGTCCGGCTGAATATCTTGATCATGGGAGACATGCCCGACGACGCATCAACGCATCGGCACAACCGGCCCATAAACCCACCAAAAAGTGGACATACAAGGGCGCTTTAGACTTCTGGGCGGCACAGGCCGCGGGATGGCTGGGCCGAGCGCTTCCAGCACTCAGGCTGCGGCCCGTGGGGCTCGCCCCACATCTCAAAACCCGGCGCAGAGAGGCGCAGGCAGGGGATCCACGTGGATTTCGCTTGATGGGAAAGTGGCGGCATGGAGACTGCGAGCCGCACGCTGACGGCAGATGTGATCGCGGCGCTGAGGTACTGGCCCGGCGTCATCCACAGCAGCCAGAAGCATCCTCCGGACCCAGCGGATCTCACCGTCCTGCCTCCGTTCTTCAACGAGGTGCTGCGAGACCTGCCCTGGTGGAACCGTAACTGGAAGGTCATGCAGGTCGAGCCGGGCACCCCCTTGGAGATCGAGAGTGATCACGACCGTTCCATGACGAGGTTCACAGAGGTGTCGGTGCCAGGCACCGCCGGAACCGACGCCGGAGAGAGCCTGCCCTTCGTCGCGAAGGTCAGATTCCGCGGGGATCGGCTGATCCGGTTCCAGGCCAAGATCGGCGACATGGTCGTCGGCCCGGCACAGACACCGGCCGGGCGACTGGAGCCCCATCCGTTCGCAGCGGTGTTCAGCCGGCTGATGGACCTGCGCGGAATTCCAGTGAGGGACATGGCACGGCGAACCGCCAGGTCGATGTCCACCATCCACATGCTTCGCAACGGCAGGCTGAATCCGCATCCCGTTCTCGCCGAGGAGATCGCCAAGGCCTTGGGCATGTCCGCGGCAGACGTCGGCGCGATCGCCGGCCTCGACGACAGCGGCGGCGACGGCAAGCCGCCCACCGGAAACAACGATCTGCCTCATGACCGAGGGGACTCGTCAACCTGACCGGACTCCGCCTGAGGCACGGAACCCAGAGCCTGATGGCCGCCTCATGAGACGTCCTCCCAGTGAGCCGCACAAGGTCTGGTGACAGCTCGAACGGGGGCTGTTCATCACCTGAACCAGGCAATCGAGTGACGTCGCAATTGTTCCGGGATATAAGTAGACCCATGAGCGAACTGGAGAGCATGCGCGTAGAACTTCGACACCTCCAGGAGCAGGCGGAAAAGTGGCTGAATACAGGGCTCGCATTCAAACTCGATAATGACGCGGGCGAGGTGGGACAGACCGAACAGGTCATGACCGCGTTAAAAGCCATCGGAGAAATGCGGACGCGCACGGCATCGTCGCTACTCAACGTCGCTTTCCTCGGAGGATTCTCCTCCGGAAAGAGCTTCCTCATCAGCGGACTGCAGCAGCGTCTCGAATACACGCCTATTCCGGAAACCGACGGAACGATATCGGACCAGTACATAGGCCTGCTGCATTCGGCGGCCAAGGCCTCGACGGCCTGTCCGGCCACGGTGGTGCCCGTCGAGGGCGAGGGCGAGAAGTACTCCGGCCGGGGCTTGATGCGGGTGAGGTTCGAGGGCGAGAGCGAGTGGGAGGAGATCGGAAACTCGCCCTCCCCTGGAATCGTGGCGGCCTACACCACCCAGGACCCCCGGGTCATCGCGGACTGGCGCCCGCCACAGCATCGGCAGCTCAGAGTCGCCGAAGCGGAGATCCTCCTGGGGTCGGCTCCCCTGCCCGCGAAACTCTACGACCTCCCCGGGCACGGCGCACAGAATCCGGAGCACGAGAGGATCGCGAACGAAGCGTGGGTCGCGGCTGACTGTTTCGTCTACACCATTCAGGCCACGCACACGCTGTCGCTGGTTGACATGGAGCTCATCCGCCGCCTCCGGAATCACCACCTCGATTCCAAGAAGCCGGTCATCTGGGTGATGAGTGGAATCGATCGCGCGGCCATGAAGAACATCTACGACAAGGCCGAGTGGAAGGACGCGATCGAGACCAACAACGCCTTCATCCGTAGCGAGTTCCCGCTGCCGCCGGACCAGATCGACACGTTCTTCGGCATCGACGGGTTCCTCCCCGTCTCACCGGCCTGGGAGGCCCTCGGGCGGTGGCACGAGCGGGAGGGCGAGCGCGCGGCGGCCAGCAGCCGGAAGGCGATGAGCCAGATGGACCGCTTACGGAAGGCGCTGACCGACGTCATCGAGGCCGGGGCCGGACGGCAGCATCTCATCGCGATGTCCAGAGAGACGCGCACGCATGTCTTGCGCCGCTACCACACGCTCACGACGCTGCTCGACTCAGCGCAGACGCCGCTGAGCGAGCTGTCCGACCGGCACGTCGACCTCAGGCGCAGGCTGACCCAACTCCAGGCGGCGATGGCCGTCGTCCACAAGCATCTGGAAACCTCCCTGGGAGGCCACTCCCGCCGGGTCAACCGGAGCTTCGAGGGACTCGAAGCCCATCTCCACCACGAACTGGACGCCGAGATCCGCAACGCCGACCTCACGAAGGAGAAGGAGGCGCTGCGCATCGAGGCCCGCAAGGAGAACCTGCTGAGGGATTGGGCGAACGACCGGGGGCCCCGGACGATCTGGGAGGCCGAGTACAAGAACTTCACGGGCAGCGCGCTGAGGCTGGTCCGTGAAACCATCAGCGAGACGAACTCCTCCGAGGGACTGGTCGCGGCCACTTCCAGAGTGGACCTTCAGCAGCTCACGATCCCGCCTTCGCAGCGATACCGGACGAGCACTCAGGATCTGGTGCAGACGATCTCCGGCGTCGTCGGGGTGTCCACACCTGTCCTGGCGGCGATCGCCGCGGCGGCCGGACTCGTGGGCAGCCCGGCCCTGCTGGTGTCCGGTGGCGTCGCGGTGGTGGCCGGCGTCATGTACGGCGCGATTCGTCGCAGCAAGAGCAAGTCCACAGCGCTCGACCATCTGCGTACCGAGTGGATCGAAAGCCTTGACAAGACCGCCGAGCACTTCCGGGGGGCCTACGCGTTCGCGGTTCAGGAGCAGGGCACGCTCATCATCGACCGGGTGGCCGAACTGCTCTCCGAGCGCCGGGAGGAACTGTCGCGCGAGATCATCCTCATCGAACACCGGCTGGCGGAGCCGCAGAACGCCGATCGCAGTGATCTTGTCAGCCGTCTGGCGCCGCACTGCGAGGCGGGGAAGAAGCTGCTGATCGCGCTCAAGGAGTTCGGCTGAGTGCCGAGGCGCAGGCGTTGATGGCCGCCCCGGTACGTGTGAGGGTGGTCAGCGACGGAGGGGGTTGAGCGATGAGATCGTTCACGGGCAAGATGGCCGTCGTCACCGGAGGCGGCGCCGGGATGGGACGCGAACTGGTCGTTCAGCTGGCCGCCGAAGGCTGTTCGGTCGCCGCGTGCGACGTGGACGAGGCCGGGCTGGCCGCCACCGCCGAGCGCGCCGCCGAAGCCGTACCCGGCGGCGGCGAGGTGCGGGTCACCACCCACCACTGCGACGTGTCGGACGAGGCTCAGGTGACGAGGTTCCGCGACGAGGTGGTCGAGCGGCACCGGACCGGCCATATCAACCTGCTGTTCAACAACGCCGGCATCGGCGGCGGCAACAGCTTCGTCACCAGCTCGCGGGCCGAGTGGGAGCGTACGTTCGGCGTCTGCTGGGGCGGGGTATACACCTGCACGCGGGCGTTCATGCCGCTCCTGATCGCCGGCGATGAGGGGTGCCTGGTCAACACCAGCAGTGTCAACGGGTTCTGGGCGGCCGGCCCCGGTCTGCCGATGAGCGCGTACAGTGCCGCCAAGTTCGCGGTGAAGGGCTTCTCCGAGGCGATGCTGACGGATCTGCGGATCAACGCGCCGCACGTACGGGTCGCGCTGGTGATGCCTGGGCACGTCGGCACGGAGATCGTGACCAACTCCCGCCGGATCCACGGCTACTCCGAGCCTGACGACATGACCGCCGAGGAACTCGCGGACACCCGCATGCACGCCGCCGCCGTCTCGGGCATTGCCGCCGAACGGTTGAGTGATGAGGAGATCCGGGCTGCGGTCAAGAGCATGGGTGAGTGGTTTCGCGACACCGCGCCGCTGTCGGCCGCCGGCGCCGCGACCGTCATCCTTGATGGCGTACGCGCCGGCGCGTGGCGCATCCTGGTCGGTGATGACGCCCACGCGCTGGACGCGGCGATGCGTGCCGACCCGCTGGACCTGTACCGGCCCGACAGCCCGACCCTGGCGGCCGTGTTCCCCGACCTGCTCCGTCGCGAGGAGTGACGTGGATTCGGACCGACCAACTCGGCGCTCCGGGCAGGACGCGGGCACCGGCGGCGACGCCCCTCGCGTGTGTCGCGGCGGGACTCCGGCACCGCGGCCAGGATCCGCATCCGACGCGCACCATGACCGCCGGCGGACCGGCTGTCCTTTTGGGCCTGCTGGGCGGCGGTCGCTCGTACGATGGCACCGAGCAGGCGGAAGGCAGGCCGGCGGCGATAGCCTGTCCAGAAGGCTCTGGTGGAGAGGAGCGGGGTGGGCGAGGGTGATGCGCGGCTGCGAGACACGCTTGCCTCGGCCGTAGGGGCGCTTCAGGGGCCACGGCATCTCAATGTCGTCGAGCTCGGGGCGACCGGAGTCACCACGTTCGACGTGCACCGCGACGAGTCCGGCACCCCGTGCGCGGCGACAGGGCTGATGCTGCCGTGGCACGAGCTGGGCACCCCGCTGGAGCAGCGGCGGATCGCCAGGGCCGCCGGCGGGGTCAGCGACGAAGCGGTGATCGTCGTGTGTTCCGCGCCGGGTCAGGAGTTACCGGAGCTGGCGGCGTCCTGGCTGGCCGATCTTCGGCCGGGTTCGGTGTCGACGCGGGTTTCCGGTCTGTCGGTCGCGGCGCTCCTGCGGGAGATCCTGACCGACGAGCCGCTCCAGCAACCGTACGGGCTGCTCGGCCTCACATCGGATCCGCTGAGCGGTAAGCTTCGGCCCGCTGCCGTGACCGTTTTCCCGGTGGGCGCGGCCCGTGGCGCGACGGCTGAGATCGTCGCGCAGGCGAGCGGAGAGGTGGTGTTCGCCGTCGTCTCCATGACCGAGAAGCACCCGCGCCCGGTCGCCATCCGAGTCGCGCAACTGCCGCCGGGGCGGCAGGAGGTGCGGCTGATGCTCGGTGGTCCGGGCAGCGTGGAGTTTTCCTCCCCTGCCTTGTTCGCAGAGGACGGCCGGGGCTGGGCCGAACTGGTCGTCGGGGCGTGGCCGCTGATCGGCGCCCAAGGCGGCCGGATCCACCTCGTGGTGGGGATCGAGCTGTCCGAGGACAGGAGTCTCGTGACCCGTCGTATCGACCTGGTGCGCCGCGTCATCCACGAGGCCGCGACCGGGATCACCGAGTGCCTGGTCTCGCTGGTGCCGTACGCGACGCATTCCTACGACTGGCAGGTTCCGGAGCGTCCCGTGCGGCCAGGATGCTGGCTGGCCTCGCCGGAACGCGCCCTCACCGCCCTGGAGCGGCTCGAAACCCAACCGGTCTATCCCGACGGCTATCGGGACGCGGCCCAGGTGGAGGACATGCTGGCCGAGGTGGTGACACGGCTGAGCGAGGGCAGCCCCGGCCGCACCGTGCTCCTGACCGCGGGCGACCGACCGCCACACCCGCCAGGCCGCCACGAGACGCTCCTCGCCTGCCCGAACCGCTATGACTGGAATCGCCAGACGACCTGGCTCGAACGGGCAGGAGTGGCCTTCGGTGCGATCACGGAAAGCGCTCATCCGATCTGGAGCGTGCTCGGCGCGTCCTCTCGGGCGCGAGCGGAGGAGGCCGGCGTCACCCGGCTGTGCAGCGATCTGGGGCTGGCCACATCCGGGCTCAACCGGATACCGCTCCCGCTGATCGAGGCGGCTCCATGACGAATCACCGGATCTCGCTCTGGGGGGCGCCCGGCAGCGGTAAGACCACCTTCCTGGCGGCCCTGCCCATCGCGATGATGAGGAACAAGCGGGATTGGGCCCTCGTGGCGAAGGACGATGCCTCCGGCGTTCGGCTCGCGAGCCTGACCGCCCAGCTGGTGCGGGAGCGGGAGTTTCCCAAAATGACGAACCAGCTGGAGGTGCTGGACTACGTCTTGCTCGGGCCGCCGCGGGTGAGACGTCGCGGGTGGTTCTTCCGCCGCGCGACCGTCACCGAACCGGCTCACGTGGATCTGAGCATCTTCGACCTCCCGGGAGGCGCCTTCGGAAACTCGCCCACCAGCGATCTGATCGACGACCTCACCGCCAGCCACGGCCTGCTGTTCCTCTTCGATCCGATCCGTGAATTCCAATCGGGCGACAGCTTCGACTACTTCTACGGCGTGCTGTCCCGGTTGGCCCAGCGCGTCATGGCGTCGGACGCCTCCTCCGCGCGGCTACCTCATCGTCTCGCCGTCTGCATCACCAAGTTCGACGACCCCCGGGTTCTGAACACCGCCGAGCGCCTCAACCTGATCGCAACGGACCCGGACGACTCCCATCAAGGGCCGAGAGTGTCCTCCGACGCGGCCGAAGAACTCTTCAGGTCCTTGTGTACGGTCTCCGCCAGCGGCAACGCCGACATGCTCCTCAGAGGGATCAGGCAGTTCTTCCGCCCTGAGCAGGTCCGCTTCTTCGCGACCTCGGCGATCGGCTTCTACATCGATCAGCGACGTCAAGCTTATGACTCCGAAGACTTCCAGAACATCATCCCGATGAAGGAGGGACACCGCATCCGCGGCTCCGTCCAGCCCATCAACGTGCTGGAGCCGATTCTCTGGCTGGCCGATCAGCCCGCCGCCGACGTCAAGTGATCAGGACCGGATCCTCATCCACCCAGAAGGCAGCGAGTTCGCGAAATCCTGCCAGGTAGCCGGGCGCGATCGCGTCGAGCCCATCAGCCTGTGCCCGGCTCAGCTCGATGAACGGGGGCGCGTGCGCCACGAGATCCCGCTCCGCCATCGCCGCCCACACCGCGAGCCGAACGAGCCCGTGACCGGAATACTCCCAGTTCGGCACCAGCCGGCACAGGGCTTGGACCTGATCGAGGTCTTTCAGGTCCATGAGGTCGCGAAGAACCAGCAGGTGCGCCAGATCCCGCACGTCGAGGCTGTGGGGCGTCTCATGGAATCCCAGCAGGGTGCGGTAGTTGTGAACGTCGACCGATTCAGCGAGATCCGGGTGGGATGCCCAGTCGGGAGGCACATCGAACTGGCTCGTCCGGGTCGTCCGGATCGTGTCGAGGAAAGCTGGAACATTCGCCCAGGCAAGGCGCTCGAACGCGGGCCCGGCGTGCGCGACCACCAAGGTCTGAACCCGGTCGGAGTCGCTCCGCAACGCGTCCAGCAACAGCCGCGCGAAGCGGACGTTAAGCCGGGGTGGACTGGCCAGTATCCCCAGGTAGATCTGTGATCGGCTGACAGGGTCGATCCCTTGCCGACGGGTCAGTAACTCCATGGCGAGCGCGCCGGACAGGCCAATGGGAAAGTCCGGCCTTAACTCCAGGCCGACCGCGCCGAGAAACGGGAGCAGGGTCTGCAGCAGGGCGTGCTGGGTCTCGGACTCGAGCATCGCGGTCTCTCTGAATATCCGCGCGACCCGGGTTCCCGGGAGAATCAGGGGATCTGCCCGCACTGTGTCGTATCCCAAGAATTCAGATGCCCGGTAAGGCTCCGCATCGGGCCGCCACGCCACGCCGCATGAGGAAATGTGGAGCTCTTGCGAATCTTCCGCCACCTGAATGGCCTCGAGAATGGCGTACCAGCTCTTCCGGGTGAGGTGGGCGTACCAGGAACGGGTGATGGAGAAGAAGTCCGGGATGGCGCTGACGGGGATCCGCGCCAGGCTCGGGTCGTGGCCCTCCAACGCCGTGGCCGTGTGAACGAGGAGAGTGCAGAGGTTGGCGCTGTAGACCGCGAACCTGGCAGGCAGGCCGAGCCTGATCGGCTCGTACGTCGGCGACACCAGCTCCGCCGCCCGGCTGTCCATGCACTCACGGAGGAGCCGGATGAGCAGCACTCGGAGCTCCACGAGCTCCTCCGGAGGCCGTGTGAGCAGGCGATCGGCGACGACCTCCGTGACGCGGGCCCGGTCGGCCAGGACGGCGAAACTCGCGATCGAGCGGAGCCGGGTGTCGTCGGGCGGCATGGGGAGCGGGTCGTCGGCGTTCTTCAGCACCCGCTGGACCATGCGCGCCAGCTCGTCGGCGATCCACCGTCCCACCAGGAACTCCCCGAACGAGGCGTGCAGGAACTCATACCGGCGGATCATGACGTGGCCTTCGACGGCCTGGCTCTGATGGACGAACAGCTTGAAGAAGAAGCGCCCGGCCACCTCCTGGGCGGTGGCACGGCGCCGGGCCTCGTCCGCGAACGGCAACATCTCCAGATCGCGGGCCAGGTCCTCCTCTGAGACGCTCTGCGAGCTGCGGTTGAACATCGAGAAGGCCACCATGGACATCACATACAGCTCGCGAGCGACGAGCACGCGACGGTCACGTTCGCTGAGGTGCCGGCCCCGCTTGTCGACCTCGCGTTCGGCGAACCTGCTGAACAGGCTCTCGTAGAGTTCGGTGCTGCCCATCCTGCCCCGGACTTCTCCGCCGTCGGCGCGGAACAACGCCAGCATGAACAGCAGCAGGGGCTGGCGGGCGACCACGCCGTGGGCCAGCGCCTCCTCGGTGCTCAGCGCGCGAGCCGGATTGCCGGCGTGCCAGCGTCGGAGCCACCGGCGCACCTGCTCGTCCGTGAACTCCTCCAGCCGGAGTACCACCGACTCCCGGGGGTAGCGGACCTGGTCGGCGACCGAGGAGCGGCTGGTGACGATCACAGCGGCGGGACGACCGCGTCGCGCTTCCCTGTCCTGGAAGTCCTTGACCTTCTCCAGGTAGTCGAAGTGCACGGTGGTGCTCGCCTGGAGCAGTTCGTCGAAGCCGTCCAGGAGCACCACCGGCTGCGCGGGCGCGCACGAGGCGGCCACCGTCGGCCACTCGTGCTCCACCTGGGTGAGCGTCCGCAGCGACTCCTCGATCTGGCGCTGGATGTCGGCGTCGGCCGGCACATTGCGCAGTTCCACCCGGATGACGAGGTAGTCGTCCGGCGGGAGCTGCGCGGCGAGCATCTGGGTGAGCAGTGATTTCCCCGTGCCCGGCTGGCCGAGGACCACCAGTGGAGCGCTGGTGGCGGCCGGGCTGATGAGGTGCTGGAGCAGGAAGGTTTCCAGGTCCTCGCCGGATTCCGCGCTCTGCCAGCCGCCTTCGCTGACCTGCTCGGGTTGCTCGGCCACTCGGCCGAGCCGGGTCAGCCGCCTGTAGGAGGGATTGATGTAGACGTCCATGCAGCTTGGCGGTCGTACCCCGTCGGGAACCGCGTCCGAATCGGCCAGCGGGCGGTCGACCTGTGCCTGATACTCGGTGGCGAGCGCCGAACGCAGCTCGTCGGGAGCGCGGCCCTGGGACATCCAGCGCACCATCCGGGCCAGCCCTGCCAGCATCGTCCCCGTGTCCGCGGCGTCTTGCCGGGCGGCTCTGAGCTCGTCCAGAAGCACTCGGACGCCTGCCTGATGAGCCCAGAAGGCCACTTCCGGATAGTCGCCGGCCAGTTGCCGCAGCATCTTCTCGTATCGGGTGGTCGCCAGCTTGGGCAGATCGGCCTTGAGGGCGGCCGTCCAGCGTCGGCGGGTGGTCTCGTCCGTGCTGTCCCAGGCGGTTGTGCCGGGAGCGAACCTCAGCAACCGCTCCGTCAGGGTCTCGTAGTAGGCGACGAGCGGAGTACCGACCCACCGGTCGTACATGTCGGGCAAGGTGCCGGGGGTGTTGAGCACTTCCACCAGGTCGGCGAGCCGTCCGCGCCGCACGGAGCGGCCCACCGCCAGCCCGGCCTGCTCGGCCCGCGTCAGGTCGAGTGTCGTGGAGTTCAGCGCGGTGCGATGCTCCTCGTTGAGATCGTCCAGCGCGCCGAAGAACGCGGCCACGATGACCACAGCATGGGCGGCCTCCAGCAACTCGCTGCGTTCGAACCGGGTCAGACCGGAGACACGCTCGCGAACGACCGAGACCGCGTCCTGGGCGAGGCGTTCCGCCTCCCCCTTGAGGTCGAACAGGCTCAGCGCCACCTCGCTGCCCCCGGCCGAGGCGACCGTCAGCCCGGAACCGGCGAGTTGTCCCAGCGCCCGGACCACAGCGCTCTCCTTGCCCAGGACCCGCACCGCGTCCTCATAGCTCAGCGTTCTGCGCCGCATGCGAGCAACTTACGCGAATGGCCACCCTGGCATCGGCGAACAGCTATCGAGGGCGGGCGTATGGCCGGTCAAGGAGGGCATCAATCCCCGAACGTGATGACGACCTTGCCCGCTGAACGGCCCTGTTCCTGGTAGCGGATCGCGTCCGGGATCTGCTCGAACGGGTAACTGCGATCGATCACCGGAGAGATCTGGCCGGATTCGAGCAGGGTGGCCAGCGTGGTCAGGTTGCGGTGGTTGTCGGTGCAGCGGACCACGTCGGCCATCGCGACCCGCTGGGAGACGAACGGCCCGGCGAGCATCGTGGTGAGCATCCGGCCCGCTGGGCTGAGCCAGCGGCCGCCCGGGCCCCCGACCAGCACGTGCGCGCCCTTGGGGGTCAGGGCGCGGCGGCAGGCGGCGGTGGAGGGGCCGCCGGCGATGTCCAGCAGGAGGTCGTAGCGCTGGCGGCGCTGGGTGAAGTCCTCACGAGTACGGTCGATGACCTCCTCGGCGCCGAGCGAGGCGACCAGGGCGAGGTTGCGAGGACCGCAGACGGCCGTGACCTTCGCGCCGAGCGCCCTGGCGATCTGGACGGCGAAGGTGCCGACGCCGCCGGAGGCTCCGTTGACGAGGACGTTCTGGCCGGGGTAGCAGCCGCGCAGGGCGATCAGGGCGGTGTTGGCCGCCATGGGGACCGCGGCGGCCTGGGAGAAGGAGAGGTTACGGGGTTTGGGGACCAGCTCGCCGGCGGGCACGCGGGTGTACTCGCCGAAGCCGCCCTGCTTGGGCATGGCGTAGACCTCGTCGCCCGGCCGGAAGGCGGTGACGCCCTCGCCGACCGACTCGACCGTGCCGGCGACGTCGGCGCCGAGGATGGAGATCTTCGGGCGGCGCAGGCCGGGGCCGCCGCCCATCAGGCGGGCGATGTACGGCTGGCCGCGCATCAGGTGCCAGTCGTAGGGCTGGACCGAGGTGGCGTGCACCTTGACCAGGACTTCGCCGGCGGCGGGTTCGGGCTTCTGGACCCGGGTGAGACGCAGCGCGTCGGCTGAGCCGTACGAGCTCAGGAGGAATGCTCTCATCACACTCGTCAGGGTAGGAACGGCGCCCGCGCCGCTCATCAGCCGAAAGTACGCCTGATTGGCGGCCGATAGGACGTCTCCGCGGGAGCCTGAGGAGCGATGCCGGGCGCGGCCCGGCTCGCCACGATCGAAGGCATGAGGAGTCGTACCATCCCGGCCGCGCTGCTGGCGCTCAGTGCCGTTCCGATCGTCGCGGGCGCGATCCGCATGACCGAGTTGTCCGTGGGGGCGGCGATCACGCCGGACAACGCGCGCTTCTTCGCCGCGCCGCTTCCGGTGAGCCTGCACATCGCGGGCGCGACCGTCTATACCGTCGTCGGCGCCTTCCAGTTCGCGCCCGGTCTGCGGCGCGACCGTCCCGGCTGGCATCGCGCCGCCGGGCGCGTACTGGTGCCCGCGGGGCTGGTGGCGGCGCTCGCCGGAATGTGGATGACGTTGTTCAGCCCGCTGCCGGAGACCGACGGCACGCTGCTGGGCGTCTTTCGCGTGATCTTCGGTACGGCCATGGCCGCCTCGCTGGCCCTCGGTCTGCTCGCGATCCTGCGCCGTGACATCGCCGCCCACCGGGCCTGGATGATGCGCGCCTACGCGATCGCCCTGGGCGCGGGCACGCAGGCGTTCACGCTACTGCCGTGGTTTCTGGTCGCCGGCACGCCTGGTCAGCTTCCCAAGGCGTTGCTGATGGCCGCGGGCTGGCTGATCAATCTGGCGGTCGCCGAGTGGATCATCCGCAGGTCCTAGACGCGGTTCGTCTCGTAGGCCCACATGGCGATCTCGACGCGGTTGCGGGCGCCGAGCTTGGCCATGAGGCTGGCGATGTGCGACTTGACCGTGCTGAGCGAAATGTGCAGCTCGTCGGCGATCTCGCCGTTGGTGCGTCCGCGCGCCACGGTCAGCAAGATCTGCTCCTCCCGCTCCGTCAGCGTCTCGATCGGCCGTACGGGCGGAGAGGCCGGCCCGGTGCGCGAGAAGACACCGAGCAGCCGCGCGGTGACGCTCGGCGCGATGAGCGCGTCGCCGCAGGCGGCGGCGTGGACGGCCTGCGAGAGCAGGGCCGCGCCCGCGTTCTTGAGCAGGAAGCCCTTGGCACCGGCGCGCAACGCGGCGTAGACGTACTCGTCGAGGTCGAAGGTGGTGATGACGACCACGGCCAGCGGGTCGGCGACGTCGGGACCGGCCAGGGAGCGGGTGGCCTGGATGCCGTCGAGGCCGGGCATGCGGATGTCGAACAGGCAGACGTCGGGACGCAGGCGGCGGGCCAGCTCGACCGCGCGCCTGCCGTCGCCCGCCTGGCCGATGACCTCGATGCCGGGCTGGGCGTCGAGGATCATGGTGAGGCCGGTGAGGACGATCTCCTGGTCGTCGGCGACGAGCACTCGCACGCTCACGACCGCCTCCCCGCCCTGGGGAGGACGACGGTGACCGTCCAGCCGTGCTCGGGGCCGGGTCCGGCCTGGCAGGTGCCGCCGAGCAACTCGGCACGTTCGATCATGCCGATGATGCCGTAGCCGGAGCCGGGCCTGGGGGCGGCCGGGGGTGAGCCGTCGTCGGTCACGCTCAGCCGTACACACTCCTCCTCCGCGCTGACGCTCACCTCGATCAGGCCGACGTGGCGCGCGTGCCGCCTGGCGTTGGTGACCGACTCCTGCGCCAGCCGGTAGAGCGCCGCCCCGACCGACGCCGGCAGCTCGCCGAGGTCGCCGGGGAGATTCACCTTCACAGCCGGTACGGCGGAGCCCCGCGTGGCCAGTTCCGCGAGATCGGCGACCCCGCGTCCGGGCGCCAGTTCGGGCGGCTGGTTCTGGCGCAGCACGCGGACCATGCTGTTCATCTCGGCCAGCGCCCGAGCCGCCTCCTCCTCGATCACCTTCAGCGCGTCGGTCGCCGCGTCGGGCCGCGACGCGGAGGTGGCCAACCCGGCCTGCGCGCGGATCGCCATGGCCGAGACGTGATGGGCCACGGTGTCGTGCAGGTCGCGGGCGAGCTGGGCGCGTTCGAGCAGCTTGACCTGGTCCAGCTCACGCGAGCGGGCTCTGGCCCGGTAGCGCAGGGCGATGCCGAGCGTCGTGGCCGCCGACATCACGGCGAACGAGCCGACCACGTCGGAAGGCTCCATGCGGCCGAAGGCGGTCGAAAGCCCGACCGCCGTGATCATGGCGGCCAGTCCGATCGCGATCTCGCGCCCCGATCCCCAGCGGGCCAGCGCGTAGACGAGGATCAGCAGGTAGGCCAGGGAGTAGGCCTCCGAGGGCGCGCCACCGGTCAGCAGCGGCGCGAGTGCCGTGGCGGCGAAGACGATCAGGAGCATCCGCAGCGGATGCGTCCGCCGCCACAGCAGCGTGGGCAGCAGGACGAGGGTGAGTGACACGGCGACGACCCGGTGGGGCAGGTCGGGGCGGAGGAAGCCTTCGAGCAGCGCGACCGGCACGAGCGCGCCCACGAGCACCCAGTCACGCGGCACTCGCGCGGGCGGATCGGGGGGACGCGGTTCATTCCACAGGGAACGAATGACGGCGTGCACGGCCTCATGGTACGACTCGCCCGCTCAGCTGAGATCCCCGTACCGCTTCACACCTCATCGATACACGGTCGACGGTCGGATTGACTAACCGGATGGTTAGTTCTAGGTTCTCTTGCGGCAGCCAACTTGGATAACCAGTTAGTTAGGACCGTGTGATGGCCGACCGTTTGTTCATCGACAACCAGTGGGTACCGACTCAGGAGGTGTTGCCCGTCGTCAACCCCGCCACCGGGCAGCCCTTCGGCACCGCCCCCTCGGCCTCACGAGGCGACGCCGCACGGGCGGTGGCCGCCGCTCGCCGGGCCTTCGACCATGGCCCGTGGCCGCACACCGCTCCCCGCCACCGCGCGGATCTGCTTCGCCGCCTGGGCCAGGCCCTGCACGAGCGCCGGGAGGAGTTCGCCGACCTGGTCGTGCGCGAGAGCGGCTTCCCCCGGCCGCTGGCCGAGGCCGTCCACGTGCGGAGCGCGATCGACTTCCTGTACGACGTGGCCGACCGGCTGTTGCCCTCGATGACCTTCACCACGCCGCTCAACCCGCACGCGGCCCCGTCGATGACCGGGCGGCCGCAGACCACCCAGGGCGTGGTGGCCAGGGAAGCGGCCGGGGTGGCGGCGCTGCTCACGCCGTTCAACGCCGCGGTCCCGCTGACCGTGCACAAGCTCGCCTCGGCGCTGGCCGCCGGATGCACCACGGTGATCAAGCCGTCCCCGCACACGAGCCTGCAGGTCCTGTTGCTCGCCGAACTCGTCGAGGAGGCCGGGTTCCCGCCCGGCGTGGTCAACATCATTTCCGGTGACGTGGCCGCGGGAGTGGAGCTGACCAGCAGCCCCGGCGTCGACGTCGTCAGCTTCACCGGCTCCGACACGGTCGGCCGTACCATCGCGGCGCAGGCGTCGGCCACTTTCAAGAAGGTGGTCCTGGAACTGGGCGGCAAGTCCGCCAACATCGTCTTCGCCGACGCCGACCTGGACAGGGCGGCGCTGGAGGTCGTGGGCAACACCGTCACCAACGCGGGACAGGGCTGCCTGCTGCTGACGCGGACCCTGGTGGACGCACGCGTGCACGACGAACTGGTCGCCAAGGTGATCCCGATGCTGGCCGCCGTCACCATCGGCGACCCGGCGGACCCGGCGACGGTCATGGGCCCTCTCATCAGCGCCGCCGAGCGCGACCGCGTCGAGGCGATGATCCGCCAAGGCCAGGCCGAAGGCGCCGTCCTCGCCTACGGCGGCAACCGCCCGCCCGGCCTTGCTCAGGGCTTCTACCTGGAGCCCACCCTGTTCACCGGGGTCGAGAACTCCATGACCATCGCCCAGCGGGAGTTCTTCGGCCCCGTCAACGTGGTCATCCCCTTCTCCGGCGACGACGAGGCCGTACAGATCGCCAACGACAGCGACTACGGCCTCAACGCCGGCATCTTCACCCGCGACTTCGCTCGCGCCCACGCCGTCGCCCGCCGGATCCGCAGCGGCACCGTCAACATCAACGCCTCCTGGGGGATCAACCCCGACGCGCCCTTCGGCGGGTTCAAGCACAGCGGCCTCGGCCGCGAAGGCGGCGCCTACGGCATTGCCGAGTTCCTGGAGCACAAGTACATCTCCTGGCCGGTCGGCGCCATCTAACCGGTTAGTCACTCTGTCACAATGGACGCCATGTCCCGCGCCGAGGCCACCAAAAGCCGCATCCTCCAGGCCGCCACCGCGGAGTTCGCCGCCTACGGATTCGCCGGCGCCCGGGTGGACCGTATCGCCAAGGCGGCTTCGGTGAACAAGAACCTCATCTACGTCTACTTCACGAACAAGGACACCCTGTTCGAGACGGTCTTCGACGCCGAGGTCGCCAAGGGCCTGGACGCGGTTCCGTTCACGGTCGATGACCTGCCCGGGTACGCCAGGCGTGTCCACGAGCACTGTCATCGGCACCCCTCGGTCATCCGGCTGGTCGCCTGGCACCGGCTGGAACGCGCGGACCGGCCCGATCCCACCGCGATCTCGCCCTCTCACGCCGCCAAGCTGGGCGCGATCGAAACCGCCCAGCGCGAAGGACGCCTCAGCGACACCTTCAAACCAGACATCCTCCTGGCGCTCATCGTCGCCCTGGCCACCTCCGACGGCCCCGTCGGCGCCGCCGCTCTCCCCCACCGGCCCGGCCACGCCGACGAGATCGGCGGGGCGATCGCCGAGGCGGTGCGCAACCTTACCGCCGGCCGCTGATCACACTGAGTCGCCGCCGAGGTCGGCCAGGCCGACCTCGCCGTCGGGCAGCCGCTGGACGTCCGGGTGGGCGCGCAGGCCGTCGAGCATGAGCGCCAGGTAGCGGTCCACGCCGCGCTGGGTGAGCTCGGTGCGCAGGCCGGGCATGGGCCGCAGCAGCAGGGCCGTCATCATCGCCAGATCTCCGGCGTCCACGTCGCGGCGCAGGTCGCCGTCGGCCTGGGCCCGCTGGACGAGCCGGTCGAGGATCTTCAGCAGGATCTGGCGCAGCCGCCGTTGTTCGGGGTCGGCGTGGACCTGCTCCCAGGTGCTGGCGAACCAGATCGACAGCCAGGTGGCCAGCCGCAGTTCGGCGGCGGCTCGGTGGATGAAGCGCGAGAGCGCCCGCCAGGCGTCCGGCTCCTCGTCCTCGGCGTGGGGTACGGCAAGGCCCTGGCCGGCCACATCACCCGCGGCACGCCCCTGGACCACTGGCGACCGGACCGCTTCGGCGACCGGTTCACCACCCAGGCGCAGGTCGTGGCGGCCCTCCAGGCGGCACTCGACGACACCTTCCTGATTCCGCCGACGTCATTCCCACGTGACGCTTCAGCCTCATGGCCGGCAGCTGGCTCGGCGCGGCGGGTATGCGGCGGCGCCCGCTACGGCGCCGACCCCCGACCCGTGGCCGCGGCGCGGTCGCGGTGGGCGCGGATCTCGTCGTGGTGGTCGGAGGCCCAGCCGATCAGCTGTTTGACGATGTCGAGCAGGCCGTGGCTGAGCGGGGTGAGGGTGTACTCGACACGCGGCGGAACCTCCGCGTAGGCCGTGCGGGTGATCAGCCCGTCCTGCTGGAGCTGGCGCAGGGTGTGACTGAGCATGCGCTGGGAGATGCCGGGGACGTCGCGCTGCAGGTCGGTGTAGCGCAGGGCGCCGTCCTCAAGGATCGAGATGATCAGCATGCTCCACTTGTCGCCGACCCGGTCCAGGATCTGGCGGACGAAGGCCATCTGGTCGGCCGGGATCGCCGCGCAGGGCCCCCGGCTCGCGGCGGTCGCCGATCCCTCCGCGTGCTCCATGACGCACATTCCCCTCCGTGACGCACAGTGATGTGCCTTTTGTAAGCCTCTCCATGCTGTCCTATCTTGACGTTACGCACAAATAGTAGGAATCAGGGGGAATCCACCGGTCCTTCCCGCTCGGCAGCGCCTTCCCTCTTCACCGTCCGTGACGCTCCGCACCTTCGGTACGGAAGAACCGGGCGGCATGGGAGGCGATCTTCCGCGCCTGCTGAAGCCGTCTTCGCTGGAGCACCTCCTGACCCGTACCCAAGAGAAAGTGAACTGATCATGCCTACTCTCGCCATCGTCGGCGCCGGCCCCGGCATGGGCCTCGCCATCGCCCGCACCTTCGGCTCTCAGGGCTACGACGTCGCTCTCATCGCCCGCAACCGAGCCAAGCTCGACGACCTCGCCGGCCGGCTCACCGCGGAGGGCGTCACCGCCGCCGCGTTCCCGGCCGACGTGCTCGACCACGACGCGCTGACCCAGGCCCTCAAGGACGCCGCCACCCGCTTCGGCGGCATCGACGTCCTGGAGCACTCCCCGGCCCCGAGCATCGGCTCCCTGGCCCTCGCCTCCCCGTCCCAGACCAACCCGTCCGACGTGCAGGGGCTGATCGACCTGCTCCTCTACAGCGCCATCACCGCCACCCGGGCCGTCCTCCCCGCGATGCGTGAGGCCGGCGCGGGCACCCTGCTCTACACCAACGGAGGCGGCTCGGTCGACCCCCACCCGATACTCGGCAACGTCAACGCCGCCCAGGCAGCGCTGCGCAACTGGGTACTCAACCTGCGCAAGGAACTGGCCGGCACCGGCATCCAGGCCGCGCACGTCGCCATCGGCGTGTGGATCGGCGCGGGCGGCCCTCCCGGCGCCCCGACCGCGCAGGCCGAGGAGATCGCCCCTCTCTACTGGGACCTGCACACCCAACGCGACGAAGCGGAACGCGTCTTCACCGCCTGACGGCGGTCAGCCGAGGTTCAGCAGGCCCTGATCCACCACGGCTCTGCCCAAGGGGCGGGAGATCTCCGCCAGCCGTTCGCAGCCGTCCTCGCCCAGCGCGGCGTAGGCGGACAGTGCGAGTTCGTCCGTGCGGTCCTCGATGTGCTTGCGCAGGGTCTTGCCCTGCTCGCTGAGCTCCTCGCCCTCGACCAGGCCGCGCTCACGCAGTCGCTGCTCGGCCGCCGTCCACTCCTGCTCCGGCCAGGCCCGGCTGACCTTGAGGAACACCGGCGGGACCGTGCCGCTGGCGGCATGCAGGACCAGCGCCTCCAGGGGGCCGATGCCCTCGGTGAGCAGGGTCGCCACGTGGCCGTCGCCGCGGAACTCGCGCAGCAACGTCTGGGCGTGCCACAGCTGCTCGATCGGCTCGTCCGGCCAGGGCAGCGTGGCGTGCGCGGCGAACAGCGGGCGGCCGTGCGGATGCTCGCACGCCGCCTCGGCCGCCCTTCTGGCCAGGGTGAGCGTTTCCGGCATGGTCGGCTGCTCGTGGATCCCGGCTCTGCGCAGGGCCGCGGCCGCGGCTTCGCGGCGGGCGTCGAGGATCTTGTCGGGGGTGGTGACGTCCCATGCCGCCGGTACGGCCCGCCGTACGAGATCGGGGTTGAAGTTGTAGAAGGTGGCGATGACCAGTTCCGCGGACGCCCGCCCGAACGGCGCCGAGCGGGAGGCGAAGTAGCCCGCCCGGTCCTTCAGACCCAGCGCGGCATAGCGGTCATGGGCCTCGGGGACGAAGTAGATCATGCCGTGCACCGGTTCGAGGCGGCGCCAGGCGACACGTGCTGCCTTCATGTCCGACCCCCTTTCTAGAACGACATTCTGGTAGGTCGGCGTCCGCGAGGCAAGCGGCACGTTCGACGCCGGGCCGGTCCAGCGGCCCCGCGCAGTTCACCACGTCCACCGGCGACATCGTGCGCTGGCCGGTGGACCAGGCGACCGGCCTGCTCACCGGCACCGCGGGCGCCCGCCTGCGGACCCGGATCCCGGGCCTGCACGGCGGCACCTCCCACGACGGCCGGTACGTGCTGGCCGGACCGTGCCCGGAGTGGGTCGGCGGCATGTACGACATCCCCAGCTGCGTCTACACCGCCGGGACCGGCGAGCCCACCAAGCTGTGGACCCGCGGCGGAACCAACCTGGAGAACCTCGCCTGCCAACCGGCCTCCGACCGCCTGTGGATGCTGAACGAGGCGCCCCGCAAGCGGGTCGTCTACCACCACCCCTGGCCGCGCTGACCCCGTTCTCAGAACGCGCTCATGCCCACGGGAACCCCGGCCTCGACGGCCGCTCGGATGACCGGCTCGGCGTCGTCCGGACGGCGCCCGCCGTACACCTCGATGAGCTGCAGCTCACCGGCCATCGCGGCGGCCGCCGCCGCGGCGCCGGCGAGGTCGGGGACCCCCAGCAATGTCGTACGCCCGCCCTCGTCCCGATGCCGCACCACGCGGTCGGACCCGGGGTCGGCACCCGGGTGCACGATGAGGAACGCCTCCGCCAGGACCTCGCCCGCCTCGAACCGCGCCTTGTAGTCGGCGACGGAGGTCAGCGACTCGAACCCGTAGTAGATCGCCCCGACCGGGACGCTCTCCCCCAGGACCCGGCGCGCCTCGGCATGCCCCACGGCCCCGAACCCGCCGCACAACTCGAACCGGTCCACACCCTCGGCGGCCAGCCGCTTCACCAGTCCGGCCAGTTGCCCGGGTTCCGGGACTGCCCGGACCCGGGTCCTGCCGTGCTCGTTCTCGATCACCAGGACGTCGGCCAGTGGGTCGGCGCCCACCTCTTCATAAATGATCACTCTGTCTTCGCTCATGAGCTCAGTCTGTAACCTCAACCAATATTGAGGTCAACCCATCGGCGCCCTTTCTGTCGGTGGGTGCGCCCCAGGTTGACGGCCTCATCGCCCTCCGGCGTCTCGGTGTCGTACGTTGAGCGTCACCCAGGACAGGAACGGAGGCGGGCGGTGACATCAGACGGGCCCGTGATGGCCGAGTTGGAGGCTTTCGTCGGCAGCGGGCGCAAGCACGGGGCGCGCAAGCGGGTCATCCTGCTGCAGGCCGCCCGCCTGTTCGTCGAGCGCGGATACGACCTCACCGGGATCGACGACATCGGCGCGGCGGCCGGCGTCAGCGGGCCCGCGGTCTACCGGCATTTCGCGGGCAAGCAGGCCATTCTCATCGCGTTGATCGAGTTGTCGCTGGAACGGCTGGGAGAGGGCGGGCGGGCCGTACTGACCGCGCGGGAGCAGTCTCCCGAGGAGCGACTGGTCGCGCTCATCGAGTGGTTCGCGGCATTCGCCCTGGAGAACCAGGAGCTGATGCTGATCCTTCAGGGTGAGCTGCCGAGGCTCCCCGAGGAGGACCGCCGACGTCTCATCCGTGAGATGCGCGTGGTGCGCGAGGAGTGGGTCTCCCTCCTTCTCCAGGTACGGCCGGACCTGTCCGCATTGGGCGCCCAGATCGCGGTCATATCCGCCATGGGCATGGTCACGCCGGTGATCGCCGCCCGTCTCGGTGGCGACGTCGCGGTTGTCCGTGACCACCTGAGAGCGCAGATGCTCGCGGTGATGCGGGCGCCCGCTCCCTGACCACTTCCGCCAAAAAGTTAACGCGTCTATACTTTTTGGCGGAAGCAGTCTGCCGAGACGGGAGCACGCGATGGAACGCTGGATCGAGAGCAACGGGATCCGACTGTGGTGCGAGACCTTGGGAGATCCGGACGACCCGGCGATCTTGCTCGTGATGGGGCTCGGCGCCCAGGGAACCTCCTGGCCGGACGACCTGTGCGACATGCTCCAGGCCGGAGGGCGCCATGTCATTCGCTACGACAACCGCGACACCGGCCTGTCCGGCTCCGTCGACTACGAGACACGCCCATACACCCTGACCGACCTGGCCGACGACGCGATCGGCCTGCTCGACGGGCTGGGCGTCAAGGCCGCGCACGTGGTCGGAGCCTCGATGGGCGGCATGATCGCTCAGGAGATCGCCCTGGAACACCCTGACCGGGTGCGCACCCTGACGGCCGTCATGTCCGCGGCCGCCGCCGTCGACCCTCAGACCAGCAGCTTCCGCGGCTCCGAGCGCGACCCGCGACTGGTCGCGTGGGACGCCCGGCAGACCACCGACCCTCCCACCACCGACGAGCAGCGCATCCAGTCCCGGATCGACCTGGCCCGCATCCTGTCGGGCTCGATCGCCCCGTTCGACGAGGCGGCCACGCGCCGGGTCATCGAGCGGGAAGCGGCCCGAGCCGGCGACATGACTCACTCGATGCGGAACCACATCCTCGCGGTGATGGCCTCACGCGACCGTTCCGATCTTGTCGGCTCGATCACCGCCCCCACGCTGGTCATCCACGGCACGGAGGATCCCATGGCCCCCTTCGAACAGGGCCGCGCGCTGGCCGCGGCGATCCCCGGCGGCGTCCTGGTGCCCATCGAGGGAATGGGCCACGGCCTGCCCGCGCCGGCACTCCCCCGCATCGCCGCCGCCATCCTCCAGCACACCGCCTGAACCCGCTGGAATCCCGGCCGGTGCCCGTTCCGGCGACCACCTGGCGTGCGCCGGCCGTCGGGGTATGTTCAGGTCGACGATTCGCCCAGGATCGGGGAGCTATGTCGGCTGAGGTACGGGCTCCGCCAGCACACCGGTCGGCCGGCGAAGCGCGAGCACGGGATCGTCGTGCAGGACCGCGGCGTGGAGTTGCCGAAGCCGGGGTCCGGGAGCGATGCCGAGCTCGTGGGCCAGCCGCCTGCGAACGCGCGTGTAAGCGTCCAGTGCCTCGGCGCGACGGCCGGACCGGTAGAGCGCGACCATGAGCAGGGCCCAGAGTTCCTCGCGCAGGGGATGATGCGTGACCAGCCGGTGCAGGTCGTCGGAGGCCGCCGCGTGCTCGCCGAGCCGGATTCTCGTCAGGTGGTACTGCTCCAACGCCCACAACCGCCGCTCGCTCAGCCGGGTGAGCTCCGAACGCAAGGCAGGCCCCGCCCGGCCGCCCTGCACGGGTGCGCCCCGCCACAGTCCTACCGCCTCCCGCAGTACGGTCACCGCCCGAGGCAGGTCATCGGCGGCGAGCACGCGCTCGGCATCGTCCAGTAACCTCTCGAAGACTTCGGCGTCCAGTTCGCCGGGCTGAACCACGAACAGGTAGCCACCGCTGCGGGTGAGCAGCCGGTCTCCGCCGCCCAGGAACGCGTGCAGGCGACGGCGCAGACTGCACACATAGCTCCGCAGATTGGTTTCCGGAGATGCCAGCGGGCGATCCCACACGGATTCGACGAGATAGCCGACGCTCACGGGCTCGTTCGCATGCAACAGCAGCGCGCCGAGCAGGGTCTGTTCCCGCGCCCCACCGAGGTTGACGCGAGTACCGTCCTTGAGCACTTCCATGGCACCCAACAGCCGGAACTCCACCTGTCCTGTCACCCCAGAGTTCAGCATGTCAATGCCCCGATCCTCCCGACGAATTCGAACCGGCCGCCTGCGATGTGGAGCATAAAACCTCCGTAGTTGATATTTGCTTACCGGTAGGCGTCAACCCTTCGCGCAGCGTGTGACAGAGCGGCCATTCCCGTGGTCATCGCGAATTGATATGTCGTGCTGGACGCTAGCCTGGCGCGCTTTTGATCCGTTATCGACCATCGACACGGCCCGCAGTTCTGGCGGGCACCGATGGTTATGGAACGCGCACAACGGACCGCGGCCATGTCGATTCGGAACCGGATGAGGCGGCGCGATGACGAAGGCCCCGGTGACCTGCACCCACGCGACGGCTGGGCACGATGACCTTCGTCCGGCGAGATCGTCTTCTCAGGACGAGGCGGACTGTCCGACTTCACGCCCCGGCCAGGGCCTCGTCCGGCCCAGGAGCAGCGGTACGGCCCTTCCGCCGAAACCGCCGCGGCTTCTGCGGTACTCCGCTGTGTCGTTCATCCGGGGGAACGGCTCAGCCGGCACCGGTACATCGAGGAATTCGCAGAGAGGCTCCCAGCCCGCGCGAACGTCGAGAACGAGTAGCCGGTCAGAGGGAACGGTCTCCTGAATCAGAGCCGTGTGCTCCTGGAACAGCTCGATGGCGCGTTGCGGTTTCCGCTCGGCCACCAGTCGCTGGGCCCGCGCTTCGAGCGTGAGCTGAAAGAGCCTGACAAGTGGAGCGAGATCCGTACCGCCCATCGACGACAGGAGGACGGCGGCCCTGCCTGGTAGCGAATTGACGCGCCCGCGCCGCTTGAAGAGCGTCTTCTGCATGCTGTCCAGCCAGCGCTCGGGGTCGCGCACCGTGTGGACGACCTTCACCTCCGGATAACTGTGGAAAATCCTCTGCCAGCAGGCGGAGGCCGGTTCGCCGAGAAGTGATTCATAGCCGTCGAGGATGTCTCCCCAATGCGCCGAGTCATCCTGCATGATCCCAAGAAGCGGCCGGATCAACTCAGTTCTGGTAAATATCTCCCCCGCGCTGAAGCACGGTCCGAACCCGAGCCGTACCAGCGCGACCTCAAGGGAGGTCGTTCCCGTACGGCCGAGCCCGGTAGCCATGACCTGCATCGTGCCTGTTCCTTTCTCGTCGGCCGCGCTGTCCTTGGTCACGAGGGACGGGGAACGTCTACGCGGAACTGCTGGGCCAGATGGTCGGAGAAGGCCCCTCCACCGGCGAGCTGGTGGTTCGAGACGGCCACGTCGCCCTTGGTGTACAGCCAATCGAGACGCCACAGCGGGGGCAACGAGTAGTCGCGGACAGGCCACGTGTGAGGTGGTGCCACGGAGCCCTGGGGCCAATGCGCCTGCGTACCGGCTCCGAGGGGGTACAGCTCCATCCAGGGCGTGTTGAAGTCACCTGCCAGCACCGCCGGATGGGGATTGCCGGCAATATCCGTCCGCAATCCGTGCAACTCCTTGAGCCGCCATTTGGCCTGTTCCTCAAGGAGCGGGAGGGTCTGGTTCGTGAAGACGCCGGAGAGACTTCCGCGAAAGGGGTTGTCCCCCAGCCGGAAGGGCGTCGGCAGATGAACGTTGTAGAAGGAGACCGTGCGCCCATCGACCCGGATGTCGGTGCGCTGGGCCTTGGCCGCCTTCCAGAACCAATCCGACCCAGTATCGGGAAGTTGCTGATGGTGCGTCGCGACGATGGGCAGCCGAGAAAGAGTGACGAATGTACTGTCAACGGACAGTTGGTATCCCGGGAACTCCGCGCGCAACCGAGCCGATTCATCAATGCGGAACACGTGATTGTACGGCGCGGCCTCCTTCGCGTAGAGATATTCCTGCAAGAGATAGACATCGGCATTCTGCCGGCGCAGGAAGGCGTAGAAGGCTTCCTTGTCATCCCACATCTGCCAGTATCCGGTGTTCCACGAGAACACCTTGATCCCCCCGGGGGCGCTTGTGGTGGTACCCGACCATCCACGGCCATAGCCAGCCAGATAGCCCCCGACCACCAGCAGGCAAACCAGGACAATCGACAGCCAGCGGCGGACCGGGCGCGCGAACCACACGAATACGAGGAGCAGCAGCGGCACCGCCACCGCCGCCACCGGAGGGGTGGCTTCGAAGATGGACCACACCCACCAGCGTCCGGCGAACAGGATGAGCAAGCCGAGATAGGTGATCCACGCCGCTGTGGCGGCTACGAGGAGTCGCGTTCCCCTGCACCAGCGGCGGGCCGTCGGGATCTGTTGTGGATCCCCGGTGACGTCTTCGCCGGTCGAGGACAAGGACGAATGGGCTTCTGGCGCCTGCGTGTCTTCCATCGAAACGTGCGTCCTAACTAGCCTGTCGATAGCGTGCCTGACGGTTTCTCGCTGTTCTGCCGCCCTTTACGCAGCGAATTCCGGCCAGCAACCCCAGAACGCCCAGGGTCGCGCCCACGTGGCCCAAGGTCGTGATGGCCCGGCTCAACAACAACAGAGTGACCAGATCCGGGCCACCGAGCAGGACGCCGAAGGTGAGGCTGAGCACGGCCTCGCGTACCCCCAAGCCGGCGGGCGCGAACGACAGCCCTCCGGCAACGGCGCTCAGCGCGAAGCCCCCCACGCCAAGCGTCATGGCAGACATCGCCGGCGCGCCAAGGGCGATCCCGATGACCGCCGCATGCAGGCCCGTGCACCACCATCCAAGGACGCTCAGGGCGATCACCGCCGTTGACACCTTGCCGGTGGGAAGCGTGATCTCACGCTCGCCACGTCGCAATATCCGCTGGCCGAGTCCGATCAGTCGTCTCAGCAGGGGCGGCGCCAGCATGACCGCATAGGCGCAGAGCAAAGGTGGCAGTATCAGCCACCATTGAGGACCGTTCGACACCAGTTGCGGGAGGGCGAGCAACCCGACCATGGTGCCGCCGATCGCGGTCATGATCATCGTCGCCAGGCCCGCACCGAGAAGCCCGGTCGCCGGCACCCCAACCTTCCGCGCGAGCGCGGCTTGGGTGACAGTGGGCCACATCGCTCCGGGAAGATAGATCGTCACTCCGGAGACGAAGAAGAGCCAGGCCGCATCGGAAAGAGCCAGGCGACCGCAGGTACGCGTTACCAGCAACCGCCATCCGAAGAATCCAGGAAAATTCCCCAGCACGGTGAGCCCCACCGCGAGACCAACGGCGCCCAGACCCACGGAACTCAGGCTGTCTTCAAGCTCATGTCGTACGCGCCATACCTGCCAGCACAAGAAGATGGCGAGGGCCAAATAGATGACCACTCTCAGAAGCTTGAATGCGCCCTTCGACGAACGCACCGCTAGCGCACCATCGTGGTCTGACGATGCGAACCGATCAAGAAGGGACGATCCTGGAGGGGAACAAGCTGATGGAACAGCTCCTCGTAGGCCTTGAAGCAGATTTCCCTGTCGTAGAGTTCCCGAGCCCTACGCCCTCCCTCCGCGCGCTCTTCAGGAGTCAGCGCCGCAAGCTCGGTGATCGCGCGGGCCAGCGCGTCAGGATCATGCATAGGAACCCGGCGACCGAACCCCGTTTCCATAACGGGAGAGCGCCCTCCGGGAAGGTCCGTGGTGACCGACGGGACGCCGACCATCATCGCTTCCGCCTGGACGATGCCGAAGGACTCCCAGATAGACGGCAGAGCGAAGACGTCGATGGACGCATAGAAGTCGTCGATCTGGGCTCCGCGCAGCATGCCGAGCATCCGCACCCGATCGTCGTCGCCGATGAGCGGACGAAGCCGATCTTCAATTCCGCCGCCGGCCACCTCGACCCAGTCGCCACCGATCAGCAATCGAGCATCCGGATCATCAAGCAGCTGAAAAGCCCGGATCAAATATTCGATCCCTTTTTCTTCTACAATGCGGCCGAGGAATCCGATATGCAGCCCCGGTCCGTCACGGTAGCTCGGCTCAGCCCCACGACGATCAAGGCACGGTGGCGCGATCCCGCGCCAGTGCCTCCGCCTGATCATGGACCACAGCTTGGAGCCACGTGCCTGATCAGCGCTGTTCAGGACGATGGCATCGGAAAACCGCATGGCCAACCACGTGGAACGATCGACCGCACGCGTCGCGACCGCATTCACCATTCCTGACGGCAGCCATAGGTCGGTGTGGTGCGTTATCACCAGCGGCCGATCTCGCACGCTCAGCGTGATCGGCGCCACTTCGAGCATCGGCACATGCAGGTTGACGATGGCCGACCGGCGGGCGACCCGTCGAACAAGTGGCACGAACTGCGGACTCACCGGCCCCCTCCCGATTCTGCAGCGGACGGGGCTGCGGAAGATCGAGACACCGGATCGGAACTCTCGAAGAGGCAGCGACTCATCGTGCTGGACGGCCACGACCGCCACCCGGCTCCCGCGCTTGGCCAATCCCTCAGCCAGCGTCTGGGCATATATCGTCAGTCCGCTGACGTACGGCGCGTAATAGTTGATGATTATCGCTACGTCGAACTCATGGACACTCATAACAGTCTTCGGTTCCTCATGTGGGACGCGGCGAAGGTCTGGCATTTACACAAAGACAGAACTGTGATGAAGCATGAATGGGATGCTGAGCGTAATCGCCCACAACGCGGAAGCGCACAGCAGGGCGCGGTCACGAAGCAGGTTCCGCACCGGATCGCCGTTGTTTCGGTCCATAAGCTGGATCTGCAGATACCGGAAGACGATAAAGAGCGCGAATGGGGCGGACAGCACCATCGCCGTCTGGCCGTAGTCGCGGCTCAGCGGAGCGCCGGTGCCCAGATACATTAGGCCGGAGATGAGCGCGAACACCGCTGTGACCTGCATCAGCCAGCTGGTCAGCTCCACCGTGTAGCCGTGCAGCGCCGGCCGGTGCGTGGCTCCCGCACCCAGGAGTTCCTGGCGTCGCTTGCCGATGAGAAACAGGACGGATATAGCGAACACCGTGACCAGCAGCCAACCGGCGATGGCTCCGCCGATCGCCAGGTAACCCTGGACGACCCGGAGCACGAAGCCCAGCCCCACCGCGCCCAGGTCCACGAGCGGAACGTGCTTGAGAACCAGGCTGTAGGCCACGTTGAGCCCCAGGTACGCCAGCACGGGCCAGCTCGGAAAGGGTGCGAAGACCAGCACCGCGCCAAGCGAGGCGAGCAGTCCGACGCAGTAGAGGTACCCCACCGATACCCGAACCCGGCCGGAGGCGATGGGGCGATGGCGCTTAATCTCATGGCGGCCGTCACGGTGCCGGTCGACGATGTCGTTGCCGACGTACACCGCGGCGGAGGCCAGCATGAACGCGGTCACAGCCCACGCGATTCCGCCGGCCACTGTTACATTCCACGGCCAAGCATCGATAAGCGCGAGCGGCACGAAGATCAGCGCTTTGACAGAGTGCAGCGGCCGCGCCAAATGGACAAGATCCACGACCCACTGCAGCCGGCCGCCCGCGGCCTGATCCGGCGGTGAGTCCGGGTGCCGCGAGTTTCTTGGCACACCGGTAGATCCCATGACATGCATGTTGCAACCTCCGGCCCGGCTCAGAAGAAGATCTTCGCGAGTGACAATGCTCCCTGCCTCCAGGCATCGCGACTGGTCCGGCCCGCGGGCCCAGACGCCCCTTTCCTGCGCTGCTCCTGCCACCATTCGTAGGTGCGGAGGATCGCGTCTCGATTGGACAGCCGGGGCTGGAAGCCGAGCCGGTCGCGGGCTTTGTCGATGCTGACGTAAGAGTCGTCGAGCAGTTTGTGGGCCAGGCGCCCGTACACAGGAGAGAGTCGCATCCGCTCCAGAATGCGGAGCGCGCCCAGAGCCGGCCGAGCCGGGAGCGAGACCACCCGCTTGCCGTGGCCGGCGGCGTCGAGCACCGCCTGGAAATTGTCCCGCACCGTTCCGAACTCCGCGGCGGCGATGTTGTACGTGTCATCCGCTACGTCGGCCGGAGCCGACAGGACGCCGGCGACAGCGGCCACCAGGTCCTCGATGGCCAGCATCTGGTTGCGGGTATTACCATCGCCCAGAACAGGAAAGTTGCGTCCCTCGTCGGCCCATTCGAAGAGCATCGCGAACAGGCCCATCCGGCCGGGGCCGACGAAGGTCTTGGGACGCAGGATCGGAATGCACATTCCGTCCGCCCGGTATTTTTCCGCGACTTCCTCCGCCGCGCTCTTGGCCCGGGTGTACGGATCAACCGGCTCGCGTGGATGATCCTCCGGGGTGGGCACCAGCTTGGGCAGCCCATAGACGGCGGTCGACGATATGTGGACGAAGCGCTCGACGCCGGCGCGGCGACCGGCCTCAAGCGCACTGCGGGTGCCCTCGACGATCAAGTCATGGATCTGGGCGGCCGGGTAGGTGGGCAGTGCGCCGGCGCAGTGGACGACGGCGTCGGCCCCCGCCATCGCCTCGGCCAGCATCGCGGTGTCGCGGATGTCGCCGATCCGTTGCCGCCAGCCCTCCTCGGAGCCGGACGATGGACGCAGGTCCACGCCGAGAACGTCACGACCCTCACCGACGAGATGCCGGACCAGTTCGCCGCCGAGCATTCCGGCGCTTCCTGTCACTACGATCCGCTCGGCCATCGCGGCGTCACCTTCTCCCGTACGAACCGGACGAGGAGCCGCGACAGGCCCTTGGCCAAGGTCTGGTCCAGTGCGTCCAGGAAGTACTCGACATCCGCGGGCTCTGCCACCAAGGGGGGTGCCACGACGAGCGGGTTGCGGCCATTGAGGGTGTAATAGGCATAGACGTCGTGATCATGATACAAAGCGTCGATGACCGCGCAGGTGATCAGCTTGACGCGGAAGTTCGGGTCACGAGCCAGGCCGCTGGGGGCCAACTTGGCCACGAGATCGAGGATCTTCGGCCCGCCGTCCAAGAAGACCCCGTACAGCGCACCGGCGCCACGCACCTCGGCCACCGAATTGCCATGCTCCTTGCGGATTCGATCCAGACCCGGCGCAAGGATCTGCTCGATGGCCCTCGCCCGTTTCGGATAGTCGTCCTCGACGGCGATATTGATGGCCTCTATGGCAGTGACGTTCTCTTCGCCGAACCCATAGTATGTCGTGCTCGTGCTGAGCAGCAGGGAGTCGGTGAGATTGTCGTACGCCTTGCGAAATACCGGTTCTCTTGCGATGTATGCCGAGACCGAGGATTTGCCACCGCCAAAGGATTTCGACGTCGTGAGAACATCCGGGACGAGATCGGGATAGCGCATGAAGTAGAACAGGCTCCCGGCCTTGCCCCATCCAGTATAGATCTCGTCGAAAATCAGAATGATTTCTTCTTTGGTGCAGAGCTCTCGCAGCCCGCGAAGGAACTCTTCCGAGCACAGCTGCATCGTTGACGCGCTGAACGGCTCGATAAGAATGGCATACACATCGCAGCCACCGTCCTGGCGGCGAGCCCGGGAAACCGCATCCCGCACCGAGTCGAGGTCATCGTACCGAAAACTCCCGATACCGGGGATCGTGGGAAAGGCGAAGTGCCTCTGTGCCCCGCCCGTGAGGCCGGAGGAACCGAGCAGCTTGCCATGAAAGCTGATGTCGGCGTGGAGGATCTGACCTCTTCTGCCCTCGTGGTATTTGTACGCCAACTTGACCGCGCCCTCGACGGCCTCGGCACCGGAGTTCGGGAAGAACGACATGTTCAGATCGCCCGGCAGCAACTGGGCGAGGTTGTGGCTGAGCGCGGCGACGTAGGGAGAGAAATAGGTCTTGTGCACCTCCATGCGCTGCCGGTCGGCGAAGCGGCGCCGAGCGGCCAGAATGCGCGGATGGTTGTGCCCGTGATTGAGAACTCCGACCCCTCCGGTGACATCAAGAATACGGCGGCCGTCACGCGTCCAGATCCACGCGCCCTCGGCCCGGTCGACCAGTTCACGACCGAAACCGAACGAGGTCATGAGGGATACCTGACTGCGGCTGACGTATCTCCGGTACAGGTCATGAACTTGGCTTGCGGTGAGACGCTCACACTCATCGACGGTGATCAGCTCAGACACGTGGATGTTCCCTTTCCCAGGCGCGAAGACCGCATGCACATCGGTAATCACTCGCGGATACGCGCCATTGATAGCGCGTCACGCCTGCTCCCTGACTGGTGTTGGTGTCCTCCCGCGCGTGGCGTTTCCAGGCTGACAGGATCACCGCCCAATTCCCGCCCAACTTCCGCCCAAGGCGGGTGAGGAGCCGATTCGGCCATGGTGCGTTCTGGGTTCCACAGGTGTTTCGGGAGATGCACCTGCTCCAGCGCTCGCTCCCGGCCGGTGAACCATGGTGCCGGGCAGTGCAACATCCCCAGCCGGCCTCAGTGGCGGGCCGTTGTCCCGGATCGCGGCCGAGCGCCTCCGGCGCCATGTCGTGCGTTTCTCAAGCTCGATGTTCGTGGCGGCCGCCGTACCGCAGCACTCGGTGTGTCAAGCAGAACGGGCGGCCGGGCGGAACTCCGCCCGGCCGCCCGTGCCCCCGTGTCTACGCGCTCATCGTGAAGCCGAACTCCGCTTCGGCGATGTTGAAGGGCACGTCCCAGTTCTTCGCCTCGGTGTTGGTGTGGAAGGCGAAGGCGACCCCGCTGTCCGGGTTGCTCAGGGCGAAGAACATGTGTCCCCAGTAGCTGCCGGCCATGCCGCGGATGGTGAGTCCGCCCGTCACCGCCTTGTCGAGCTCGAACATGCCGAGGCCGTAGCGGGTGTGCGGCAGCCAGCCGGAGCCGGCGGTCGAGACCGTGGTCCACATCTTGCGGTGTTGTCCCGCAGGCAGCAGCGTGCCGCCGGCCAGGGCGTCGAGGAGCCGGATGGCGTCGCTGGTGGTCGAGACGATGTTCCCGGTCTCCCAGGAAGTGTTGAACTCGGTGACGTCGAGGGGAGCGAGCCCCGGCTCCTCGAACATCGACTCCCAGTTCTCGGTGGTGACGTCCGACGGGTCGACGCCGTCCTTGTAGAACTGCGTCGAGTACGCTCGCGGCGACGGACCGCGGTATCCCGTGTCCCCTCCGCTGCGCGGGTAGGTGTTGGTCAGGCCGAGCGGCTGGATGACCACACGCTGGATCTCCTCGGCGTAGCTGTTGCCGGTGATCTTCTCGATGATCGCATTGGCGATGGAGAAGCCGCCGTTGGCGTACTGGAAGCGCTCGCCGGGCTGCCCGACGGGCGGCTCGGACACCGCCAGCTTCAGCAGGTCCTCACGGGTCCATTCGTCGAAGCGGTGCTCGTCGAACGTGGACCGGCTGGCGTAGTTGCCGATCAGGCCCGGCGCGAGGCCCGTGGCGAACAGGCCGGCGGTGTTGCCGAGCAGGTGCCTGATGGTGATCCGGTCACCGTCGTAGCCGTTGGTCAGCACGCCGGGCAGCCACTTGTTCACCGGGTCCTCGAGGTCCACCCGGCCCTCGGCCTCCAGGGTGAGGAGCGTCGCGGCGGTGATGCCCTTGGCGCCGCTGCCGATGGGCAGGAACTCCCCCGGTACGCGCGGTGCTCCGGTCGTGAGGTCGGACACTCCGGCGGTGCCGAACCAGGAGCCGTCGGCGTTCTTGACCTCGATGGCGATGCCGGGGATGTCGAGCTCGGCCACCGCCCGGTCGAGGATCTGCTGGGTCTTGTCGTGCCCGTTGCCTGTCATGTCGTGCCTTTCGCGGAGCTGTTCTCTGACGCTCTCGACGATGCCGATCGACGATGACAGCGCACTCACAGCGCTACGACAGGCGGCGTGGTCCCTGTAAGCAGGGTCCTCACCTGGCTGGTGACCATAGGAGTGAGCTTCTGTCCCTGCTTCCCTTTACTTCGCGGGCCAGAAGGTTCACGGCGTGGCTGAGTGACTCGCGGGCGCAGCGACATCCTGGTCCTCGATCCACGCGCAGCCGCTGGCCGGCCCTCCGGTGGAGGCGATGACCGCGTCCAGGTTGTCACGGGTGCGGGTCAGCGCGGTGATCTGCGCGTCGATGCGGTCGCGCTCGGCGGCCAGCCGGGCACGGGATTCGGGAGTGCTGACCTTGGCATCGACGCAGGGCAGCAGTTCGGCGATGGTCCGGCTGGACAGACCGGCGGAGTAGAGCATCTGGATCAGTTCAACACGGTCGGCCGCGGGCTCGGGATAGTGGCGCTGCCCGGACTCGCTCCGGTCCGCCTCCAGCAGCCCCTGCTCCTCGTAGTAGCGCAGGGCCCGTACGCTGACGCCCGATCGCGCCGCCAACTCGCCGATACGCACCGTGACCTCCATCACAACACTTGCCTCTGACGTCAACGTCAGGTTTTAGCCTACCGGCATGCAGATCAACGGAGCACATGTGCTGGTCACCGGCGCGAACCGGGGCCTGGGCCGGCAATTCATCCTTTCCCTCCTCGACCGCGGCGCCGGCAAGGTGTACGCCACGGCCCGCCGTCCGGAGCTCATCGACGTACCGGGAGTCATCCCGCTGCGCCTGGACATCACGGATCCGGCGTCGGTCGCCGCCGCGGCCGACGCGGCACCCGACGTCAAGATCGTCATCAACAACGCCGGCGTCTCCACCGGCGCGAACCTCATCACCGGCGGCCTGGACACGATCCGCCGCGAGATGGACACCCACTTCTACGGCACCCTCAACATGATCCGCGCCTTCGCGCCCCAACTGGCCGACGGGGCGATCCTCAACGTCCTGTCCGCGATCTCCTGGCTCGCCTTCAACGGCGCGGGCGCCTACCACGCGGCCAAGGCCGCCGAATGGGCGCTCACCAACAGCGCCCGCCTGGAGCTGGCCGGCCAGCGCACCCTGGTGACGGGCCTGCACCTGGGCGCCGCGGACACCGACATGATGGCCTGGTACGACGGCGACAAGGCCGCCCCCGAGGCGATCGTCGCGGCGGCACTCGACGGCATCGAGGCGCACCGGCCGGAGGTGCTCGCCGACGCCTGGAGCCGCCAGGTGAAGGCGTGGCTGTCCGAGGACCCGAGCGTCATCTACCGGGAAGCAGAGGCCGCCCTCACGGCCTGACCTCAGACCCGGCCCCTTCGTCGTCGCCCTGGAGCCACGAGCCGGCGCCAGGCCGGGGGAAGCCGTACCGTGCGAGGGTGAGATCGAGAGCCGGTGGGTGGTGTCTGAGAACGCACTGGGTCCGGGACCGTGCACCGATGAGGTTTCCGCGCCGCGGCCGTCTGTATGTGTGAGACCGACTCACAGGAGGCTGGCACGATGCGGAAACTGATCTTCGGCATGAACCTGAGCCTGGACGGCTACATCGCCGCGCCCGGCGACGACATCGGCTGGAGCGGGCCGCCGAGCGACGAGCTGTTCCAGTGGTGGCTCGACGGGGAGCGGGCGAGCGGCCTGACGCTGTACGGGCGCAAGCTGTGGGAGACGATGAGCTCCTACTGGCCGACCGGCGACCAGCAGCCCGACACCACCCCGGCGCAGGTCGAGTTCGCGCGGAACTGGCGGGACACGCCGAAGGTGGTGTTCTCCTCGACGGTCGACAAGGTCGACTGGAACACCCGCCTGGTCACCGGCGACGCGGTCGCCGAGATCACCCGGCTCAAGGCCGAGGACGGCGCCCCGATGACCATCGGCGGCGCGACGCTCGCCGGGGCGGCCATGCGGGCCGGGCTGATCGACGAGTACGCCATGGCCACCTACCCGGTCCTGGTGGGCGCCGGCACGCCGTTCTTCACGGCACTGGACAGCTGGGTGAACCTGACCCTGGTGGAGACACGCACGTTTCCCGGCGGCGTGGTGCTGACTCGCTACGAGACGAGGCGATGAGCACGGGCCACGTGCCCGGCTCGTGACGCCGGCCGTTGAGGACGACGTTCTTCGGAGGCCCCGCCGGTGACGCCGGCGGGGTGGTGGTGGTGGTGACTTCGGTGACGGCGGCCGTGCGCCGGATTCGTCTGATCACAGTGTCGGGGGCAGGCCCAGCCATGGTTGGCCGGTGACGTCGAATCCGGTGAGCTCGGCGATCTTCCCGTCGACGATGCGCAGGACCGCGATGGCGAACAGCCGGTACTCGGGGTCGCCGGGGGCGCGGAGGTACAGCGCGGCGGCAGGCATGCGGTTGACCGTCGTGGTGATGCCGCGCCAGTCGTCGTGGCCGCGTTGGAAGAGCCCGCCGGAGACCCAGCCGTCCACCGCGTCTTCGGCCGTCGTGATCAAGGTGCCGGACTCGGGCAGCATCGCGAACCGCAGGTCGTGGCGCAGGAGGGACGTCAGCCCGTCGAGGTCGTTGCGCTCATGGGCGTCGATGTACGACTTCACCACTCCGCGCTCGTCCTTCGACAGCTCGTGGGTGGCGGGGCTCCGCCAGTCGAGGCGGCGGCCGGGTAGCTGTTCGCGCATCGTCACGCGCGCCCGCTGCAGTGCGCTGGTCACCGATGCGACGGTCAGCTCCAGGGCGTCGGCGGCCTTCGACGCCGGCCAGCCCAGGACGTCGCGCAGGATGAGCACCGCCCGCTGCCGCGGCGGCAGGTGCTGGACGGCGACGATGAACGCCAGCTCGATCGTCTCCCGCGCCACGACCGACTCCTGCGGGTCCTCGGGGAGCATCCGGTCGGGGTACGGCTGCAGGTACAGCACCTCGGAGGCGGGGTCCGGCAGCTCCGACAGCACGGGTGTGCGGTCGTTGCGCTTCTCCAGGAAGTCGAGGCAGGCGTTCGTCGCGATCCGGTACAGCCAGGTCCGCAGCGCGGCATGGCCCTTGAACGTCTCCCGCTTGTTCCACGCTCGCAGGAACGTCTCCTGCGTCAGGTCCTGCGCGTCCTCGTAGTTCGCGAGCATCCGGTAGCAGTGCACCTGCAGCTCACGGCGGTGGCGCTCCGTGAGGAGCGCGAACCTCGCCGTGTCGTCCGAGCGGACCGCGGCGATGAACACGGCCTCGTCGGAGCCCGGCTGTATGGCGTCGGTCATGGTCATCCATCCTTCCACCGGTGCGAGGGGGTACCAGAACTGACGACGTGGCGGAGGATTTCTGATCGGCGGGATCTGCGCGCCGGTTCCGGTGGCCTTGGCTAGGGCCGCCGTCTCCAGGTGTAGGGCGCGATCGCCGCAGTGTCCACGTCGGTGTCGGGCCAGCGGCGGCGCAGTACCTCGGCCGTCGACCGGCACCAGCCGGCGAAGTGGGGGAAGACCTCGGAGGCGGTGCGCGCCCCGGCCTCCAGACCGGCCACCAGCTGGAGCCGGGAGTCGTCGCCGGGCTCGCGCGCCTCCCGCCTGCGCAGGTCGTTGGCGCGGATCGCGGTCCAGACCGCCGCCGCCGAGGCGAGGCCGTACCCGAACCTCCGGTTGTCCTCGGCTTCGGGGACGCCGCGCGCCAGGGCGGAGCGGAACGCGGTGATCTGACGCTCCCCGGAGACCGCCATCCACTGTGGGCCGGGGACGGTGAACCCGGCCGCGGCGGTGAGCGCATGGCGGAAGCCCGCCCCCTCGAAGTCGATCAGCCGGCCGTCGCCGTCCGGCAGGGTGAGGTAGTTGTGCGCCTCGGGGTCGCCGTTGGTGAGGACGAGGAAGGGCCCGGGCTCGGCGAGTTCGGTTCCGGCGGCGCGCAGGTCGCGCTCCGCGGCGTCCGGCATCGGGACGCCGAACTCCATGGCCCGTTCGGGCGCCGTGCGCCACAACCCCGTCCAGGCGTGCTCCCCGTCGCCGAGGTCCCGTGCGGGGGTGCCCAGCTCGGTGCGGCGCGCGGCGAAGTCCGCGGCGCGGCCGGCGGAGGCGGCGGCGATCTCGCCCTGGGTGACGGCGAACTCGGTGAGCCGGTCGTCCAGCTCCGGGGTGAGGCCGTCGCGGCGCAGCAGCCGGGAGAGCTCGGTGCGCGGGGCGAGGTCCTCGAACACCAGCATCCGGGTATCGGGCGGAGCGGCGAGCAGCCGGGGGCCCAGGTCCTCCTCGAGCAGTTCCAGCGCGGCGCGCTCGCAGCGCATCAACTCCGCGGCGGAGCGCAGGCCGTAGCCGTCGGGGCGCGGGCGCTTGACGATGACGAGGCAGCCGTCGGCGAGATGGACACGGAGCACCCAGGGGTGCCCGTCCAGCTCCTCCAGGCGGGCGACGGGGACGGCGAGCAGATCCTCGATCTCAGCGGAAACGACATCCACGGGTGAGGGCATCGGCGGATTATCGCACGCCCGCGTCATCGTCAAGCCGTGAGCCGTGCCGGGCAAAGCCGCGCTGATGTTGACGCCAACTGTCTGGACTCGCCGACAAATCAAATGATTATGATGGTATAACGCGTTTCCCACGATGACACGCGGTCAACAGACTCTCGTTCGAGAGGGTGCGGCAGTAGAAACTCCAAGATTCATCTTCATGAGGACCGGATGCCTTCATGAGGAAGGAGACGAGGATGTACGGAAAACGTGCGCTATTTGCCAGTCCGCTGATCGCCACCCTCCTGTTCGGGACGGTCGGGACCGCGCAAGCCTCGGTCGTTCCGAGGTCCGTAAGCGTCGACGACAGTCAGATCACGGCGGCTTCGAACGCCGCTCCGCCCGTCTGCAGAAATCTCGGGAAAAAGCAAAGGAAGATCTGCTCGAACGGCTACGCCGAGGGATTCGCAGCCGGAGCGAAATGCAACAATCCCTACTATCAGCCATCTAACCAAGAGGCTTACAACATCGGCTTCGCCGCGGGATTCAGGGCGGGCCAGAGAACGTGCTAGACGACGTGTCAGGGGCAGGCGTCGTGGATCTCGGTGAGTTCGGCGGCGTACGCGCGCAGCAGGCCGTGCTGCCGGTAGCGGCCTGGCGTCGGCTCGGCGAGCAGGTGCGCGTGGTGGAGTTCGGTCAGGAGGCGGTGCGCCTGCCGCGCCGGTAGTCCGGCCAGGCCGGCGGCCGCGGGGACGCCGATGTCGTGCTCTGGATGGAGGCTGAGCAGCCGGAACATGCGGGCCGCCGCCGCGCTCAGGATGCGGTAGGACCAGGAGAAGACGCCGCGGAGGTCGGCGAAGCTGTCGTGCCCCGACAGAGCGTCCAGCCGGCCGCCGGTGGCGCGTAGCTCCGCGGCGAGCGCGCCGAGGCTGAAGCCGCGGTGGGTCGCGGCGCGTGCGGCCATGATGCACAGCGCGAGCGGAAGACCTCCGCACAGAGCGGCGATCTCGGCGACGGCCTGCGGTTCGGCGTCGGCGCGTACGGAGCCGAGCCGCCCGGTCAGCAGTTGCCGGGCGTCGGCGTCGGGCAGCGGGTCCAGGACCACAGGCGCGGCGCCCGCGGTGATGAGGCCGGGCAGCTGGTTGCGGCTGGTCACGATGACGAGGCAGCCGGTGCCGCCGGGCAGGAGCGGTCGCACGTGCGCGGCGTCGCGCGCGTTGTCGATGACGATCAGAAGGCGCCTGCCGGCCATCGCGCTGCGCATCATCGCCGCCGCCGCGTTCGTGCCGGCGGGAACCCGCTGCCGCGGTACACCGAGTGCGTGCAGGAAGTTCCGGATCGCTTCCGCCGGGTGCAGGGGCTGGGGGTTCGGATCGAACCCGTGCAGGTTGACGTAGAGGTGACCGTCGGGGAAGCGGTCCGCGACGCGGTGGGCCCAGTGCACGGCGAGCGCGGTCTTGCCGATGCCGGCGCATCCGACGACGGCCAGCACCTCGGCGGTCGCCCGGGCGGCGTCCAGGGCGGACAACTCCGTGCGGCGGCCGACGAAAGGCGCGGTCGCGCGCGGGAGTTGCCGGGGTGCGGCGGCGTCGCCGGCCGGTGCGATGCCCGCCCGCGCCGTGGTGATGAGTCGTCTCTGCTCCGCGGCGTTCAGGCTCAGCGCCGCGGCCAGCAGAGACAGGGAGGTGCCGCGCGGGCGGTGCGGATGGTCCCCCTCCAGCCTGCGTATGGTGCGGACGCTCAAGCCGGCCCGCTCGGCCAGTTGTTCCTGGGTCAGCAGTGCCCGCTCCCGCCACCCTCGTAGCATCGCCCCGAGGGAGGGGCCGGTGAACTCCTGCACGATGGGCTCCTCAGTCATGACCGCGCGCCGCCAGGGCGGTTCCGTGATCCAACGATCGATCCGGCGCCGCACAAACGGCAGATGCGGAACGCACGGATGTCCCATGCGTGTCGATCGATGAAGCCTTGGCGCAGGCGCGGAAGGCAGGCGGAAATGTCCGGTCTTTGTCCTGGACCGGGGTCACTTGTGAGCATCAGGATGTCGACCGTGCGAAGGGCCATGGCATGCGACACCGCTCATCTCGGGTACGCGGCGTGAAGGCGTTCAACACCCCGAAGCCGATCCAGGCCGTCATCGACGTGGCGGCGGGAGACGTCCGAGTCGAAGCGGGGCGCCGTGCGGACACGCGGATCCGGGTGAACCCGCTCGACCCGGCCGACGACGATGACGCCACGGCGGCCGGCCTGGCCGAGGTGGCGTTCGCCGGCGGCCGCCTGCGGGTGAGTATGCCGCGCCCCCGGCGCTCCGGGGCGATCGAGGTGAAGATCCAGCTCCCCGAGGGTTCCGACCTGGCGATCGACCTGTCGGCAGGTCGGGTACGGGCCCTCGGCCGCCTCGGGGAGACCAGGATCCACACCGCCCAAGGCGCGATTCAGCTTGACCAGACCGCCAGGCTTGACGTGGAGTCCGGCTCCGGCGAGGTGGACGTCGCCGCCGTCGAGGGTCCTGCCGTCATCACGATGGGCGCCGGTGACCTCTGCCTCGGCGAGGCCGCCGGCGGCCTGCGGGTCACGACCGGCCGCGGGCGGGTCGAGGTCGGCCGGGCCCACTCCGACGTCGAGATCACGGCCGCGGACGGCGACATCGTCCTCGGCGAGGTGGCCAGAGGCTCGGTGACACTCGTCGCCTCGGGGCGGGTCGAGGTCGGCGTCAGAAGGGGCAGTGGCGCCCGGCTCAGCCTCGACTCCACGTACGGCGCCGTACGCAACCTGCTGAAGGCGTGGCCGCCGCCGGAGGAGAGCGTGGAGATCCACGCCTCGGCCGTGTACGGCGACGTGGTGGTACGACCGCACGTGCGGAAGTAGGGGGGAGGAGCCCGCGACCCCCGACCGCCTCGCCGGCCGGGGGTGTTCGGCGGCGACAGGCTACGCGGGCTTCCAGCGGCCGATCTTCTTGGTGACAAGGGCGGCGCCGATGCGTGTGTAGAAGCGCTGCGCGGCGACGTTGGCCTCGGCCACCTCCCAGCGGATGAGCTTGCCGGCGGCGGCCTCGGCCGTGGCCAGCATCAGCCGCTCTCCTACGCCGCGGTCGCGTTCGGTGGCGGCCACGAACAGATCGTCCAGCGCGAGGTAGTCCTCACCGGACCAGAAGTTGATGCGTTGCATCCAGGAGACGTAACCGATGGCCCGGCCGTGCCGCTCGGCGATGAGATAGGTGATCTCGGGGCGCGCGAGCATCCGCTCGAGGCCGGTGACCGTCACCGTGATGGCGGCGGCCTGATCCTGGTTCTCGGCCAGGTCGAGGATGAGGGCGTGCAGGATGGAGGCGTCGACAGGCGTCGCACGGCGGATCTCTGTCATGGTGTGCCTTTCACTGGGAAGGGGGCCCGGCCGGGTGTCACCAGGAAGGTGACGGCCACGCCGAATGCCGCCGCGACGGCGGCCACGGCGAATCCGCCGGCGAAGCCGTTCACTGGACTCCCCGCACCCACCAGGCTCGCGGCGGCGACGCTCGACACGACGGCGGCGCCGAGCGAGGCGCCGAACTCGTGGAAGGTGCTCACGATGCCGGAGGCGATCCCGGCCTCATGAGGTGCCACCTGGCCCAGCGCGGTGGCCGAGGCGACGACGAACATCGAACCCGTGCCGGCCGCCGCGACCGACACGCCGGCCACGACGGTGACGGGATGCATCGACAGCGCCGGTACGGCCATGCCGACGGCGGCGATCGCCGGGCCCGCGACGGCCAGGGCTCGCGGGCTCCACCGGCCCATCAGGCGGCCGGTGAGGTTGGCCCCGATCATCGTGGCCACCGCCACCGGCAGGAACAGCAGCCCGGTCTGCAGGGCGCCGTACCCGCGAGCCTGCTGGAAGTAGAAGGTGCCCAGGAAGAACACCGCGATCATCAGAGCCGTCGCCGTCAGGATGAGGAACGCGCCGGTCGCGACGGGCCGCCGTACCAGCAGCCGGACGTCCATCAGCGGCGAGCGGGCCCGCCGCTGCCACACCACGAACAGCACGTACCCCACGGCGCCGGCCAGGACGAGCAGGCCCGTGAGCCCGGTGAGCCACCCTCGCTCGCCGGCGGCGATGAAGGCGTAGATCAGCGACGCGGAGGACGCCGTCACCAGAACCGCGCCGAGGACGTCGAGCCGCGGCCGGTCGGCGGTCCATGCCTGCCGCGCCGGCAGGAGAGCGGCGAGCACGACGGCGATCACCAGCCCGATGGGCACGTTGACATAGAAGACCCATGACCATCCGGGCCCCGCCGTGAGCAGGCCGCCCAGCAGGACCCCGAGAGCGGCGCCGCCTCCGCCGAGGGCGGACCAGATGCCCAGAGCCCGGTTCCGCTCCTCCCCGTCGAACAGGCCCACCACCAGTGACAGCGCCGCGGGAGACAGCAGGGCCGCGCCGACGCCTTGCGCGATGCGGCCGCCGACCAGCATGGCCGCCGACCCCGCCAGCCCGGTGCCCAGCGATGCCGCGGTGAAGACGAGAAGCCCGGTCAGCATGACCCGCTTGGGGCCGACCAGGTCCGAGATCCGGCCGCCGAGCAGCATCAGCCCGCCGAAGGTGAGGGTGTAGGCGCTGATCGTCCAGGTCATCGCCTCGCGGCTGAGGCCGAGTTCCGCCTCGATGTGGGGCAGCGCGATGGCGACGACGGTGACGTCGAGGATCAGCATGAGCTGGGCCACGCCGAGCAGGCCCAGGATGCGCCATCGCGCCGGATGCGCGGCTGACTGGTTCATTGATGCTTCCATTCCAGTAACTCGTACTCCATGTACGATTTTTGCCACCACTATAACTCGTACTCACACATACGTGTTAGGGTGCTGTCATGGTTGAGCCGTCCGCACGCCCCAAACGCCGGGCCGATGCCCAGCGCAGCATCGCCACCATCGTGGCCGCCGCCCGCGAACTGCTGAGCAGGGATCCGAACGCGAAGACGGACGACATAGCGAAGGCCGCGGGCGTGGGGCGCATGACCCTGTACGGGCACTTCGGCACCCGGGCCGAGCTCATCGACGCGGCGCTGGTGGAGGCGCTGAGAGCCGGTGACGAGGTCCTGGCGTCGATCGACCTGACCGGAAACGCCCGCGAGGCGATGACCCGCCTGCTGGTTTCGAGCTGGCAGACCATGGCCGAGTCCGCGGCGCTGCTGGCCGCGGCAGAGGAGATCCTCCCCGCGGGACGGGTCAGGGAACTGCACGAGAAGCCTGCCCGGCGCATCACGGAACTCATCCGCCGAGGCCAGGATCAAGGCGTCTTCCGCACCGACCTGCCGCTGGAGTGGCTGGTCAACGTGGTCCACTACATCCTGCACGGAGCGGCGACCGAGGTGCGCGCGGGGCGCCTGGCTCCGGCGGAGGCCGCCGAGGTGGTGGCCAGATCCGTACAGTCGCTGCTGACCGGCTGAGCACCTCGGCCACACGCGCTACTTCACATGCTTCATGTCCGCCGTGGACGTTCCATAGCGCAGGCGCCCGTTGGGCCGGTACACCTGGATCATCACGCCACCGGGCGTGGTCCGCGACTCGATCAGATCGAGCGTCAGGTCCGGGCCGTCGTCGGGAAACAGCCGCGTGCCCTGGCCGACGACCGCGGGGAAGATCAGCAGATTGATCTCGTCGACCAGATCTCGGCCGAGCAGCCATCGGACCAGAGCACCGCTGCCGTGCACCTGGAGTTCGCGTCCCGGCCCGGCCTTCAGCTCACCGACGGCCGCCGCGACGTCCGTGGACAGGACCGTCGTGCCGGCCCACGGCGGATCGGTGAGCGTGGCCGACGCGACGTACTTGGGCTTGGTGCTCAGCGCCGTCCCGATGGGGTTGATGCCGGGATCCGGCATGATCCCCCAGGAACCGGCGAAGATCTCGTAGGTCCGCCGGCCGAACAGGAAGGCGTCCGCACGCTCGAAGAGCCGGCTGAGAAAGGCGCCTGCGTGGGAGTCCAGCAGCGGCGTGGTCCAGCCGCCCCGTTCGAATCCGCCGCTGCGATCCTCGTCCGGAGTGCCGATCCCCTGCATCACTCCGTCAAGTGAGACGAACGTGGTCGTCGTGAGTTTCACGATGCCCCCTTGATAATCCGACCGCGGATGATCTGTGCCCGTCCGAGTTTGGAAGGGGATGAGACAGAGGACCAGGCCACCGAGCGGCCATTCACCGGCCGCGGCGGCTGGTTAGTTGGCCGGGCCGTACGCGGCCGCCTGATTAATCCGCCTGATCTATTGCCCCGGCGGCCGCCCGGCATACGTTCGCCCAGAACCACTCCGGGAAGGGAAATTCATGCGGACTACCTTCAGCGCCATCGCGCTGGATCTCGACGGCACCCTGGTCGACTCCTATGCGGATGCCGAAGCCTGCTGGGGAACGTGGGCCGCGTCCAAGGGAATAGCCGCCGCGTTCGACCTGGCCCAGCATTACGGGCGGCGCAGAACCGACATCGTGCGTTCCCTTCTTCCGCATCTCGGCGAGCCGGAGATCGCGGCGGAGGCCGAGGCCGTCCGGCTGGCCGAGCGTGACCGCACGGGCAACACCGTCGCGCTGCCCGGCGTCGCGGCGTTGCTCGAAGCCCTGTCGGACGACAGGTGGGCCATCGTCACCTCCAACGACACCGAGGTGGCCACGGCGCGGCTGCGCGGCGCGGGGCTTCCCGTCCCGCGCGTGCTGGTCAGCGCCGATGACGTACGGCACGCCAAACCGCATCCGGAGGGCTTTCTTCTGGCCGCCGGCCTGCTCGGCGTCGATCCGGCCGGCGCGCTGGCCGTGGACGACTCGCCCAGCGGGATACGCGCCGCGCGGGCCGCCGGGATGACGACGCTCGCCGTCATGTTCCGGCACGACGGCGCCACCCTCGCCGAGGCGGACCTGATCGCCGAAGACCTCGGCCGGATCGAATTCGAGATCAACGACCATTCGCTCGTTCTTCGTACCCCGGGAGCAGACCGTGGCACTCCGTATGGCGCCCAGCATTCTCGCGGCTGACATGTCCCGCCTGGCCGAGGCGGCCAACCGGGTGGCCGGTGCGGCGGACATGATCCACGTCGATGTGATGGACAGCCACTTCGTCCCGAACCTGACCGTGGGACTGCCGGTGGTGGAGTCGCTGGTCCGCAGCGCCGAACTCCCGCTCGACATCCATCTCGGAGTCGCCGACCCGGACCATTGGGCCATCCGGTACGCCGAGGCCGGGGCCGCGAGCGTCACCATTCACGCCGAAGCCGTCAAAGCGCCGGTACGCACGCTGCGGGCGATTCGCGGCGCGGGCGCCCAGGCCGGACTCGCGCTGAATCCGGCGACGCCGCTGGAGCCGTACGAGGCCCTGCTCCGGGAGGTGGACATGCTCCTGGTGATGACGGTGGAACCCGGCTTCGGCAACCAGGAGTTCCTCGGCTACCTGCTCGCCAAGGTCAGCCGCGCCCGGCGGGTCATCGACGAGCAGGGGCTGCCGCTGTGGCTCCAGGTCGACGGCGGCGTCAACCTGCGCACGATCGAGTCGTGCGCGGCGGCCGGCGCGGACGCCTTCGTCGCCGGGTCGGCCGTCTACGGGGCCGAGGATCCCGGCGCGGCCGTCGCGGCGCTGCGCCGTACCGCCGAAGAGGCCCGAGGCCTGGCCGCCGCGAACTTCGGACAACCCACGAATCGCGAAGGGGACCACAATGGGACGGGTTGACGGCAAGGTCGTCCTCATCACGGGCGCCGCGCGCGGGCAGGGCAGGTCGCACGCGCTACGGCTGGCCGAGGAGGGCGCGGCCATCATCGCCACCGACATCTGCCACGAGGTCGGGAGCACGCACTACGCGCTGGCCCGCGCGGACGACCTCGACGAGACCAGGAGTCTCGTCGAGGCCCGCGGCGCGAAGATCATCACCGCGGTGGCCGACGTGCGGGACGTCGATCAGCTCGACGCGGCGGTGCGGGCCGGACGCGAGGCGTTCGGCGACATCGACGTCGTGTGCGCGAACGCCGGCATCGGCTCGCTGGGCCGGGGCTGGGAGCTGTCCGCCAAGCAGTGGCAGGACATGATCGACGTCAACCTCACCGGGGTCTGGAACACGCTGCGCAGCGTGATCCCCCACATGATCGAGGCCGGGCGGGGCGGCTCGCTCGTCCTGACGAACTCGGTGGCCGGGCTGCTCGGACGCCCGAACATGGCGCACTACGCCGCCTCGAAGCACGGCCTGGTCGGGCTGATGCGCTCCCTGGCCAACGAACTGGCCCCGTACCGCATCAGGGTCAACAGCGTGCATCCCGGCAACGTCGACACCGACATGGTGCGCAACCCGGTGGGCCTGCGGCTGCTGGTGCCCGGCGTGGACCGGCCGACGGCGGAGCAGATCGCCGAGTCGGCCGCCAGGCTCAACGCGATCCCGGTGCCCTGGGTCGAGTCGATCGACGTGAGCAACGCCGTGCTGTGGCTGGCCTCCGACGAGACGCGCTACGTGACCGGGGCGACGGTCCCGGTCGACGCCGGCGCCTTCATCAAGGCGTAGGCGATGGCGGGCAACGATCGGTTGCGGGCGTTGAGCGAGCACGGCGTCTCGATCTGGCTCGACGACCTCAGCCGCGAGCGCATCGCGACGGGCGGTCTCGCCGCGGCGGTGCGCGACAGGCACGTGGCCGGCGTCACCACGAATCCGACGATCTTCCGCAACGCCATCGTCCGGGGGACCTCCGCCTATGCCGCCCAGCTCCGCGAGCTGGCCCGGCAGGGTGTCGGCGCGGCGGTGGCCGTGGAGCGGCTGACCACGACCGACGTCCGTGACGCGGCGGACGTGCTGCGCCCGGTGTACGAGCGTACGGACGGCCGGGACGGCCGCGTCTCCATCGAGGTCGACCCGGGCCTGGCGCACGACACGGCGGGCACGGTCAAGCAGGCGCGGCGGCTGTGGGAGGCGATCGATCGCCCCAACGTCCTCATCAAGGTCCCGGCGACCCCGGCCGGGCTGCCGGCGATCACCGATCTGGTGGCGCACGGCATCAGCGTCAACGTGACACTGATCTTCGCGCTGTCCCGGTACGCGGCCGTGCACACGGCGTACATGGAAGGCGTCGAGCAGGCGATCGAGCTGGGCGCCGACCCCGCGCCGGTGCGATCGGTGGCCTCGCTCTTCGTCTCCCGCCTCGACACCTACGCCGACCGGCGGCTGGACGCCATCGGCACCGGTGAGGCGCGGCGCCTGCGCGGGCTGGCGGGCCTGGCCAACGCCCGCCTCGCCCACCGGCGGCACGTGCGGGACCTCGAATCCGGCCGCTGGCGGGCGCTCGCCGCGGCGGGCGCGCACCGGCAACGCCTGCTGTGGACCTCGACCAGCGTCAAGGACCCGGCCTACCCGGACACCTATTACACCGCGGGACTGGCGATCCCCGGAACCGTCAACACCCTGCCCGAATCGGCCATCGACGCCTTCGCCGACCACGGTTCGGTGGGCGGGGCCGTACCAGAGGAATCCGGGGTCTTCCGCGCGCTGGCCGACCTCGGCATCGGCTACGACGAGATGGTGCGCCGGCTCGAAGCCGACGGCATCGCGCAGTTCCTGACCTCATGGCGAGACCTGCTCGGCGTCGTCGAGCGGTACCTGAGCGAGGAGAAGTAGATGATCTTCGAGTACGCCTACCTGTACGTCACCCCCGGCCGGGAGGAGGAGTTCGAGAAGGCCTTCCGGCAGGCGAGCCCGATCCTCCTGGCCGCCGAGGGCTGCATGTCCGCCGAACTGCGTCGCGACGCCGAGACGAGCGGCCGTTACCTGGTCCGCGTCGGCTGGGAGAGCCTGTCACACCACCTCGACGTCTTCCCGGGCAGCGAGAACGCGGCGGAGCTGGCCAAGGCCATCGAGCCCTACTTCGCGAAGCCGCCGGAGCTCCGTCACTTCGAAGCGTGAGAAGGGGGTCGCCATGTCCATGCCGGCCTCGGCCGTCACCGACAGCGCGGTGGGCAGCCTGGTCATCTCGGCGGACGCGTTCTGCCAGACCCAGGCGCCGGACTATTGGGACTGGTCGCGCGAGGTCCACCAGCGCATGGCCGCCACGCTGCTGGGCTTCGACATCCGCGAGGTCGCGCGGCTGAGCCGGCTTCTCACCGCCGAGCCCGCCAGTCCCGTCCTCTACCGGAACCTGCGCGCCCGCCTGAACGACGCGATCGCCAGAAACGAAAGCGAGCGATGCGCCCGGCTCGCCGAACTCGCCTGGGCGACCGAGTGCAGGTCCCGGCTCCGTCTTCACGTCGGCGACGACATCCCGGCTCCCGCGCACGGCTCCCCCACCGCCACCGCGATCCTGTCGGGTCTCCCCCGGCGCCCGGGGAACATCGGCGGACGCCGTGTCGGGGCCGCCATCGTGATCCCGTTCCGCGACGCCACACCCGGCGGCGCACGTTCGCGGAACCTGGCGGCCACCATCGCGGCGCTCCTCGACCAGAGCGCCGCCCGGCACGACTACCGCATCGTCGTGGTCGAAGCCGACGACGCCCCGAAACAGCGGGACAGGCTGGAGCCCGTGGTCGACAGCTACGTCTTCGCGCGGCATTCCGGCCGGTTCAACAAGGCGTGGGCGGTCAACGTGGGGGTCGCCCATGGCGCGCGGCCCGCCGAGACCATCTGTGTGCTCGACGCCGACATGCTCGTCGACCGCGACTTCGTCAGCCGGGCATTGGACCGTTTTTCCGAGCCGGGCACCCAGGCGCACCTGCCGTTCAGGGACATCCTCTTCCTCGATCGTGAGTCCAGCGCGCGAGCGATCGAGCGGCGCCGCTTCCACGCGGACGCCCGCGTCGACGAGCGCGCCGCGCGGGGCGTCTATCTCCGGCGTCCGCCCGGCTGCTGCGTCTGGGTGCGGGACTCGCTCTTCTCCCGCGTCAGCGGCTTCGACGAACGTTTTTCCGGCTGGGGCGGCGAGGACCTGGACTTCGTGCGGCGGGTGGAGCACCACGGCCCGCTCGACCGGTTCGCCGATCCGACCTTCCATCTCGACCACCCGCGCGCCACGGCCAGAAACGACGACGGAACCTCGTTCTACGCCTCGGTGGAATGGTGCACATGGCCGCTCGACTCGCCTTTCGGCGACCCCGGCAAGTTCGCCGCGTGAGACCGGCGGCCGCCGTCTCGGCCGTCTTCTTCACGCACGCGCTCCTCGTCGCGGCCTGCGTGTCGCGCATCTCGTCTCTGAAGCACGGTCTCGGGCTGTCCGACGCGCAGCTCGGCCTCGCCCTGCTCGCCGGGCCGCTCTGTTCGGTCGCGGCCATGTTCGCCGCCGGGCAGCTGGTCAAGAGGATCGGCGGCGGGCGCGCGCTGCGCCGGACGGTTCCCCTCATGTGCGCGGCCGCGCCGCTGCCGGGCCTCGCCGACTCGCTCTGGAGCCTGGCGCTGTTCCTGGGGATCTGGGGAGGCGTCGAAGGGATCGTCGGCGTGGCGATGAACGCGCACGCCGTCGACGTCGAATCCGCCACGGCGAAACCGATCATGTCGAGGCTCCACGGCTTCTGGAGCCTCGGCGCGCTCGCCGGTGGCGTGGCCGGCACCGTCGCGGGATACGCCGGGCAGCCTGTCGCGCTGCAGGGAGCGGAGCTCGGTCTGGCGGCCTTCGCCGGATTCGTCGTGCTCGCACCCCGTCCGGTCGCCACGAAGGCCAGGCCCGTGGACAGCGGCGGGAGGCCTGCCGGCACGGTTCTCGTCCTGCTCGGCGTGGTCGCCTTCTGCTCCAACCTCGCCGAAGGGAGCGCCCAGACCTGGAGTTCGGTCTTCTTCACCGACACGGCCGGAGCGCCGCGGGATCTGGCCGGGCTGGGCCTGGCGGTGTACGCGGTCAGCATGTTCACCAGCAGGTTGTTCATCGACCGGGTGCTCGGCAGGTTCGGGACCGTGCGTACCGTGCGCGCGCTCATGGTCCTCGCCGGGCTCGGCTTCCTCCCCGCGCTCCTGGTCCCCCATCCCGTGACCGCGATCGCCGGCCTGATGGCCGTGGGGCTCGGATTCTCGCCCGTCATCCCGGCGGCGCTCCGGGCCAGCTCCAAGATCCCGGGAATCGCGCCCGGCCCCGCCCTGGCCACGGTCTCCGGCCTCACGTGGGGCGCCATGATGTGCGGGCCGCCGCTGGTCGGCGGGCTGGCCGCCGTGTCCGGCGTCGGCGTCGCGCTGGGACTCGTGGTCGCGTTCGCAATCGTGGTCGTCGCCTGTTTCGCGTACGCGCTGCGCCTCGGCGCGGTCGAGGCGCTGCGCGGCCCACAGGGCCGTTGACCACCTGTCATCCGCGATGCCCGGGACGGCGAATAGTCCCGGGAGGCGCTCATGCGGGGATGGCCGTTCGTCGGGCGGGACGAAGAACTGGAAACGATCCGGTCGTGCTTCGACCGGGAGGAGGCGATCGGCGTCGTCATCTCGGGCGAGGCCGGCATCGGCAAGACCCGGCTGGCCCGGGAGGTCCTCGGGAGGCTGGAGACGCGCGGCTGCCACACCGAATGGGTCGCGGCGACCGGAGCGCTGGCGTCGATCCCGTTCGGCGCGGTGGCCAACCTGCTGCCGAACGGCTGGCTGCCCGGTGAGCAGGGGGTGTCGGTCCTGGCGGCGACGGCCACCCGCCTGCGCCGGTACGGCGAGACCCGGCGGGTGATCATCGGCGTGGACGACGCCCACCTGCTCGACGCCGGATCGGCGGCCCTGATCGGCTACCTCGCCGCGCACCGGCTGGCGTTCGTGGTGACGACGTGCCGTTCCGGAGAGGGCAACGAGACGATCACCACGTTGTGGAAGGACGGCATGGCGCCCTGGCTCGAACTGCCCGCGATGCCGCCGTCCGCCGTGGACCACCTGGTCGACCACACCCTCTCCGCCGACGTGGACGGCGTGACCCGGGTCAGGCTGCACACCATGGCCGCGGGCAATCCCCTGGCACTGCGCGAGCTGCTGTCGACCGCCATCGCTGACCGGGCCCTGCGCCCGCGGCACGGGGTGTGGCACTTCACCGGCGACTACCACCCCACGGGAGCCATGCGCCGCCTGCTCGCCGACCGGCTGCGTCCCGTGCCGCCCCGGATCCGCCTGGTTCTGGAGCTGCTGGCGTGCGGTGAGCCGCTCCCCCTGCCCCTGCTGGCCCAGCTCGCGGAGCCCGCCGCCGTCGACGAGGCGCAGACGCACGGGCTGACCGTCTTCGAGCGCGAGGGCAACCGCACGCAGGTACGGCTCACGCACCCGCTCTACGGCGAGGTGGTACGCGCAGGGCTGCCCGCCGGCCGGGCCCGCCAGCTGTGGTGGCGGCTGGCGCATGCCCTGCTGGAGTCCCCGCTGCGCCGCGGCGACGACCTGCTGCGGGCCGCGCTCTGGCAGGTCGAGGGCGGAGCGGTGGTGCGCGCCGACGTCGTGCGGCGCGGCGCCCGCCAGGCCATCGACCGCGCCGACCTCGCGCTCGCCGAACGGCTCGCGCGGGCGGCCCGGGACGCCGAGCCGTCCGTGGAGGCCGACGCCCTGCTCGCCGAGGTACTGGAATACCGGGGCCGCAGCGCCGAGGCGGCGGCGGTCCTGCCGGAGGAGCCGCCGTCCGCCGACGACGAGCTGCTCCGGTGGGCACTGGTCCGGGCCGAGACCACGTACTGGGGTGACGGCGACGCCGTGGCCGCCGAGCGGGTGCTCGACCATCTCGCCGACCGGCCGGGCGAGGATCTGGCTCTGGGGATCCGCTCGTGGATCCTGCTGCACGACGGGCGCTGCGGCGCCGTACTGGAGATCGCGGAGCGGCTTCTCTCCACGGAGACGGCGAGCGCGCAGGCGGTCATCTGGGCCACCGCGGCCGCCACGGCGGCCGCGGGCTTTCTCGGGCGCGCCCCCGTGGTCGCCGGCTACCACGAACGCGGCCTGGCCGTGGGTACGGCCCGCCGCGCCGAGCTGCCATGGGGCGTGGTCGAACTCGACATCGCCCGCTGCCTGGCGTCCCTGGCGATGGGCGAGGCGCACGAGGCGTGGATGGTCGCCGACAAGGGGTACCGCCAGGTGTTGTCCGGAGGCAGCCCGCTGATGTCGGTCGGCTACATCGGCTTCCGCGGGCTCGTGGAATGCGGCCAGGGCAGGCCGGTCAGCGCCGGCCGGTCGCTGCGCGAGGCGATCACCTGCCTGGAGGGCAAGGACACGCTGCGGCTCACCCGCACGTTCATGGCGGGGCTGGCCACCGCGTGCGCCGTGGGCGGTGAGGCGGCCGACGCGCGTACCTGGATGGAACGCGCCGACCAGGCCGCCAACGACGCCAACCGGGTGTACGCCCCCTGGATGACGCTGGGCAACGCCTGGACCCTGGCCGCCGAAGACCGCCTGACCGACGCCGCGATCGTCGCGCGCTACGCCGCCGACCAGGCCCTCGGCCTGGGGCTTCCCACCGTCGAGGCACTCGCGCGCTACGACGTGGTACGGCTCGGCGGCGACGGCCAGTGCCGCCGGCTCGAAGAGCTGGACGCGGCGCTGCGCACCCCGATGAGCCACGCCCTGGCGACCGCGGCCCGCGGGCTGCGGAAGGAGGACGGCGAGGCGCTCTCCGCGGCCGTGGACGCCTTCGACCGGCTGGGCCAGTACCTGCTCGCCGCCGAGGTCGCGACGTGCACGGCCAGGATCCACCGGGAGTCCGGCCTGGCCAGCAAGGCGGCGCTGGCGCGCGAGCGGGCCGCGGGCCTGCGCGCGCGCTGCGAGGGCGCCGTCACGCCGTTGCTCAGCCACGAGCGGATCCTGCGGGTGCTCAGCCGCCGCGAACGCGAGGTGGCTCTGCTGGCCGTGCGCCTCAGCAGCCGGGCCATCGCCGCGCAGCTGGGCCTGTCGGTGGCGACCGTCAACAACACCTTGGCCCGCGCCTACACCAAGCTCGGCATCTCGGGCCGGGCCCAGCTCGCCGCCCTGCTGGCCACCTCCCCGGCCGAGGAGCCGGGATGACGGCGTCAGACGCCCTTAAGAACCCGATCGAGTGCCGCCCGCCCTTTGGGTCCCCAGTGCGGCTTGCCGCCGGGAAGACCCCGGTCTCCGTTCTGCCCCATGAGCAGCAGGAAGAGGCTCTTCATGGCGGCCAGCCCGCGGGCGCGCCGGATCGCCGCCTCGTCCGCCCGCGCGTACCCGTCGAAGAACCGTGCGGCCGCGCCCGCGGGCAGCAGCACCCATGCGGCGGCGAGGTCCCATGCCGGATCGCCGGCGAACATGTCGCCGAAGTCGACGATGCCGGAGAGCGTTCCGTCCGAGACGACGACGTTCGCGGGATGGAGATCGCCGTGCACCCACAACGGCGGGCCCTCCCATGCGGAGGCCGCGACGGCGTCGTCCCAAACGTCCCGGACGTCGTCGGCGATGCCGGCGATCACGTCGGGGTCGACGGCCTGGAAGAAGTACTCGAAACCGCCCGTGCAGTCCCGGGGATGGGCGCCGCGGTCCGTGGCGGTCGGCGCGTCAGCGGGCGCCTCCACATGGAGCGCCCGGAGGAAGCTCGCCAGCGTGTCGGCCGCGTGGTCGCCGCGGCTGATCGAGCCGTGGTCCAGCGGCTCGCCGGGAACCCACGTCATCACCGTCCAGTGCTTGGGGAAACGCTCGGACGGTTCGCCGAACCGCACCGGGGTAGGCACCGGGAGCGGCAGGCGCGGGGCCAGCACGGGTAGCCACCGCCGCTCCTTGAGCTGGAGCTCAGGGGTGGGGTCCATGCGCTGCATGCGCACGGACAACTCGTCCCCGAGGCGCCACATCTGGTTGCCCCAGCCGCCCGCCACCTCACGGATGGCCAGCCCCGCGAGGTCGGGATGTTGCTCCTGCAGCAGATCGCGGACCAGGTCCGCGGTGATTTCAAGCTCGGTGTCGGTCATGCGAATTCACAGTACCGAGGCGGCGGGCGACGGTGAGCACGATCGGTGCCGTGAGCCAGCACAGGTACGCGCCGGTGCCGTTGGTCAGGAACGAGACGGGAACGGACACCGCGAAGACCCCGGCCAGGCAGATGCTGCGCACCAGGCTCTGGGCGAACACCTGGGGCGGGACGTCCGTGGTGTACAGGTGTGCGCGACGGATCTCCCGGATGATCAGTGCGAACGACGCGGACGCCAGGACCTGGACGATCGCGTACAGACTGAACCGGGGCGGGAAGGCGCCGTCGGCGGTGAGCACCCTGGTCGCGAACGGCATCAGGACCTGCATGAACAGCCACGCCAGGGTGAGGCTGGTCAGCCGGCCGCCCAGCGCGCGGACATGGCTGAAGATCTCGTGGTGGGCGCGCCAGTGGGCGGCGATCACCACGAAGCTGACCGCGAAGGCCAGGTACTCGCTGCCGTGGGCCGACATCGAACTCAGCATCGCGTCGGTGGTGTCGCCGGTGGGAACGGGGAGATCCAGCGCCAGCAGGGTGAGTGCGATCGCGATCACCGCGTCGACGAACATGGTGAGCCGCTCGGCGGCGGCCGCCCGCACCTGGTGGCCGGCTTGAGTAGTCATGGTGAGGACAGCTCCCGGGGCTCGACATCAGTCTTACCCGGTTAATATTAACCGGGTAAGACTCGCGTATGGTGATGGGGTGGATGACGGACTCGCAGATCTGCTGCACCGCGTGGTCATGCTGCTGGGCGAGGCGGCCCGGCGCCGCACCGACGGCCGTGACGGTATGACCTACAGCCAGATACGACTTCTGGGGACGTTGGAGGACATCGAGCCGGTGACGCAGCATCGGCTCGCGCAGGCGCTGTCGGTGTCCGACCCGGCGATCAGCCGGGCGCTGCGACCGCTCGAAGCGGATGGACTGGTGCGGATCACCATCGACCCCGAACACGCGCGGCGGCGGCTGGTCCGCCTCACCGACGCCGGCCGGACCGCCTTCCACACGGCCGGGAAGCCGCTCTACGACGAGCTGCGCGCCGGGCTCGTCGCGGCCGGCTTTCCCTACGAGCGCTATCTCGAAGACACCCTGCGGCTGGCCGAGATCCTCGCATCCGACTGAGCCGGATCGGCCCCCTCCCCGCAGAACACCTCGTGGACGAGCCTTTGCTGGGCCTTCCGGACCACTGCGGTGATGGACATGTCGGCGTCGTCCACCCAGTTCAGTACGGCTGTCAGGGTCCTGCCGCCGTCGGGCGTGCCGTACATCAGCGACATGGAGCCGACGTTGCCGCCGTTGTGGGTGACGAGGGTGGCGCCGCAGTCGGTTTTCGTGACGAACACGCCCAGCCCGTAGCCCATGTTCGGCAGGCCCGTGGCGTGCGGGGCGCACATCTCGGCCAGCAGCGGGGCCGGCAGAAGCCTGCCGCCCATCAGCGCGGAGATGAACGTGGCCAGGTCCTGACTGGTCGAGATCATGTCACCGCCGGTGCAGACCCAGGAGGGGTTGTAGCGGGTGATGTCGATCGTCTTCTGCCGACCGGCTTCCTCGTAGCGGTAGTAGATGCGGGCGTGCGGCTCGGGGATCTCCGGCGAGGCGTCCGGCACCACCGTGCCCGACAGGCCGAGCGGCTCCAGGATCCGTTCCCGCATCTCCTCGGCCAGCGAGCGGCCGGTGACCTTCTCGATCAACAGCCGGGCCAGCACGTAGTTGGTGTTGGAATAGCTCCAGCCGGTTCCCGGCTCGAACCGGGCCGGCTTGGACAGCGCCAGCCGTACCAGCTCCTCTGGCTTGTAGGTCGTGAACCGGTTGTCCACCCACTCCTTGCCCGTGCTGCCGAAGGGCACGGGGATGCCCGGCGCGATCGACCCGTCGTCGTACACCTCGCCGACGAAGTTGAACAGCCCGCTGGTGTGCTGGAGCAGCATCCGCACCGTGATCCGCCGGTCCAGCCCGAACTCGGGCAGGTGGTCGGCCGCCGGGGCGTCCAGCTCGATCCTGCCCTCGGCCACCAGTTGCAGCGCCAGGGTCGCGGTGAAGGTCTTGGTGTTGCTGCCGATCCGGGCATGCCCGTCGACCGGCGGCTTCGCGGTCCCGCCCAGCTCGGCCACCCCGGCGCTGCCGGCCCACTCGCCCCGCTCGTCGCGCACGCGCAACGACACCCCGACGAAGCCGGACTCGACGATCTCCTCGATCGTCTTCCGCAGCTCCGGGCGATCCTGCCCGGCCGCGGTTTCCGGTACGGCCCGGCCATCTACACCGGCGGCGTCGAGGGCTTCGGTGACCTTGCGGACCATCTCGGCCGTGGCGGGGCTCGGCCGGTCCTGCTGCGCGCGGGCGGTCTCGACGGCGACGAGGACGGTACCGCGGAAGTTGCCGGCCTCGGCAGGATCCTGCCGCCCCAGGAGGTTCATGGCCGCCGTCAGGGCCGGCAGTACGCGCTCGGCGATCTCGGCCACGGACCTGCCGGTCAGGTCCTTGCCCTCGGGGTGGTCGGCGAGCACATGCCCGACCAGGCCGGTGGCCGAGCCCAGCGCGAGGCTGCCGGCGGCGGCGACCTTGTGCGGCTTGCCGGTCGCACCGGCGGCGGCCATCAGCGTCACGGCGCCGTACGCGGCGATCCGCAGGGTGCTCTTGTCCTGATCGGAAAGGGTGATCGTCATGGTGGTCCGTCCTTCGACGTTCGTGGGTCGGCGTCTCGCCGCTGCGCCGAGCCTCCACCCTGACCCATGGTCAACCTCAACGGTGATCCAGCTCACAGTCCGGAGAGGTCGCCTTCCCCTGGAATACGGTCCGGATCGCCCGCGGATATGGTTTCTGGCATGTCTGGACGCTGGCCCCTGCTCGTCGCCCTCGGTTTCTGCGCCTTCCTCGTGTCCGTCTACGCGACGATGGCGATCGCGACCATGCCGATCGTCATCGCTGATCTTGCGGCGCCCGGCGCGATCATGCAGGTGGGGGTCTACGGCTACCTGCTCGCGTTCCTGAGCGTGCTGGTCCCGGCGCCCCGTCGCCAGACGGTGCTGTTGACCGTGTTGATCGCCTTCGGCCTGGTCGCCTTCGGCGTGGCTACTTTGCTGTGCGCGCTCACTCCCATGGTCAGCCTGCTGATCGGCGGCCATCTGCTGCAGGCGCTGGCCGGAGCGGTCGTCCTGTGGGCCGGGACCGGCCTCGTCAGAGCCGCGTTCCCCGGGCCAGAACTGTGGAAGGCGATCCCGGTTCCCGCCGCCGCGATCGTGGCGGGCCTCGGTGCGGGACTGCTCATCGGGATGATCGTCACCGAGTTGATGTCATGGCGCGCGAGTTTCCTGATGGGCCTCCCTCTGGTCGCGGTAGCCCTGGTAGCCGTGCTGATTCTCGCGATCAGGCTGGCGACGGCCGTACCGGATCGACGGTTGTCCGCGCAGTAGTACCCGGCTTGGACTTTTCACGAACCGGCATGGATATGCGAGGCCCACAGGGCGGGGCTGTCGGGGTACTTGTCGCGTAATCCGCGCACCGCGCGGTGCAGTGCGGTGGGCGCGTGCTCGACGTCGGGCGGGGCTGTACCGCCGTCGGTGAGGGCAGAGTAGAAGGCGTCGGCGATTTCCAGGGCGGCCTGGTCATTTGCCGTACGAGTGCGCCGGGCGTACGCGCTCGATCTGCTTGCTGCGTGGCCGAGGCTGTGGCTGCTCCTCCCGGACCCGCCCCGCGCGGAGATCACTGCCGTTCAGGACGGCCATGCCGCCGCCGCCCGGCTCGGCGGCTGGGCGCTCCTCTATCTCCTCCTCGGTGCGGTCTGGTGGCCGGCGCTCATCGCCGCCATGGTTCTGGGCTTGACGAGTTGGTACCGGGCACGGAGCACGGCGGACGTCCTCGCCGCGCTCATCGAGGCCGGGCTGTTGGCGGTGTCCTCGATCACGGCTTCCCGCGAGGTCACGGTCAGCCCCGGACCGGCATGGCCCAGGCCTTCGTGTAGGGCGCGCTGAACGTCCGCACGCGGTCGGCGTCGATCAGGGCTTGCGGCTTCTGGCGACATGTCCGGCACGGCAGGCAGGCCGCTCTTCGTCTTCGCGCCGATAGCCGTTGATTGTCCAGGCCGCTTCACGAGCGGGTCGCCCTTCGACCGGGTGATGTGGCGGGCACGGTCATCCGGACACGGTGAGGATGAGTTTGCCGGTGGTTCGGCCGGTTTCTCCGCGCCGGTGCGCCTCTGCCGCCTGCTCCAACGGCAGTACGCCGTCGATCTCGGCGCGCAGGAGGCCCTCGGCGGCCAGTCCGGCGATCGCCGTGATGGCGGCGTGGTCGGCTTCGACGGTCAGGTTCTCCAGCCGGATACCACGCTTCTTGGCCGCGGGCTCCATGTTCTCCGAGTGCGCGAAGAGGATGGAGATGAGAGTGCCGCCTTCGCGCAGGGTGCGCAGGGAGCGCGGGCCGTAGTCGCCGCCGACGGCGTTGAGCACGACGTCGACGTCCGACACCACCTCGGCGAAGTCGGTCCGGGTGTAGTCGACGACTTCGTCGGCGCCCAGGCCGCGGACGAAGTCGTGCTTGGGCGCGCTGGCGGTGCCGATCACGTACGCGCCGCGGGCCTTGGCGAGTTGCACGGCGAGATGGCCCACCCCGCCGGCCGCGGCGTGGATGAGGACCCGCCGGCCGGGCCGTACCTCAGCTGTGTCCACCAGGGCCTGCCACGCGGTGAGCCCGGCCACCGGCAGCGCCGCGGCCCGCACGTGATCCACCCCCGCCGGCTTGCGGGCGAAGTTCCTGGACGGGGCGGCCACGTACTCGGCGTAGGCCCCGGCGCCCCGTGGGTAGTCGAGCATGCCGAAGACCTCGTCGCCCGGCTTGTGCAGCGTCACGCCCGCTCCGACGGCCTCGACGACACCGGAAACATCCCAGCCCAGGACGAACGGCGGCGCGCCCAGATATAGACCGGTTTTGCGGTGCATCCAGTCGGTCGGGTTGACGCCGGCGGCATGAACCCGGACCAGGACGTCCGAGGGCCCCAGTGCCGGCCGGTCGAGCTCGACGAGGGTGAGGACCTCCGGACCGCCGAGGACCTCTTGGCTGATCGCGCGCATCAACGACCTCCTTCTTCGCGGGTACGTTCCGTCGGACGACGGCCCCGGCCAGCGTGCCGGAACGGACCAGCGGCCAAAAGTGACCTCATGGCCATCATGCGCAAGGATCAGGCCATGCACCGGGTTGTGGTTCTCGCCGTTGACAAGGTCTACCCGTTCGAGCTGGGGATCCCGGGGCGGATCCTGGGCTCGGCCCGGGGGCCCGCGGACGAGCGGCTCTACGAGGTGATCACCTGCTCGCCCGACGGCGGCCCCGTCACCACCTCAGCCGATTTCGCCCTCATGGTGGAACACGGCCCCGAGGCGCTCGAGACCGCCGACACCCTGGTCGTCCCGCCGTTCGTGTGGGATCCCGTGGACGGGGACGTGCTCGAGCTGCCGGTCGGCGTCTTCGCCATGCTGCGGCCGGGCACACGCGTCATCTCGATCTGCACCGCCGCCGTCCTCCTCGCCGCGGCCGGGCTTCTCGACGGCCGCCCCGCCACCACGCACTGGCAGGAGGCCGAGCGCTGCCAGCGGCTGTTCCCGAAGGTGAAATGGGACGCCGACGTGCTCTTCGTGGACGACGGCGACGTGCTCACCTCCGCCGGAGTGGCCGCCGGCGTCGACCTGTGCATGCACATCCTCCGCCGCGACCAGGGCAGCGCGATCGCCAACCGCGCGGCCCGCTACTGCGTCACGCCGCCCTGGCGCGAGGGCGGGCAGGCGCAGTACATCGAACGTCCCGTGCCGAGCCCGTCCACCACCGCGACCGCGGCCACGCGGGCCTGGGCGCTGGAGCGGCTGGACCGTCCACTGTCGCTGAGCGAACTCGCCGGGCACGCCCGGATGAGCGTACGGACCCTCAGCCGCCGCTTCCAGCAGGAAGTCGGGATGAGCCCGGGCGACTGGCTCACCCGGCAGCGGGTGGAACTCGCCCGCCACCTGCTGGAGGCCAGCGATCTCACCATCGACCGGATCGCCCGCCGCGCCGGGTTCGGCACGACCGCCTCACTACGCCAGCACATGCGCACCGCCCTCGGCGTATCGCCCCTGGCCTACCGGCGAACCTTCCGCGCGTCCGAGGGGTGAAGGCCGATCGCCGGCCTTGGCTGGATCGAGGCTAGGAGCCTGTTCCCAGTCGACGATCCCCCGTGCGGACGAGGTTTCCCAGTACGGCGCCGCCGAGACTGGAGGTCATGACTACCCACGCACGGGGGCTGACGCGCACGACGCGATGCGGCGCGCGCCCGGGGTGGCGGTGGGACCGGTGACGGCGAGGAGACGATCATGCGAAGAGCTTTGGCGATTCTCACAGGCGCGGTGGCCCTGGCAGCGGCGTCGCCGGCGGCGTCGGCGACGGTCTCGGCGGCGCCCGGCGCCGGGCGGCTGACCTGGGCGGTGTGCTCGGACACGGAGCTTCCCGCGCCCATGGAGTGCGCCTCGCTCGACGTGCCGGTGAACTGGGCCGAGCCCGGCGGGCGGACCATCCGGCTTGACCTGGCCCGGCTGCCGGCCACCGAACCCGCCCGCCGGATCGGCAGCGTTCTGGGCGTCCCGGGCGGCCCAGGAAGCAGCGGCATCGACGATCTGAAACGGGCCGCGCCCGACCTGCGGGAACTGGGCCGCCGTTTCGACCTCGTCGGCTACAGACCGCGCAACAACGTCTGGTCCGAGAGCATGCCCGCGATCTGCGAGAAGCCCGCCACCGCGCTGGAGGATCCCCGCGGCCGCAAACGGTTCGACGCCCAGGCCGCCGCGATGGCCAAGGCGTTCCGCGACTGCCGGCTAGCGGATCCGACCGGGCTTTTCTCCCATCTGGACGCCCTGTCGGTGGCCCGGGACATGGAGGCGATCCGGGCGGCGCTGGGCGAGGAGCGGCTGAGCTTCATGGCCAACTCCTACGGCGGGGTGACCTCCGTCGCCTACGCGCGCCTGTTCCCGCAGCGGATCCGGGCCCTGTACGTCGACGGAGTGGTCAACCACTCAGCAGGCTGGAACGACCAGGTACTCCGTCTCTCGGTCGCCATGGAGCGGAATTTCGGGAAGTTCACCGGCTGGTGCGCCGCCACTCCCGCCTGCGCGCTGCACGGTGAGGATGCCGGAGCGGTCTGGCGCGCACTCGTCCGCGCGGCCGACCGCGAGCCGATCCCGGCCACCTCTCCCGAGTTCGGCGAGGGCGAGGTGACCGGATGGCAGCTGCGGCAGCTCGCCTTCGCACCCGACCCGGGCCCGGACGACGTGAACTGGCTGACCTTCGCCGAGTCGGTCGACAAGGCGCGGCGCGGGGACGGGTCCGGGTTCGGCGCCTGGGTCCTCGGCAACACCCGTGTCTGGGCCATGCCCGGCGTTCTGGCGATGACCTGTGCCGACGGTCGTGGGTTCGCCCACTACGACGAGCTGCGGAACTATCGTCGCGCGGTGGAGAAGGCCCTGCCGAATCTCGGCTCCGTCCGGTTCGACGGCCTGGGGTGCACGGGCTGGCCGCTGAAGGTCGCCAACCCGTCACGCCCGCTTCCGCCGGACGGCCTGCCGCCGCTCCTGGGCGCGGGAAGCATGCACGGCGACCTGGTGGGGACCGAGAGCTTCACCCGGATGGTCCGGGGTTCGGTGAGCGTCATCTACGAGGGACACGGCCACGCCCTGTACCTGATGGGCAAGAAATGCCCGATCAGGCACGCGACCGCGTACCTCACCGAGCTGAAGCTCCCCGCACCGGGCACGACCTGCCCGGCCGAGTGACCTAGCTACTTGAACGAGAGTTGAGTACTCTAGGAAGAGTCAAGTACATGAGCAGGAGGAAACATGACTGGTCATGATGATCTGTCGGCCGATTCCGCGCTTCGCGAAGTGGATCGCGCGCGGAGCGCGGTACGGAAGGCCGGCCGCCGGGGCGCGCTGCGCGTGTTCCGCTCCACGGGTGAACGGTGAACCATCCCCGGCACGCGCTCGACGAGATCATCCACGCCCCGGTGCGGCTGTCCATCATGGCGCTGCTCGCGGCGGCCGAAACGGCCGACTTCCGCTTCCTGCGGGACACGGTCGAGGTCAGCGACTCGCTGCTGTCCAAGCACCTCGACACGCTGGAGAAGGCGGGCTATGTGCGGGTGGAGAAGGGCTTCGTCGGCAAGCGGCCCAGGACCTGGCTGGCGCTGACCGAGGAGGGGCGCGCCGCGTTCCAGGAGTACACGGCTGTGCTCCGGCGGATCACGGAGGGCGGACAACACCCCTGAGACACCGCGGTCAGAACACCATCGTGAGCAGGTCGGCGAACAGCTCCTGTTCATCGATCTGGAGCCCCCGGTTCGTGAACCACGTGGCCATGTTGTGGCAGTCGCGCATCAGGAAGTCCATGCCCTTCGGGTTGCCCACGATGTCGACGACCTGGGGCAGGTCGATCATCACGATCCGCTCGGCCTGCGCCAGGACGTTGAACGGCGAGAGGTCGCCGTGCGCGAGCCCCGCGCGGGCCAGTTCACGCATGCTGTCGCGGAGCTGCTCGAAGTACACGCCGAGCAGCTCCTTCGACGGCCGGACCTGGGCGAGCCGGGGCGCGGCGCCGCCCTCGCCGTCGTCGATGAACTCCATCAGCAGCTCGGTGCCGTCCACCTGCACGGGATACGGCACCGGGACGCCGGCCGTCCACAGCCGGTTGAGTGCGTCCCATTCGGCGTACGCCCACTGACCGGCCGCGACGCTGCGGCCGTGCGAGGTCTTCTTCGCGATCGCCCGGCTGTCGCGGCTGTTGCGGGTGCGGCGGCCCTCGACGTACGACGTGCTGCGGTGGAAAGAGCGGTGTTCCTCGGTGCGGTACCGCTTCGCGGCCAGCAGCGAGGACTTCGCCGGGGTGTCGCCGATGGCTTCGACGGCCCGTTCGAGCAGGAAGACGTCGGCTTCCTTGCCGGTTTTGAGAATGCCGAGCTCGGTGTCGATCGCAGCCTGTTCCGTCACGACCCACGAGGGGCGTGGTTCCGGGCCGCGCGAACCGCGCTCGACGTCCAGCCAGGTGGACCACCGCTGATTCGGGCCCAGCGCCTCGTCGACCGAATGGAACGTGAAGGCGAAGGCGTCGGCCGGCTGGGAGGGGGAGTCAGAGAGTTCGTACTCGGAAGACAACGGGTGTGCTCCTGAACAAAGAGGTGGGACCGATGCGGACATGCCGCAGCACGGTGATGGCCATCCGTCAGCCCTCCTTAGTTCAGGCAGCGCTCGCCGCCGCTCGATCGACACAGCTTGCCCGCCCGTCGCGGGCCCCGCAACGTATTTATGGCTTGAGCGCGATGGGGGTACCCCGCCTGGACGTTGTGGCGGGGCCGCACCATCCCATCGGCTCAGGAGCGGAGGTCGGGGTCGTCGTAGGTCAGCACCGCGAACCCGTCGCAGGCGTTGTTGCACACGGCATAGATTCTCGTCGCGCCGGCCGGCGGCTGATAGTGGCTGACGGATTCCTGGGGCTTCACCTCCAGGTCGTTGAGCACATTGCCCGACGCGTCGAGCGATCCGATGTACAAGGGGCAGGTTCCGGAGTTGGAGATGGTGTCCAGGCCGCCGCGATTGAGATCCAGGTCGGTCTTGATGGTGACCGCATTGTCTCTGCTGCCAGGACAGGTGAGTTCTACGGTGAACATGGCTGAACGCTCCAGGATCGGTGCCGGGGTTCAGTTGATCCTAGGCATCGGTCGCGGCCGTTGATGATGAACGTGCCCGGTGGGAACGGACCTTGCCCATTGATGACCGGACCCATGCGCACCACCGGCGCCGGTGGTTACGCCAGGGAGTTCAGCAGGTGGCGGGTGAGGTCGCCGAGCCGCGCGGCGGCCTCCGGGGAGAAGGACGGGTGGTCCAGGCTGATCGGCCTGCCCTGCGTGAAGGCGCTGAGCGGGGCGGCGGGTGGGTCGTCGATGAGGGCGACGATCGGTTTGACGCCTTCGGCGACGGGCGCGCCGTACCTCTTGAGCGATTCGACGTGGGCGGCGGTGGCGGCGTCGTACTCGCCGCGGAACGCGGTGGACACCGGCCCGGGGTTGATGAGGACATATCGGGTACGGCCGGCGGAGAAGGCGGTGCCGAGCAGGTCGTTGGCGCGCCCGGCCTGCATCTGGGCCGCCACCCCGTCGTAGCCGCGCTCGAACATCGGATCGTCCCAGTGGATGCGTCCGATCGGTACGCCCGGCCCTGACACGTTGACGATGACTCCCGGGTCGGTCAGGCCGTGGCTGAGCAGATGGCGGCTCAGGTACTCCAGGGCGAAGGTGGCCTCGATCCCCTCTGAGGTGACGGACCGGGCGGAGCGGAAGTAGCGGGCGCACAGCACGAGTGCGTCGACGGCCGGGTAGGCGGCGTTGATCTCGGCGATGACGCGCCGGTTCTCGCTGACCAGGCTCAGGTCGGCCGCGATGAGGTGGGCGCCGGGGAGGGCTTTGTCCTTGTCGCGGCCGACGATGACGACGGTGTCGCCGCGGCGCAGGTAGGTGCGGGCGAGCTCTCTGCCCATCCCGTCGGTGCCACCGGTGATCACGAGGGTCTTCACTGGGAGGCCTTTCCGGTCAGCGCGGGTTCGCGAGAGGGCAGGAGCGGGATGACGGCGAGAATGATCGCGATCATGGCGAGGGCGAGCCAGAAGATGCCGTGGAAGCCGGTGATCGGGTCACCGGCGAGCTGCAGGACGAGCGTGACCATGGCGACGCCCAGGGCGGCGCCGAGCTGGTTGAGCATGTAGAGGACGGAGCTGCCCTGCGCCACCAGCGGGCCGGGCAGGCTGCGGTAGAGCGACCCCATGGTCGGGGCGCTGAAGCAGCCCATGCCGAGCCCGATCGCCAGCGCGGCGAGCACGGGCCAGACCTCGGCGGTGCCGGCGCCGATCTGGGTGAAGGCGAGCGCGCTGAGCCCGGCCAGGATCGCGCCCGCCGTGGCCAGGCCGCGAGCGCCGAACCGGTCCGACAGCCGTCCGGCCAGCGGCATGGCGATCGCCCCGCCCAGGCCCGCGGGAGCCATCAGCAGTCCGGCGGCCAGCACGCCGTGCCCGTGTGCCTGCTGGTAGTACAGCGGCAGGGCGAACAGGGTGGCGAAGTTGGCCAGGCCGCCGAGCCCCATGATGGTGACGCCGGCGACGAAGCCGCGGCTGGCGAACAATCTGGGCTCGATCAGGGGCGGTGTACGGCGGGTCCGCGACGCGTGCACGGCATAGCCGGCGATCAGTGCCGCGCCCGCGATCAGCGGGAGGGCGACCTGCCCGCCCTGCTCGGCCGACTGCGACACGGCCAGCACGAGAGCCGCGAATCCGGGCGCGAGCAGGGCCAGGCCCAGAACGTCCAGCCGGGTCCGTACCTGGTCCGCAGGCGCCTCGTCGGGCACCACGCGCCGGGCGAGCAGGTACGCGAGCAGGCCGGCGGGCACGCTGAGCAGGAACATCCAGCGCCAGTCCAGGGCGTTCACCACGGCCCCGCCCGCGATCGGCCCGAGGACGGGCCCCAGTGACAGCACCACTCCCATCAGCCCCATCACCCGTCCCGCGTGTCGCGGTCCGGCGGCGCGGGCCAGCAGGACCAGCACCAGCGGGTCCAGGATCCCGGCGCCGACGCCCTGGAGGGCCCGGAAGGCGATCAGGCTGCCGACGTTCCACGCCAGCCCCGCGGCCAGCGAGCCCGCCATGAACACCACCAGGCCGGCCAGCCAGAGCCGTTTGCCGCCGAACCTGTCGACCGCCCACGTGGTGAACGGGATGGTGGCGGTGACGGCGAGCAGGAATCCCGTCGAGGCCCAGCCGACGGTGTTGAGCGAGGTGTCGAAGGCGGTGGCCAGGGTGCCGGTGGCCACGGCCGCCATCGTGCTGTTGAGGATGCCCAGCAGTCCGCCGAGCAGGATCACGGCGATCATCGCCAGGAGGCGGGGATCCAAACGATCGTCTATTGAACTCACGGGTTCAACATAGTTATCTGATGCGTATGCATGCAACTGGCAAGTCCGCTGCAGTGAACCCACGGGTATAGTCGGGCCATGACCACATCGCGCGGACGGATCGACAAGCGGCAGGCGATCCTGCGGGGCGCGTTCGCCGTGTTCGCCCGGCAGGGCTACGCCCAGGCCTGCGTCCAGGAGATCGCCGACGAGGCGGGTGTGGCCAAACCGACGGTCTACAACCACCTCACCGACAAGGCGACGCTGTTCAGGCACGCCGTCCAGGACGCGGCGCAGACCGCCCTGCGGCAGCGCCTGGCCGCGCTGGAGCCGCTCGTCGAACCGGGCGACGACCTGCGCGCCACCCTGGAGAACGTCGGCCACGCACTGCTGCGCCTGCACTGCGACGAGCACTCCTGCGCGCTGCGACGCCTCCTCTACTCGGAGATCATCCGCTTTCCCGACATCCTCGACGTCGTCACCGAGTCCGGTCCCCACCGGCTCACCCAGGCGCTGGCCGACCGGCTGGCCCGCCTCATCCTGGCCGGCCGCCTGCGTACCACCGACCCCGAACTGGCGGCCGAGCAGCTGCTCGCCCTGCTCATCGGCCCCTTGGAGGCGCGCTCCCGCATGGGCACCCGGCTCCTCGGCGACGATGAGCTGCGGGAGCTGGCCCGGGTCGCCGTCGGCACCTTCCTCCAGGCCTACGCCCCCTCGGGCCTACCTGCCAGGGCTGGTGACGGCGAGTGAGACGTGCAGGGCGGTGGCGGCCAGGCGTGCCCGGCCGCCGCCGCGTCGTTCCGCCAGTCCGTTCGCCTGAGCCGGGAGGAGGTGATGATCGCCGCGGGCCACGGCTTTCGCGACGGCCAGGGCCGCGGCGGGGTGGGAGTCCAGGATGCTGTGCGCCAGACGGTCGAACGGCACCACAACGCCGTCCGGGACCAGGTCGCCGATACGCTCGGCGACAGACCGGACCGAGCGCAGGTCGCGGGCGCCGGACAGCACGGCCACCGGCCAGGTGAAGCCCGGCAGGGCGGCGGGAACGTCGACGGGCTCGCCCGCGAACGCCGGGTAGCGGCCGGCGATTCCGGCGTAGGCGACCGCCGGATCGAGGGGACGCCCGTCCGGTCGCTGCGCGTAGGCCTCGCGGAAGTAGATCACACCGGCCAGGTCGAACTCCATGGAGTACGGGCGCACCCGGGTGAGCTCCGCGGTGATCAGAGCGGCCAGCCGGTTCCACAGCCGCCGCCGTCCCTTGGCCATGGCCGCCAGCAACTTGCTCAGCAGCGGCACTCCCCCGATCTCATAGACCAGGGGCACCACGGCGCCGGCCTCCTCTGGGGCGACCGACCCGGACGCCACCAGCCGGCGCAGCGTCGCGGCCACGCCGGCCGTACCCGGATCCGCGCCGTCCCACAGCAGTCGCCGCAGGTGGTCGCGGCAGATGTCGAAGTCGGTCACCGAGGCGTAGGTCGAGTCCAGCACCATGGCGGCCACCCGGCCGGGGTGGGTGGCGCCGAGTACCTGGGCGAGATAGCCGCCGTACGAGGTGCCGTACACCACGGCCCGCTCCACCTCGCACGCGTCCAGCACCGCCACCAGATCCTCGACGGCCGCGGTGATGGTGAGGGCCGGCCACGGCAGGTCCACGCCGTCACGGTCACGGCGGGAGAACCCGACCCCGCGGTGCTCGACCATGATGATGTCGAAGCCGCCCGCGGCCGCCATCCGCCGCGGGCGGCGGTAGGGCAGAACCGAGGCCAGGCCGGGGCCGCCCGGGATCACCAGGAGCGGTGTCGCGCCGCGCCTGCCCGCCCGGACGTAGGCGAGGTCGAAACCCGGACGGCTGAGACGGCGGACGCCGTACCGCCGATCGCCGATTCTTTTCATGCCGCCACGCTAGGCATTGTCGTCGCGTCAAGGTCAAACAGCGGTGGAACCGATGGACGGCCGCGGGGCGGCCGACACGGCGTGGATACAAGGCGTGCCCAGGATGACCGGAGTACGCCCGACGGCGTACCTCGCGTGCCGCAGGGCGCGCGGGCCGGACCACCGAAGGGTGCGACGATGCTCGGCACTCGTCATCTCTCACGTGCCGCACTGACGCTGACCGCGACCGTGTGCCTGACCGGCCTGCCGCCCGCGGCCGGTACGGCGGGCGCGGCGACGGAGCCTTTGGCCTGGAAGAGATGCGCCACGACGGCCAAGGACTGGCCCGTCGCGAACGACCCCGGGACCGAGTGCGCGATGCTGACGGTCCCGATGGACTATGCGAACCCGCGGGGCCGTACGATCAAGATCGCGGTGAGCCGGCTCAAGGCCACCGACCCCGGCAGGCGCCGCGGCGTGCTGGTGATCAGCCCCGGCGGCCCCGGGATCTCCAACATCACCGCCTCGGCCTCGTATGCGACCAACGGCCTCGGCACGCTGGCCGCCGACCACGACCTGATCGGGTTCGACCCCCGGGGCGTGGGCTACAGCGACAAGATCCATTGCGACGAGGGCTCCCCCGGCGAGCCGCCGCCCGGCGCGTCCGCCAAGGCCATGGCGAAGGCCGCCTTCAGCCGGATGGCCGCCTCCAACAAGCGGTGCACCGCGAAGGATCCCGACTTCGTCCGGCAGCTGACCACCTCGAACATCGCCCGTGACGTCGACGCGATCCGTGCGGCGCTCGACGCGCCGAAGATCAGTTTCTATGGGGTGTCGTACGGCACCTCCGTGGGCTTGACCTACAGGTCGCTGTTCGACGACCGGGTGGACCGGATGTGGGTGGACTCGGTGATGCCACCCGTCATGGACCTCGCCGCCATGGACGCCGTCACCGACGCGGTCGCCGAGAAGGCCTTCGAGGGGTTCCTCGCCTGGACGGCCGGACGTGACGCCGAGTACCACTTCGGAACGACCGCCGCCGCCGTCCGCACGACGATCTTCGCCCTCCGTGACCGGCTCGACCGCAAGCCGGTGGTGGTCGGCAAGAAGATCCGGCTGGACGGCGACTGGGTCGGAGGGCTGCTCGGCGTGGGCGCCGAGGGCTGGGCCGCTACCGCCAGGGATCTGGCCACCGTCCGGGAGGGCGGCATCCCGCGCTCGGCGCGGCCGGACCCGGCCGCCGCGCAGGTGTACGGCTTCGACGACGCGCCCTTGGGCATGAACACCACCCAGTACAACGCGATCTTCTGCAACGAGGGAACCGGCGGGCGCGACTTCGAACAGGTGTGGGCCGACGCGCAGAATCGTCGGCAACGCTTCCCGGGCGCCGGCGGCAGAATCGAGTTCGGCGGCTGGTGCGCGGGATGGCCGTGGCCCGCGATCCCGTTGCAGCCGGTCAAGGGGAGCAGCCCGCTGCAACTGTCCGGCCATGTCGGCGAATCCGTCACGCCGTACGCCTGGGCGGTGGACGCGGAGAAGGCCGTCGGCGGAACCCTGCTGACGATCCAGGACGGCATGCACGGCTCGCTGAGCCGCCTGCCCTGCGCCGCGAAGGCGATCGACTTCTTCCGTACCGGCCGCACCAGCGGGGGCTCCTGCCCCGGCATGCAATGAACGGACCTGACATGCGCAGACTTCAACGAATCACCGCGACGCTGACCGTCACCCTTCTCGGCCTGTCGCTGGTGACGCACCCGGCGCAGGCCGCGACCGAGGACCTGGCCGGAAGCGTCAACGTCAACGGCTGCTCGGGAGCGCTGGTACGGCTGCCGGCCTCCACCCCCGCCGACCCGGCGCTCATCCTGACGAACGGCCACTGCTACGAGGGCGCGTGGCCGGTTCCCGACGAGGTTCTGGTGGACCAGCCCTCCCACCGGCTGTTCGAGCTGCTCGACGCCACCGGCAAGACCGCGGCCGCCCTGCACGCCGCCAAAGCGCTCTATGTGACCATGACCGGTACCGACATCGCGCTGTACCAGCTCGGCACGACGTATCGGCAACTGGAGCGGGACCACCGCATCCGCCCGCGCACGATCTCGGAGCGACGCCCGGAACCGGGCAGGGAGATCCGGGTGGTCTCCGGCAGCCTGAAGAAGGTCTACTCGTGCGCCGTCGACCGGCTCGCGTACCGCGTGCTGGAGTCGGGCTACATGACCAAGGACGTCCTGCGCTACACGCCGGCCTGCAAGACGGGCCCTGACACCTCGGGCTCCCCGGTCCTCGACGCGGCGAGCGGCGAGGTCGTCGGGATCAACAACACCAGCAACCGCGACGGCGACAGGTGCACGCTGAACAACCCGTGTGAGATGAACCGCGACGGCGTCATCACCGCGAAGAAGGCCACCGCCTACGGCACCCAGACGTACTGGCTCACCACGTGCGTCGCGCCAGGAAACAAGATCGACCTGAACCGGCCCGGCTGCCTGCTGCCCAGACCCGGACAATAGTCCGACGGTCGCCGAGAGGGCGGGCCCGCCGCCGGTCGGCGGGCCCGCCCTCTCGTCAGTCGCGCGGCTGGTCGGCGTGCTCGGGTACGGCCGGCTCGGTGATCCGGCGGCCGTCTCGCCTGGACTTGACCAGGCTCGCCACCGTCGTGACGGCGAGAACGGTGACGATGACGGCCAGCGATATCCAGTTGTTGATCTCGGGAACCCAGGTGACGTGTTCGCCGCCGTTGATGAACGGCAGCTCGTTCTCGTGCAGGGCGTGCAGAACGAGTTTCACGCCGATGAAGGCGAGGATGACGGCCAGGCCGTACGTGAGATAGACGAGTTTCTCCACGAGGCCGCCGAGCAGGAAGTACAGCTGCCTGAGCCCCATCAGCGCGAACGCGTTGGCCGCGAAGACCAGGTAGGCGTCCTGGGTGATGCCGAAGATCGCGGGGATCGAGTCGACCGCGAAGACCAGGTCCGCGCCGCCGATGGCGATGATGACGATGAACATCGGGGTCAGCATGCGGCGGCCGTCCCGCTTGATGGTCAGCCGCGAGCCGTGGTAGTCGTCGGTGACCGGGAACAGCCTGCGCACCAGCCGGACCACGCCGCCGTTGGGGTCGTACTCGTCGTCGTCCTTGCTGTCGAAGGCGAATTTCCACGCGGTGTAGATGAGGATGCCGCCGAAGAGCCAGAACACCCAGCTGAACCGTTGTACGGCCTGCGCGCCCACACCGATGAAGACGCCGCGCATGACCAGCGCCATCATGATCCCGATGAGCAGCACGCGGTGCTGGTGAATGGCGGGCACGGCGAAGTTCGCCATGATGAGCATGAAGATGAACAGGTTGTCCACGCTCAGCGTGTACTCGGTGATGTAGCCGGTGATGTAGGAGGCCGCGTGGTCATCGCCGCCGAAGATCCACACGGCTGCGCCGAAAGCGGCGGCACAGCCGATGTAGAAGGCGATCCACCGCGCCGACTCGGCGATCGTGACCTTGTGGGGTCTCCTGTTGACGATGATCAGATCGAGCAGGATCAGCCCAAGCAGGGTGGCGATGGTGGCCGCCCACAGCCAGGCGGGCACGGACAGGGGTGGGGGCATGAAAGCTCCTCCGACTTGGCGTTGGCACGTCCGTCGGAGGTCTTCTCCGCCCGCGATGTCGCGGACCGACCGCGCCGGGCCCCGGGGGCGGGTCCGTGATGACGACGCGGCCGCGAAGGAGTACTCCCCTCCACTTCGTCTGTGATCTTACATACTGAATGCAGTAGTCCGATATACCCCCCGGCATCAGAGGGCGGCGAGGTTGACGGCCTCGGCCATGACCCGGTAGCCGGCGTCGTTCAGGTGGAGTCGGTCTCCGCTGTCGTAGGCGGGGCGGAGGCGGTCGGTGTCGGCCGGGTCGGCCAGCGCGCGGTCGAAGTCCACGATGCCGTCGAACTCGCCGCCGCTGCGTATCCACCGGTTGACCGCGTCGCGTACCGACTCGCCGTGGTCGGTGAAGAGCGGGGAGCCCTTGAAGGGCGGAAGGGTCCCGCCGATGATCTTCACGCCCTCGGCGCGGGCGGTGCGGATCAGCTTCCGGTAGCCGTTGATCAGGGCTTCGCTGGTCGCCTTCGGGTTCGGCGTCGTGCAGGCCGATGGCGAGGTGTCGCCGTGCATGATGTCGTTGATGCCGCCCATCGTGATCACCGTCCGTACTCCGGGGTGGTCGAGAGCGTCGCGCCGGAACCGGTTGAGGAAGCTCTCGCCGAGGCACGCCGAGTCGTTGAGCACCCGGTTGCCGCCGATGCCGCTGTTCAGCACCACCTCCGAGCGGCCCGCGCGCTTCAGCCGCTGGGCGAGTACGTCCGGGTAGCGGCGGTCGGCGTCCGTCGTCGCGGCCTGGCCGTCGGTGATCGAATCACCGAAGGCCACGATCGTCTCCCTCTGCGCCGGGCGGCGGCTGGAGACGTCCAAGGCGGCGAGGTAGTACCAGGAGGTGCTCCGCTCGGTGAACGGGGCCGCCCCGGGAGTGCGCAGGTGGTCTCCGGTGGCCCGGTAGGACGTGGCGACCGCGAGGTTGTGGTTGGTCGCCGGGCCGGTGGAGTCCTTGAGATACAGGGTCACCGTCACGTGCTCGCCGGCCTTCACCCGCAGGTCCACCGGATCGGCCGCCACGCGCCCGCCGGCGGGGATGGTCACGGACGCGGACCTGCCGAACCTGACCGTCCGCATCGTCGCCGGCCGTACCGTCGCGCCGCCCGCCGACCTGCCGATGCTCGCGCCGGTCAGCCGGAGGGGGGCGGTGCCGTACACGTTGGACAGTCGCAGCCGCAGGCTTGAGCCCGCGGCGCCGACGCGGACGACCTGGCGTACGGAATGGTTCTTGAACCCCTCGTAGGCCCAGTTGGAGATCCACTCGCTCTGACTGGGATGTTGTACGGCGGCCGCCCACCCCCTCGTCCAGTGGTGCGGGGTGGCCGTGGCCGAGGCGGGCAGGGCGACGAGAGACCATGCGCCCAGCAAGGCGATCAACGGCGTGCGAAACACGTGCTACGTCCTTTCGTGGTGATGTGCCTGCCGTACAGACACGTTGATGACCGACGCGGCCCCCGCGTGGTCAGGCCGCGTGCGGGGTTCCCCTTTTCGCCAGCCAGTCGATCTGGTCGGCGACCACACGTGCCCGGAGCGCCGGGTCGGTGTAGAAGGTGAAATGGGTGCCCGGGTAGGCGCGCAGTTCGCCTTCGGGCGCGCGGTCGGCGAGCTCCCGCGTGGTCTCCAACGGCGTCTCCTGATCGTCGGCGGCGACGCAGACCAGCAGCGGGCAGGCCAGGCGTGCCGCGGCTTCCGCGGGCCGGTAGCGCATCATCTGCAGCAGCCCTCTGGGCGCGATGCTGTTCCGCCACAGCGTCTCGCCGCCGCCAGTGAGTGTCTGGATGTGCTGATCGGCCTCCTCGGTCGCGGTCACGGCGAGGTCTCCGGGCCGTCCCACCATGGGGATGTAGTACGGCCTGAGGCCCAGCTTGCCGCGGATCGTGTCCCAGAAGATCGCGCCCAGCAACCGCAAGGTGCTGCCGGTGGAGCGCCCCCGCACCTTCTTCGGGAATCCGTTGAACGGGATCTGCGCCACGACCGCGGGAACCCTGGGGTCGGCGGCGGCCACGGTGATGGCGTGCGCGCCGCCCAGCGAGTTGCCCCACAGCAGGACTCTGTCGGGATCGATCCGCTCGTGCCCCCGCGCGAAGGCGACGGCGGCGCGGACGTCGATGATCTGCCCGGCGACGTCAGGAAACTGGCGAGGCTTGCCGTCGCTTTCGCCGAAGCCCCGGTAGTCGAACACGAGCGCCGCGAAGCCCTCGGCCGCGAAGCGCTCGGCGTAGTCGAAAAGCCGGTCCATCGTCCCGCTGAAGCCGTGGCAGAGCACCACGCACGCCGATCGCCCGGATCCGGCGGGCAGGTAAAGGTAGCCGGCACACCGGACGCCGGCGGCGGTGAAGGACACCTTGGTCCGCATACGGATCATCTCCAGAGCAATAGACTGACTGGTGGTTAGCAATATAGCGAAAGAACTGACCACGGGTAAGTGAGCTACATGACATCTCAGCGGATTCTGGACGCCGCGCGCGATCTGTTCGCCGCCCGCGGCTACCGCGCCACCTCCATGCAGGCCATCGCCGACCGGGTCGGCATCACCAAGGCCGCCCTCTACTACCACTTCGACTCCAAGGACGACATCCTTCGCCGCCTCACACTGCCGCTGCTGGACGAACTGGAGCTGGTCCTGGCCGAGGCCGAGTCCGGGGGCGGCGGTCCGGACGAGGTGCGGTGGCGGGCGATCGAGGGCTACGTCGACGTGCACCTGCGCCACCGCGGCACGCTCACCATGCTGGTCAAGGACATGACGCTGCTGGTGCAGGCTCCGGTGGCCGATCGCTTCCGCGCCGCGATCGCCCTGGCCAACGAGCTGGTGGCCGGTCCAGGGGGCGGCCTGGCGCAGCGGGTGCGCGCCTCCCAGGTGGTCGCCGGGCTGGCCGACCCCGTGGTGCTGTTCCGCGACGAACCCGCCGAGCGGCTGCGCGGCCTCATCCTCGACGGGGCTCGGGCGCTCCTCGGCGAACCGGGCCCTCCCACGCCGCGCGGCCGCGCCCGGGGGCGGAGCGGCGGGCGCCCTGCCGCGCTCGCCCAGGAGCAACTGGCGCAGGCGCGTTCCCTGTACGCCGAAGGCCTTGCCGTCGAGGAGATAGCAGCCCGCTTCGGCGTCTCCAGGGCCACCATCTATCGCCGTCTCGAAATCTAACTATTTTGAGACTTAGTTTTTGAGAAGAGGCTCCGGCCAGACCTCACAGGGCGACGCGGGCCGCGTGGCGGAGGATCCTGGAATTGCACAGTTCGGGCACGTCCAGCGCGATCGAGTGCCCGGTGCCCGGCACCAGCTCCACCTCGGCCGAGGGCAGGACCTCGGCCAGCCGGCGGGCCTCGTGCGCGGAGTCCTGCATGGTGCTGTGCGCGCCGAACAGAATGCACGCCGGCACGGAAACGGCGGCGAGTTCCGCGTCGGTGAGCGGAACCATGGCCGGCAGCGCCGTCTCGTACACGTACGAGCCGAAGACCGCGGTTCGCATGTCCTCGGGCCGGTTCACCGAGTCGGTGTACAACATGCCGGCCAGTGCGCGCCGCAGCGGCGAGGGCAGGTACAGCCCGAGGCCGCAGGCGATGGCCCAGGCGTAGTGCCGGAAGTCGGCCACGCGGAAGGCCGCGGGGTCCAGCAGCGTCATTCCCGCCACCCGCTCGGGGGCGTGTATGGCGGTCAGCAGCGACTGCCAGCCGCCATAGGAGAAGCCGACAAGGTAGACGGCGGGCGCGCCGATCCCGTCGAGCGTCTCCGTCAGCCAGCGCATGAGGTCGCTTCGCCCGGTGAGGGCCCGGGTCTGCACACTGCGGCCGACGGCCCCGAGCGGGTCGACGAGGTAGACCGGATGGGCCGCGCCGACGGGACCGCTGCTGTAGCGCCACCCCAGCGCGTTTCCCCCCATACCCGGCAGGAACACCACCGGCAGCCCCTCCGCCGCGCCCGTGCGGTACAGGCGCGTGGTGCCGTAGCTCGTGCCCACGTCGAGCGCCTCCAGCGGCTCCGGCCAGGCACGGATCTCCGCGTCGTAGTCCGCGAGATACTTCCGCCTCGCCGAATCGCTCCGGAAACGACCAATGCGCTCCATGCTTCATCCTTTCCCGAACACCATTCTTGATACATGTGTATCATGGATGTGTGTCGAGCAAGGTCAGCCATGAAGAGCGCCGCCACCAGATCGCCGAAGCGATGGTCACCATCGCCGCCACCCGCGGACTGCACGCGGCCAGCATGCGGGAGGTGGCCGCCGAAGCCGGCGTCTCACTGCGCCTCGTGCAGTACTACTTCCAGACCAAAGAGGAACTGCTGCGCGCCGTCCTCCAGCGCCTCGGCACCCAGCTGGGCAGGCGGATGGCCCATGCCGTGGCCGGCTCGGCCACTCCCCGCTCCTATCTCCGCGACGCGATGACGGCACTCCTGCCCACCGACGAGGAGGGCCGCCGCATCGTGCTGGCCTACACCGCCCACTACACCCTCACGCTCACCGAGCCGCACCTGGCACCGACCGGCCTCGCCCACGCGGGAGCCCTGCACGATCTGATCACCGCCAAGTTCCGCGAGGCCGCCCAGGCAGGCGAACTCCGGCCGGACGTGGATCCGGGCAGGGCGGCGCCCATCTGCCTGGCGTTGGTCACCGGCCTCCAGTCGGCCGTACTCGCCGGACAGCACACGCCCCAGGTGGCCATCGGCCTGCTGGGAGCTCATCTCGACGGGCTTTTCACCCCGACGCCGGGTCCGGGAAACAGCCGCCCATGACGTCGAGAACGTGGCCCGTGATCCAGCGGGCCGATGTGTTCCAGGGCGGTGAGGGCGGACACGAGTCCGGCGATCACCGCCCGGCCATCCACGCCATCGTCCATACGCTCATGACGTGCCCGTGCCCGGCCTGACGACCGGTTCGAGGACGAAGACCGGGATCTGACGGTCGGTCTTGCGCTGGTAGTCGGCATAGTCCGGGTACGCGGCCACCGCCCGGCGCCACCAGAGGGCCTTTTCCTCCCCGAACACCTCGCGGGCCCGGTACTCCCCGGTCACCGCGCCGTCCTGAAGCGAGACGTCCGGCCCGGCGACCAGGCTCGAATACCACTGCGGGTTGGCCGGCGCGCCACCCAGGGAGGCCACAGCCGCGTAGTGCCCGTCGTGCTCGACACGCATCAGCGGTGTCTTGCGCATCTTGCCGGTCTTGGCGCCCCGGTAGGTCAGCAGCACGGTGGGCAGGCCACGGATCGTCACGCCGTCGGTGGTGCCGGTGCGCATGATCCGCTCGACGTGCTCGCGAACCCACGCCGACGCGCTCGGTTCGTAGTCACCGGCCTGATCGACGGGCCGGTGACGGGGGCGCCTGGTGTCCACGTTGGCGGTCAGGGTGGTGAGGATGCCGGGTAGTTCCGCCACCGTGCCGGCGGGCAGGCCGTCCACGGTCTCCTCCGCCAGGGCGACCCAGAGTCGCTTGATCTGGCCGACCAGAGCCTTGCCGCTGTCGGTGAGCTCGACGACGCTGGCGCGCTTGTCGGTGGGGGCGGGCGTGCGCCGGATGTGGCCGCCCGCTTCGAGTTTGCGGCTCATGAGCGTGACGCTGGGCGGCTCGCAGCCGAGCGCCTCGCTGAGCTGGGCCTGGATCATCGGTCCTGTCCGGTCGAGTTCGAGCAGGAGCGCCTCCTGGCCCGGATGCAGGCCGAGCGGATCCAGCAGCGCCGCGGCCCTGGCCCGGTGGCGCAGGCTCAGCAAGCGAATGGCCTGGTTGAGCGCGTCAGCCCGCTCGAAGTCCATGGCTCCTCCTTGACAGTTTAGTTATCCGCATAACTATTATGCGCATAATTAATCGTAGCCGACAACGAGGAGCCGGGCATGACCGTGAAGGTCGCCGTCATCTACTACAGCGCGACAGGCAGTGTGCGCGCGCTCGCGCAGGCGGTCGCCGAGGGCGCCGCCTCGGCCGGGGCCGAGGTGCGGCTGCGACGGGTCGCGGAACTGGCGCCCGACGGCGCCATTGACCAGGAGCCTCAGGCCGGGCCGATCGCCGAGGTGGAGGATCTGGCGTGGGCCGACGCGTTCGCGTTCGGAACGCCGACCCGGTTCGGCGCGCCGGCCGCGCAGCTCAAGCTGTTCATCGACCAGGCCGTCGGGCTGTGGCACGGAGGCGGGCTGGCCGACAAGCCCGTGACCGCCTTCACCTCGGCGTTCCACCGGCACGGCGGCAGCGAGGCCACGATCTTGTCGCTGGGCAACGTCTTCTACCACTGGGGGTCGCTGATCGTGCCGCCCGGGTTCACCGATCCAGTCGTGTACGCCGCCGGCGGCAATCCGTACGGCACGTCGTTCGCGAGCGGCCCGAGCGGGGACGGCCCGGACGCCGCGGCGCTGGAAGCGGCCAGGTACCAGGGCCGTCGGCTGGCCCAGATCACGATCAGGCTCCGCCCCGCCGATGACGGGGAAGCCCTCGCCGCGACCACCTCCCAGACCGCGTGACCGGCACCGCGACCCGGCGGGCCGGCCTCGCCTGGATGATCCTTTCGCTGGCGTGCGCCTGCCAGTTCATGGTCATCCTGGACGCGTCCATCATCAACGTCGCCTTGCCCTCCGTCCGCCGGGACCTCGGCTTCACGCCCACCGGCCTGGCCTGGGTGGTGAACGGCTACCTGCTCACCTTCGCCGGCCTCATGCTGCCGGGCGGCCGCGCCGCCGACCTGTTCGGCCCGCGCCGGACGCTGGTCGCCGGGCTGTTCGTCTTCTCCGCCGCCAGCCTGGCCGGCGGCCTGGCAACCGCTCCGGAGGTCCTGGTGGCGGCCCGCCTCGTACAGGGCGCCGGCGCCGCCATGATGGCTCCGGCGACGCTGGCCGTGATCAACACCTCCTTCACCGAGCCGGGTGCGCGGGCCAAGGCGTTCGGCGCGTGGTCCGCCGCGGGCGGTGTCGGCGGAATGGTCGGCGCGCTCGCGGGCGGCGCCATCACCACCGGCCTGTCGTGGCGGTGGGTCCTCCTCATCAACGTGCCGATCGGGGCGGTACTGATCGTCGCCGCCCTGCTCTCACTGGCCGCCACGCGGACCCGGCGGCAGTCGCTGGACCTCACCGGTGCGGTCACCGGGACGGCCGGCCTGGCGGCGCTCGTCTACGGTGTGATGGGGAGCGCCGATCACGGCTGGTCGTCCGGGCCGGTCGTGGGGCCGGTGGTGGCGGGCCTGCTCCTGCTCGTCGTCTTCACCGCGGTGGAGGCGCGTTTCGCCACCCGGCCGATGATGCCCCTGCGGCTGTTCAGGGTCCGGGCGGTGGCGGTCGGCAACGGCATGCTGCTGCTGTTCGGCGGGATCGCCATCGCGATGTGGTACTTCACCTCGCTGTTCCAGCAGAACGTACTCGGCTTCAGCGCGCTGCAGGCGGGGCTCGGGCAGACGCCCGCGGCGGTGATGTTCATGGTGACCGCGCGATGGGCCGCGCCCCTGCTGCCGCGTACCGGTCCGCGCCCTCCGGTGCTGATCGGCAGCGCCCTCTTCCTGGCCGGTTTCGGCTGGCTCTCCCTGGCCCACGCCGGCAGCGGCTACGTCACCGGCGTGCTCGGGCCCACACTGCTCGTCGCGGCCGGCATCGGGCTGACCTTCCCCACCCTCATGGCGGTGGCGACCACCGACGGTCCGGAGAGTGACGCGGGGATCATCGGCGGGCTGGCCCAGACCGCCGGTCAGGTGGGCGGGGCGATCGGCCTGGCGGTGCTCGCGACGGCCGCCGGCGCCAGGGCCGCCTCGGAGGGCGGCGGAAGCTCCTCGCCCGCCGCCCTCGCCGCCGGCTACAGCCTGGTCTTCCTCGTGGCGGCCGGGCTCGGCCTCGCCCTCGCGGCGGTCGGCTTGCTGCTGCCCCGGCACCGGCGCGGCTGACGATTCACACGCCCAGTACGTCGAGCGACAGCCCCGTCAGCTCGCCGGCCAGGTGCGCGCGGGAGCGGGCCCTGGTGCTCAAGGACAGATCGTTGACCAGGGTCATCGCACTCTGGACGAGCACCCTGGCCTCGTCCTGGGTCAGCTCGGGGCGTTGGGCGGACAGCAGGCCGACCCATTCGATGATGTAGTCGTGCTGGGCGCGGCGCATGGCGCGGAGCTGCTCACCGGGCAGGTGCATGACTTCGGTGACCAGCATCGCGTTGAGCTCGCTGTGCGCCAGGGTGTTGTCGACGTAGGAACGCAGCACCGCCTCCAGGGCCTCGCGCGGGCCGGAGCTCGACGTCAGCGCCTGGCCCAAGGCCAGCTGCAGTCCGTCGTTGGCCCGGTTGAGCGCGGTGATGAGGATCTCGGCCTTGCTGCCGAAGTGGTTGTACACGCTGGGTCCCGCGATCCCCGCCGCCGCGCCGATGTCCTCCATGCCGACCGCCTGGTAGCCGCGCTCGTGGAACAGCGTGGTGGCCGCGGCGAGCAGCGTCTCCCTGCGCGAGGCGCGGGCCAGCCCGGCGCTCTTCCTCACCTCGCCTGCCGGCGCCGGCCGCAGCCGGGAGGTGTGGCTCAGCACCTGCCCGATCTCCGCCATCAGGCTCTCGTAGCGCGCCCTGGGCAGCTCGACGGCGTGGTAGGAGGGGCTGGACAGAGCGCTCAGCACCGCCCAGGCCAGCAGGTCCGCCTCGTCCCGTGGCCGGTCGAGCAGCCCGGCGACGCGTCGGTGGATCGCCCGCTGATGCTCGCGCACCCCGACGGCCTGGGCGGCGGAGAGGTGCCTGGCCTCCCGCCGCCACAACACGCCGAGCTGGCGGTGGTCGAGCACGTAGCGGGCGAGCGTGACCACGATCTCGTCCGGCGTGGCCTCGGCCAGGGCGGCGTCGAGCCTGGCCAGTCCGTCGAGGACGACCTGGCCGAGGAGCTCCTGCTTGCCCCTGAAGTGGCGGTAGAGCGCGCCCGCGGTGATGCCGACGGCCTTGGCGATCTCGTCCATGCCGGTGGCGTGGAAGCCGGACCGATGGAAGTGATCAAGAGCCGCGGTGAGAATCTGCTGCTTGCGGTCGCGCGGGCGCCGCCTGGTCGTGGTCATCGCGCCGATTGTCTCAGGTGACCGCCCTGTCGGCGCCTTCCCAGTACGGCCGGCGTAGCTCACGCTTGAGGATCTTTCCCGCGGAGGAGAGGGGCAGTTCGCTGACGAATTCGGCGCTGCGCGGAGCCTTGTACCCGGCGATCAGGGTCTTGGCGTGCGCCCGGAGATCTTCGGCGCTTGCCGTACAACCGGCTTTGAGCACCACGACGGCGTGCACGCGCTCGCCCCATTCGGCGTCGGGCACGCCGATCACGGCGCAGGCGGCGACGGAGGGGTGCTGGGCGAGGGCGTTCTCCACCTCGGCGGAGTAGACGTTCTCTCCGCCGGAGACGATCATGTCTTTGAGCCGGTCGACGATGTAGACGTATCCGTCCTCGTCCATGTAGGCGCCGTCGCCGGTATGCATCCATCCGTCGCGCAGCGCCTGGGCGGTCTCCTGGGGTTTGTCCCAGTAGCCGAGCATGACGTGGCCGCCGCGCACCACCACCTCGCCGACCGTTCCGCGGGGCACCTCCCGGCCCTCGGGGTCGACGATGCGGACTTCGGCGTGCGGGGCCGCCCGGCCGCCGGAGCGCAGCTTGGTTCCGTCGCGGTGGTCGGCGGCGGTGAGGAGCGTGGCCACGGGCGACAGTTCGGTCATGCCGAAGGCCTGGACGAACCCGGCGCTGGGGAAGGCGTTCATGGCCCGCGTGAGCAGGGACGCGGGGATGGGCGAGGCGCCGTACAGGATGGTCTTGAAGCCGGACAGGTCGTGCTCGTCCAGCGCGGGGTGGTCGACGACGAGCTGGATCATCGCCGGGACCAGGACGCCGCTGTCGGCCCGGTGGGTCTCGATCGCCTTCATGACGGCCACGGGCTCGAACATGGGGATGATGACGTGGGTGCCGCCGACGAGGTTCTGCGCTGTCCACGCGGACAGGGCGGCCAGGTGGAACATCGGCGCGGCGTGCAGGAGCCGCCCGCCCGGGACGGTGAAGCTGCCGCCCGCCTGGCTGCCCATCGCCGAAGTGATCATGTTGCCGTGGCTGAGCATGACGCCCTTGGGGAAGCCGGTGGTGCCGCCGGTGTAGAAGATCCCGGCCAGCGTGTCACCGCCCGTACGCGAGTCCTCGATCGGCTCGTGGGCGGCGAGCAGGTCCTCGTAGGCGAGCATGCCGTCGGGGGCGGGCCGTTCGCCGCAGTGGATGACGACGTCGAGTACGTCGGCGAACATGGGCGCCACGGCGGCGAACGCGTCGTCCACCAGGAGCACCCGGGAGTCCGACTCCTCCAGCGAGTAGCGGATCTCCGGCGGCGCCCAGCGGATGTTCACCGGGTTCACCACAGCGCCGATCCACCACGTGGCCAGCAGGTACTCGTGGAAGCGGTCGGAGTTGAGCGCGAGCGTCGCCACCCGGTCGCCCGCCGCGACGCCGAGCGCGCGCAACGCGGCCGCCAGCCTGGCGACGCGGTCCGCCGACTCGCGCACGGTGCGGGTTCTGTCGCCGAAGACGGTGTGAGGGCTGTCGGGGCGTTGCTGAAGGGCCCGATGCAGCCCTTGGGTCAGGTACATGTCGTGCTCCTACAGGGATCTGGCGATGAGTTCCTTCATGACCTCGTTCGCGCCGCCGTAGATCTTCTGGACGCGCGCGTCGGCGTACATGCGCGCGATCGGGTACTCGCGCATGTAGCCGTATCCCCCGAACAGCTGCAGGCATCGGTCGACGACCTGGCACTCCACCTCCGTGAGCCACCACTTGGCCATGGAGGCGGTGGTGGCGTCGAGCTCGCCGCGCAGGTGCAGCTCGACGCACGAGTCGGCGAACACCCGGCCCACCCGGGTCAGGGTGGCGCATTCGGCCAGCTCGAAGCGGGTGTTCTGCATCGCCATCAGCGACTGGCCGAACGCCTGCCGCTCCTTCACGTAGGCGACGGTCTCCTCCAGCGCCCGCTCGGCTACGGTCACCGCGACCACGGCGATGATCAGCCGTTCCTGCGGGAGCTGCTGCATGAGGTGGCCGAGTCCTCGCCCCTCGACGCCCAGCAGATTCGCCGCGGGCACCCTGACCTCGTCGAAGAACAGCTCGGAGGTGTCCGCGGCAGGCATGCCGATCTTGTCGAGCACCCGACCGCGCCGGAAGCCGTGCTCCACGACGATCAAGGAGATGCCGTTGCCGGTCTGGGCCACCACGATGACCAGGTCGGCGCAGCCGCCGTTGGAGATGAAGGTCTTGGACCCGGTGACCACGTAGTCGTCGCCGTCGCGCACCGCCTTCGTCCGGATGCCGCGCAGGTCGGACCCGGCGTCCGGTTCGGTCATCGCCACAGCGCCCACGACCTCGCCCGTGGCCATGGGCGGCAGCCAGCGCCGCTTCTGCTCCTCGGTGCCGTAGGCCAGGATGTAGTGCGCGACGATGCCGCTGTGCACCGCGTTGCCCCAGCCCGAGTCGCCGATCCTGGCCTGCTCCTGCAGGACCGCCAGGTCGTCGGCGAAGGTGCCGCCGCCTCCGCCGTACTCCTCGGGGATCGAGCAGCACAACAGCCCGACCTCGCCCGCCTTGAGCCAGAAGTCGCGGTCGACGTGGTGCTGGGCCTCCCAGCGTTCCAGGTGCGGCACGGCCTCGGCCTCGAGGAACGCGCGTGCCGTCTCGCGTAGCAGATCGCTACTCATAGCCGCCGCCGCAGACGAGGACCTGCCCGCTGACGTAGTCGGATTCGGGCAGGCAGAGCAGGAACACCGAGCCCGCCGCCTCTTCCGGCGTGCCGCCGCGGCCGAGCGGGATCATCAGTTTCAGCGTCGCCATCAGGTTCGCGTTCACGCCGACCTTGATCTCCTGGCCCTCGACCTCGATCGAGGCGTCCTGGGTCAGCCTGGTCTCGATGAGGCCGAACGCCACCGCGTTGACGTTGACCCGGTAGCGGCCCCACTCCTTGGCCATGGTCTTGGTCAGGCCGACCACGCCCGCCTTGGCCGCCGCGTAGTTGGCCTGACCGGCGTTGCCGCCGAGGCCCGCGATCGAGGAGATGTTCACCACCTTGCGGTGGTGCTCGACGGGATGGGCTTTCAGGTACGGCTGCGCCGCCCGGAGAATCCGGAACGGCGCCTTCAGATGGACGTCGAGGATGGCGTCCCACTGATCGTCGGACATCTTCTGCACGACGTTGTCCCAGGTGTAGCCGGCGTTGTTGACGATGATGTCGAGGGCGCCGAACGACTCGGCGCAGGTGTCCACCATCCGCTCGCCGATACCGGGCTCGGTGACGCTGCCGGGGCAGGCGACCGCCGCCCCGCCGGCCGCCTTGATCGCCGCGACCGTCTCCTCGGCGGGCTCGGCGTCCAGGTCGTTGACCACGACCGACGCGCCTTCCGCGGCCAGCTTCAACGCGATCGCGCGGCCGATGCCCCGGCCCGATCCGGTGACGATGGCGGCTTTGCCGTTCAGCTTCACAGTGCTCCTTCGATGATCGCCTGGCCTTTGAGCGTGAGGGTGCCGTCGTCCAGGGTGACCGTCAGGTCGAGGTGGGTCAGCCCGTCTTCGGCGCGGGTCACGGTGGCCTCGCAGATCGGCCTGCCGTACAGAGGGGTGATGGCGGTGAAGCGCACCGCGTAGGAGCGGATGCGCTCCTGCGGAACCAGGCCGGTCAGCAACCGTCCGAGGTAGGCCATCGACAGCATGCCGTGGGCGAAGACGTCGGGCGCGCCCGCGCCGCGCGCGACGTCCAGGTCGATGTGCATGGGATTGTGATCGCCTGAGGCGCCCGCGTACAGCGCCAGCGTCGTCCGGCTGATCGCCGGGAGTTCGAGCCTCATGAGGTCACCACGATCGTGTTCGTCAGGTCGGCGATCGGCTCGCCGTCACGTGTCACCGTGGTGGTCCTGACCAGGAAGCGCAGCGCGCCTCCCCGTTTGGTGTAGTCGCCGGTGAGCGCGCTGTCGAAGGTCAGCGTGTCGCCCGCGTGAGCCATGGCGTGGTAGGTGAAGCCCTGCTCGCCGTGGAGCACCTTGCGCAGGTCGATGCCCAGCTCGGACAGGAAGGCGAACGGGTCGTCCCGGCACTCCATCTCCAGGCAGAACAGGAACGTCGGCGGCACCGGCAGGTCGGGGTGCCCGGCCTTCACGGCCGTCTCGACGTCGGTGTAGAGCGGGTCGCTCTGGCCGGTGGCCTCGGCGAAGAAGCGCAGCCTGCCGCGCTCGACCTCGACGGTGCTCATGTCACCTTCTCGTAGAGCGAGACGACGCAGGCGCCGCCGAGGCCCAGGTTGTGCTGCAGCGCCAGCCGTACCCCGTCGACCTGGCGTGCGCCGGCCTGTCCCCGCAGCTGCCAGACCAGCTCGGCGCACTGCGCGAGACCCGTCGCGCCCAGAGGGTGTCCCTTGGACAGCAACCCGCCGCTGGGGTTGGTGACCACCCGCCCGCCATAGGTGTTGTCGCCGTCCACCACGAACCGCTCGGCGGTGCCCTCGGGCGTCAGCCCCAGCGCCTCGTAGGTGATCAGTTCGTTGGCGGTGAAGCAGTCGTGCAGCTCGACGACCCCGATGTCCTCGGGACCGACGCCGGCGCTCTCGTAGACGGAGCGCGCGGCGTTCGCGGTCATGTCGTAGCCGACGACCTTCATCATGTCGCGCTCGTCGAACGTGCTGGCGGTGTCGGTCGTCAGCGCCTGCGCCCTGATCGCGACGTCCGGGACAAGTCCGTGACGCCGGGCGAAATCATCCGAGCACAGTACGGCCGCCGCGGCCCCGCAGGTGGGCGGGCAGCACTGAAGCCTGGTCAGCGGCCCGTAGATGTGCGGGGAGGCCATCACCTCCTCCTCGGTGAGCGGGTCGCGGAAGACGGCGTACGGGTTGTGCGCCGCGTGCCTGCGGGCCTTGACCGAGATCTTCGCGAACGTCTCGGGGCGGGTGCCGTACCGCTCGGCGTAGGTACGGCCGGCGCCGCCGAAGTACTGGGCGGCGAAGGGCGCCTTCTCGTCGGCGCCCTGGATGCCGACCATGGTCATCGCGCTGCGCGACATCGGCTGGGGGCGGTCGTCCCACACCGATCGCAGCGCGCCCTTGCGCATCTGCTCGAAGCCGAGAGCCAGCACGCAGTCGACCGCGCCGGCGGCCACCGCCTGCCTGGCCAGCCAGAGCGCCGAGGAGCCGGTCGAGCAGTTGTTGTTGACGTTGACGATCGGGATGCCGCTCTGGCCGAGGCCGTAGAGCGCGGCCTGCCCGCTGGTGGAATCGCCGTAGACGTAGCCGACGTAGGCCTGCTGGACCTGGTCGTAGCCGATCCCGGCATCGGCGAGGGCGGCCCTGGCCGCCTTCTCCCCCATGACGTCGTACGGCTCGCTCGCTCCGGGTTTGGTGAAAGGGATCATCCCCACACCGAGCACACTGACGCGCATCGCTCTCCTCCAGACACTAATCACCATTTACTTTTTTGCATTCATGGCTCTATGTCAAGAGGAGATGGCGACCAAATGACCTATCAGTCATTTACCGACCCGCCCGCCGCCGTCACCGTCGAGGAAGAGCGGTGAGAGCCGCCGGGCGGGAGGGCGGTTCTCACAGCGTGTAACCGGAGGCGAGGGCGATGACGCCCACCACGGTCATCAGCAGCGCCGAGCCGGGGTGCATGGCGATCGAGACGCGGATGTCCTTCTCCTTCCAGGCGAGCCAGACGCCCGGGTAGAGGAAGACGAGCTTCGACAGGACCGTCCAAGGGGCCCAGAAGTGGTACACGGAGAAGAAGAAGGTGTTGAAGAACGGGGCCCACTTGCCGAGCTGCGGGAGGCGGGGCAGCAGGAAGCCGCGGAAGTAGTACTCCTCGATCAGGGGCAGGGTGAAACCGGTGAACGGCGAGCAGATGAGCAGCGTGGTGAGCACGAGGTCCGGCGAGTAGCCCTGGAGGTAGGCGGTGCCGTCGGGGCCGGCGCCCTGGTAGTTCACCCAGGTGAAGAACCAGTCGTAGACGATGTTGTCCAGCGGGGTCAGCGAGAGCGAGACGACGGTCATCCACACGAGGCACGCGGCCCCGAGCCAGAAGACCTTGCGGCGCGAGAGCGGCCTGTCGTGGTGGCGGACGACGCCCTTCATCGTGAAGCGGCCGGTCTGCTTCTTGCCCAGCCACAGCAGGAACAGCTGGAGCGGGAAGAGCACGACCGCGAGGGCGATGGCCCAGGCCATGAAGATCGGGTAACCGGTCGCCCGGACCAGGGGGGCGGCGACGAACGCGTACACGGCGACGATGAACGCGCCGGGCACCAGGTGCAGCGCGATGGAGAACGGGACGGAGTGGCGGTCGGCGAGGAGCTTCGCGACGAAGCCCTTCTTTTCGGCCGGGGGCCGCATTGCTGTGTTCATGCCGGGAAGTCTGGCTCCGCGCCCCAACACGGACCTGACATCGCTCTGATACGGCTACGGGCCGCCGTGCAAGGCGCGGATCACGGCATGTGCCATGACCGGCGCAGGGCGTCGGACAGGTCTCCGGCCCGGGGATGGCGCAGGACCAGCGCGGGTTTGACGCTCCGCCCGGTGCGGCGTTCCAGTTCGGCGGCGAGCCGCGTGGCCAGCAGGGAGTGACCGCCCAGCCGGAAGAAGTCGCTGTCCCGCTGGATCGGCCCGGCGGCCAGGGTGGCGCGGAAGGCGGCGAAGACCGTCCTTTCCACCTCGTCGCCGGGAGCCGGCGCCGCCGCCACCTCGGTCCGGCGCGCGCCCGCGTAGTCCTCGGCCAGCAGCCGTTTGCGGACCTTGCCGTTGGGGGTGACGGGCAGTTCGTCCAGCAGCACGATGTCCACCGGCACGTGACTGCCCGGCAGCCGTTGCGCGCAGTGCTCGCGCAGCCCGGCCGCCTGTTCGCCGGGCGTCTCCAGGACGACCGCCGCGGCGACGGCCCGGCCGAGCGCGGCGTGCGGCACCCCGAACACGGCCACCTCCCGGACGGCCGGATGGGTGCGCAGCGCGGCCTCGACCGTCGCGGAGGCGATGTTCAGCCCGCCGGAGACGATGACGTCGTCGGCTCGTTCCACGAAGTACACCAGGGCGTCGTCGCCGAGCCGGCACAGGTCGCCGGTCGCGATCCAGCCGTCGTCCAGGTAGCGCGTGCCCGTCTCGGCGGTGCCCGCCGGCTCCAGGTAGCTCAGCGCCGGGCCGGTGTCGCGGAGCCAGAGCTCCCCCACCCGCCCGGGGGCCACGTCGCGGCCCGTGCCGTCCACCACGCGCGCGTCCCGGCCGAGCCGGCCGAGCGCGGGCGGGTGGCCGGGCAGGCACCGGTGCTGAAGCCCGGCGCCTCCCTCGGCGATCGTGTAGACGTTGAAGATCTCCGCCCGCGGGAACACCTCGGCGAGGCCGTCCACGGTGGGCTGGTCCAGCGGAGCCGAGGACGACACCACCGACCGGATCCGCGCCGGTGCGCGGCCCTGCCCGCGCAGCGCGGCCACGGCGAGCCGCGCGGTGGTCGGCACCAGGCTCATGGCGCTCACCCGATGCTCGTCGATCAGCTCGGCCAGCCGTTCCGGCGCGAACGGCTGGCCGAGCACCACGTGCACGCCGTTGATCAGGCAGCTCTTGAGCACGGACTGCGCCGCGTTCGTGCCGATCGCCACGGAGGTGAACAGGGCGTTGAGCTGGGCCGCCGGTACGTCGTCGTCCTGCGGCCAGTCGTCGGTGAGGGAGACGTGGCTGCTCAGCACGGCTTTTGCCGCGCCGGTGGTGCCGGAGGTGAGGATCACCGCCGCCGGATCCGATTCCGCGCGACGCGCCGTCTCCGGCGAAGGCGGCGTGGCGGTCAGGTCGGCGGCGGTCGCCACCCATCCGCCGAACGCCGCCCCCTGATGCTCTTCCCCGGCGACCAGGCCGGCCGCGCCCACCCGGGCGGCGGTGGCCGACAGGTGCGGCAGAGGGAGGGGCGCGCGTACCGGAACGGCCACCCCGCCCGCCGCCAGCACGCCCATGAAGCAGGTGGCGAAACGGAGCCAGTCGCCGTCCTCGAAGGCGAGCACCACCCGCTCCCCCGGCCGCGCGCCGCGGGCGGCGAGCCCCGCCGCGACCCGCCGCGCACCCAGGTGCCAGCTCAGGTAGTCGAGTGTGCCCACCCCGTCGACGGTGAACGCCGGCGCCGCCGGGTGGGCGGCCGCCCTCCGGGCGAGGACGTCATGCAGTAACCCGGGCAAAAGTGGTCCCTCCCCGCGCATGGCGTACCGGGCGATCGTCTCACCATACGCACCACAAGTCGCCCTGATCAGACCACTCAATAAGGATAAATGTTCATCGTTGACGCTATTACCGCTATTTCTAAGAATCGGCCTCGAAATTCGCACCGATAGGAGGTACGAAATGGGGCACAGCGACCTGCCACGTGACAGCTGTGGTGGCGTACGCCGATGCGGCGGCAATCTTCTCGTCGCCAACGCCGTGCAGCCGAAAGAATCGGCCGTCCGCCGCAATGTCCGGGCGGTATCCGAGTTCTGGTCAACGTTCCGGGCATCCCGCAAGATGCTGAACAAGAGCCGGTAACTGTTCCTTGCGATCAGAAACCAGCATGACTGGAGGGGTTTCGGACGCTCTGTCCGAGCCCCTCTACTTGCGGCCGGAGGACGGCGCGCTCGACCGTGATCCGCTGCGCCTGGTCACCTCGGCGAAGCGGTTCTCACTGGAACGACTGGCGCTGCTTCTGGACGGGCTGCCGTTCGAGGCGGAGTTCCCGCCCGAGAGCCCCTGGGAGGGCGTGGTACGGCACCGCCCACCCCTCGACCTTCCCCCGCTGGGCTCCACCGACGACGCGGCACTGGGCGAGGAGTTCGCCGCGGCCGTCTCGCGCTGTCTCGGCGACGCGGAGTCCGCCGTGGTCCTGCTCTCGGGCGGCATGGACTCGTGGGCCGTCTTCGCGCACGCCTGGCGCCAGACGCGGCGGGAGGGACGCCGGCTGAGCGCGGTCGTGTGGAACCTGCGCGACCAGTTCGGCAAGGCCACCGCCTCCCTCGTCCACCGCCAGCTCCAGGCCGTGGACATCTCCTGCGACCTGCACGTCCTGCCCGCCGAGTGGCACGCGCTGCCCGAGCCGCGGTGGTCGCCGCTCGGCCCCCGCCACGACTACTACACGCGCCTGCACCAGGCCACCGTGGATCACGCCGCCGACATCGGGGCGAGCGTCCTGCTCAGCGGCCAGGGCGGCGACGAGGTGCTCGGCGCCTGGAACCACCTGTCCGCCTCGCTGGCACGCGGGCGCAGGTGGCGGGACCTGCGCAGCTACCTCACGAGCTTCGGCCAGGCCGACTCCCTGGTGGAGGTGGCGGGCGAGGCCGCCGCGATCGCGGCACGACGGCTGCCGCCGCACCTCTCCTTCCAGCTGTACGTGGCGACCGCGCTGCGCGACGTCGTCAACAGCGGGCGCCCGTCGGTGCTCACGGACGGCTACCGCGAGTCGGTCCAGGGCTGGACCGAGGGCTGGCTGGCGGACAGGTTCGAGTCGTTCAGGGAGGCGGGCGGCGACTGGACGACGGCCAGCCTGCGTGACTCCATCTTCCCCTGGGCCTACGACGCGCATCCGCTCGGAGCTCCGATCCGGCAGCGCTCGCCGTTCGTGGACGAGCTGTTCGTGCGCTACGCCTTCGGGCTGCCGCCGGCCACCCGGTTCCGGGCCGAAGGGCCGTACCCGTACCAGTGGTACAAGGCGTTGCACCTGCGGCTGCTGCCCGCCGCGCTGCGCCCGATGCTGCCGGGCTACAAGCAGAGCTACTCCGACGCCTTCCGGCGCTACGTGCTCGACGTGCTGCCCGAGGAGCCGCCGCTGATCGAGGAACTGGGGCTGATCCAGCCCATGGACCGGCTCGACCTGGAACGGGTCCATCCACGGCTGCCCATCGTGGTGCGCAACGTGGAGCGGTGGGTGGCGGGCGCGCTGGAAGCCGGCGCCGAGCCGGCCCTCTAGCATGAACGGCCCGGCACGCAGGTGGTTCGGCGCGGAACCGGCCGTCAACCTCGCCCTGTCACCCGACGGCCGGGCGGTGAGCTGGCAGAGCGAGCAGAAGCGGGGCCTGTTCGTCTGGCGCCGGGAACACGGCGTGCGCGCGCTCCGGCCCGGCCGTGGCCGGATCGTGGATCACGCCTGGCTGCCCGGGAGCGGCGCGCTGCTCGCGGTCGTGGCAGGCCGTACCGAACGGGTGATCGTCCACGACGAGGCCACCGGACGGACGGACGACGTCACGCCGGAGGGCCTCGGCCGGATCCACGTCGTGGACCGCGACCAGCCGCGGCGCCGAAGCCTGCTGCTGGGCGGCACCGACGCGCACGGACGAGCGGCGTGGCACCTCCTGTCCTCGCCCGGCGGGCCGGCACGCCGCGTACCCGCGCCCGGCACGGCCGGACGCCTGTTCAGCGACGCCGGTGACCGGCCGTGCGCGGCCACCGCCCGCGACGAGGACGGCTCCCTCACCGTGTACGCGGCGGAGGCGGACACCTGGCACGAGGTGTGGCGAGCCCGCCCGCCCGGCTCCCTGGTCACCCACCCCGTCGACGTCACCGCGGACGGGCTGGGCCTCTACCTGTCCGGCCCCTGCCGCGACGGGTTCCTCGGCGTATGCCTGCTGGACCTGCGTACCGGCAGGACGCGGATCGTTCTGGAGGACGGCGGGCACGACCTGGACGTCGTGCTGCATCCGGCGACGCGCGTCCCGCAGCTGGCGCTGGTGTCGGGAGCCCGCCAGGGTCTCCGGGCGCTCGGCCCCGAGCCGGCCGCGGACCTGTCCGAGCTCACCTCCCGCCATCCGGGCGAGCTCGACCTCGTGGGCCTGACCAGGGACAACACCGTCTGGCTCGTCCGGCTCGACGACGGCGCGTCCGCGCCCCGGCACCTGTTGTGGAACCGCGGCGACGGCACCGCGCTCCCCTTCACCCCGGGGCTCCCGAAGCCGCGCCTCACCCGCAGGACGAACCCGCGGGCGCTCGCGCCCACCGCCGCCGTGGCCGTTCCCGCGCGTGACGGCCTGGTGCTCGACGGCTACCTGGTCACCCCGGCCGGGGGCGCGCCGCCGTACCCCGGTGTGCTGCTCGTGCACGGCGGCCCGTGGTCGCGCGACGTGTGGGGCCTGTCCGCGCAGGCCCAGTGGCTCGCTGAGCTGGGGTACGCGTCGCTGCGGGTCAACTTCCGCGGCTCGGAGGGGTACGGCACGCGTTTCCTGGACCTCGGCCGTGCCGACTGGGGCGGCGCGATGCACGACGACCTGGAGGACACACTGAGCTGGGCCGTCGCGGAAGGGCACCTCGACCCGGACCGGGTGGCCATCATGGGGCAGTCGTACGGCGGGTACGCGGCGCTCATGGCCGCGACCGCCCGGCCGAAGGCCTTCGCGCTGGCCGTGGCCGTCTGCGCGCCCACCGACCTGGTGGCCTTCCTGCGGCACGTGAAGGGATCGTCGCACCACGAGCGGGCGCATTTCCTGCACCGCGTGGGCGACCCGGACGACGACGCCGGCCGCCTGCGCGCCCGCTCGCCCCTCACCCACGCCGCCGGCTGTCATACGCCGGTGCTGCTGGTGCACGGCCGGGACGACCCGCTGGTCCCCTATACCCACGCGACCGCCATGGCCGCCGCGCTCACCGAGCATCGCCGTCCCCACCACTGCCTGGTGCTCTCCGGCGAGGGCCACGGCATCACCAGCCCCGCCAACCGGATCCGGCTCGCCCGGGTGGTTGGCCGCCAGCTCGCGTTCCACCTCGCAGGGAGGCCCACATGACCAGCCCCCAGGACACGGACCTGACACCGCCGCCGACCGCGGCCGGGGAGCGTCCGTCCTTCCGCTACGTCGCCGCCCCCGGCAGGCTCGCGCCGTTCGTGACCGGCCCGGCCTACCGGGAGACCGGCCCGGAACGCGCCGCGAGTTCCTCCTACTCCCTGGCCGCGCTGGCCACCTGGTTCACCTGGCCGGCGCTGAGCACCGACCTGTTCCCCGCCGCGCCGTGGGCCGGTCTCGAGCGCGTACGGCACGCGCCGCCCCGGCCCCGTGGCCACGCCCGCCCCGGCGAACTGCGCGACCGGCTCGAAGCCGCGGTCGAGCGGGCGATCGGCGACCGGGAGCACGTGGCGGTCGCCACCTCGGGCGGGCTCGACTCCGCCGCGCTGCTCGCCGTCACCGCCCGGCTCTGCCGCCGTACCGGCCGCCGGCTGCTGACCGTCACCATGGACATCCCGGACGACCGGGGCCGCCGCCCCAAGGTGGTCGTGGACCGGCTGCTGGACTTCCTCGGGCTGCGCTGCCTCCACCTGCGCGTGGACACGGCCCCCCGCCGCTGGCCGGAGCCGGACTGGTGCGAGCACGGCCCGCGCTTCGACGGCTTCCCCCGGCTGCACCGCGGGATGGCCGAGCTCGCCGCCGACGCGGGCGCGCAGGTCCTGCTCCACGGCAGCGGCGCCGACCAACTGCTGGAGGCGCCCGGATACATGGCCGCGCGGCTGGCCGGCCGGGGCGCCTTCGGCGATCTGGCCGCCTATCTCAAGGACGCCGCGGCCGGCGGCGGGCCTCCCCTGCGGGAGCTGACGGCCGTGCTCGCCGGAGGGCTGCACCGGGGGATCTCCTCCGCCCTCTACTGGCCGACGGCCTGGCCGCAGCGGACACGCGAACCCGGCTCGGCTTTGCTGACCGACGAGGTCCACGAGGCGGCGTGCGCCTGGGAGCGGGACTACCGGCGGGAGTCGGCGAGGATCGCGGCCGAGGCGGGCATGTCCTGGGCCGAGGCGCTGATGATCCACCGCACCTTCCCGTACGACGTCGTGGTACCGGCCACCGAACTGCCCGAGGCCGCCCCCTTCTACGACCCGGCCTTCGCCGAGTACGCCCTGCACCTGCCCGCGGACGCCCGTTACTCCTCGGCCTACGAGAACGAGTACCTGCGCAGGAAACACCTGGTCACGGACTTGCTTCCGGACGGGATCGGCTCCGTGCTGCCGCCGTACCGGCAGCGCGGCTCGCGGTCGTACTCCCGGTACTGGCGGCTGACGCGCGTGGAACCTTCGCTGGCCGTGGAGCGGGGGCTGCTGCGGCCGGACTGGCGGACGCGGTGCCGGGACACGTTCGAGGTGGCCACGGCCAGCGCGGTGGAGCTGTGGCTGCGCGGCGCGGAGGAGCGCGGGGCGAGCGCGGCCGGGATCGGGGCGACGGCGTGACCCGGGCCGTCCCGGGCGTTCCGGTGAGCGCTCCCGGCAGGGTCGACGTGGCCGCGCTGGCGTTGTACCTGTCGCGTCCGTCGCTGGTGCTGGGGGTCTATCCGGCCTCGTCGCGGGTGGAGACCGGCCCGGACGAGCGGGGCCCGGCCGATGCGCGTGAGCTGGGCGAGCGGCTCGCGGAGGCCGTCCGCCGGGCCGTCGGGCCCCACCGGACGGTGGCCGTCCTGCACGACGGGAGCCTGGGTGCGACGGCGTTGCTGGCGGCGGCGGACACGGCCGGGAGGGAGCTGGGGGCCGAGGTGACCGTCGTGGTGGCCGACCATCCCGACCCTCGGGGCGCGAGCGTGGCGGTGCCGGCTCAGCAGGCCATCGCGCTTCTCGGCGGGCGCCACCGCTTCCTCCTGGCCGAAGCCGACCGGCTGCCCGGCCGCGGATCCTGGGACCGTACCCCGCAGGAGGAGGGCCGCGGGGGTCGCGACGGGTGGAATCCCGTCGCGCCCGATCTCGCGCGGACCCCGTTGGTACGGGCGGCCGAGGCCAGGGCGGAGCAGCTCGGGGCGACCGTGATCCTCACCGCGGACGGCTGCGAAGAGCTTCTTCAAGCCGGCCCCTCCGGGTTGACGGATGTGCGGGCGGCGGGCCGCGGACTGGCCGACCGGTGGCAGGCGGAGGGTGTCGCCGCGGCGCTCGCGGACGCCGCCGCCGCGCTGGGACGGGGCCCGGCGGCCCGGCGGCTGCGTGCCCGCCTCCACCTGGCCCAGGCGCCGTTCGCGCGGGTGCTGGGTGGGCCGCCGCGTGTGCTGGCGCCGGAACTGCGCGCCCACGTGGAGGCCTGGACGGCCGGCTGGGTCGGCCGGCTGGCCGAAGATCTGGCCGGCGAGCGTGACCCGGTCCGCGCGTGCGTGCGGGCTCGCATGGCACGCTTCGCCGGCCCGCACCCGGCCGCGGTGGCCGCCGCGGCGCCGGTTCCGCGCGCGGCGCCGTTCCTCGACCCCGGCTTCGCCGCGTGGGCGCCGCGGCTACCCCAGAGCGCCCGCTACGACGCCCGCCGGCCGACGCCCCACCTGCGACGCAACAGGTTGCTGATCTCGCTCGTCCCACGGGCCGCCCGCGACGCCCTCCCCGCCACGCCCCCTCCCCCGGCCTCCGGCGAGCTCCCCGGCGCGGCCGGCGAGTACCCGCTGTGCCGCGAGCTCGGGCTGCTGGCTCCGGGAGAGGACGTGCCGGCGGAGGTCAGGACCAGGCTGACGGTCCTGGAGGAGTGGCTGTCGGGGTACGGGCGGGTCAGCCCAGACCGAAACGGCGGTTGAACGCCTCGCCGAACGGGCTCACGAAGCGGCGACGTACGGCCCCGCCCAGGGCGGACCGCAGCCGCATGCCGGGCGCGGGCCGGGTGCGCCCGGTGGTGGGCTGCCAGAAGAACGTCACCGACGACGTCGTGCCCGGCCCTTCGACGAGGTGCCCCCAATAAAGGGGGATGTAGAGCGCCTCACCCGCCCGTACGGTGCACCGCAGCGGCGAGCCCGGCCCCTCCGACACGGCGGAGAAGTCGATCCGGCTGAAGTTGAAGCGGTAGGAGTACCACGGATGGAAGTTCAGGAACCGATGGTCCTCCGGCGGATACAGCAGCACGTCCTTGGCCCCGCTCACCTGGCACAGCAGGGCCTGTTCCGTGCTGTGGTAGTGCAGCGCGGTCACCGTGTCGCGGCCCAGGAAGAACGCCAGCCCCAGCTCCGGCGCCCCGGTCAGGCAGCCGGGGACCGACAGGTCGTCCGCCAGCTCCGGCAGCAGGTCCAGCAGCGGCGCCTGGGCGAGGTAGCAGCGCTCCGCCTCCCCGGGTGAGGTGAGGAGGTCGAGGTAGCGGTCCATGCGCAGATGGGAATGCACCCAGCTGCCGTAGTAGGAGCCGGACGGGTAGAACTCGACCGGCACCCGCGTCGCCCCGACCCGCTCGCGGAAGTAGCCGGGGTTCCAGCGGTCCAGGGCCGGCCAGCCGTCCAGGGCGCCTTCGAGGAGGACCGGCCGGCGTGCCCGTTCGAGCTCTCGCACGTCACCGATGTCCGCGGCCCGGCGCCGGGGCACCTCGGCCGCGCGGATCGCCCTCCGGGCGGGCAAGCCGTCCCCCTGCCTCTCGCTGTCACCGTTCACTGCCCTGGACTCCTTTCGCCTGTCACCGTGGGCCGCTCCCGACGGCGGGTGCCCGTCGCCCACGACGAGTTCCCCCCAGTTCTCCGTCTGCTCGAACGGCCACGCCGGTGTCGGGGGCGGGCCGGCTCCCGTCCGGAGCCACCGTCCCATCTCGGCCAGCAGCCGCTCGGCGTCCAGCCTCTTCTGGTCCAGCGCGCCCCCGGGCAGCCACGCGCGCAGCCGGTCGAGGTGCGCGGCGGCCCCGGACCCGGCGGTCCCGGATTCGGCGGCCTCGGATTCGGCAGCGAGGAGCGCCGCCCAGTCCCGGTCGGGGTAGTACATGTCCTTCGCGCGTGCCGCCAGCGCCGCGGCGGCGTCCGCGTCGAGGATCTCCTCCCGTACGGCCGCCGCCAGCGTCGCCCTGATGTTGACCATGGGTTCGGACATCGGGCGGTATCCACCCTGCGCCGGGGCGTGCAGCACCGCCACCTCGTCGTCGTCGGTCAGGAGACCCAGGCGGTACTGCTCCGCCACCTCGCCCACCGGGATCATGCCGAACGGGGCCAGCTCGGCGGCCCGCAGCGCGCCCATGCTGGCCGCGCCGTACACCCTGATGCCGAGTGAGAGGGCGTAGAGGATCTCCTTGTGCCAGACGGCGGGGACGCGCTCGAAGTACCCGTCCACGATCCCGATGGCGGCCGGGCGCTCGCGGGCCGCGCGGTAGACGCTGCCGAGCTCGGCGGGCGGGCGGTAGTCGGCGGCGGGCAGGATGCGCGCGGCCTCCTCGACCGGCAGCGTGGGCCCCAGGAACACCACCGGCGGACGCCGGTCGGCCGCTCTCACTCTTCCCATGGCCGCCACCGCATTCCGGGCACGACCGCCTTGACCACCGGCACACCCAGATCGTCGATCGTCAGATCGACCACCACGGCCGAGGTCGCTCCGGTGGCCTCCAGCCGGGCCACCAGCCAGTCCAGGTCTTCATTGGTCGTCGGGTGGTCGACGTCGGGCGCTTCTGTGTAGTCGTGCGCGGGGCGGTCGCCGGTCGCGTCGCCGACGGCGCGCCGCTGGTCGGGGTCGAAGTACCAGGTCTGCCGCTCGCGGCCGATGTCGTCGCGCGACCCCACGATCACCGTCGCCCTGGCCTGCGCCGCCTCGGTGAGAGCGCGCGACAGCGCGATGGCCCGGCGCGGATGGCAGCCGGAGCCCTGCGTCTGGGGCAGCGGGTGGTACCAGGGCGTGTCGGTCTCCACGGCCAGGCAGTTGAAGACGGGCGCCCCGATCTCCGAGGTCAGGTCCCAGATCAGCACGTCGATCCCGGCCTGACGGAAGCGTTCGAGCAGCGCCTGGCAGCCGCTGTCGGTGATCGACTCCGGCCGCACCATCCGCCGTGCGGCGAACATGTCGCCGGCGTCCTGCGCGGCGACGATGGCGTCACGTTCGACGAGCTCGCACAGGGCGTGGACGGCGGCCTCGATGAGGCTGTTGCCGGAGGCCAGGCCGTTGGAGCCGTTCTGCACGGAGTGGTCGCCCGGCGCGATCGGCACCCGCCAGTCGCAGTGCACCGCCTCGTACGGCACCCAGACCGGCTCACGTTTCATCAGGTCCCAGCCGTGTACCCAGCGCATCGCGCGGTCCGGGGCGTACCCGCTGCACGGGCAGCGTACGAGGGTCATCGGGTCGAGTACGGCCGCGCCGCCGGCGGCCAGCGCGCGGAAGCTGTCGTAGCGGAGGGGGAGGTGGTGGGTCTCGGCGTGCCACAGTTCGAGCGACTCCATGATCGCGGACACCTTCGCGGCCTCGGCCGTGACGCCCTTGCCCTGCGAGACGGCCAGGCTGCGCGAGGCGGGGCGGATCGCGCACCAGACCGGGATCCCGATCCGGTCCATTCCGGTCACGTTCGCCACGCGGGTGATTCCGGCGACGGCCATGGCGGGCGACACCCGTTCGAGGGTCGCGGCCGGGCTCACCGCTCGATCCGTGCCGTCGCGGTACTCCTTGCGGATCGGCCGCGCCCATTCGGCGGCCCAGCGGCCGGATAATTCCCTGACAAAGGAATGAGAAATGAGTTTCCCCCTATTGCCGCATCCCGGTGGACGGTGTTGTGCGCGCGATCTTTGATCTATGCTGCCGACCGATAACCAAAGAGACAAGTGTGCGATAGGGGATATGAGTGCCCACGCGGACGTTTCATGACATTCCCCAGTCAAGTGACGGCAAGTTCGAGGGTCGTCCGAGTGACGTGGCCGTGCTGGGCATACCCGTCGACTCGGGCACCGGCGGGCGGCCGGGCGCGCGCTTCGGCCCCGCGGCCATCCGCGACGCGTCCACGCTCATCTCCGGCAACCTCTACCACGTCGGCCTGGAGACCGAGATCTTCGAGCACCTGCGGATCGTCGACGTGGGCGACGTGCCCGTCACCCCCGGTCAGCACGACCGCAACCTGGACGCCGCGGAGAAGTGGGTGCGGGAGCTCATGTCCGTGACGGAGCAGGTGGTCGTGCTCGGCGGCGACCACTCGGTGCTGCTACCGGTCCTGCGGGCCGTGGCCGCCAAGCACGGCCCGGTGAGCTTCGTGCACTGGGACGCGCACGCCGACACCTGGGACGGCGGCCCGGAACGCCTGCTCACCCACGCCACGGCGGTCCGGCGCGTCATCGAGGAAGGCCTGACCAACCAGGTGTTCCAGATCGGGCTGCGCGGCTACGGCCCGTCCAGGGAGACCTTCGCCTGGGCCGGGGAGAACGGCGTCGAGCACTGGACCATGATGGACGTGGAGGAGACCGGGCTCACGGACATCATCCAGCAGGTGATCTCCACGATCACCGGCAAGGTCTACATCTCCATCGACATCGACGTGCTGGACCCCTCGTACGCGCCCGGCACCGGCACCCCCGAGCCCGGCGGCCTGACCAGCAGGGAACTGCTCGGCGGCATCCGCGACCTGGTGCTCAACACCGACGTCGTCGGCATGGACGTCGTGGAGGTCGCGCCGCCGTACGACCACGCCGACGTCACCGCGCTGGTGGCCAACCGCTGCGTGCTGGAGTTCCTGGCCGGTACGGCCCGCCGCAGGGTCGCCGGTTAGCCGGACCGGTCGGCGTACTCGGCGCACAGCCGCGCGTAGCTGCCGCCCCGGGAGAGCAGTTCCTCGTGGGAGCCGTGCTCGACCAGGACGCCGTCGTCCAGCACGAGCACGCGGTCGGCGGTCTGCGCCGTCTCCAGCCGGTGGGTGATCAGCAGCACGGTCCGCCTGCCGCGCTCGGCGCGCAGCCGCTGGATCAGGGCGGCCTCCGCCTGGACGTCGAGCGCCGCGGTGGGCTCGTCCAGCACCCAGACGGGCGCGTCGCGGTAGAGGACACGCGCCAGCGCCAGGCGTTGCCACTGGCCGCCGGACAGGTCGCGGGCGCCGGGGAACATCCGGCCGACCAGGTTGTCGGCTCCGTGCGGCAGCCGCCCGACGAGCCCGTCCAGCCCGCCGGCCCGCAGCGCGAAGGCGAGCCGGTCCTGGTCGAGCGGCCGGTCCGCCCGTCCGAGACGGACCGATTCCGCCACCGTGAACTCGTAGCGCCCGTACTCCTGGTAAAGCACGCCGATCAGCTCCCGCAGCCGGGCCGGGTCCAGCTCCGCCAGGTCGGCCCCGTCGATCAGGATGCGCCCGCCGACGGGGCCGAGCAGCCCGAGCAGGAGTTTGACGAGCGTGGACTTGCCCGCGCCGTTGCGTCCCACCAGCACGGTGAACTCGCCGGGCCGGAGCGTGAACGACACCTCGCGCAACACCGGCGGCCCGCCCGCGTAGGCGTACCCGACGCCCTGGAACTCGACCGCCGGCACGTGCTCCACGGCCTCGGGCGCGGCCTCGGACGGCTCGTCGGCGGGCAGGGCGGGACCGTAAGCCAGCGCGACGAAGTCGGTGAGGTAGGCGGCGTGCTCCTCGATGTCCACCGCGATGGTGAACAGGTCCACCGTGCTGCTCACGAGAGTGTTGAAGGCGGTGAAGACCAGGAACAGCTCGGCCACCGTCAGCGCCCCCGACTGCGCCTGACCGGCGGCGAGGTAGTAGGCCACGACCAGGCAGACGGCGCTCAGCACCCCCGCGACCAGCCCGCGCGCCACGCTGTGGCGGCTCGCCGCGACGACGGCCCGCAGCGCGCGGCGGCTGACGTCGTCGTGCATCCGCGTGAACGGCGCGGCCAGCCCGTAGCTGCGCACGTCCTTGGCCAGGTCGTAGCGGACGAGCAACTCGGTCAGGTAGTCGCGGCGGCGCTCCAGTTCGGTGGTGCCCCGTCGCGCCAGATAGATGGCCCTGGCCTCCAGCCGCCGCTGCACCAGCAGCGGCACGCCCGCCAGCAGGGCCAGGCCGATGAGCCGGACGTCCAGGACGGCCAGCACGCCCACCATGCCGGCCAGCGAGACGATCTGGCCGCAGAACTCGATGAGGATCCCGGCGATGGCGGCCGGCCGCCAGGTCACGCCGTCATGTGCCCGCGCGACCGCGTCGTACCAGGCCGGATCGTCGAAGCGCTCCAGCGGCGCGAAGCCCGTGACCCGCAGCAGACGCTGCTCGGCGGTGATGCCGACCAGCTCGGTCAGCTCCTCACGGCGCACGGACATCAACGCGCCGAGCGCCACCCGCGCCGCGGTCAGCCCGCCGAGCACCAGGATCCACGTCGTCGCCCGGCCGTCCTGGCCCTGCGAGAACGCCTCGACGATCTCGCGCACGATGAGCAGGAGAGCCGCGGGCAGCGTGGAGACGGCCGTGGACAGCAGCAGGACGAGGATCAGGAGCCTGGGTGAGGCCTCGAAGCAGAGCCGGATCGCCACCCTGGCCGCGCCGGCCCCGCCCTCCTTCCCGGGCCGGCGGGTCGACGTCACCTCCGACCGGACTCCACGTCGAGCAGCCGGGAGGCCGGGTGCGGAAGGAGCTCGTGCCAGCTCTCCTGCCGGTCGGGCAGCAGGAAGTCCACCTGCCGGACCCGCAGCGGCACCCGCAGCCAGCGCCGCTGGGCCCAGCCGGTCGCCAGCTCCTCCCAGCCCGGCACGCGCGGGTAGTGGTGCGGGCGCAGCGAGGCGAAGCAGACCGCCTCGCGCGCGGACTGGTAGCGGTACTCCACGGCACCGCGCAGGTACGGCGAGCGGTTCTCGTCCACCGCCCGCGTCGCCAGCGCGTGCAGCACGACCACGTCGCCAGGACCCAGGTCCGGGGCCCGCCACCAGTCACCCTCGCCCGGCCCGACCTCGGCTTCGACCCCTCCGGTGTCCAGCACGGTCAGCGGCCGCACCCCGGGCACCGAGCGCTCCCTCAACACGCGCAGCGTGCCGCCGCCGGCCGGGAACGGGGTGAACGGCACCCAGGCGGTCAGCACGTCCGGGGTGCCCTGGACGTAGGTGTGCTCCTGGTGCGGCGGCACCCAGAAGCCGGGATGCACGAGGCTGACCTGGCGCCGCGTGTGGTTCAGCAGGTGCTTGCCGAGGATGGCCCGCATCACCCCGACGACCTCCGGCGCGTGCGCGAGTTCGTGCATCAGCTCGACCCGCTGCAGGTCCTGGTACATGCGCCACCAGCGGGGGCTGCCGTCGCGGCGGTTGGCCGCCGGGCGCGGCTCGGTGTCCTCACCGTCCTCGGCCAGCCACTCGTGGCGGTAGAGCACCCCGGTGAACCGGGCGCGCAGCTCGGCCAGCCGCGTCTCCGGCAGGAGGCCCCTGAACAGGAGCATGCCGTGCTCCCCCAGGCGCCGCCGCAGCGCGTCGGGATCGCCGGCGATCGGGGTGGAGTCCTCGGCGACCACTGTGGCGCCGTCGTTCTGCAGGCTCATCATGCTCCCCAGGCGTTTCGCGGATGAATGCTCACTCGTAGTGGTTGAACACCACGGCGTCCTGCAGCCACGCGCTCCGCGCCCGCCAGAACGCCATGCCGTCCTTCCAGCTCGGGTTGACCTCGGCGCGGAACATCCGCGCCCGCCGCCGGCGAAACTCTTCGATCGCCGCCTCGACGAGGGCGGACCCGATGCCGCGGCGCCGGCTCTCCTGGCGGACGTAGAACTCACGGACGGAGCCGATGCGGAAGTCGTTGACGGACTGGGTGTGGATCTCCCCGCTCAGGAATCCCTCCAGCTCGTGCCCGGTGTCGGCCACCAGGCAGAACGACAGCTCGTCGGTGAGCGCGGCCCGCAGCAGATCCCTCGTGCCCTCAAGCGGGTCACGGGTGAACGCCTCCACCTCCGTCACCTCGGGCCGCGCCGGAACGGCCACGCCTGGCCCCCAGCGATCGTAGGAGAGCAGGGGCACGTGCTCACCGGCGTTCAGGCCCCACAGCACCAGCACCTCTTCGACGTCCCGCTCGGTGATCAGACGGACCTCGTACGGCACATGCCCTCCCTGAGTGGTGCTCACTCCGCCCCGCCTTCCGACAGGGCGCCGACCGGGTGGCCGACGTACTCGGCGGCCACCTCGACGGCCAGCGCCTCCACCTCGCCGCGTACCTCCGCCTCCAGCAGGACCGACGGCTCGGCGCGCAGCCAGGACGCGGCCAGCAGCAGCCACAACATCGGGCGGGCCGTGCCGGTCGTGTTCGTGGTGCCCCGGTGCCACAGGCGCACGTCGCGCATCAGCACGTCACCGGCGCGCATCGCGACGCGCCCGGGTGGCCGTGTCCGCCGCCGTTCCTCCAGGAGTTCCTCGCGTACGCACAGTGAGCCGGGACGGTAGACGTCCTGCGAGGCCAGTTCGTGGGTGCCCGGCCAGACCTCGATGCTGCCGTTGTCCGCGCCGGTGTCCACCAGGGCGATGTTGACGGCCAGCATGAACGGCGGGTGCGCGGCCGCGCTCCGCGGCCACAGCGGCTCCCAGTCGGCGTGGACCGGCTGCGGCCGGGATCCGGGCAGCACGGTGTGCCCGTGGTAGCTGAGCACGCGGGGCGCCGCCAGCGGCTCGCGGCACAGGGCGAGCACGGCCGGATGGCCGAGGAACGCCGCCACGTGCCCGCCGCCGGGAGGACGGTGCCGCATGTGGCCGTCGTCGTAGGCCATGAGCACGTCGTGGTGGTCCACCAGCAGAGGGACTTCGGCGAGCATGCGCTCACCGACTTCACGGGCCATGCCGGCCAGGCCCGTACCGGTGAGCAGCACCGCGCCGTCGGCGGCGAGGGCCCCGGCCGCGGCGGGCAGCCACGTGGCCTGGCCGGGCGAGACGTCGAAGGACCGCACGGACGGGGACGGTGCCATAGGACCTCCGGCTCCGGAGACGGGCAGGATGTTATCAACGGGCTTGGCGGACATGTCAATGATCTCCATCTGGGGGCGGGACGGCGTCCCAGTGACGTTCGGCCGGGCCGTCCCCGCCGGCCGCGCGGGCGTGCGCGAGCAACAGTTCCGGCCAGTCGTCGTCCCAGAGCATGGGGTGCTGTGACCGGTACGCGGCGGCGGCCTCGATCTTGCGCCGCCAGTCGTCGGCCGTCAGGGGCTCGACGGCCGACGGGCGGTGAGCGGGTTGTTCGAGTGCGTAGGGAAGGTCCTCGTACCAGCGTGCCCGCGGCCCGTCCGCGGTGTCCCGCAGGGCCGCCGCGCAGGCTCGCGCCGTGAGCACGTGGTCGAGGTGACCGCCCACCGCCGCGGGCGCGTGCACCTCGTCCGGCGCGAGCCGGGAGATCCACCCGCCCAGCTCGGCGGCGACGGTCTTCACCAGCGCGAGGTCGTCCGGCCCCGGCAGGGAGAACAGGTCGTCCCCCACGGCGCAGCGGGGAGTCCCGCCGGGTCCTCGCCGGTACAGCGCCTCCAGGAAGTCCAGGTGCACCGGCTCGGCTCCCAGGACCGCGCAGGCCCGCTGGTCCTCTTCCCGGCGCAGCCGCATGCCGGCGGCGGCCGAGTCGCCGATCGCCGGGCAGGCCTTACGCCACCAGCCGTGGTACCGCTCGGCGTACGCCGCCATCGGATCGCCCGCGCACCCGGCGAACACCGTCACCACCACGACCCGCGCCCCTTGGGCGCCCAGCGCGGCGATCGTGCCGCCACGCGACAGCACGGCGTCGTCGAGATGCGCCGACACGACGAGCGCCGTGCGGCTCATCGGGCCCCCTCCGCCAGCCGCGACCGCAGCAGGCGGTAGCGGCTCTCCCAGGTCAGCTCGCGCCCGCGGTCCAGCGCCCGCCGCCTCAGCTCGGCCCGCAGGCCCGGCTCGCCGACCAGGCGCCCGAGTTGCCGGGCGAGGTCGCCCGGCCGCCGGTAGTCGAAGTAGCGCACCGCGTCCCGCCCCACCTCGGGCACTCCCCCGCGCGCGCTCGCCAGGCAGGCCAGACCGCTGGCCAGGCCCTCGGTCAGGACCAGGGGGCTGGCGTCCTCGCACAGCGAGGGCACGCACAGCACGTCCGCCTCGCGGTACACCTGTCCGATGACGGCGCGGTCCACGAACGGCGAGAACTCCACCCGGTCACCCAGTAAGGACGCGCGGTGCTTCACCTGCCGCTCGTACCGGTCCGGCACCGAGGACGCGTGCAGTTCGGCGTTGCCCACGATCCGCAGCCGGAATCCGGCGCCGGCGCGCGCCAGCTCCACGCAGGCGTTGATCAGCGCCATCGGCCCCTTCTCGGGGGCCAGCCGGCCGGTGAAGAGCACGACCGGCGCCTCCTCCTCCGGCCCCGGGCCGGGATGGAACCTGGCCGGGTCGTGCCCGTTGTGCACCACCGCGACGGCTGACGGCGGCAGGCCCGTACCGTCGAGGAAGCGCTCGGCCACGAACCGGCTCACGCACACCACCAGGTCCGCCTCGGCCACCACGCGCGCCCGCTCGGCCGCCGGGAACGAACGGAACATGTCGGCGTGCAGGTACAGGCACACCCGCGCCCGGGGTCGCATCCGGCGCAGCTCCGGGACGGCGGCGACCGCGTTGTGCAGCACGACCGGTCCGTCGAAGCCGGCCGGCAGCGCCTCCAGCGCCGGCCGGAAGAACCTGGCGTAGTGGGCGCGGCGCTCGCCCCGCCCGGCCGACTCGTCGTCCGCCCGCCGCTCGTGCTCCTCCAGCGTCTCGCCGGGGCTGTGGTAGGCCAGCAGCCGCGCCTCACGCGCCGTGTGCTCCCCGCCGCGGTCGGCGACGATCACCGTGGCGCCGCCGTGCCGGGTGTGTTCGCGCGTGAGCTCGGCGGCGACCGTGCCGAGCGACCCGCCGCTGGCCGGCGAGTAGGCCTCGCCGGGCGGGAGCACGTGTGCCCAGGTCTCGCCGTTAGGGAGCACGGGGGCCCGGGTCTCGCCCATCAACGCTCCCTGGCCACGAGGGCGAGCTGGGAGCTGATGGCCACCAGGCGCTCGTTGTTGATCATCAGGGGTGCGGACAGCAGGTCGCGCAGGAGCCGGGCCACGGAGAAGGGGCCCTCCTCGGAGTAGCCGGCCATGCCGCACGCCCGCATGGCCGCCAGCGCGACATCCACCGCGACCTGTGACACGGCCAGCTTGAGCGCGTTGACCCGGAGCGTGAAGGCGACGGTCGGCTCCGCCGCCCCGGTCATGACGTCCTGCGTGTCCCTGGCCGCGGCGTCGAGCTGCGCCTCCAGGCCCGCCAGCCGCCAGCGCATCTCGGCCAGGCTCGCGCTCGGCGGCCCGGCGGCCTCCCCGCGCGCCCTCGCGTGGCGCACGGCCCGGTCGGCGGCCTCGGCGGCCAGCCCGTACCAGACTCCGGACCACAGCACGTGGGACAGCGGGGTCATGACCCGGGCGACCAGGTCGCCGAACGGCACCGGCAGGATCCGCCACTCCTCGAACTCGGCAACGACCCGCAGCGCCGGGCTGCACGTGCCGCGCATGCCGAGGGGATTCCAGCCGCCCAGCACCTCCAGGCGCGTACGGGCGGAGTCGGCGAGCACCGCGACCTGATCACTGGGCGGTGAGCCGGGACCCCGGCGGGCGCTGACGAGCAGAGCGTCGGCCTCGACACCGTACGAGACGGTGGTGGCGCGCTTGTCCAGGCGGGCCCCGGCGCCGTCGCGTTCGACCGCGCAGGAGCTGGTGCGCAGCGCGCCGCCGATGCCCGCCTCGCTGGTGGCCGAGGCGATGAGGAGCTGGTCGCGTACCACCCTGGTCACGGCTTCGCGCAGTTCCGGCGTTTGTTCGCCGGCCAGCAGGCAGGCGAGCTGCACCTGGTGCATCGCCCAGATCATGGCGGTGGCGCCGCAGCCGCGCGCCAGGGCCGCGGCCATGCCGGCCAGCGCGGGCACGTCCGCGCCGAGACCCCCGCGCTCCGCCGGGGCCGCGGCGGCGAGCAGGCCGTGCGCGCGCAGGGCCGACAGCGACTCCTTGGGAAAGCGCGCGTCCCTGTCGACCGCGGCCGCGTGCTCGGCCAGCACCCCGTCGGCCAGCTCCCGGCAGGTCCTCCGCGGATCTTCGGTCATGGGCGGACTTCCCCGTGCGTCAGGCCCATGACCGCGTCCGTGATGACGGCCAGCGACCGGAACGTCGACCGGGTGAGCAGCTCGTCGGGGAACTCGACGCGGAACTCGTCCTCCACGGCGACCATGACGCCCACCATGGCGAGCGACTCCATCCCCAGCTCCCACAGGTCGGCCCCGGCGTCGACGGACTCGATGACGCCGGGCAGCAGGTCCTTTCTGACCAGCAGGTCGCGCACGCGGCGCTCCACGTGAGTGCGCTCGTCACCGTGTACGGCTCTCGCAGGCACCGCGTTCATCCTCTCGGTCCGGTCTGCACAACAGTCGCGAAGGACACCCCGGCCGGGCGGCCGGCGTCCAGTCCCACGGGCCCCATCTCCCCGGAGATGCGGGCGAGGACGGCTCCGGTGGAGCGCGGCACGCCCCACTCGGCGGGGTCGAGCAGCCCCCAGCGCAGCATCGCCCCCACGATCAGCGGGTCGTGCGGCACCCACACCCCGTCGTTCTCGATCTCCGCCCAGTAGTGCAGGACGGAGAACGGCGGCGAGATGATCACGCCCTGGGCGAGGCGGATCGGCAGGCCGCGGCGGCGTCCCTCCCGAACCAGGAAGAGCGAGCCGCCCGTGCAGTCCGCGATGCCGGTGCGCCCGACGAAGTCCGGGTCGAGCCCGACCGTCATGGGCAGGCGCACGAACCGGACACGGCCGAACTCCTCCAGCAGTTCCGCGGCGCGCGGCCGCGGCGCGGGCCAGGCGGCGGGCAGGTCGAAGTGCGCGACGGCCGAGCCTTCCGGGCAAGGGGCCCATCCGGTCGGCAGCAGGACGTGGAAGTCGCAGTCCCGGTCCTCGCCGGGTTCGTGCGCGCACTCCGGCACGTACTCGATCTCGGCTCGCGCGGCCGTACCGGCGCGCAGGCCTTTCGCCCATGAGGGCGGGCCGAACGTCCACAGGGAACGGACGCCCAGGTCCAGCGCGACGTTGAGCAGGTCGAAGTGGTCGAAGCCGCTCGGGCTGCCGAGCCCGGCGGCGAGCATGGCCCGCAGCACGTCGGGGGGCAGGCCGTATTCGTGCTCGGCCGAGCTCCACGGCACCTCCGGGTTCCGGGCGTCGTCCGGGATCAGCCGCAGCGACCGCAGAGTCGCGTCGGGCACGCTCACGCCGTCGCCTCCCGTCGGGGCGGGGCGATCCCGGTCAGCGCGCCCACCTCGTCCGGGCGGATCTCGCCGAACGCCGACTCCACCAGCAGCCGCTCGATGCCGGACAGCACGTCCCGCAGGGCTCCGGCGTCCAGGTAGCGGGCGTCGGCGTGCAGGGTCAGCCGCAGCATCTCGGGGGTGTCCTCCGCGTACAGCGCGAACTTCTCCTGCTCCACCGCGGGCTCCGGCCGGATGAGGCTGTCGCGCAGCGCGTGCCGCACGGCCGCCTCGTCGGCGGGGCCGATCAGCCGCCGGTCCGGGCGGGTCTCCTCGCGCATGTCGTTGAACACGCAGGACAGGTCGAGCCGTACGCCGCGTTCCTCCTCGGCCGACCGGATGATCCGGCGCAGTTCCCGCTTGTCGTACAGGCTGTTGCGGTAGGCGCGCAGCGAGGCCGCCCAGGCCCGGGTGACGACGTCGCCGAAGCTCTCCCCGCGCAGGTCCAGCGTGACGAGCGCGCCCTGGATCATGCAGGCGACCGCGCGCCGCTCCGGCTCCTGGATGCGGTTGGCGCAGATGAGCTGAACGGCGCAGACCGGCATCCCGGTGTACGCGCCGAGCACCAGCCCCGTCGCCCCGAGCAGGATCGCCGTCCCGCTCACGTCGTGGCGCTCGGCCTGGAGGTTCAGCGCGAGATCGGCGGCCCTGGAGAAGAGGACCGCCGCGTGGTAAGAGGGCGGGCCGGACGCCGCGGCCGCGGGGAACATCGTGGGCGGCACCGCGGCCAGCCTGGCGCGCCAGTGGTCCAGCGCGCCCGCGAGCCGCCGGCGGCCTTCGCCGGAGCGTTCGTGGCGGGCCTGCTCCAACGGCTGCCGGGCGGCGGGCGGCGCCGGCCGCTCCAGTCCTTTGGCGCGGGCCTCGACCATGCTGGCCAGGTCGGCGACGAGATTGCGTACCCCGGTGCCGTCGGCGGCCGTGTGCGCGGCGCTCAGCAGGACGGCCAGCGGCTCACCCGCACGGTGGAAGACCGTGGGGCGTAACGGCAGCTCAGCGGCCAGGTCCCACGGCAACCGCTCCACCACCTGGCGGCGCCCGGCGAGCGCCGCCCACAGCCCGTCGCCGTCGGCGCCGAGGTCGACCAGGTCCACCGGCAGCAGGCCCGCGCCGGTCACCGTCTGTGTCAGCCCGCCGCCGGCGTCCTCGGCCAGGAAGGTGCGCAGCGACTCGTGCCGGCACATCAGCGCGCCGAGCTCGTCCAGCACGTCGTCGACGGTGAGCCCGGACGATATCTCCACCTCGCCGGAGGGGTTGAAGAAGGCCTCGCTCGGGTCCTTGTCGGTGATGTCCAGCCACATGGACGCCTGTCCGCAGGTGGCGGGCCCCGACCCGGTGCTCTGACGGGTGAACTCGACGGATCGTCGTTCCACTACTGCCCCCTTGCCTGCGAGCGGGAGTGCGGCGGGCCCTCCGCCTGATCATCGAGGCGTTCCCGTACGTCGTGGGCGAAGTCGATCCAGATCTCCGCGCACTGCAGCGCCAGGTCGGCCACGATCGGAGCCAGGTGCGAGGGGACCGCGTCAAGCAGGTTCGGCTGCATGTCCTTGGCCGTCACGTGGATGTGCATCCAGCGCAGCAGGTGCCTGCCCGCCTCGGAAAGCCGCAGCGACGGGTCGCGCTGAATGGACTGCAGCCGCATGACCACATCGGTGGTCCGGTGCTCCGGGCGGCGGCGTTTGGTGGTGTTCGCGGTGTCGGGGGCGTCGGCGTGCCGTTCCGCGGTCTGTGCCGTCAGGGGGTCCTCGCCGCGCCGGATCCGCTGACGTACGGCGTGCGCGGTGCCGACGGACACCGCCGCGTCCTGCGCGATCTTCCGCAGGGAGGCGTCGGGGTTGGCGGCGATCACGAGAGCCGCGCGTACCCGGCCCTCCTCGGCGTTCAGCGGGCGGCGGCGGCCGTCCTTGCCGACGCGGGCGTTCAACTGTGGAAAATCCACGGTCGAGCACCGGCGCAGCCCGCTCACCGTTTTCGCCGACAGCCCCGTGACCTCGGCGATCGACCGGTCGGACATGCCCGGGTGGGATTCGATGATGCGTAGCGCCGCCGCGCGCCGGTCCTGCAGCGACAGCGGCAGGCCGTGGGTGGCGTTGGCCCGTACCGCCGCCAGGAAGACCGCTTCCTCGCCGCCCTCGAAGAAGCGCGCGTCGATCATCTGGCGGCCGTTGAGTATGGCGGCGCCGAGCCGGTGCATCCCGTCGATCACGCGCATGGTCTCGCGGTGGACGAGGATGGGCGGGAGCTCGGTCTCGACAGCGGCCAGCCGGCGGACGTGGTCCTCATCCACTCCGAGCAGGCGTGGCGAGTCTCCCCTTTTCAGAAGCTTGATATGCAGCGCGTATACCTGGCGCGTGTCGTCGTTGTCGCGTTCCGATTCAACTCCCACGATACTCCCGGTGTGTGAGACGGCCACCGGTGCTAGCCCACGACGGTGTGGACGACGGCTTGCGAGGGCCATATAAGAGCACACAAGATCGCACTCAGTCCATAACCCCAACTGCGGTCGATCCGTTTCCCGGGAATTCCCTCATATTGCTACATATTTGAACTACCGCAATCTGTCAGCATTTGTGACGCATGGTAATAATGAGCTGTTTGACGTGATCGCCGGGTTCGTTGCTAACCTGTGACCCTTGCGAAGATCACGCACTCCGGGGGGCGGGTGAGCGCTGTGCGGGACGCCTCGGCCATCTATCGCTCGGCCGACGTGTGCGTCATCGGCAGCGGTCCCGGCGGGGCCGTCACGGCTCACTTACTGGCCCGGCGCGGCCTGCGGGTCCTGCTGCTGGAAGAGGGCGACAGGGTCGGCCCGGGCGCGACGCTCGAAGCCCTCGAACCCGGATGGGAGCCCGCGCTCGCCCGGCTGGGACGACGCCGGCCGGCCCTCGTCGGGCGCCCGTGGTCCGCTCGGGCGCTGGGTGGCGGGATGGGCCTGTTCGCCGGCATCGGATTCCGGCTGAGACACGTCGACTTCGACGCCCGCGAGCACGTCGCCGACGACGCCCTCGACCCCCGCTGGCCCATCGCGTACGCCGACCTGCGCGAGCACTACGACGAGATGGAACGCCTGCTGGGCGTGGCCAGGACCCGCGGCGCCGACCCGCTCGAACCCGACGGCGCGCCCGCCTCGCTGCCGCCGCACGCCTACAGCCCGCCCGGCCGCCTGCTCGCCGGCGCCGGCCGCCACCTGGGCCTGCGCCCTTTTCCGACGCCCCTGCTCATCAACTCGGCCGAGTACCGCGGCCGCCCCGCCTGCCATCGCTGCGGGCCCTGCAACGAACACGCCTGCCCCACCGGGGCGAAAGCGGACGTCGTCGCCACCCTGCTGGACCCGGCCGTAGAGGAGGGCTCGCTCGTGGTGGCGACGGGGAGCAGGGCGCTGCGCGTCCGCGCCTCCGCCTGCGATCGGGTGAGCGCGGTCGAATGGCTCGACCAGCGCGCCGAGGTCCGGCACACGACCCGGGCGAGGTGCGTGGTGCTGGCCGCGAACGCCGTGCAGTCCTCGGCCCTGCTCCTGCGCTCGCCCTCGCGCTGGTCCCCCGCGGGCCTCGGCAATCGCCACGACGTCGTGGGACGCGGTCTCTGCTTCAAGGTCAGCGGGTACGCGGCCGGCACCGTCTCCACGCCCACCCGGAGCGCCCACAGCGCCGGCGGGCCGTTCTCGACCGTGTCCTTCTCCGACCACTACCTCGACGACGCCTGCCCGAAAGGCCTGGGCGGCATCCTGTACGAGGCCAGCCCCGCCGAACGCGCTCCCCGCGACGGAAGGCTGCCGCTGCGCGTGCACTACCTCGCCGCCGACCAGCCCATGTGGCGCAATCGCGTACGCCTGTCCAAAAAGAAGAACGGACTCGGCGCGCCACAGCTGATGATGGAATACGCCACACATCCCTTGGACGCGGCACGACTCCGCTACCTCGCGGAAAAGGCGAAGAAACTCCTCGCGCAGGCGGGCGCCGCCGATATCCGGCTCGAAGAATCCGGATACGAACGCGGCAGCCGCCATCTGCACGGCGGATGCCGGGCGGGCGACGACCCCAGGACCTCCGTGGTCGACGCCGACGGCAGGATCCACGACCAGGAGAACGTCTACGTGGTGGACGGCGGGTTCTTCCCCTACCCCGGCGGCGTGAATCCGACCTTCACCATCTTGGCGAACGCCTCCCGGATCGCCCGGCGGATCGCCCGGGACCTCGCGACGGCCACCATCTGATTCGAGGGAGAACCCATGGCCAGAACAGCTGCCACGTCCATCCCGGACGGGCGGGCGAGCGCGCTGGCGTCGCCCGGCTCGGGACCGGCCTTCGAGCGGGCCTCCGGCACGCGGGTGTGGGACACGCGGGGCCGCTGCCACGTGGACCTGTCGTCGTGCAGCGGCGCCGCGCCGCTCGGCGCCGGGTACCGGCCGGTGGTGGACGCGGCGGTCGCGGAGATGCACCGGGCGGGCATCCTGCCCGAGGCGACCTCGCCGCTGCGCGAGGAGGTGGCCCGCCGGATCGTCGAGATCTTCCCGTGCGCGCGGGCCGTCGAGTTCTTCCGTACCGGGTCCTGCGCGACGACCGCCGCCGTCCGCCTGGCCCGGCTGCACACCGGCGCCCGTACCGTGCTCACCTCCGGCTACCACGGATGGCACGACTGGCAGCTGCAGTACCGGCCCGCGATGGGGCTGGCCGACCGCGACCCCGACACCGCGGACTTCGGCTACGACCTGGATCTGCTCGAACGGCTGGCGCGCCGGCGCGGCGACCTGGCCGCGGTGATCGTGACACCCGAGGTGAACGTCTTCCCGCCCGCCTTCGCCCGCGAGGTCGAGCGCATCGCCCGTGCCCACGGCGGCCTGGTCATCGTCGACGAGGTCATGACCGGCTTCCGCTACGCGTGGGGCGGCTACCACGCCGCGGCGGGGCTGGCCCCTGACCTGATCACGCTGAGCAAGGGCCTGGCCAACGGGTTCGCGCTCTCGGCCGTCGCCGGGGACTCCGCGGTCATGGAGGCTGCCCGCCGTACGCACCTCGGCAACACCTACCAGCGGGAGACCACGCCGTTCGCCGCGGCGCTGGCGACGCTGGACGCGAGTGCCGGCGGGGCCGCGGTCGAGGCGATGCGGGCGGCGGGCGAGCGGCTCATGCGTGGGCTGGACGGCCTGTTCGACAAGGCGTCCGTGGCGGCGTGGGCACGTGCCAGGCCGACCATGTTCGACGTCGTCTTCGCCGATCCGGACCTGGGACAGCGCTTCTTCGCCGCGCTGCGGGACAGCGGCTACCCGATGGCGTACGGCCAGCGGTTCATGCCCTCGGCCGCGCTGACGGACGACGACATCTCCGGCTTCCTGGACGCGGCCGCCCGCGCGCTGCCCCGCGGCGGCGCGGGGGCACGCGGAGACGGCACGGAGGCGGCCGTCCGCTACGCCGGCGAGCACTTCGCCGCCACCCGCGAGACGGTCGAGCGCTGGTGGCGCTCCGCGGCTTGATCGCGCATACCCGCGACCCCCGTTAGGGTTCCGCTGTGGACGAGGAGCAGAACGTACGCGACCTGGCGGCGGCGACCGGCCTGGACCCGAGGCGCGCCGGCGAGGTGCTGACCGTGCTGGGCGACGGCTCGTGGTGGGCACTTCCCGATCTGGTGCGACGGACGGCCGTCTCCAGGCGCTCGATCGAGGCCATGCTGCGCGAGGTGGGCCCGGAACGCTCCGGCGACCGCTACCGCCTGTCTCCCGATCGTGTACGTGACCTGCTCGGCACCGGTCATCCTCCCGTCAGCGCCGCCGGTCCCGTCGACCATCTCCTGCCCGGCCACGCGGACGTGGTCGAGCGGATGGCGAAGCTGATCGCGGGGGCGCCGCGGGCACGGCAGGCGCTCGACCACGTCTCCGCCACCCCGGAGACCGTGGTGCGGCGGGCGCTGCTGTTCGGGGCGCGATCCTGGCCGCCCGGGGCGCGCGTGCTGTGCGTCGGCGACCACGACCTCACGTCGCTCGCCATCGCCTCCCTCCACCCCGAGGTGGACATCGCGGTGGCCGACATCGACGAGCGCATCCTGGCCTACATCGACCGGTGCGCCGCCGAGCTCGGCCTGCCGGTGCGTACACGGTGGGCCGACCTGCGGCTGGGCCTGCCGTCCTCTCTCCACGGGTACGCCGACGTGACCGTGACGGACCCGCCCTACACCCCGGAGGGCATCGGCCTGTTCGTCGCCCGGTGCGTGGAGGGGCTCCGGGATCCGGAGCAGGGGCGGGTGATGCTGGCGTACGGGGCCAGCGAGCGCACGCCGATGCTCGCCCTGAAGGTGCAGACCTCCCTGCACGACCTCAACATGGCCTACGAGGCCATGTATCCCGACCTCAATCGCTATTTCGGGGCGGAAGCCATCGGGTCGGCCGCGGACCTCTACATCCTGCGCCCCACCACGAAGACCAAGCCCGCCGTGGCCGCCCGGGTGGAGCGCTTCGCCGCCGCCATCTACACGCACGGGCCGCAGTCGGTGGAGAGCAAGGCCGGCGCCGGTGACGAGCGCTTGCTCAAGCAGGCCACCGGCTTCGCCCCTGATCTGCTGGTGGGCGACTGGCCCGCCGGATTCCTGCCGCAGACGCCGCGGGTGCGCCTGGCCACCTGGCTGGCCAAGCCGTACGCCGCCGCGCCGGAGCGGGTGGCCGTCGCCGTGCCCGCCGGCCTGGAGACGGCGTTGCCCCGCCTGCTGCTCGCGGCCAGGGCTGGCCACGTCCGCGCCTTCCCCGCCGAGCCCCCGGGCGACGTGACGGAGACCGCCGCGCTGCTGTCGCCGGTCTACACGATCACCGTCCAGGACACCGCCGTCGACGCGGTACGGCGTCCGCCCGCCGACGACCCCGCCGAGCTTCTGCTACGCCGGCTCCTCGACCGGGCCCACGGCAAACTCATCAACACCTGGCGGGAAGGGCTGATCCGTGCCCATGACGGGCTGACCAAGCGGCAGGCCCGCGACCTCGTCCTGCGGATCGCTCCCTGGGCCGACGAGGTCACCGCGCTTGAGCTCCCGCTCCACCGCCTGGCCGAGCTGGGCGAGGCCGTCCGCACGACGCTGCGCGAGGCGGCCGAGGCGACCTGACCAAGCCCCGGCCCCCGACTATGGCGTCAGGGCGCCACTCACCGGAACTGGCCAGCGCTCCGGATCGGGGCCGTGGGCGTGCCGCAGGGCCAGCAGCAGCCGCTCCAGCCCGAGGCCCAAGCAGGCGGTGTGGGCGGGCGCACCGCCGGCGGCCCGGATGCCGAACGCCGCTCCGAAGTGCTCCTTGTGGTAGTTCACCGACACCACCGCCTGCCGGACGCCCGGCGCGACGTCGGCCGCGAGCTCCCACTTGAGCCCGTCGGCCTGTTGCGCGGCGGCGAGCAGCTTCCCCGTCCGTCCCCAGAACGGGTCGTTCGCCGGGCGGGTCACCGGCCGCACGCCCAGGGTCTCCAACCAGCCCGTGAGCCGGTCGAGGCGGTCATCGCGCCAGGTCAGGCACTGCTCGGGCGTACCCAGCAGGACCGTCTCGTACATGCGGAAGGACCTGAGGCGGCCGGGCTCCGCCGTGGCCTCCTGGCGGAAGCAGTCGGCGACCACGCTCAGCTCCTCCGGCCCGGCGAGGGTGCGGCCCTCGTAGCGCGGATACACGTGGTAGCAGGCCGCCGGGGTCAGCACCAGGTCCGTGGCGGCGCCGCCCCGGCCGACGGCGCCGAGCAAGTGCGGGAAGGACGCGGCGTAACCCGCCCGCTCCGCCACCGCGGCGGCGAGGACGGGCGGAGCCCGCAGGTGGCGCACCCGCTCCCCCGCGCACAACCGCCGCAGGACGCGCACCAGGGTCGCGAGCAGGTCGTCTGCGGCCCCGTCGACGACGATCACCCCGGGCGCCGGGGTCGGTTCCGCGTTCACGGACCGGCCAGCGCGGTGCCGCAGACCACGATGGGGAACTCCGCGCCGCCTCCGCCCTCCTCCGCCGGGCCGCTCTCCTCGGCGGCCAGGCCGTACAGGAAGGCCGTGGCGCCGCGCAGCCCGCCGTAACCGCGGCACTGTACGGAGCCGGGCCCGAACACCTCCGCCAGCAGGTCGCGCAGCCCCGCCGGGGTGAACCTCCAGCGGTCGGCCATGAGGGCGTCGTCCACCGGGTCGGTACGGCTGATCCCCGGCACCGTCACCAGCAGGCTGCCTCCGGGCACCAGGCTGCGCCTCACGTTGACCAGCGCCGCGCGGGGATCCCGTACGTACTGAAGGGTCTGGATGAGCAGGACGCAGCGATAGCGCGCGGCGGGCAGGGTCTCGTGCCCGGCCAGGTCGGCGATCAGCGTCGCGTCCTCGTTGTCCGGGTCGATGTCCACGACGTCGGTCCGCGCCGTCTCTCCCGCGAACCGCCGGGCGTACTCGTTCTCCCCGACCTCCAGGAGCGGCGGGCGGATCAGGTGGGCGGCGGCCGTCAGGAAGGCGTCGATGTGGCGGCGGTCGACGGGGGTGCCACGGTCGTAGCCGAAGCAGTCGCTGAAGGGTTCGGCCCTGTCCAGAACTCCCCACGACGACGGCCCGAGGTCGTCCATCCCGCACTCCCCTCGGTCACGATCATGCGGGGAGCAGCATCGCACCCGCCCCCGAAACCGGGCAAGAACCACGTGAGCGGCACAGGCGCCGGAGGCGGTTCAGGCTATGAGCAGGCGGAGGCCGAGATCCGCTGCGTCGAGGCCGGCGAAGTCGCCGTTGCGCTCGGCCCACCGGCCGGAGCCGAGGTCCTCGCCGAGGCTCCGCACCGCCCGCTGCTCCGCCTCCGGCCCGACCTTCGTCCACACCGACATCGCGCGGCGCACGTGATCCTCCAGGTACGCCCCCGGCCGACGCCAGTACGCCTCGAAGAGGCCGTCAGCGCAGTCCCACGGGATGGGCACCGGCTCGGCGCGAGCGCCGATGGCATCGGCCATCCCGGCGAGCGAGGGGAACTCCGCGAGGACGCCGGCGAACTCCGGCAGGTAGTCGCGGGTGAGCCAGAACCGGTCCTGCCATCCTGGCTCGTCGGTGTCGAAGGTGAGCACCACCACGCGACGGGCCACGCGCCGCATCTCGCGCAGCCCCGCCATCGGGTCCCCCCAGTGGTGAACGGTGGAGACGGCCATCGCGACGTCGAAGGACCGGTCCTCGAACGGCAGGTTCTCCGCGGCGGCGTCCACGCACGGCGCCGACCCGGCGGGCCGCTGCGCCCGCATGACCGCCGACGGCTCCGCCGCGGTCACGTCGCGATCAGCGGGCTCGTAGGAGCCGGTGCCGGCCCCGACGTTCAGCACCGTCCGCGCGTCCCCGAGGGCGTCCCAGATCTGCGCGGCGATGCGCGGGTCGGTCCGCCGCGTCGCGGTGTAGGCGCCGCCGATCGCGTCGTACAGTTGTGCGCCGAGCACCTCCAGTTGTTCCTCCGGTGTCACGTTCAGCCCCTTCGCGCGTGCCTCGAGTTCCCTGTCGATGGCCGCCACCATGGCGTCGGCGCGCTCGCGCCGCTCCAGCAGCAGGCCGCGCAGCCGGCGCAGGTGCGCGACCGCGTCGGTGGACGGGTCGCCGACCAGTTCAGCGACCTCGCGCAGCCCGAAGCCCAGCCGCCGGTAGGCGAGCACCTCCCGCAGCCGCTCCACGTCGCCCGCCGAGTAGGCCCGGTACCCGACCGAGGTCCGCGCCGACGGCCGGACGAGCCCGATCTCGTCATAGTGATGCAGCGTGCGGACGCTCACGCCGGCCAGCTCGGCCACGTGCCCCACGGTCCGGTGTTCCTCCACGGCGTCGACTATGCCGCCTCACGCCACGTGAGGGTCAACCGGTCAAGGTGGATGTGAAGTCGGGCAGGGTGAGGGCCGAATGGGCCGGTCGTCCCTCAGCCGGGGGAATGGCGCTGAGCTTGCGGAGCCTGTCGTTGCGCTGCTCCAGGGCTTGCGCGGTGGTCGGGAAGAGTGTGGCACCGCCCTGGCCGACCAGTCCCTGGTTCATGGTCACGAACTCGCGGGTGCCGTGCTCGTAGGCCGCGAAGCCCGCGGCGTGGTCCCTGCCGACGAGAGAACCGGCCAGCATGTACGCGCCGACGAGCGCGAGGCTGGTGCCCTGCCCGGTGAGGAACGAGGGCGCGTAGGCGGCATCGCCCACCAGCGCGACCCTGCCGCTGGACCAGCGGGGCATGCGGATCTGGCCGACCGCGTCGAAGAACACGTCGTCCACCTCGCGCATGGCGGCCAGCATGCCCGGAACCTCCCACCCCGCGCCGGCGAAGACCTCGGCGACGAGCTTCCGCTGCGCCTCCGGGTCCGGGAACGCCTCGAACGGCGGTTCCGGCCGGGCGAAGTTCAGGAACGCGTGCACGTCGTCGTTGTCCCCCACGGCGTAGAGGGCGGCGGCCCTGCCCGGGGTGTTCCACATCACGGTCTCGTGGGAGAGCCCGAAGGTGTTGCGCATGGTGAACACGGCGAAGCAGTAGCCGAGGTAGTGGTGAAAGCCCTCCTCGGGCCCGAACATCATCTCGCGGGTGCGTGAGTGCATGCCCTCAGCGCCGACCACCAGGTCGAACGTACGGCTGCCGCCCCCGCGGAAGGTGACGTCGACCCCGTGAACGGACTCGTCGAGGGTGTCGATGGAGTCGTTGAACAAGAACTCCACGTCGTCACGGACCGCCGCGTGGAGAGCGTTGGTCAGATCCCCGCGCCGCACCTCCAGATCCTTCCCCTCGACACCGCCGGTCACGGCATGCGGATGGATCGAGGCCACCTCGCCGCCGTCCCCGTCGACGAAGGTCAGCCTGCGCAGGTCGATGTGCGCGTCCCGCAGCCGCGGCAGGAGTCCCATCCTGCGGAGGACCTCCAGCGCGGTGCCGCGCACGTCGATGGGGTAACCGCCGGCACGGAGCGTGCCCGCCTTCTCCACCACCGTGACCGCGTAGCCGTAGCGGTTCAGCCAGAACGCGAGGGCGGGCCCCGCGATGCTCGCCCCCGACACGAGGATCGTGCGCCTCGGCGTCATTCCTTGACTCCTTTGCTCATGGTACGGACGACAAGCAGCGACAGCGCCGTGACGACGCCGGCGATGACGAATCCGGTGACGTAGGCCGATTCGGCCGGGACGCCCGACCCGGCGTCGGTCCCGGCGGCGAGGAAGGCACCGCTGACCTGCGCGCCCGTGGCGAACCCGATCACACGAGTCACCAGGACCAGGCTGGTGGCGGTGCCGGTGTTGCCGTGGTCGACGGAGGTGGCGGTCTTGACGACCATCGCCGTGATGCAGACACCACTGGCCAGGGCGATCAGCGCCTTGGCGACGACGAGGTGCCAGACCTCGCTGTGCAGGAAGGCCAGGGCGACGAAGGTGGCCGTCATGACGCCGACGCCGGCACTGACCACGGCACTCGCGCCGAACCGCCGCGCCGCGACCCCGCCCAGCGGCCCGCTGACCGCCGCCGCGATGGCGCCGGGCAACAGATAACGCCCGATGTCGGTGGAGCTGGCCGCGAAGCCGTATCCGTCGGCGGACAGCGAGAACAGCTGCGGAACGAGGAACATCGACACCGCGGTACCCACGCAGACGGCGAAGGTGATCACGTAGGAACTCCAGATCGCGGGCTGCGCGAGCAGCCGCAGATCGACCATCGGCGCGGGCGAGCGGCGTTCGACGAAGACCCATCCGGCCACGAGGACGGCCAGCAGCACGACGACGGCGCCCAGCACGAGGGGACGGCTGCCGACCTCGGGGGCCATCGAGAGCCCGAGCATGAGCGTCAGGAGAACACCGCTCAGGAGCACCAGTCCGGGCCAGTCGATCCTGGCGTCCGACCGGGAGGGCGGATCGTGCGGCATCAGCTTGTGGACGAACAGGGTCGTCACGACGACGGCGAACGTCGGAATCGCGAACATCCAGTGCCGGGACAGCCCTTCCGCGATGGGCCCCGCTATCAGCGTGCCCAGCATGCCGCCGCCGATGAACAACCCGCTGACCACCCCGATGGCCACCTGGGACTCTCCCGGCGAGAGGTACTTGCGCACCAGAATGATCGACAGCGGCAGCGTGCCCACCATCGCGCCCTGCAGTACCTGACCGAGCAGCAGCACCGCCATGTTCGGCGCCAGCGAGGACACCAGACCTCCGGCCGAGACCACCGCCATGAGCCGGACCAGGACCCACTTCCCGCCGTAGCGGTCGCCGAGATTGCCCGCGACGGGCGCGATGAGAGCGCCGGTGATGAGCATCGCGGTGCTGAGCAGTGCCCCTTGGGCGGGATTGATGGACAGTTCGCGTTGCAACAGCGGGAGCGTCGGCGCCACCACCGACTCCAGGACACCGGTGACGGCTGCCAGCATGCCGAGAGCCACGACAGCGGCCTTCCCCATGCGGATCGGGGGAGCAAGGGGTGTGGTCATGGAAGGTCCTTTCCTCGTTTCCGGGCGAGTAGGAGGTCGGCGGCGCGCTTGGCACCACCGCCTCGCCGGGAGTACTCACGCCGCGAGCGCGAAGTACGAAGCCCGCCGCGAGCCCGCCCGCCGCCGCGCGGCGGGCGTGCCGGTGCGGGCCCAAGGGTCTTCAGAAGCCGGGCGAACTTCGCGATGGCCACGATCAGTCCCGCGAAGGACGGCATCCTCGGCCGCGGCCGGCGTCGTGCGGGCCGCCGCCGATGTCGAGGGCGAAGCCGCCGGGCAGCCGGTGGCCGGTCGGGACGGCCGGGAGCGCAGGCACGCGCGGGCCGTCGATGGCACGGTCGTCAGGTCTTCGATCTCGGCGGTGGACTTCGCGGGTGCTTCATCACAGGGTCTCCGTCGGAGATGGGGTGGTCAGAGGTGCAATACCGGTCATGGGGTACGCGGCGGTCAGGGTGGCGGGCGTGGGTTCGGGGCGGTCAGGGTGAGTTGCCGGGTCGGGTGTACGCGTGGCCGAGGCCGGTCGCGGTCAGCACGACGAGTGCCGCCAACGCCACCGCGAGTCCTTCGTGCACCTGGCACAGCGCCGCGCCGGTGACCGCTCCGGCGATGATGAGCGCGACGGCCGTACCCCGGCGCAGTGCCCCTTGGCCGCGGGCCGCGCCCAGCCGCGAGTCCGCCGCGAGGCCGGTCAGCGTGGAGGTGACGACCACGGTGGTGACGTCCTTCACCCCCAGGTGGCGCGCCGTCGCCGCCTGCACTCCCATGGCGAGGGCGAGCGACGCCGCCATCGACGCGCGGGCGGCGGGGGTGCCCGTCCCGATCACGGCCAGGCCGAGCGCCGTGGCGGCCAGAACCAGCCCGACACCGCCCAGCAGCCCCGTGCACCTGCCGGTCCAGCCCGGGGCCGCGGTACGCAGCACCCGCCCGGCCACGGCCGCGCCGGCGACGAAGGCCACCAGCGCCACGACCGGACCGAGCACGGGCAGCCCCGTCCCGCCGATGGCCGCCATGCCGAGGATGACCACGTTGCCCGTCATGTTGCCCGCGAACACCTGATCCAGGCGCAGGTAGCCAACGGCGTCGACGACGCCTGTGGCGAAGGTGAGGGCGAGCATCAGACCCAGCGGCGTGACCCGCCCTCGCACGAGCCGACCGCGGATGCGGGCGGGGGCACGAATGCGGGCGCGGGCGCTGACACTGGCGTTCACGTCTCGTCCTATGGCCGGTGGTGGGCGGCGTGGTGGGCGGCCAGGACGTCGCCGCCGAAGTCGCGCTCCGGGTCCCGCCACACGGCGTGGGCGTGGTTGACGCCGCGGTGGATGTTGGTCCACTCGACGAGCAGCCGCGGGCCCTGCAGGCGGTAGTAGTGCGGCTCGCCCGCCGTGGTGGAGCCGGCCCAGGCGAGGTGCACGGCGTCCAGCGCGGCCGGGTCGTCGTAGAGGGGCAGCGGCGACAGTTCGCCGGGGACGCGGTCGAGGTAGGTGCCGAGCAGGGCGCGCAGCAGTTCCCGCTGCGTGGTGTCCAGTTCGGCGCCCGGCACGCCCTTGGGCGCCGGGGTGAGGGCCAGCGCCCGCTGGTCCGTGCCGTAGAGGCCGGTGGCCGGGTTCTCGGCACGGTCCGGGGTGTGCTGGCCGGGGCGCCAGAGTTCGCTACGCCTCACCACGCGGTCGTCGACGCGGTCGCTGTTGCCCGCCACGATGTCGTTCGGGGCGCGCTCCAGCAGCACCGCGCGGGCGGCGGACTCGGGGCGCAGGGAGCGGACGAGTTCGCGGGCCAGGTCCTCGGCCGTTCCCAGCGGGCGCAGCGTCGCGCCGCCCAGCAGTGGCGACGCGGCCGGGTCGGCACCCAGGAAGCACGGGGTGGTGGCGGCGACGCGCCCGTCCACCACGAGGTAGTTGAGCGAGACGTGGTGCCCGCCGAACCGCCATCCCCACGGCCGCCGCCCGCCGGGCTCGCCGAAGACGCGAAGGTAGTACATACCGGGGTCGCGGGAACGTTCCCGCCCCCAGTTCACCGAGAAGCCCTCGACGCGGTCGAGCACGTTCTCCAGGCCGAGCACGGTGGCGACGGTGGTGTACCCGGCTTCGGACAGCCCGCTCGCGACCAGCCGCATCACCAGCCGGTGCTGGGCGGGGCGCTGCTGGTGGAAGGTAAGGCCGCCGTGGTCGGTGGGCGTGTAGTACCAGCGGGTGCGTTCGGCGTCGGCCGCGCCGTCCGCGCCCGGCGGCGGTCCGGTGGCGACGGCGAGCTGCTCCGCGTCCAGGGACGCCAGCCACGCCTGGGCCGCCTCGGCCATCCGGTTCGCGACCTCGCGGCCGGCGTCGATCATCGCCGCCCCCGCTGAACGTGTGCGGGCACGAACGCCGCGCCGCGCACGTGCGGGGCCCGCCCGGCGACGCTCGCCGCGGCGGCCCGGACGCGGGCGCGCGTGGTGCCGTTCACGCCGCCGTCACCTTGAGGAACTCGCGCACCCAGCGGGCGATCGGGTCGGCGAACTCCATCGTGATCGCGTGCCGCCCGTCCTCGATCGAACGCAGTTCGGCGTCGGGGATTCGTTGCTCCATCAGAACGGCGCCGGCGTAGGGGGCCAGCCGGTCGGCCGTACCGTGCACGATCAGGGTGGGTGCGGCGATCTCCCCGAGGCGGTCCCGGACCTCGTGCTGCCGGGCGACGGCGTGGCGCCGGGCGCTCTGCCCGGGATCGCGGACGGTGAGTGTCTGGGCGGCGCGGGTACGCAGGTCGGCCTCGCCTTCGGGGGTGAGGAAGAAGCCGGAGACCGCGTTCTGCCGGTCCTCGTGGGTCATGCCCAGCAGCTCGTCGACCGCCTCGACGCACATCGCGTAGCTCGGCGTGGTGGCGACCAGGATGAGGGATGCGACCCGTCCGGGGTGCCGGAGCGCGACGTGCTGCGCGACGGCGCCGCCGAAGGAGGTGCCCAGCAGGTGCGCGCGCTGGAGCCCCAGCGCGTCCAGCAGGGCGACGAGGTCATCGGCGAGGTCGCCCAGCGTGTACGGCACCGGCGGGTTCACGGTGATCCCCGAATCGCGTTGATCGTAGGAGATCGCCCGGATTCCCGCGCCGAGGTGCGTGCGGAGTGTCGCGAACTGGGTCCGGTCGCTCTCTCCGCCATGAACGAGCACGAGCGGCACGCCACTACCGCCATCGATGTATCCGACTTCGAGCTCACCCGCGCGCAGGGAGGTGGCGGGTTCGCGCTTTACCTGATGAGTGGCCACTGCTGGCCCCCTTCGTCGACACGATACTTAGACACTTATCTGATTTGAGATGAGCGTATCACTTCACTGCTTGTTTAGGGAGGCCCGCATCCCACGATTAGAGGCGTCCGGCTTCATGATGCGCGCATGGAACGGCACCTCGCCACACCCCTCGCCCGTCCAGGGCGGTGGAGTCGGTGGCGGTGCCCACGATCGTCGTCAGCGCGCCTTTCGACGCGGCGGTACGGCGGCGCCTTCGACGGCAGCCAGGTAAGTGACCGAGTCATGCCCGCCGGCGATCAGCCCGCGCGTGACCACCCGCGCAGCGCGCCGCGATAGGCCTCGGTCAGCCGGGTGACGACCTCCCGCCGGGACAGGTCCGTCTCCTGCAGCAGATCCTGGATTTCCCGAGGGTCGTACATCATGTTGTTGAGGAACAGGGCGTACTCGATGATGTCGTCCGGGAGGCCGATGTCGGCGAGCAGCCCGCGCACCGGCTCGGCCCAGGCGTCCCGCAGGGCGGTGATGATCTCGTTCCCGTTGTGGAGCCGCTCCAGGTAGCCCCGCCGGGACCGGATCTGCACCAACGCCGGGCCGTGCTCGGCGAGCAGGTCCACCCATTTGTCCACGACGGAGTCGAACAGCGGCTGCCCTTCCGCGGTCGAGGCCGCGGTGAAGTCGCGAAGCTCCTCGACGACGCTGAGCACATAGGCCGCGAGCACGTCCTCCACGGTGGAGTAGTAGCGGTAGGCGGTGGCCGGGCCGATCTCCGCCCGGGACGCGACGGCCTGCATGGTCAGCTGGTCGGGCGCTTCCCTGGCGAGCTCTCCGACGGCCTCAAGGAGGCGCCGGCGGTTGCGGCGGGTGTCGCTGCGCAGTTTGCCCTCCCCCCGTGGGGCGTCCTGCTGATCGGTCACAGGCTCCTCCGCCCTCATCGAAGTGCAGGCGAAGGATATCCCGTCCGAGTGGCCCGCGTTCGACCGCTCGGACCCGCGCGGACCGGCCGCGTCAGGATCTCGCACCGCCCAGGTGAGCGACGATGCGGGCCAGCCCGGTCCGCAGGTCGTCCTCGGAGGCCGCGAACGAGATCCGGATATGCCCCTCGCCCGAAGGCCCGTACTCGGCGCCGGCCCGGACCATCACCTTCCGCTCGGCGAGTTCGCGGGCGACCACCTCGGACGGCAGGCCGGCGTCGTAGCGGAGGAACCCGTAGAACGCCCCCTCGGGCGGAACCAGGTGCAGGCCGGGAACGCCGGACAGGTGCGCGACCACGAGCTCGCGACGCTGCCGGTATCTGCCGGCCATGCCCTCGACGACGTCGTCCGGCAGGTCAAGGGCGGCGAGGGCCGCGTGCTGGACCGCCGTGTTCAGCGATCCGTCGACGGTCCGGTGCGCGTGCGCCGCCGCGTCCACCACCTCGCGCGGCCCGGCCAGGTATCCCACCCGCCAGCCGGTCATCGCGTACGTCTTGGAGAACGTCTGCACGTAGACCGTCCGGTCCCGCAGCGACGCGATCTCCAGCGCCGAGGTGAACACGTGCCCCGGATGGACCAGCCGGTGGTAGGCCTCGTCGCTGACGACCAGGACGTCGGAGCCGTCGAGGAGTTCCCCGAGCGCCTTGAGCTCCTGCTCGCCGTGCACGATGCCGGTCGGGTTCGAGGGATTCGAGAAGATCATCATCGCGGCCCCGGGAAGCGCGGCGGCCAGCGCGCCGAGGTCCCAGTGCAGGTCCGGGGCGAGCGGGACGAAGTCGACGGTGCCTCCGGCCAGGACGACCAGGTCGGCGTAGAGCGAGTAGGCGGGCTCCGGGATGACCACGCGGTCGCCGGGGCCGACCGTCGCGAGCACCACGGCCGCCAGGGCCGCGGTGGCGCCGTGGGTGATCACGACGTCGTCGGCGGTCCAGGTCCTGCCGGGGCGCGCCGGCAGCCCGGAGGCGAGCGCGGCGCGCAGTTCCAGGAGGCCTTTCTGGTCGGCGTAGTGGGTGTGTCCCGCGCGCAGGGCGGCCACGGCGGCCTCGATCACCGGCGCGGGGGTGGGGAAGTCCGGCTCGCCCATGGCGAGGGAGACGGCTCCCGGCGGGGCCGGGGCGAGGGCCGGGCGCCGCGAGCGACGACGCAGCTCCTCCATCCGGAAGGCGGTCACCGGGCCGCCGCCGTACGCTCGGCCAGGATGCGCCGCCGGAGCGCCTCCTCCCTCTCGACGATCCCGTCGATCGCGGCCACGACCTCCTTCACCCGGTCCCGTGGAACCACGACGACGCCGTCGGCGTCACCGACGAGCACGTCGCCCGCCGCCACCACGACGCCGCCGACCGCCACCGGGGCCCCGATGGCGCCGGGGCCGTTCTTGAAGGGGCCGGCGGGGGTGATCGCCCGCGCGTACACGGGCAGGCCCATCTCCGACAGCGTCTGTACGTCGCGGACGGCGCCGTCGACCACCGCGCCGGCGACGCCGGCGTTGACCATGATCTCGCCGATGAGGCCGCCGATCAGCGCACGGGTCATGTCCCCGTGCCCGTTGACGACCAGGACGTCGCCCGGCCGGGCCTCGTCGAGCGCCCGGTGGATGGCCAGGTTGTCACCCGAGCGCACGTCCACCGGCAGGGCGTTCCCGAGGAGCGCGGCGCGCTCGGTGAACAGCCGGATGCCGCCGTCCATGACGGTCATCCGCTGCAGCGCGTCGCCGACGTCGGCGGCCGGCACCTCCCCGAGCCGGCGGGTCTCCTCCGCCGCCACCCGGTCCCAGCCCGGAGCGATGGACACGCTGTCCGTCGCCGCAACAATGAACATGATGACTCCACTCTCAAATGAGATACTCTTCTCAGATGAGATGACCATAACGCTTAAGACGCCCGTCTACAATGACGCGGCTCGACAAACCCCATCGATCCACCGCAGCCGAAAGGATCCAGAGTGTTCACCACCCGGCCCGAACTGGCGGGAAGCTTCGGAATGGTCGCCAGCACCCATTGGCTGGCCTCCGCGACAGGCATGAGCGTGCTCGAAGGCGGCGGCAACGCGTTCGACGCGGCGGTCGCGGCCGGATTCGTCCTGCAGGTGGCCGAACCACACCTGAACGGGCCGGCCGGCGAGGTGCCGATCCTGCTCTGGGACGAGTCCGCGCGGAAGGTGTCCGTCGTCTGCGGCCAGGGCGTCGCTCCCGGCTCGGCGACCATCGACCGCCTCGCCGGCCTCGGCGTCGAGGTCATGCCGGGCACCGGCCTGCTCGCCGCCACCGTGCCCGGGGCGTTCGGCGGCTGGATGCTCATGCTGGAGCGCTGGGGCACCTGGTCGGTCGCCGAGGTGCTCGAACCCGCGATCCACTACGCGGAGCACGGCGTACCCGTCCTGGACCGCATCTCGTCCACCATCGCGACGGTCGAGCAGTTGTTCACCGGCGACTGGCCGACCTCCGCCGCGACGTGGCTGCCCGGCGGGAACGTGCCCGCGCCCGGGTCACGGCTGACGAACCCCGTGCTCGCCGCCACCTACCGCCGCATCGTCGCCGAGGCGATCGGCGGCACCAGGGAGGCTCAGATCGCCAACGCCCGCGACGCCTGGTACCGCGGCTTCGTCGCCGAGGCGATCGCCGAGTTCAGCGCCACGACCGCGTGGCGGGACAGCTCGGGCGAGGTGCACGGCGGGTTGCTCACCGGCGACGACCTCGCCTCGTGGTCGGCGACCGTGGAGGAGCCGCTGCGGTTCGGCTACCACGGCCACACGGTGTGCAAGACCGGGCCGTGGGGTCAGGGTCCGGCGTTCCTCCAGCAGCTCGCGTTGCTGTCCGGCTACGACCTGACCGCGATGGGCCACCTGAGCGCCGACTACATCCACACGGTGATCGAGTGCGCCAAGCTGGCCTTCGCCGACCGCGAGGCATGGTACGGCGACGCGGCGGAGGTCCCCATGAACGACCTGCTCAGCGACGCCTACAACGCCGAGCGCCGCGGCCTCGTCGGCACGGAGTCCTCCTTCGACCTACGCCCGGGCTCGCCGGGCGGCCGCGAACCGCGGCTCCCCGACTACCCGGCCCCCGAAGGCCTGCTGAGCGCCCGCGGCGTGGGCGAACCGACGGTCGGCGCCGACGGCCGGGTACGTGGGGACACCTGCCACGTGGACGTCGTCGACCGGTACGGCAACATGGTCTCCGCCACCCCGAGCGGCGGCTGGCTGCAGAGCTCTCCCACGATTCCGTCCCTGGGCTTCTGCCTGGGTACGCGCGCGCAGATGTTCTGGCTCCAGGAGGGCCTGCCCAACTCCCTGCGTCCCGGCATCCGGCCCCGCACCACCCTGTCCCCGTCGTTCGCCCTGCGCGACGGCAGGCCCTGGATGGCCTTCGGCACTCCCGGCGGCGACCAGCAGGATCAGTGGAGCGTGAACTTCTTCCTCGCCCTCGTCCACGGCGGCGGACTGAACCTCCAGGAGGCCGTCGACGCCCCGATGTTCCACTCCGAACACTTCCCCAGCTCCTTCTACCCGCGCGCGTCCCGACCCGGCGTCATGCACGTCGAGGACAGGATCGCCCCCGATGTCGTGGCGGAACTCCGCCGCCGCGGCCACGAGGTGGAAGTCCAGGACGGGTGGTCGATCGGCAGGCTCAGCGCGGTGTCCCGCGACGGCACGTTCCTGCGCGCGGCGGCCAACCCCCGCGGCGCCCAGGGCTACGCGGCCGGCCGCTGACGGTCATCGAAGGGTCGGTGTTTGGCCTGGGTCGTATCAACGCGGCGCTGCCTGGGCGGCATCTGGGTTTGGGTTGTGGGCGGTGGTCGCCGGATCGGTACCACCCCGGACAACACCAAGGGAGAAAGCATGACCATCATGCGGGCGGCGGCACGGTTGACGTCCATCGGGCTGGTCGGCGCCGCCATCGGCGTGCTGCCCGCCCTGCCCGCGCCCGCCGAGGCGCACACGACGGTGACGGCCGCCTGTGACCCGGCCAGGCTGGTGGCGAAGGCCAAGAAGGCCGGCAAGACGGTCTCCATGAAGAACGCGAAGAAGCGGTGCGCGCTCCTGAACGGCCGGGCCAAGTCGCACACACCGGCCCCCGCGAACAAGCCGAATTCCCTCCAGGTCACCGACCTGCTGAACGGCCTGATCAAGCAACGCTGACCGGCTACCAGCTCAGCACCTTCGACCGCCCCGGTGGGGTGAGCGGCCGGTCGCCGAGGATCCGTACGCCCAGCGGGACCAAGGCCACGCAGAGCAGGCCGGCGACCAGCGCGTCGGGGATCGAGGCGCTCTTCAGCACGCCCATCCAGGTGCCTCCGGCCAGGAGCAGCATCACCGCGCGGGCCGTACCCAGGAGCCCGGAACGCCAGGCGGCGACGGCCAGCAGCAGCGAGCCCGCGTACTGGCCGACCGAGGCCCAGACCGGCACCAGCCACGGCCCGTAGGAGATGTCCACGTACTCCTTCATGATCGCGTCCGTGGCCTGGTCCAGCCCGACGACCTCGGTGAGCTGGAAGGCGGTCTGGTCGGCGCCGGCGAAGTACAGGCGGGCGAAGAGGCCGGCGGCCAGCAGCGTGGCGCCCCAGGAGGCGAGGCCGCCGCCCACCCGCTGGGCCAGGGCGATGAACGCGGGGAAGAGCAGCAGCGCCCCCAGCGCGAAGACCGCGTAGGCGAGGGCGAACAGGGCGGGTTCGGCCGTGTACGCCAGCAGTTGCCCGTAGGCGGCGAACGGCTGCGCCTCGGCCCATTCCTGCTGCTGAGGGGTGAGGGCGGTGACCGTGCCGAGGTGGCGCAGCAGCAGTCCCGCGCACAGGACCACCGGCCCCAGGACGAGCGTCAGCCCACCGATCCAACGCCCGGGAAAGTCTGTGTTCATGGAGGGCGAGTCTGGCGACGGAGGGCCGGGCGGATCATCGGCCGATCGTCAACCGCCGCCCCTGCCGAAAGTCAGGTTTCACCACATGACTCTCGCCGGACATCGGCCCATCATGAACACGTCAGGCAGCGTGATCAGGCCACGGGACCGCCGCCGTAGCTGATCTCGTTGCCGTCCGGGTCCCGGTAGATCATCTTGACCACGCCGCCGTCGAACGTCTCGCGCTCCGCGGGCTCGATGCCCCGCCCGGCGAGCGCGGCGACCCGCTCGTCCAGGTCCTCGACGAAGGAGAACACCAGGGCGTTCCCCGCCCGTTTCGGGTCCTGCACGATGTAGACGTACCGGTGCTCGGCCACCTCCCACACCGCCTCGATCTCGTTCGGCAGGAACGACGGCCGCGCGCCGAAGAAGCGCTCGTACCACGGCAGCGCCGTGGCGTAGTCGGTGACGGGGATACCGGCAAAGAGGTCCAAGGCCATGATGTCCTCCGGGTTGGGTCGGCAGGTCGCCGATACTGACCCCGGCGGCGTCCCGAACTCATCGGTGACCGCGCGATCCGCCTTGACCTTGACGCCTGCGTGAAGGTTCTAGCGTCGCCGCATGAATACGCAAGGGAGCGGCCCCCGGCTGCCGTTGTGGCTGCTGAGCCTTTTCCTCCTCGCCTTCTCCTTCGGCACCGACGACCTGATCATCGCCGGCATCCTCCCGGACCTCGCCCGCGACCTAGACGTGTCGGTCGCGATGAGCGGCCAGCTCGTCACGGTGTTCGCGCTGACCTACGCGCTGGGCGCGCCGGTCGCCGCCCTCCTGACCTCCCGGCTGCCGCGGCGGCCGGTGCTCGTCGGGGCCGCCGCCGTGTTCGTCCTGGCCAACCTCGCCGCCGCCGTCGCCCCCTCGTACGGCCTGCTGATGGTGGCGAGGATCGTCTCGGGGCTGGCCGCCGCGACCGCCTCGCCCGCCGCCTTCGCCGTCGCGGCCACGGCCGCCCCCGAAGGCCGGCAGGGGCGCTTCCTCGCGGTCGTCGGGGCCGGGCTGACGACGTCGCTGGTAGCCGGGGTGCCCGTCGGCACCTGGATCGGCGGCGAGCTGGGCTGGCGGGCCACGATGGTCTACGTCGCCGCGATCGCCCTGCTCGCCGGACTCGGGCTGCTGTCGTCCCTGCCCGCCCTGCCGGGCACGGGCGCGTCCCGTCTCAAGGAACGGCTGGCGCCGCTACGCCGTCCCGGCACCGCCGCGGCGCTCCTGGCGATGATCCCCAGCGGCGCCGGCGGCATGATGTCCTACGTCTACATCACCGAGATCGTCGGCCGGATCGGCGGCATCCGCGGCGCCGCCGTCGCCCCGCTCATCACCGTCGTGGGCCTGGCCGGGATCGCCGGCGCGTTCGCCGGCGGCCGGCTGGTCGACGCGGTGGGCGCCCTGCGCGCGCTGATGATCCTCCTGCTCGGCGTGTTCGCCGCGCCCGCGCTCATGGCCGTCCTGGGGCTCGCCGGGGGGCCGTACCCCCTCCCCGTCGTCACGGTGCTCGTGATCCTGTACGGCCTCGCGACCTGGGGAATCGCACCAGCCACCCAGGCCTGGCTGCTGGAGCGGGCCGACGGCCCCGGCGCCGCCAACGAGCTGATCGCGCTCAACAACAGCGCCATGTTCCTCGGCTTCTCCCTGGCCGGCGGGATCGGCGGCCTGGCTCTGGAGGCGTTCGGCCCGGCGGCCGTGCCCGCGACCGCCGCGGGATGCGTGCTGGTGTCGCTGGCGTTGTTCGGTAGGGCGTTCACGTCCGGCGGAAGAAGGGTGGACCGGTGATGCGGATCGGCGAGGTGGCACGCCGCGCGGGTGTATCCACCCGGGCGCTGCGCTACTACGAGGAGCAGGGCCTGATCAGCGCGGAGCGCGATCACAACGGCTACCGGAGGTACGACGGCCACGCCGTTCCGCTCGTGCGCGACATCGCCCGCCTGCTGCACGCCGGGCTGAGCTCGGAGGACGTGCTGCGGTTCGTGCACTGCCTGGGCACCGGCGAGCCCGACCCGCCCAAGGACTGCCTGTCCCTGATCCGGACCTACTCCGAGCGCCTCGGGGCGCTGGACGAGCGCATCGCCGCCATGAACGGCGTGCGCGAGCGCCTGGCCGCCGAGATCGACCGCCTGGCCGAGACGATGGGCGACCCGAGGTGATCAGGCGGGGAGGGACGCGAGCCAGCCGGTGAGGATGTGGTTGACCTCGTCCCAGCGCTCCTGCTGAATCCAGTGGCCGCATCCGTCGAGGATGTGTGAGCCCATCAGGCCGGGCAACGTCGCGGGGTAGGCCTGGATCGCCTCGGCCAGCCATGTGGTGGAGGCGTCCTGGGCCCCGCCGGCGAACAGGGACGGCTGGGTGATGGGCCGGCCGGAATGGGCGGCGAGGTCCTCCCAGTCCCGGTCCATGTTGCGGTAGCGGTTGAGCGCCCCGGTGAAGCCGGTCCGCTCGAACTCCGCGGCGTACAAGTCGAGGTCGCCCTCGCCGAGCCAGGCGGGCAGCCGCCCGGCCGGGAACCGGTCGCGCAACCTCCCGCCGCGGCTCACGAAGTGCGGGTCCGGGGCGCCGGGCGCGGGCATGGTGCCGGAGGACAAGGCGGCGTAGAAGCCCGCCAGCCAGCCACGGACATCCGGTTCGATCTCCGCTTCGGCTCTGCCGGGCTCCTGGAAGTAGGACACGTAGAACTCGTCGTCGCCGCCCATGCCGGCGAAGACCTCGCTGGGGCGCGGGCCGCCGGGCGGCGTATAGGGAACGCTCAGCAGGGCGACCGCGCGGAAGACGTCCGGCCGGGTGAGCGCGGAGGTCGCGGCGATGGTCGCGCCCCAGTCGTGCCCGACGATCACCGCGCTGTCCGCGCCGAGCGCTTCCACGACGGCGACGTTGTCCTCGACCAGCTCGAGCATCCGGTACGCGGACACCTCCGCCGGCTTGGAGGAGCGCCCATAGCCGCGGACGTCCACGGCCACGGCACGGTATCCGGCGGCGGCCAGCGCCGGCAGCTGGTGGCGCCAGGAGTACCAGAACTCCGGGAACCCGTGCACCAAGAGCACCAGCGGGCCGGCACCCTGCTCCACGAGGTGCGTCCTGCCCGCCGGAGAGGAAACCAGCCGGTGTGTGAGCCTCGACATGCGTTCTCCGTTCCTGTCGGTGTCAGCATGCGACCTCGGCGGAGATCGCCGCAAATGCCTTTGCCGCTTCGGCAAAGCCGGGTCATGCGGGCCTGTTCGTTTGGATCACCCAAGGAGCCCGGCGGAATTTGTGAGTCGGTCTGTGCCGCTGCCCATGCCTCGCCGGTCAGGATGGCCCGGTCCGTGACAAGGCGTGAGGTGGAGCAGAAGCGTGATGACGAATGACAACAAGGTTGCGGACGGCTGGCTGCTCGGTGCGGCCTCGCTCGCGGCCGATGCCGCCGAGCGCGCCGGAGTGACGATCGACCTGGCCTCCTCCCAGGCCGACTGCGAGGCCGCGAGCCGGCTCTTCGATCGGGTCTGGAACCAGCGGGAGAACAGCCTGCTCATCCCGGGCGCGTTGATCGCTCTGGCCCACAGCGGCAACTACGTCGCCGTGGTGCGGGCCGGTGACCGGGTGGTGGGCGCCGCGGCCGGCTTCTTCGGGCCGCCGTGGGCGCGTACGTTGCACAGTCACCTCGCCGGCGTCCTGCCCGAGCTGCGGGGGCGTGGGGCGGGGAACGCCCTGAAACTGCACCAGCGCCACTGGGCGCTGAGCGTGGGGGCCACGAACATCACGTGGACCTTCGACCCCCTCGTGGCCCGCAACGCCTACCTGAACGTGCACCGCCTGGGCGCGCAGATCGACCGCTACTTCGAGAACTTCTACGGCAGCATGGGCGACACGCTCAACGGTCACGACGACTCGGACCGGGCGCTGGCGAACTGGAACCTGCTGCGCCCGTACCCGCGCCCCTCCGCCGGCATGGGCGGAGAGCCGCACTACCTGCTCCGCCAGGACGGCGACCGCCCGCTCCTGGACAGCCCCGGCTCGGGAGCCGAACTGCTGGCGCTGCAGATCCCGGCGGACATCGAGACGCTGCGGCACACGAACCCGGGCGCCGCCAGCGCGTGGCGCGCCGGTCTGCGCAAGGCGATGACGTGGGCGCTCTCCGACGGCTGGGCCGTCGTCGACGTCCGCCGCGACGGCTGCTACCTGCTGGAGCGCCCGGTGGCGGGCTCCGGCGGATAGAGATGCAGCTGGAGCTGCAGCGTGAACCTCGCCGCCGGGTCGTCGAGGGAGAACTCCCCGATCTCCGACATCCGCTTGAGCCGGTACCGGAAGGTGTTCTGGTGGACGTGGGTCGCCGCGGAGGCGGCCATCACGTCGCCATGGGCGTCCAGCCAGGCGCGCAACGTCTCCACCATGAACGTCGAGTCCCGGGTCTCGTCGTAGGCGAGCAGCCGCGCGTAGGCGCCGAACGGCCCGCGCTTCGAGCTCGCGGCGAGGTCGCGCAGCTCCATCATGAGCGCCTCCACCTCGATGTCGCACGCGCGGGCCACCCGGTCGGCCCAGGGCGCCGATGACGGCTCGGGCGGACGCCGTCCCAGCACCCGCAGCGCACGGTCCGCGTCCGCCCGTGACAGCTCCAGTTCCGCGGCCTCGTGCACGACTCTGCCGATGCCCACGACGGCGCCCTCGGCGCCTCGTCCGATGAAGCTCCGGCAGGTGAGTTCGAGGCTGACCTCGGTGTCCTCGCGGCGGGACGGCACGAGCGCGTAGACGGTGTCGTCCAGGAGCGCCACGGCCGTGTCGGCCCAGGTCCCGGCCAGGTGGACCTGGAAGGAGACCGCCAGCCGCTGCAGCTTGGTGACGTGTGCCGCCGCCCCGGTGTACGCGCCGTCGGCCGGTTCGTTCAGCGTCAGCGCGACGACGATCAGCGAATGCCCGGCCAGGCGCAGCCGGTCCAGCGCGGAACGGGCCTCGGGACCGCCGGTCAGGGCGGTCGCCACGAGGTCGGTCCGCAGCCGTCTGGCTCCGTCGGCGCCGGCCCGCAGCTGGAGCATGTGCAGGGCCACGAGCCGGGAGGCGTCGAGCAGCAGGTCGTCCTTCTCCGTGGTGAGCGGTTTGTCGACGACGCCCCAGATCGAGCCCAGGATCTCGTCGCCGGCGCGGACGGCGACCGCGACCCGGCCCCGGGTGACGCGGCCGTCGGGAAGGTCGAGCGGCGGCAGGAACACCGGGCGCACGGACTCGCGGATCGCGCGCAGCGCCCCGCGCTCCTCGTCGAAGACCCAGTAGGGCTCGGGCGTCCGGCGTCCCAGGATCACCTCGACGCGGATCGGGTCGGTCTCCCCCTGGTGGTCGGAGTAGGCCAGCACGACGGAGTTGCGGTCCTCGATGGTGACGTGGGCGCCGATGAGATCGCTGATGGCGCCCGCCATGCCGAACAGATCGCCGACCTCGCGCCCGCCCAGATCGTGGACCTTCGGGTGCGGGGGCGACTGCAGGGCCGTCCCGAGCACCGCGATCACCTGCTGCCAGGACACTCCCGCCGGCAGGCCGAGCACGACCATTCCCTCATCGGGAAGCAGGTCGTCGACGGCGAGCCCGCGTTCGCGCGGCTGCCGGATGAGCACCGCGGCGGCGGCGTGCAGACAGGCCAGCCGGACCAGCGAGCGGACGTCGTCGGGCGCCGTGACGCCGACGCCGAGGACGATCGCCCCCACGGGGATCGGCGGCGGGTCGTCCGCGTCGTGGACGACGACGCCGCCGACGGGCGCCAGGTAGCGGGGCGTGCCGGCGAGCGTCGCGAGCAGCATCGGTCCCAGATGCTGCAGGACCCTGCCCAGGGTCGGTCCTCGACCGGCGGGCTCACCGTGGGAGGAGCGTCCGTCCTCGGTGGGATTCGGAGTGGTTCCCACTGTTCACCTGCCTGTCGTTCCCGGAGTGGTCCGCCCATGGTAGGCACGTCCACCAGCGCGGATCTCGGTGGAAACGACGAGAGCGGCCCGGCGGATTCGTGCGCCCGACCCACCGGACGGTCAGTGGGGGCACCCGTCGGCGCCGTATCGCGCGCGCATCAAGGCGGCGGCCTCGGCGTGGTGCGAGGGGTTCGCCGCCTCCAGGCCGGCGATGGTGCCCAGGCGGTCGCCCGGCGTGCGGTTCTGACCGATCTTCAGCTTCACCTCCAGCCGGTCGATCGGCATCACGAACGCCTGCAGCTCGCCCAGGAGCTCCTCGGTGCGGTGCCGCGCCCAGCCGTCGGGCCGCCACCTGTCCAGCCCGTCGGTACGCGCCCCTTCGTGCGCCGCGACCAGCGCCATCAGGTGCTGCCTGACCAGCTTCGGATCATCGAGCGGCCGGGCGGTTCCCGCCGCCTCGACCGCGCCGAAGTTGTAGGTCGGCAGGCCCGGCTGGGCGTACCACGCCGGGCTCACGTAGGCGACGGGCCCGGTGAAGGCGACGCGCAGGGCGGTGCCCTGGCGGAGCGCGCCGGCCACGGGGTCCGCGGCCGAGACGTGCCCGACCAGCGTCCCGTGCCGGCCCTGGTCCCGGCGGAGCTCCACCGGCACGAACGACAGCCGGACGTCCGGGTCGAGCGCGATGACGACCGCGAACGGCCAGCGCTCCATCAGGTCGTGGGCCTGCCGCGTGCCGGCGGCGAAGTCGGGGTTCACGTACATGGTGCGCCGGTCCTGTGACGGGCCGCCGGGATGACCAGCGGCGTTCCGGTCTCGGGGTCGTCGATGATCGAGCAGGGAAGCTGGTAGACCTTCTCGATCAGCTCCGGGGTGACGATGTCCTTGGGCGACCCGCTGGCCACCACCGACCCGTCGCGCATGGCGATCAGGTGGGTGGCGTACCGGGCGGCGAGGTTGAGCTCGTGCAGCACCACCACGATCGTGCGCTCCCCGCTCTCCTGCAGCTCGGCGCAGAGGTCCAGCACTTCGACCTGGTGGGTGATGTCGAGGTAGGTGGTCGGCTCGTCGAGCAGCAGCAGCGGAGTCTCCTGGGCGAGGGCCATGGCCAGCCACACGCGCTGGCGCTGGCCGCCGGAGAGCTCGTCGACGTAGCGGGTCGCGAGATCGCCGGTGTTCGTCCGTTCCAGCGCGTTGGTCACGGCCACGTCGTCGTCGGCCGACCACTGGCGCAGGAACTTCTGGTGTGGAAACCGGCCGCGGGCCACGAGGTCGGCCACGGTGATGCCGTCGGGGGCGATCGAGGTCTGCGGGAGGAGCCCGAGCCGGCGCGCGACCTCCTTCGACGGGTACTTCGCTATGTCCTCGCCGTCGAGTACGACGCTGCCGCGCTCCGGTGGCAGGAGCCGCGCGAGCGCGCGCAACAGGGTGGACTTCCCGCAGGCGTTCGGGCCGACGATCATCGTGAGCGAACCGTCGGGGATGTCGATCGACAGGTTCTCCGCGACGACCCGCTCGCCGTACCGCAGAGACAGGTTGTGCGCGCGCAGGCGGTTGCCGTGGAGCGCGTCGGGCGCGGGCGGGTTCTCTATCTTCATGGGCACTCCAGGTCAGAGTCGGGAGGCACGGCTCTGCTGGTACAGCAGCCAGGCCAGGTAGGTACCGCCGATACAAAGGGTCGGGATGCCGACCGGCATCTGGGAGTCCGGCCAGACGCGCTGGGCGGCGAGATCGCTCACGATCAGGATCAGGGCGCCCATCAGGGCCGCGGGCACGATCGACACCGAGCCGCCGGTCAGGCGGCGCATGATCTGCGGTGCGGCCAGCGCGACGAACGCGATCGGCCCCGCGGTCGCGACGGCTCCCGCGCACAGCACCGTCCCGATCACCAGCAACCGCAGCCGGGTCGGCTTGACGCGGACGCCGAGCCCCTGCGCGAGATCGTCGCCCATCTCCAGGAGGCGCATCTGGCTCCCGATCGCGAGCACCGGGACGATCATCAGGCAGACGGTCAGCCCGATGATCTGGACCTGCTGCCAGTCGGCCCCGTTGAGGCTGCCCACCAGCCAGGTGTACGCGCTCTCGGCGTCCTGCAGCCGGGCACGCAGCAGCAGGTAGGAGATGAGGCTGTCGAGCAGCGCGGTGGCGGCGACGCCGACCAGGATCAGGCGGAACCCCTGGATGCCGCGGCGATGGGCGAGCCCGTAGACGGTGGCGGCGGTGGCGAATCCGCCGATGAGGGCGCCGGCCATCCCGGAGCCTTCCTGGCCGCCGAAGACGAGGACCATCGCCACGGCGCCCGCGGAGGCGCCCATGGTGAAGCCCATGATCTCGGGGCTGCCCAGGGGGTTGCGGGTCACCGACTGGAAGATCGCGCCACTGGCTCCCAGCGCGAGTCCGACCAGCCCGGCGGTGAGCAGCCGGGGAAGCCGGAGATCGAAGATCACGAACTCCTGGGCGGCGCCCCGGTTGCCGGTCAGCGTCGCCAGTACCTCTCCCGGGGACATCGGGTAGTCGCCGACGCCCAGCTGCACCAGGGCGAAGCCGAGCGCGACCAGCACGACCGCGGCGCTCGCGAGCACGGCGCGCGGACGCCACAGGACCGACCATCCGCGCCAGGACAGCCGCGCGGCCGTGTGCGGGGCCGCCTGCTCACGGCGGGCCGTCTTCACGGCGCTCACAGTCCGGCCATCCGGCGACGGCGGATCAGGTAGACGAACACGGGCGCGCCGACGATGGCGGTGACCAGTGCCGTGGGCAGCTCACCCGGCCGGGCGATCAGGCGCCCGGCCAGGTCGGCGGCCACCATGAGGATCGGCCCGGCGAGCAGGCAGTACGGCAGCAGCCAGCGATGGTCGGGGCCGGTGAAGGTGCGGACCATGTGCGGCACCACCAGGCCGACGAACGAGATCGGCCCGGCCGCCGCCGTGGCCGCGCCGCACAGCAGCGTCGTCGCGACGACTCCCAGCAGGCGGGTACGCCCCACGTTGGCCCCCAGCCCCTTCGCCGCGTCCTCGCCGAGGGCCAGCGCGTTGAGCGAGGAGACCAGGAACAGCGTCAGCACGATGCCGGCGACGATGAACGGCGCCACCTGGATCACCACCGGAGCCGTGCGGCCGGACAACGTTCCGACGCTCCAGGCCCGGAACCCGTTGAACACCGTCGAGGACAGCAGGACGATCGCGGAGATCACTCCCGTGAGCGCCGCGGTGATGGCCGCGCCGGCGAGGGCGAGCCGGGCCGGGCTGGCTCCCGCCGTGCCCGCGGAGCCGAGGGTGTAGACGGCGACCGTCGCGATGCTGGCTCCGATGAGGGCGAACCAGACGTAGCCGGTGAGGGAGGCGACCCCGAGGTGCGCCATCGCGATCACCACGCCCAGCGCGGCGCCGGCGTTGACGCCGAGCAGGCCGGGCTCGGCGAGCGGGTTGCGGCTCAGCGCCTGCATCAGCGCTCCGGCGACCGCCAGTGCGGCGCCGACCAGGACCGCGAGGATCGTCCGTGGCAACCGTACGCCTCGCACGATGACGTCGGCGTCGGTGCCGCCCACGGTCAGTGACTGCCAGACGTCGGCGAACGGCACGTTCTCGGCGCCCAGGGCCAGGCTCGCCGCCATGAGAAGGAGCAGGATCGCCGCCGCGACCCCGAGTCCGAGTGTCAGCCGCCGCTGACCGGCCCGTGCGACGGCGGGCGCCGGGAGCGTCTGGGTGCTCAACGGACCCGCTCCAGTTCGCACCAGTGGGTGAGGCAGTTGCCCACCCGGTCCCCGCTCTCGCCGTGCTTGACCGCCCTGGCGGACCCTGCCAGGCGGTCGTCGCCGACGTCGAGGGCGAGTTCGAGCCATGGGCTGGCCCGCAGCGCGTCAGGAGTGGGCAGTTGCAACTCGGCGGCGAGCATCACGTCGTACGACTCGTCCTCCTCGACCCGCGCCTGGACCCGGCCGGAGCCGGCGACCTCGATCCACACCGAGCCGGCGCCGTCCACCTCTGCTCGCAGCGGTACCGCGCCGAAGGGGGTCGCCACCTGGCCGGCCCACTCTCCGGCCGGCACGGGCTTGGGCGACGTCGTGTCCTCCTCCGGTCCGATGTGGCTCACCAGGGTCTCGAGGAGGATCTCGCAGGCCGTGCGCGCATGGGCGAAAGATCCGGTCTGGTTGACGACGGCGGCGGCGCTCACCCCGAATTCCGGGAGGATGGCCAGCGACGCGCCCACCCCGCACATGTCCCCGGCGTGGGCCAGCACCTCGACGCCGTGGGGGTGGCGGACGTTCAGTCCCAGGCCGTAGCGTTCCCCGTCCTCCAGGCCCGGTGTGCGCACCGCCGCGGCCGAACCCGGCGCCAGCACCGCCGACCCGTACGTGTGGGTCAGCCCGAACCTGGCCAGGTCGGCGGCCGACATCCAGGCCATGCTCGCGGCCGGGTGGCTGGTGGTGATCGTCGGGTAGGGAACATGCCGCTCGGCCGTGTACGGCACCGCCGCGTCCGCCCCTCCGGCTCCGGGACCATAGGCGCCGGAGCCCAGCCCCAGCGGCCCGAACAGATACCGCTCCAGCAGTTCGCCCAGCGGATGGCCGGTCGCCGCGGCCAGCCACGGCTCCAGCACGCCGTACCCGAGGTTGGCGTATTCGAAGCGGGTGCCCGGCGCGTGGATGAGGACGCCGTACCGGTCGGCGGCCCGCTCGATGCCCAGGGGCTCTTCGTCGTAGGCGAAGTCCCAGTAGCGTCCGAACCCGGCGGTGTGGTTCAGCGCCTGACGGGCGGTCGGCCGGCCGGCGCGGCCCGGCCGCTGCCGGTCTAGCCAGGGCAGCCGGTCGGCCAGCGGCTCGTCGAGGTCGATGAGCCCGCGCTCGGCGAGCATGACGCACAGGGTCGCGACGACGGGTTTGGTGACCGAGGCCAGCAGGTACGGCGTGTCGCCGGTCGCCGGCCGCCCCCGCAGGTCGGCCATCCCGAAGCCGCGGGCCTCCACCCGGTCACCCTGGGCGATCGCGAGCGAGACCGACGGCAGCCGGTGCCGGGCCATCAGGTCCTCGATCCGGTCGGCGACCTGGTCGAGGCTCGGTATGAGCGTGCTGTCGGTCATCGTTCGTAGCTCCAGGTGTCCACGGTGTACGTGCGGAGAAGGTCCGGGTCGGGCGTGGCGCCGATGCCGGGTTCGGTGGGGACGAGCACATGCCCGTCCGTCTCAAGCGTGACGGGGTCGGTGATGTCGGTCTCGTAGAAGCGGTCGGAGGCCGACGTGTCGCCCGGGAGGGTGAAACCCGGGAGCGCGGCGAGGGCGATGTTGGCCCGGCGGCCGAGGCCGCTCTCCAGCATGCCGCCGCACCACACCGCCACCCCGTGGGCCTGGGCCAGGTCGTGGATCCGCTTGGCCTCCAGGTATCCGCCGACGCGTCCCGGCTTGACGTTGATGATGCTCGCGGCGCCCATCGAGATCGCCGCCGCGGCCGAGCGGGCCGAGACCACGGACTCGTCCAGGCACAGCGGCGTCGTCAGCGTCTCGGCCAGCCGCGCGTGCTGATAGAGGTCGTCGTGATGCAGGGGCTGCTCGATGAGCAGCAGCCCGAACTCGTCGAGCCGGCGCAGGAGCGGGGCGTCGGCGAGGTCGTAGGCCGCGTTGGCGTCGACCTGCAGCGGCAGCTCGTCGCCGAACTTCTTCCTGACCGCCCGGACCGGCTCCACGTCCCAGCCGGGCTGGATCTTGAGCTTGATCCGCCGGTAGCCCTCGTCCACGAACCCGCCCACGACGTCCAGCAGCGCCGCCACCGACGGCTGGATGCCGACCGAGACGCCGGCGGGAATCCTCGTCCTGGTGGCGCCGAAGTACTGGGCGAGTGACACCCCGCGCAGACGGAGCACGAGGTCGAGGACGGCCAGCTCCAGCGCCGCCTTCGCCATGGGATGGCCGACCACGCCGCGCAGCGCCGGCGCCACCTCCTCCGCGGTGCGGACCTCCGCCGCGAGCAGCCGAGGCAGCAGGAACGAACGCATGACGTCCACGGCGCCGCGGCTGTGCTCGCTGGAGTAGGTCGGCTCCCGCTCCGCCACGCACTCGCCCCAGCCCTCGGCCCCTCCTCCCGCGATCCGGACCAGGACGAGCTCGCGCTCGGTGCTGACGCCGTTCGACGTCTGGAACGGCGCGCGGAGCGGCAGCCGCACGGTGCGTATCTCGATGGACTCGATCATGCGTTCCTCCTGTGTTCTCTGGTCCGGCCGTCAGGAGGAGAAGTTCTCGACCTTGGTGCCCGTGTTCCCGTCGATCGCCGCCTTGATCTGCGGGATGACGTGCTCGATGGCGTACGGCAGGCTCAGCACCGTGCCCCAGTCCATCGACCAGAACGCGGAGTCGATCTTCATCCCGGTCGACCAGAGGGAGCGGCCCTCCTTTGTGGACTTCAGCCCGGAGACGACCGGGTTCTTCTTCAGCGCCTCCACCTGACCGCCGTCGGTCGTCCACAGCACGAGGTCGGCCGCTCCGATCAGGGAGAGCTTCTCGGAGGAGATGTCCGCGCTGTAGGCGGTGCCCACCAGGGCATCCAGCTCGGGCAGGCTCTTGAAGCCGAGGTTGGTGAAGAACTTGGAGCGCGGGGTGGCGGGACCGATCACCTTGAACGTGTCCCCCCAGCACTCGGCGATCGCCACGGTCAGGCCGGCGAAGCCCGGGTTGGCCGCGACGGCCGCCTTCACCTGGCTGGTGATGCCGTCCACCAGCGTCTTGCCCTTGTCCTCCCGGCCCAGGGCGGTCGCGAGCATCTGGGTCTGCTGCTCCAGCGGCGCGTTCCAGTCGGTGAAGCCCTTGGGCTGCGCCACCACCGGGCAGATCGAGCTGAGCTTGTCGTACTCCTTCTTCGTCATGCCGCCCATGACCCCGGTGATCAGGTCGGGCTTCAGCGCGAGGATCTTCTCGATGGAGTACTCCTCGAAGTCGAGGAAGTCCGGGTTCTTGGGGAAGGCGTCCTTGTTCCACGGGTGCAGCGGCGAGTACCAGTCACCGCTGAACACCCCGACGGCCACGGGCGGCACGCCGAGCGCGACGAGGACGTCGATGTCGGTCTGGCCCAGAGCGACGATCCGCTTCGGGTCCTTGGGAACCGTGGTCTTGCCGTACGCGTGCTCGACCACCTTGTCGGCGTTGTCGGCGCTGCCGGTGGCCCCGGCCGGCGACGGCTTGCCGTCCTCCTTCGCGCAGCCCGGCACCGCGAGCGCCATGCCCAGCGCTCCGAGCCCGGTCAAAAAGCCTCGCCGTCCGAAACTCTTCTGTGTGGTGGCGCGCAGCGCGCTGCCTGCCGTCGGCCTGATCATGCCGGACCACTCCTCCACGTTCTGGAACCCGGTCTGGGGTGCGGCATACCTTAGGTCGGCACATCGCCGCACTTCGTCAGTGATCCCGACGAACTCTGCGCCGCCGATCCGTGCGTACGGCAGACGCCGTTGACGACCTCCTCGCGCTCGTCGAGCCGGTCGGGCAGGAGGTTCACCCGATTCGCCGAAGATCACCAGCGCCGGTGGACCAGCTCACCGGCCACCACCGTGGCCTCGACGGGCATGGCGGCCAGCTCCTCGGCATCGAGGGCGCGAGGGTCCGCCGCGAGGACGGCGATGTCGGCGGGCACGCCGGGTGCCAGGCGGTCGTGGCGGGCCGAGGCGCGCAGGGCCTGGTCGACGGAGACCCGCTGCTCCGCGTGCCACGGCCGTTGACCGCGGCCGGCCCGGGACACCGCCGAGGCCATCGAGACCCACGGATCCAGCGGCGCCACCGGCGCGTCCGACCCGAAGAGGACCCGGGCGCCGGCCGACAGGAGCGACGCCAGCGGGAAGGCCCGCTCGGTACGCCCCTGCCAGTGCCGGTCGGCCACGTCCCGGTCGTCGATGACGTGGCGCGGCTGCACGCTCGCCGCCACCCCGAGCCGGGCGAAGCGGCCCAGATCCCGCGTGCTCAGGAGCTGCGCGTGCTCGATCGTCCCGCGGGCGCCGGTCGTCTCGAACGTGTCGAGGGCGAGCGTGTTGGCGCGATCGCCGATCGCGTGGACGGCGGACGCGATGCCGGCGGCGTGTGCCCGGCCGACCAGGTCACGCAGGTCGCCGGCCTCCACCGCCTGCAGGCCGAAGGCGTCCTCCCCGTCGAGACCGGGGAAGGCGTCGTGGCACCACGCGGTGCGCGTGTTCAGCGAACCGTCCACCACGATCTTGAACGACCCCATCTCGACCAGGCCCCGGGTGCCGGGCAGCACGTCACCGGTGGCCAGCCCGCGCCGGATCGCGTCGTCGAGGTGGTCGGTGTACACCCCGCACGCCACCCGCATCGTCACCCCCGATCGTGCCCGGCGCGCCCAGCTGTCCAGGTTCGGCCGGCGCTCGAACTCGACGATCCCCACGGTTCCGCGCGCGTGCGCGCGGCGGACCGACTCGGCCACGAGTGCGTCAAGGTGCTCGACGGGAAGGTCGTTGAGCCGGGCGACGAGCTCGTAGCAGTCCTGCTCGCGAACCAGCCCGTCCGAGCGCAGGGACGGCGCCCAGCGGCGCAGCGCCTCGGTGTTGAGCCAGGCGCAGTGGATGTCGTGGCTGATCAGGACGACCGGGATGGGTCCGGCGCAGGCGTCGAGCAGGTCCGCGGTGGGCAGGTCGGGCCAGGTCCCGTCCTGGAAGCCGGTGCCGACCAGCGTGGCGCCCGGGTCCGGCGGCCGCTCGGCCAGCCGGGTGCGCACGAGCGCCGCGCACTCGGCCGCCGACCGGGCCGGCGAGACGTCCAGGCGGCTCTCGCGCAGGGCCCACATGTCGAAGTGCACATGGTGGTCCCACAGGCCGGGCATCACCACCCGGCCGTCCAGGTCGACGGTCTCACCTTTGGTCTGAACGGTCCCGGTGGGGTGGATGGCGTGCACCCGGTCGTCCCGTAGCACGATGTCCATGAGCTGCCCGTCACCGTCCGGGAGCGGGCCAGCGAGGCGGGCGCGGGTGAGGGTGAGGGTGAGGGTGAGGGGTGTCTCGGTGGGGTTCGAAATCATGTTCACACTGTCCAGGGCCCGCCTGACGCGGACACCGGGCCATCGCACGGATTTGCTCGCGGCGCATCGTCGCGGTCAACGAAAAGCCGGCGTCACCCCCGCCGTCGTCAGCCGTCCGCTCAGACGCTCAGGCGCGGTTCGCCGTGGCCGTCAGGTCGCGGTTGAGCCTTCCGTAGAGGAACGCGAAGGCGGCGGCCAGCGCGCCCGCCCCGGCGGCGACGCCGAAGACCCACTGGTAGCCGTGTTCCCCGGGCAGCGAGGCTAGGATGGCGGCGATCACGGCGCCGGCCGTGCTGCCGCCCGCGATGCGTACCAGCGCGTTGATCCCGGCCGCGACCGCGGTCTGCTCGGGCCGGACGTGTTCGACCGCCATCGTGCCCAGCGCGGCGTAGCTGACGCCCAGTCCGATGCCCATGAGCGAGGTGGCGACCAGGATGTCGGCGGGGCCGGTGTGCGCGAAGACGAGCCACAGGCCCGCCGCGCCGGCGATCGCGGAACCCGTCCCGACCAGCGAGGCGGCGGCGAAGCGGCGCATGAGCCGGCCCGCGAACAGCGAGATCACCAGCATGAACAGCGTGCTGGGCAGCAGGTAGAGACCGACCTGCAGGACGCTCGCGCGCAGCGCGGGTCCCTGTACGAAGCCGGAGATGCCGGTCATGCTCATGAAGAAGCCGAACCCGAGCAGCATCGAGGCCACGGTCGCGCCGACGGTGCCGCGGTGGACCAGCATCGCCATCTGCACCAGCGGCTCGGACACCCGGCGCTCGACCAGCACCCAGACGACGGCCACCACGGCCGCCAGCGCGAACACGCCGAGCGTCGCCGCCGAGGTCCAGCCCCACGTGCCGCCCTGGCTGATCGCCAGCAGGAGCGCCACCAGCCAGACGATCATCAGTGCGGCGCCGGCCAGGTCGGGGCGGCCGCCGCCGGCCGGCGCGGTGTCGCGTACCAGGAAGAAGACGAAGACCGAGCCGATCACCGACAGCCCGGTCGTCACCCAGAAGAGCATGTGGTAGTCACCGGCGACCAGGCCCGCCAGGAGCATGCCGCCGCCCGCGCCGAACCCCATGGTCGCGCTGAGCACGCCGATGCCGGTGGCGAGCTGGTCGCGTGGCAGGACGTCACGGACCACGCCGATCGCCAGCGGGACCAGGGCGGCGACGAAGCCCTGGAGCACGCGGCCCACGATCAACCAGGGCAAGGTGGTGGCCACCGCGGCGATGACAGAGCCGGCGATGAGCAGGGCCAGCGCGCCGAGGATCACGCGGCGCTTGCCGTACATGTCGCCGAATCGCGACAACAGCGGTGTCGCGACCGCGCTGACGAGCAAGCTGATCGTGAGTGTCCAGCTCACGGCGGTCAACGAGGCGTTCAGTTCGCGCTGGAGGATGGGAAGCAACGGGACGACCGCGGTGTTCTGGACGGCGGCCACGGAGGCGGCGAACGCCAGCACCACCACTCCTGGCCATGGGTTCCTGGTGGGTGTCATGCGCTCGGCGGTCGCGGCGACTGTCGCCATGACGGCTCCTTAGGTAACTTGGGTAAGTAACTGAGAAGCGATAATACATACGTAAGTTAGGTAAGCAAATAGATGGACCAGGAGCTCGCTTCCACCGTCGCCGCCTTCCGCAGCGTCGTGTCGACGCTCAAGCGCGCCAAGACCCACGACATGCTGGGCACCGTCGCCGGCATGCGGGTCGATCAGCCGGACGCGCAAGTCCTGATCCACCTGCTCGACTCCGGTGAGCCGCGGCGCGTCGGCGCGATCGCGCAGGCCCTGCACGTGGAGAGCCCGCACGTCACCAGGACCGTCACCAAGCTCGAACGGCAGGGCCTGCTGGAACGCGTGCGCGACCCCGACGACGGCCGGGCATGGCGCATCTGGCTGACTCCGCGGGGAACCGACGTGGCCCAGGTCTGCCTGCGGGTCAACCTCGAGCTCTTCGAGACCGCCATGGCCGCCTGGGACCCCGAGGACCGCGCCGACCTCACGCGCCTGCTCGGCAAGCTCTCCACGGAGATGACGGCGATCCTCGAGGAACGCCTGCGCGGCTAGAGCGGCAGGTTCACCTTCTCCGCCCCGATCCGCTCGATGCGTTCGGTGCCCCAGCGTCCCAGGGAGCTCAGGGCGGCGTTGAGCGAGAGGCCGTCCTCGGTCAGGGAGTACTCGACCTTCGGCGGCACCTCGCGATACACCTCACGGTGCACGAGCCCGTCTTCCTCCATCTCGCGCAGATGCTGGATCAGCATCTTCTCGCTGACGCCGGGCAGCCCGCGCCGGAGCTCGGCGAAGCGGCGGGTCCCGTAGTTGTTCAGCTCCCAGAGGATCAGCGACTTCCACTTCCCCGAGACCACGTCCATCGCCGCGTCGATGCCGCAGAAGTACGGGCCCCTTCGTGCTGATGTCGCCATCCGCCCTCCTCAGACGTACTTACCTGTGGGTGGGTACCCCACTAAATAGTCGGTACTGGTCAACTCTAACGGCGGTGGAAAGGATGGGCCCCGAACGACGAACTCGAAGGGGGACCCAAGATGACGGACAACGTCCAGGTGAGCGTTCTCGGGCTGGGGGCGATGGGCGGCGCGCTCGCGGGCGCCCTGGTGAAGGCCGGGCACCCGACCACCGTATGGAACCGCTCCCCCGGCAGGGCCGACGACCTCGTGGCCCTCGGCGCGCGGAACGCCGGCAGCGCCGGTGAGGCGGTCCTCGCCGGCCCGCTGGTGATCGCGTGCCTGCTGGACCACGCGTCGGTCCACGAGGTGCTCGATCCGATCGCCGGTGAGCTGGCCGGCCGTACCTTGGTCAATGTGACCACGACGTCACCGGCCCAGTCGCGGGAGCTGGCCGAGTGGGCGGCCCGTGCCGGGATCGCGTACCTGGACGGCGGGATCATGGCCGTGCCCGCCATGATCGGCGGGCCAGGGTCGTCGATCCTCTACAGCGGCTCCGCCGAGGTGTTCGAGCAGTACAAGCCACTACTGGATCTGTGGGGAACGAGCACCTACTTCGGGCAGGACGCCGGGCTGGCGTCTCTGTACGACCTCGCGCTGCTCGCGGGCATGTACGTGATGTTCGCCGGATTCCTGCACGGCGCCGCCATGGTCGCGCCGGCCGGGGTGACGGCGGGCGAGTTCGCCTCCATGGCCGCGCCCTGGCTGAGCGCCATGACCGGCTCCTTCCAGGGGTTCGCCGCGGTCGTCGACGGCGGCGACTACACCGTCGCCGGGCAGCAGAGCCTGGAGTTCTCCAACCTCAACGACCTCGTGGCCGCCAGTGCCGAGCAGGGCGTCAGCACCGAGGTGATCGGCATGGTCCAGACGCTCGTCCGCCGCCAGATCGACGCGGGCCACGGCCAGGAGGGCTTCGCCCGGATCATCGAGAGCATCAGGAATTCTCCGCAGGACATGTAGAGGACGCGCGGACGGCTCCGACCCTCCTGTGAAAGCGCACCGGAGTCGCAGGAGGTAGCACGATGAGCAAGGTCATCTGTGACATGTCGATGTCACTCGACGGCTACGTGGCCGGACCGCACCAGAGCATGGACAACCCGTTCGGCGAGGGCGTGGGCGACCGTCTGCACCAGTGGATGTTCGAGGAGGCCGAACGGCACGCCAAGGTGATCGAGGGCGTCACCGCCGCCGGGGCGTTCATCATGGGCCGCAACATGTTCGGCCCCGGCCGCGGCGCCTGGGACCTGGACTGGAAGGGCTGGTGGGGCGACGAGCCGCCGTACCACGCGCCGGTCTTCGTCCTGACCCACCACCCGCGCGAGCCGCTGACGATGAAGGGCGGCACGAGCTACGTCTTCGTCACCGACGGGATCGAAGCGGCCCTGGCCCAGGCGCGCGCGGCCGCCGGAGACCGGGACGTCGCGATCGCCGGCGGCGCCGAGACGGTGAACCGGTACCTGGCGGCGGGGCTCATCGACGAACTGCGCCTGCACGTCGCGCCCCTGACCCTCGGCCGGGGCGAGCGGCTGCTGCACGGAGTCGGGGAGCACGCGCTGGAACCCGTCGGCGCGCCCTGGGGCACCGGCCTCGTCACCCACCTGACGTACAAGGTGATGTGACGGGCGTCAGTACTGGTTCGTCCTGGCGTCCAGGGCGAGACCCTCGTCGATCGCCGCCACGGGGACGTCCTTGAGGTTCATCTGGTCCTTGGCGATCTGCCCGAGCGTGGGCAGGCTCTTGCGGTCCGGCCAGGTCTCCGGCTTCCAGAGCGAGGAGCGCAGGAACGCCTTGGCACAGTGCATGTACAGCTCTTCGACCTCGATCAGTACGGCCAGCCGCGGCCGCTTGCCCTGCACGACCAGGTCGTCGAAGAACGGCGCGTCGGCCACCAGCGAGGCGCGCCCGTTGACCCGGAGCGTCTCGTTCATCCCCGGCACGATGAACAGTAGTCCGGCGTGGGGGTTGCGCAGCATGTTGCGGAAGCTGTCGAGCCGGTGGTTGCCGGGCCGGTCGGCGAGGACGAGGCGCTGGTCGTCGAGCACCAGCACCGATCCGGCGGGGTCACCGCGGGGCGAGACGTCACAGGTGCCGTCGGTGTTCGAGGTGGCCAGCAGCACGAACGGCGAGTGCGCGATGATCGTGCGCGCGTGCTCGTCGATGCGGGCGATGTCCTTGTCCCAGATGACCTGATGCGGTTCCTTGACGATGTCCCGGAGCTCGGCATCGGTCGTCACCACACGCATCTCAGAGGAGCTCATCTCCCGAGAATAAGGTAAGCCTCATCTAACTTGCGAGGTCGGGCCGGATCTCCGGAGGAAGAGCGGCAGCACCGCGGTGGCCGCGGCCAGGATGGCGAAGCCCCAGGGCAGCGTGGCCGCACTGGCGACGGCGGCGACCAGCAACGGGCCGCCCGCGTCGCCCAGTTCGCGGCCGAGTTCCGCGGTGCCCATGGTCTGGCCGAGCCGCTCCGGCGGGGTCGCGGCGGCGAGCGCGGCGAAGGCGAGCGGGGTGATCAGTCCGGTTCCGGCCCCGATCAGCGCGGCGGCCGGTAGCAATCCGGGCAGGCCGGGCAGCATGGCGGCGGCCAGGCCGCTCGCGGCGAGCAGCAGACCGGCCGCCACCCCGTTGCCGGTGCGCAGGCGTCCGGAGTCGAGTGCGCGCCCCGCCCACGGCTGCACGAGCGCGGCGCACAGGGCCAGGACCGAGACGGCCGCACCGGTGGCCAGCGGCGACAGCCCGGCCGTGGCTCCGGACAGCGGCAGGAACCCGACCCCCACGGACAGGGCGGCCGTGGCGGCGGCCAGTGCGGCCACCGGGCGGAGGAACGCGCCGTCGGTCAGGCGCCGGACCAGGTCCACGACGCTCTGCCTGGCCCTGGGCAGGGGCGGCACCACCGGAACCGCGAGCCAGGCCCACACCGCCACCATGGCGGGCAGAACGGCGAGCACCACGAACAGCGACGTCAGCCCACCGGCCCAGACCAGCGCGCCACCGAGCAGGGGTCCGGCGGTGTAGCCGATGCTCTTGAAGAAGCCGTAGGAACCGAACGCGCGACCGTGCCTGGCCTGAGGGTTGAGCCGGGCCACCAGCGCGGAGGCGGCCGGGGAGAACGCCGAGGCGGCCGCGCCCTGGCCCAGCCGGGCCGCCCACAACCAGCCGGGGTCGCGGACCAGGACGAAGAGGGCGGAGGCCGCGGCGAAGCCGATCAGCCCGCCGAGCAGGACCGGCCGGGCGCCGATCCGGTCGGCCAGCGCGCCGAACACCGGCTTGAGCACCACCTCGGCGCCGTCGTACAGGGCGAGCAGCAGCCCCAGGTACAGCACCGACCTGACCAGGTCGGCCTCGCCCTGGCCGAGGTTGGCGGCGATGCCGTGGGCGCCGAAGGCGGTGGTGAACCCGGCCGCGTACAGGGGCCAGGTCCGCCGGACGGAGACGGGCGGCGCGGAGAGGGTCATGGCTCCTCGCCCGGACCGAACGCGTGCAGGTGGGCGAACACCCGCTCGCTGTAGTCCTCGAAGCGGCGCGCGCACTCGGCCAGCCGTTGCTCGGCGGGACCGGCGCCGGGCGCGCCGAACACGTCCCTGGCCTTCAGGTCGCGGTGCCAGCGGCGCAGCCGTTCCAGGCTCTGCTCTTCTTCTTCGAGTTCGGCCAGCGTGAACTTGGCGGTGCGGATCTCCTTGTCCAGTTCTGCCTCGTACTTGCCGCAGTCGGCGGTGAACTCCGCCCAGTCCTCCTCGCGGGCGGCGGTGAACATCGCCTGGAACCGGGCCGCGTCGGCGGGCTCACGTCCGCTGGCGCGCAGGACCACGACCTCGCCGTCCGCGCGCCCGGCCAGGTGGACGGCGCGCTCGATGCCGTCGGCGAACACCGGCACCCGCGGCACCGCCCACACGCCCTGCCCGAGCGACAGCCCGCCGACCTTGCGCAGTTCCCGCCAGACCGCGACCCGATGCCGGGACGGCTGCGCGGGCAAGCGCACGATCAGCACCACCCATTCATTCACCAGAGGAAAGTAACATGCGTTACATTCCGGAGTGAAGCAGCTCAGAACCTGAACTGCTCCTTGAGCGTCGCCAGGGTGGAGAGGAAGCCGTCCAGCTGGTCCTCGGTGTGGCCGTCGCTGATGATCAGGCGGAGCAGGGCCTTGTTGCGCTTGACGGCCGGGTAGACGAAGACGGGCACGAGGTAGCCGTGGTCCAGGAACGCCTGCCGCAGTTCCACGGCGATGTCGTCGTCGTTGACCGGGACCGAGACGATGTAGGTGCTCGTCTCGCTGGTCTCGCAGCCGATGTCGGCCAGCCGCCGGCGGAACGCGGTCACCTTCGCCAGGTAGGAGTCGACGATCTCAGGATCGTGGCTCAGGCGGCGGATGATCTCCCGGGCGGTGACGGCGGTGGGCGGTTGCATGGCGGCGGTGAACATCGAGGTTCCCGACAGGAGCTCGAACGACTGCACCGCCGCCGACGGACCGGCGATCGCCCCGCCCTCAAGGCCCACCGCCTTGGAGAAGGACATCATCACGAAGTCGGCCCGGTCGCGCATGTGCTGGTACTCGGTGGCGAAGGGGCGGTGGGCGGGGCCGTAGATCATGAAGCCGTTGGCGTCGTCGACGAAGCTGATGGCGTTGTGCTTCTCGCACAGGTCCAGGAGCGCGGGGAGGGGGCCCATGGTGCCGTCCGCCGAGTAGACGCTCTCCATGACCACGACCACCTTGCCGCCGCCGACCTTGGCGAGGACGCGGTCGAGGTGGTCCGGGTCGTTGTGGCGGAAGAAGAAGACGCGTTTGCCGTATCCCAGGCCCTCCACCGCCTTCCACAGGCTCCAGTGGGAGTCCCGGTCCAGGACGAACACCGAGTCGGAGTTGTTCATGCGGACGCCGGCGCCGAGGTCGATGTCCTGGCTCATGGCATGGACGAAGCCCACGTTGGCCAGCAGGCCGGTGGCGAAGGTGAGGGCGCGTTCCTTGCCCGTCGCCTGGCTGACGTCGTGTTCCAGTTCCAGGTGGGCGCGGCAGACGCCCTGCGTCATGCGGGAGCCGCCGGTGGTGAGGCCGTACCGGTGGGCGCCTTCCGTGAAGCACTGCCGCAGGTCGGAACGCTGGTGCATGTTCAGGAGGTTGATGCTGGCGAGGTTGGTCAGCGTGCGGCCGTTCTGCGTGATGCTGGGGCCGGTGATGCCGTCCACGATCGCGGGCTCACCGATCAGGCCCGATCCCTCTTCGAGGACCTGGGTGAAGGTCTCGAAGCCCCACTTGTCCACGGCGCCGGAGCTGGTCATGCCTTTTCTCCTAGGTTCGGGGCGATTCGGGGATGTCTGCGGAGCACGACCACGATGACCAGCCCGGTGATCATCAGGAGCGCCGCGGACACGATGACGGTCAGGTGCAGACTGGCGACGAACGTCTCCCGGGCGGATTCGGCTATCTGGGGGTACGCGCTGCGCAGGGCGAGGGCCGAGTCCCTGACCACTCCCGCGTGGGGAAACCAGGCGGCGAAGGCGGCGGACATGACACTGCCCAGGACGGCGATCCCGAGCCCGCCGCCGAGCTCGTAGGAGGTCTCCTCGACGGCCGCCGCCTGGCCGGCGTGTTCGGTGGCGACGGCGTTCATCATCGCGTTGGACGCCGCGGTCAGTGCCACGGACAGCGAGAAACCCATCGCGGCGAAGCAGAGGCCGATCAGCCACGGCTGGTCGGTGGTGGTCAGCGTCACCAGGGGTGCCAGTGCCACCGAGGTGCCCACCAGCCCGGCCGCGACCAGCGGCGGCGCGCCGAAGCGGGCGACGAGCGGGCCGCCGGCGAGGCTGCCGAGCACGCTGGTCACGCTCATCGGCAGGATGCGCAGGGCGGCCGACAGCGGGCCGAGACCCACGACCAGTTGCAGGTACTGGGTGAAGAACAGCTCCAGCCCGACCAGCACGAGGAACGTGACCAGGATGGACACGGCCGCCGTGGAGAAGGCGGGGTTGGCGAACAGCCGTACTTCGAGCAACGGCTCGGCGGCGCGCAGTTGCCTGCGCACGAACCACATCAGCAGGACGGCGGCGCCGGCCCAGCTCGCCAGGGCCGGCGGCGCGAACAACGACTCGTGCCCCGCCGTCTTGATGCCGAAGGCGAGGCTGAGCACCCCGCCCGTGGCCAGGAGCGCGCCCAGCGCGTCCCAGCGTCCCGAGTCGGCGCGCGGCGACTCCGGCACCAGCAGCAGGGTGAGCGGGATCGCGGCGAGCATGACCGGGACGTTGATCAGGAACACCGCGCCCCACCAGGTCCATTCGACGAGCGCGCCGCCGACGAGCGGGCCGATGATGGCGCCTCCGGCGGCGACGGCGCTCCACACGCCGAGGGCCGTCGCCCGCGGCTTCGGATCGGTGAACACCTGCCTGATCATCGAGAGCGTGGACGGCATGATCATCGCGCCGCCCAGCCCGAGGATCGCGCGGGCCGCGATGAGGATCGCGACGTTCGGGGCGAACGCCGCCGCCAGGGAGGCGAGCCCGAACACCGCGTATCCCCACAGCAGCATCGCCCGCCGGCCGTACCGGTCGCCGAGGGCGGCGAACGGGAGCAGCAGGGGCGCGCAGACGAGCGAGTAGACGTCGGCGATCCACAGCACCTGCGACGAACTCGGGCCGAGCTCGGCCGAGAGCATCGGCAGCGCCGTGTAGAGCACCGTGATGTCGATGACGACGATGAACAGGCTGGCGCACAGAATCGTCAGCACGACCCACGGGTTTTGCGAACCCTTCATATCGTCCTGTCCTGGTCGTCCTATTCCCGGAAGGTGTACGAGGCGAGAGTGTCGAAGGCCCGCGTGGGCAGAATCCATCGGGCCATGGCGAGCACTCGCGCGTCCCAGCCGACCAGGTAGCGGCTGCGCGGCCGCGCCGAGGTCAGGGCATGGACGATGGCCTCGCTCACCCGCGTGGGATGGGCGGCCAGCTTCAGCATGCGGTCCTGGTCGACCCGCGCCCGCTCGACCGAACGGGCCCAGGCCGGGTAGTACAGGCGTAGCTGGTCGGCGTGCACCTTGTCCGGCAGAGACTCGAACGCGCGCAGCGAGCGTGGCCACAGGGCCGTGCGCACCGCGCCCGGGTTGACGAGCACCACGTGGATGCCCCACCGGCGCAGCTCCATGCGCAGCGCGTTCGACGACGCCTCCAGGGCGTACTTGGCCGCGCAGCTCGCGCCGATGCTGGGGAAGACGCACAGCCCGTTGATGCTGCTGATGTTGACCACGCGGCCGCCGTTCGTGCGGAGATGGGGTGTGAACGCCCTGGTCACGGCCAGCGGGCCCAGGTAGTTGACCTCCAGTTCGTGCCGGACGAACTCCATGGGCAGGATCTCCAGCGGGCCGTGGTACTCGGCGGTCGCCGCGTTGACCACGCCGACCAGGCGCCGCCCCGGCCCCGGCACCTTCGCCACCGCCTCCTCGACGGAATCGGGCGAGGTGACGTCGAGGTGGATCACCTCGATCCCCTCCGGGCTGTCGGCGAAGGTCTCGGTGACGGCCCGCTCGGGGTCGCGTACGCCGGCGAAGACGTGGAACCCCTTGGCCGCCAGCGCCCGTGCGGTGACCGAGCCGATCCCGCCGGCCGCGCCGGTGATCAATACGGTACGGCCGTCGGTCATGCGGGGAAGTACGACCGGAGCGGGCCGTCACGCCGGACGTCGAGCGTCGCGCAGTGGAACGACCCGGCGAAGGCGTAGTAGGACTCGAACGAGCAGGGCACGGGCGTGAAGCCCCACTCCTTGAACGCCTGGATCATGGGCTCCTGGCTGCGTTCGACGACCACGCGGCGCTCGTCGAGCATGAGGACGTTCATGTTGACCCAGCCGCTGACCACGCCGATCGGGTTGGAGTCGGTGTGGACCGGATCGGGCGCCACGAGCACGTCCCAGTCCCGCAGGACCGGCGGGAGACTGGCCAGGTCGAGGAACTCGGGGTTGACCAGCACCTTGCCGGGCGCCAGCGGCATGAACGTGGTGTCGATGTGCATGGCCTGCGGGCAGCGGGACTCCAGCACGTGGATGCGGTAGTCGTCGCCGAGGTGGCGGCGCAGCCAGTCGATGCCGGCCTGGTTGGTGACGTGGCTGCGCTGGCAGAAGATGTCGCGGCCGGCCCGGACGAAGTCGGCGGCGTCGAAGGTCGGCTCGAACTCGGTGGTGACGAACCCGATGGGCTCGCCGGGCTCGGGCACGCGGTAGTCGTCGTCGTACAGGTCGTCGAGCAGCTGCGGGCGGGGGGCGGCCGTCCACCGGGCGCCGGCCGCGGAGTATTCCTTCAGAAGCCGCCGGTAGGGCCAGGTCTCGTACTGCCGCCCGCGGTCGGCCATCGGCGCCTCGATGATCTCGTCGCCGATGACCAGGAAGACGTCACGGGGGTTGGCCGCGCAGAATCCGGTCCCGACCTGCCAGGACGGGGTGGAGAAACCGGCGGCGAAGTCGATGGGGTCGGGCCGGCGCACCCGTACCCCGGCCGTCTGGAGGATGTCGATGAACTGTTCCAGGTCCGCCTTGGCGGGCTCGATCATCTCGGGCGGGTAGGGGGTGCCGTCCGCCCCGCTGACCTCCTCGATCGTCTCCCACGACCCCGGCGGCACGGTGACCTTGTTGATCACGTTCCAGTCGGGCAGCATCGCGCCGTCCACCACGCCGACGACGACCTCTTCCAGGGGGTCCCACTCGTTGTGCGAACTGACGGGTCCAGACATCGTTGCCCTTTCCGATAGCGATGTCACGGCGTCCACGCGCGGACCACCAGGGCCGCGTTGTGACCGCCGAATCCGAAGGAGTTGCTCAGTGCGGCGCCCACGTCCATGCGGCGCACGTGGTTCGGGACGTAGTCGAGGTCCTCGTCCTCGGGCGCGTCGCAGTTGAACGTGGGCGGCACGAGGCCGGTCGCGATCGCCCTGACGGTGGCGATGAGCTCGGCGGTGCCCGCGGCGCCGATCATGTGCCCGGTCAGCGCCTTGATGGAGCTGATCGGCGGCACCCGCGCGCCGAAGACCTTGCGGATCGCCAGGCTCTCGATCCTGTCGTTGAGCACGGTCCCGGTGCCGTGCGCGTTGATGTAGTCGATGCCGTCCGGTTCGAGGCCCGCATCCTGCAGCGCGAGCCGCATCACCGTCGCCGCGCCCAGCCCGTCGGGATGCGGCGCGGTGGGATGGAAGGCGTCGGTGGTGGCCGCGTAGCCGGCGACCTCCGCCTGGATCGCCGCGCCCCTTCGCAGGGCGTGCTCGGCCTCCTCCAGGACGACCACCGCCGCGCCAGAACCCACGACGAAGCCGTCGCGGTCCCTGTCGAAGGGGCGGCAGGCGCGTTCCGGCTCGTCGTTGCGCCGCGACAGCGCTCCGGTGATGCCGGTGGTCGCCATGTCGAACGCGGTGATCGAGTCGTCGCAGCCGCCGGCGATCGCCAGATCCGCCCGGCCGGTCCTGATCCACATGGCCGCCTCGCCGACGCTCATGGTGCCGGTGGCGCAGGCCGTACTCATGGAGCCCGAAGGTCCCGCGGCGCCGAAGCGCAGGGCGATCTCCGCCGACGGGCTGTCGGCGGACAGCGCCGCCGCCGCGTACGGCGGCACGCCACGGGGACCACGCTCGGCGAAGCGGCTGTAGAGCGACTGCTGCAGCCAGCTGCTTCCGTACCCCGAGCTGACCAGGACGCCCAGCCGGGGGTTGAGGTCCCCGCCCTGCGCCAGCTTGGCCTCGTCGGCCGCCTGGACCGCCGCCGCCAGGCCGTACCGCGCGAAGTGGTCGAGCCTGCGGCTCACCTTGTGCGGCATGTACTCCAGAGGGTCGAAGTCGCGGACCTGCGCGGCGATCGTGGTGCTGAGTCCGGCCGGGTCGAACGCGTCGATCGTCGCTATGCCGCTGCGGCCCTGGAGCAGGCTGGTCCAGAACGTGTCCACGTCCCGGCCGACGGGAGAGATGACGCCCGCGCCGGTGATGACCACGCGTCGGGGATGGCGGATCGGCATGGGCAGGCTGCCTTTCGCGTTCAGTCGAGTCGTGGCGTGGTCAGGTGCTCGGCGACCACCTGGGAGATGAGTGCGGGCCCGGTCCAGCGCTTGCCGTACCGCATGACGTAGCCCGCCATGACGCCGTGCCCGCCGAACGGCTGGTTGCCGTTGTCGACGTCGATCAGCGTGCTGTTCACGGCCACGGTGTGCCGTTTGCGCAGGGTGTCGACGAGGCCGGGCTCGCCGTCGTACACCATGGCGCCCATCGCCCGTTCGGCGAAGAAGGGCGAGTCGATGTGCTGGTTCACCTGCTGCGCCGTGGAGTAGCCGACGACGTTGAAGATCGGGGCGAAGAACTCCACGATGGGCACGCGCGGGGCCCAGTCCCGTACCAGGACGGTGGGTTCGACGCGTTTGGTACGGAAGTCGATGGCGCCTCCGGCGACGATGTTCTCGTGGTTGCGGCGCAGGTAGTCGGCGGAGGCCTCCACCGCGGTGTCGTACCAGAGGCTTCCGTAGTCGGCTTCCGGGTCGCGGTTGCTGCCGTACTTGGCCGCCGTCACCGCCTGGGTGAGGCCGTCGATGAAGCTGTCCTTGACGGAGTCGTGGACGTAGAGGACATCGGGTCCGTAGCAGTCCTGGCCCGAGTTGAGCAGCCGCACCCGCATGGCATCGCGTACGGCCCGGCCGACCTGCGCGTCCGGCCCCACGATGAACGGGTTGACCCCCTGCCCGAAGAAGACGAAGAGCTGTTCGTCGCGCAGAGTGGCACGGACCTGTTCGGCGTTCTTGTAGGTGCCGGTGAAGATGACGACGTCGGCGGAGGCCACCTGGCCGGTGACGAACTCCCGCTGGCTGGCCTCGACCACCTCGATCGGCAGGTTGTGCACGGGCGCCAGGAGGGCGTGCAGCCGGTGGAGCTGGCCGGCGATCACGCTCGCCGGCCTGGCGGTCAGCCGTTCGGTGAACAGCGCGGGCACCAGGAGGTAGAGGACGTAGCTGTAGAGCAGGACGTTCGACGGCATGAACGCGGCCAGGCGGCGGATTCTGGCCGGCCCGTGGGTGAGGACCTCCTCGACCGCGCCGGCCAGGGTGGCGCGGGAGGCTTCGATCTCGTCCATGACCGACCGGTGCAGCGAGATCTCGGTCAGGATGTCGATGATCGGCTGCGGATCGTCCCGCAGCATCTCCTCCACGGCCCGCAGGCCTCGCACCCGTTCCTCGGGCGGCATCATGGCCGACGTCCCCGCCGGCACCTGGACGCCGCCGGTGGCGGTCAGCCGCCGCAACGCCGCCATGTCGGGTTTGCCGCGGGCGGTGACCGGGATCCGGTCGAGCACGATGACCTGGTTGGGGCCTTCGTGCGCGGGAAGCTGCGTGGTGAGCCGGGCCCGCCAGTCCGCGGGCTGCGGTTCACCGGCTCCGGCGACGAAGAAGACGAGCCGGCACCCGAGCCGCTCGTCCTCCACCGGGACGACCGCGACCGGACGCCCCAGCACGGCCGCCGCCCGCCGTTCCACGGCCTCCGGATAGATGGTGTGCCCGAGGCGGTGGACGGCGAACTTGCGGCCGACCACGTAGAGGTTGCCCTCGGTGTCCATGTGGCCCAGGTCGTTGGTGCGCAGCTCGGTCAGGGGCGCCGCCTCCTCCTCCAGAGGCAGGTAGCCCTCCATCAGGTCGGCGGAGCGTACGACGACCTCGCCCATCTGGCCGGCGCTCAGCTCCTTGCCGTCGTCGTCGACGATCGTCACGTCCACCCCGGCCAGCGGGCGGCCGCAGCCGTTCGGGTTGTCCGGCGTGGCCAGCGCGATGTTGCCGGCCTCCGTGCTGCCGTAGCCGTCCAGCAGCGGCTGGCCGACCTCGGTGAGGAACCTGTCGGAGAGCGTCGGATCCAGGGGCGCGCCGCCCACACACCACATGCGGACACGGGACAGATCGGCCAGCAGCTCCGGCCGGCGCTCCGCGAGATTCAGGATCGTGTGGTACGTCGAGGGGGTCGCGTCCACGGACGTGGCGCCCGCGTCGGCGCCCGCCCGCAGGGCCCGGTCGAGCCGGCTGTACGGGGTGATGAGCAGCGAGCAGTCGCTCATCAGCCAGATCAGGACCAGCGAGATCCCGTATTGGTGGGAGAAGGGGAGGAGCGGCAGGAGCACGTCCTCGCGCGTGTACGCCATGCGGGCGGAGGTCCGCTCGGTGTTCGCGATGATCGAACGGCCGGAGCGCACGATGCCCTTGGGGTGCCCGGTCGAACCGGAGGACCACGCGATCAGCGCGTCGCGGCGGCCGGTCCAGGCGTTGAGGTCGAGTGACCGCACGGGCGGGTCCTGCACCGTCGAGACCAGCCGGCCGAGCTCGATGGTTCGCATACCGGCCGGTGGCGGTGTGGCGTCATCCGTCAGTGCGATGTTCGCTCCCGAGACGGCGGCCATCCGCTCGAGTTCACCACGCGTTTGATGAGCGTCCACCATCACGATGGAAATGTTTAGGTTGACGAGAGCGAAGAATCCTACGACAAAGTCCGGCGAGTTCCGCGCGACCAGGAGAATGCGATCCCCCGGTGCTATGCCGTCCCGTGCGAGCCCCTGCGAGACGGCGGCTGCGATGCTCGCCACCCGTTCATTCGTTATTGCCGATCCATCGGAGATCAGCATCAGCATCACCTACCGAGGACTTTCCTACGTGACGCCGGATAACGGGTCAACGTCGGTCTTTCCGGTCATCCGACCTCCAAACTCCGGCGACTGACCGCGCGGTACTTCCTAGTCATGCAAGGTATTTGCATCTGCATACTCACCTCATGCATCGGGTCACCCACCGTCCGTCAGGGCAGGGACAGCGCTCCTACCAGCGATTATGAGAAGTCTGGAAATCGACCTAGCCAGATTGCCCGCCATTTGGACACGGATAACGGCCGGTCCGAAAAGGATCATCGACCATCCTTGACGCTTACAAGTGTTCCGACGTATAACCTCATTCGGCGTAACTTCCATCGAGAGGCTGGGTAATGACCGAAACTCGCGAAGACATATACGGCGAGGTCAGCGCCATCATCCAGGAAGTAACAGGAATGCAAGCGGCAGATGTATCGCCGAAGAAATCCATCGTCGATGACCTCGATATCGACTCGCTGTCGATGGTCGAGATCGGGGTGGCGGTCGAGGACAAGTTCGCAGTCGAGATCACGGACGCCGAGATGCCGAGAATAGTGACGGTCGAGGACCTGATCGACCACATCGAGCAGGCGATGGCGGCTCGGGATTGAACGGGATTCTGACCGGAAAACGACTGCTCATCACGGGTGTTCTCACCCCCTCGTCCATCGCATTCCATGTGGCCAGGCTGGCACTGGAAAATGGCGCGGAAGTCGTTCTCACGGCCTTTCCCCGGGTCAGCCTCGTCGAGCGCCTCGTACGCCGGCTGCCGGGTCCGGCGCCGGTCGTCGGCCTCGACGTCACCGACCCCGAACAGCTCGCCGACCTCGCCGACCGCGTCGGCGAGCATGTCGGCGAACTCGACGGCGTGCTCCACTCGATCGCCTACGCGCCGCCCGCCGCTCTGGGCGGCAACTTCACCACCACCACGTGGCCGGACGTCGCCACCACGCTGCGGACCTCGACCTACTCACTCCACAGCCTGTCGATCGCGCTCCTGCCCCTGCTGCGCAAGCCGGGCTCGTCGATCGTCGGGCTCGACTTCGACTCGACGGTGAGCTGGTCCGAGTACGACTGGATGGGCGTGGCCAAGAGCGGGCTCGAATCCTGCGCCCGCTACCTCGCGTACTACCTCGGCCGCCAGGGCATCCGGGTGAACCTGGTCGCGGCGGGCCCGATCAGGACCGTGGCGGCCGCGGAGTTCGACAAGCAGCCCGGCGACGACTTCTACGCCAAGTGGCAGGCCAAGTCTCCTTTGGGCTGGGAGGCCGACGCCGATCCTGTGGCACGGGCCTGCGTGGCGTTGTTCTCCGACTGGTTCCCCGCCACGACCGGGGAGATCCTGCACGTGGACGGCGGCGCGCATGCCGTCGGATGAGCCCGGGACGGTCATGTGGCGCCACATCGCCACGACCCTCGCGCACGCCGGATGCGACCTGGTGACCGGCGTGCCCTCCGACGAACCCGCTCTGCTCGACGCCGCCCTCGCCGTACCCGGCCTCAAGGCGGTGCCGGTGCGCGACCAGCGGGCCGGCGCCTGCCTGGCGGCGGGGCACGCGCTGGTGTCCGGCAACCCGGCCGTCCTCGCGACCAACTCCGGCCCTTCGCTGCCCAACGCCCTCGCGGGCCTGCTGGAGGCGGCGTCGCTGCACGCGCCCGTCGTCGTGGTGACCACGCGGATCCCCAGGGCCGGTCTGGGCAGAGGCGGATTCCAGCAGGTGGACCAGCGTGCGGTCAGCGCCGCCGTGGCCAAGTGGTACGTGCTGGCCGAGGACGTGGACCAGCTCGGCTGGGCCCTGCGGCAGGCCGTACACCGTGCGATCAACGGCGCGCCCGGGGTCACGGTCGTCGAGCTGGCAGAGGAGGCACTCCAGGGCGAGCCACCGCGAAACGCCGCGCCGGCGGCTCCCCCGCGTCGCCTGCGCTCCGCCCCCGCGGGCGACGATCTCGACCGGGCGGTGGACGTGATGGCTCGGGCCACCGCGCCGGTGATCATCGCGGGCGGCGGCGCCAAGGCGGCCGGCGCGGGCGCTCCCCTGCGGGCGCTGGCCGAGACCTGGGGCGCGGCCGTGTTCGCCACCGCCGCCGGGCGGGGCGTGCTCGACGAGGACCACCCGCGCTACTGCGGACTCGCCGGGCTCTACGCCGCCGCTCCCGCCGCCGAACTGCTCGACGACGCCGATGTGATCCTGGCCTTGGGCACCCGCCTGGAGGAGACCGTACGCACGGGGTGGAGCCTCACCGGGCAGCGCCTGATCCACGTGGACGCCGATCCCGACGCCTTCGACCTCGCCGTCCGCCCCGAGATCGCGCTGGCCGGCGACGCCGCGCTCACCGCGCGCCTGCTCGCCGACGGCCTCACGGCGCACCCGTCACCGGCCTGGTCGCAGCGCGTCGCCGCGGTGAAGACCGAACTCCCCCACACCGGCTCCTTCGCCGCTTCGGCCCTGCGCGCGGTCCGGTCCAGGTTCGGGCGTGACCTCGTGCTCGTCCAGGAGAACGGCCTGCACGACATGTGGAGCTACCACTACCCCTTGCTGTCGCTGTCCGAGCGGGCCAAGGTGGTGGCGCCGGGCGAGCAGACCATGATGGGCTTCGGCGTCGCCGCCTCGCTGGGCGCCGCGCTCGCCGAGCCGTCGCTGCCCACCGTCGTGATCTGCGGCGACGGTGCGATGACGATGAGCATGAACGCGCTGCCGGTCGCCGCCGAGCAAGGGCGCGGAATCGTCTTCGTCGTCTTCGAGAACGGCGGCTTCGGCTGGCCGCGCTACGTCCGCGCCCTGGCCGGATCCGACACCGGCATCACCCGGTTCGCCGCCGGCGAACCGCCCTACGAGGCGGTCATCCGCGCGCTCGGCGGCTGGAGCACCCGCTGCCGGACGACCGGCGATCTCGACGCCGCGCTGGAGGAAGCCGCCAAGCACGCCAAGAACGGCGCGCTCGCGCTGGTCGCCGTCCCCGTCTCCGACACCGACATCCCTCCTGGCGTGCTCCGCGCGTACGGCGGCGCCCCAGAGTCCCCAGGCAAGGCGGAGGCCCATGACGCGTGACATCTACACCTGGCAGGGTGGATCGGTCGGCATCGCGGTCGGCGACAGCCCCGCCCTCTGGCCGTCCGTCGGTGAATACCCCTTCTACGACCGGGTCCTGTACTACGTCATGACCCACGACCACCTGAGGAACGCGGCCCTCGGCCACGCGCTCCGGGCGGTGGCGGCGGGCCGCCGGGTCATCGACATCGGGACGGGCCGCGATCTCAACTGGGCCCTGGAGGCCGCCGGTCACGGGGCCGAGCACGTGTACGCGGTCGAGGCCAACCGGGAAAGCCACACCATGGCGGCCAAGAGGGGGGCGGCCTCGCCGTACGCCGACATCATCGAGGTCGTGCACGGCACCTCCTTCGACGTGCGGCCGGCGGCGCGGGCGGAGGTGTGCGTGGCCGAGCTCATCGGGTCGATCGCCAGCTCGGAGGGCATGCTCGCGGCCATGACCGACGCGCACGCGCGCCTGCTCACCCACGACGGCGTGGTCGTGCCCGCCGCCTGTGACACCTTGGTCGGGGCGGTGTCGTCGCGGGAGCTGTTTCCCGGTGGCCCGGCCTTCTCGCGGAAGGCGCTGCCGTACCTCAGGAAGATCTTCGATCTTTATGAGCGGCCCTTCGACGTGCGGCTGTCGGTGGCCGATCCGGGGCCGGACGTCCTGCTGTCGACGGCCGGGGCGGTGGAGAGGCTCCGGTTCGACGGGTCCGCGCCGCTGGAGGACACCTCGCGCGTGAGCCTGACGATCGAGCGCGACGGGTCCGTGGACGGGTTGTTGTGCTGGATCGGGCTGGAGGCGGGCGCGGGCGCCAGGCGGCTGGACTCGCTGCGGGACAAGACGAACTGGATGCCGGTGTACCTGCCGGTGTTCGACTCCGTCGTGCCCGTGCGGCGGGGGGACGAGCTCACGGTGGAGTTCGAGCGCCGGACGAGCGACGACGGCGTTCATCCCGACTACCACGTACGCGGGACGCTGGTCACGGCCGCCGGGGCGACCAGCGGGTCGATCCTGTCCGGGCACCACACGCCGCTACTCGGGACGAAGCCGATCTACCGCCGACTGTTCGAAGCTATTCCTTGACACGAATATTCGCCATGGTGAATACTCAAGGCCATGGACGCACTCCTCACCGCACTGGCCGACCCGGCCCGCTGGCGGCTCGTCACCCTGTTGGCCGAGCGGCCCCGCTCGGTCGGCGTCCTCGCCCAGCTCGCCGACGCGCGCCAGCCGCAGACGACCAAACACCTGCAGACCCTGGAACGCGCCGGCGTCGTCACCTCCCACCGCACCGGCCAGCGCCGCGTCTACGCGCTGCAGCCGGGTCCCCTGCGGGACCTGGCGGCCGCGATCAACCGGCTGGCCGAGACCGCGGAACAACGCGGCGGCCACCGCGAGACCTTCGACCGCTACGAGCGCAGCCTCGGCGCGGAGCGGCTCGCGGCGGATGAGGCGGGGTGGGCCGACGGCCGCTCGTTCCGGTTCCAGCGCGCGCTGCCCGGACCACCTGAGCTGGTCTGGCGTCATCTCACCGAGACCTCCCTGCTCGCCCACTGGTGGACACCCGACGACCTGCGCGTCTCCGAGCTCGTCTTCGAGGCGCGGCCGGGCGGCAGGATCATCCACGAGTACCGCGACGTCGAGGACGCCGACGGCTCCGACCTGGTGGTCGGGCGCGCCGAGGGGACCGTCGGCGAGGTACGCCCCCGCGAGCGCCTCACCTACCGCAACTCCCCGCTGCTCCCCGGCGGCGGGACCGCCTTCACCGCCCACGTCGACCTCGGTCTCCGGCCCACCGACACGGGCACGGAACTCGACGTCCACTGGCGGATCACCGACAGCACCGTCGACTCCGCCGACTTCATCGCCGGCATCGAGATCGGCTTCGGCCAGAGCCTCGACAAACTGACCGCGGCCGTCGCCGCCGACGCAAGGAGCACGAAATGACCAGCCGCAAGGTGACCGCGAACATCTCCCTCACCCTCGACGGCCGCTACCACGGCGCCGGCGGTCCCGGCGACTTCGGGGCGTTCGCCCCGTACGTGACCAGCGACGTCGCCCGCGACCACATGAACCTCATCTGGGAGAACGCCACGACGGCGGTGCTCGGCCGGGTCAACGCCGAAGGCTTCATCGGCTACTGGTCCACGGTCGCCGCGGACGACAACGCCGACCCGCGTGATCGCGGCTACGCCAAATGGCTGGTCAACACCGAGAAGGTGGTCTTCTCCACCACCCTGACCGAAGCGCCGTGGGAGCGCACGCGCATGGTGAACGCCCCCGTCGCCGACGTCGTCACCGAGCTCAAAGCCACCGGCGAAGGCGACATCCTGGCCAACACCAGCCCCACCATCATCAAGGCGCTGCTGTCGGCGGATTTGCTCGACCGGCTGTACCTCATGATCTTCCCCGAGATCACCGGCGGCGGGCAGCGCCTGTTCGAGGACGGCCTGCCGGCCACGAAGTGGACGCTCACCCACCAGGTGACCGGCCGGCTCGGCGAGATGGCCATGGTGTACGACAGGGTCCGCTGAACACCTCAGCCCCGAGGCGTCTCGTCGGTCCAGCCCAGCCGCGTGACCACGTACGACGTCATCTCGTCCTGTACGGCCAGCAGTTCGCCGGTGTCCCGGTCGATGATGATCCGCTGCTCGCCGTACTCCACCGCGACCCCGGCGCGGCCCTCGGCGTCGGTGACCCCGTCGGCGACCCGGAAGCCCGGCAGCCCGGCGAGCAGCCGGTAGAGCGCCGCCCTCGTGCCCGGGGTGCTCTCGGCGTCGAGGAGCATCCACTTGGCCGAGGCCCAGAGCCAGGTCTCCTGGCTGTCGGCCCCGTCGGCCGGGAACTCCTTGAGCATCTCGGCCTTGAGCGCTCCGGCCTCGGTGGGCAGGCTGGTGACGGGCGTCAGGGCCAGGGGGATGAAGTAGGTCCTGCCGATGTCGCAGCCGTCGGCGCCCTGGCAGAGCGCGGGCGACCCGTCGTCCTTCCACGCCTGTTCGTCGGCGGGGGTGAGGGGCTTGGTGGTGACCTGGCCACGGTCGGTGTGCCGGCGTCCTTCCCCGTTCACCCACAACACCTCCTCGATCCGGTGCTCGACGGTGTAACCGGCGGCGGTCCTGGTCCGCGAGAGGCGCAGCAGGTCCCGCCGCCACCAGGCGCCCTCGCCCGCAGGTCGCGCGGCCAGCCGGTCGGCCGCCGTGCCGAGCACCGCGACCGGATCCGGCACGAGCGCCGCCGTCTCGATCCGGGGGCCGCCCAGCACGGGCGCAACCACGAAGCCACCGGTCAGCACCACCCCGACCGCCGCCGCGGCGAGCGCCATCTTGGACCAGACCGGCAGGCCGCGGCGTCGCGCGCCGCCGAGCATCCGCGCGCGGACCGCCATCGCCCTGGCCGGGTCGGCGGGCGGCACGTCCGGCATCACCTCGTCGATGAGCTGGAACTCCTTCATCACACTTCAACTCCCAACGCGTCACGCAGCTTGTTCCTGGCCCGGCTCAGCCGGGAGGCGACGGTGCCGTTGGCGACGCCGAGCGCCGCGGCCACCTCGTCGTAGGTCAGCTCGCCGTACGCGACGAGCAGCACCACATCGCGTTCCCCGCGCGACAGCCCGGCCAGCGCGGCCGAGAGCTTCTGCACGGTCACCCCGGCGGCGATCCGGTCCACGACGCGTTGTTCGTGACCGTCGTCGCCGGGGGACGGGCCTGATCTGGCCAGTGCGCGGTAGCGCCGGAGCTCGGCCCGCCGGTGTTTGCCGATGAGGTTGGTGGCGATGCCGTACAGCCAAGGTCTGATGCCGCCTATGGCGGCGTCGAAGCTGTCGCGGCGGCGGAAGGCGATCAGAAACGTCTCCGCGGCGAGGTCCTCGGCGATGTCGAGGTCGAGGCGGCGGCCGACGTAGCGGCGTATCTCCTCGTAGTGCGCGTCGAAGACGGTGGCGAATCGCTCGGGGTCGGCGACCGCGCCGTCGAGTGACAGGGTCATACGGCGATCTCTCTTGCCGGGAAGTCTGGACACCTGTGATTGCCCGCTCCCGGCCGGGCCTTCCATCAGATTTCGAGTACGGCGGTGAGCAGCGCGGCGAGGGCGTCCGCGTCGAGCCGGTGGCGAGCCCCTTCCGGCGTGGAGACGGTCACCCCGACCCAGTGCGGGCGCGGCCGCGTCGCCGCGAACTCCGCGGCGACGGGGTGCGCGCAGAGCAGCAGGTCAGGTCGCGCGCTCAGACGGTGTACGGCCTGCGGCGCGGTCACCGGCCGCTCCCTGCGCCAGACCACCTGCGAGCCGGTCGAGCGCCAGGCGTTGACCGCGCCGACCTCCACGAAGGCCGTTTCCGCCCGCGCCTGCGCACCCAGCAGGGCGGCGAGGTCGGCGGCGACGGACCCGGGGCCGGACCCGAGACGCCCGAGGGCGTGGACCGCTTCGCCCGCCTCCCGCACCGGCCAGCGGACGCCGACGAACGCCTGCCCCGGCCACAGCACCTCGACGGCGACGGACTCGCGCGCCCGGCGCGCGACCTCGTGGACCGCGTCCGCGCGCGGGTGCCGTCTGGGCACGACGAGCGCCGTCTCCCAGATTCCGTCGGCGGCGATCTGCACCACCGGCGACGACGTGACCCGGATCAGGCCGGCTGCCAGCACCATCGCCTCATTCTGCCTGAACGGTATGATCTCCTCCCGCCCGGCGAGATCATGAGGAGTCTTGGTGAAAGCTGTCAGGGTGCTGGCCACGGTGCTGGCCGCCGTCTCGATCGCGGCGGCGGGGTGTGGCGGCGGTGGCAGGGCGGCGGTCGCCGTTCCCGACAGCCCGGCGGGCAAGCAGCTGAGCTGGTACATGGACGCCGTGAACCGGACGCCGGTCGCGGACAAGGAGCTCAAGGAGCACCTCAGCGCGACCTTCCTCAAGGAGATCCCGCCGGAGGAGTTCAACCGGCTCGCCAAGACGCTGGCCGGGCTGAAGATGACGGAGCTGACCGAAGTGAAGCCGGACGCGCTGAAGGGCAGGGCGTCCGCGTCCGGGCAGGAGTACAAGACGGAGATCTCGGTCGACGACGCCGGGAAGATCGACTATCTCCTGATCACGGGCTGAGACCAGGTGCGGCCCGGCGGCCGCACCTGGCCGGGATTCAACGGACGGCGTCCAGGGCGTCGACGATGCCGGAGCCGTAGAAGCCGTTACGGGCCCGGCCGCCTTCGCACAGGTGCGTGGCGGTCACCGTGGTGCCGTTGGGCAGGTGGCGGGTGTAGGTGAAGGCCGGCGGCGTCGGGCACGAGGTCCTGGTCGCGGAGCCCTTGAGCGCCGACTCGACGAAGCTCGGGCTCAGGGTCTTGCCGCCGTGCCTCGGGTCGCGGTGGCCGTACCGGCTGACGATCAGCGCGGCGACGCCCGCGGCGCGCGGGGAGGCCATCGAGGTGCCCTGCAGGTACTGGTAGTACGCGCAGGTGCCGCGCTGGCAGTCCCGGACCACGTAGTCGACGTTGGGCGAGCCGTCGGGGTTGAGTTCGCCGTTGTCCTTGGCGAGCTGCTCGGGGTAGGCCGACAGCGTGGCCTTGGTGACGTCGCGGGTGTTGGCCGCGGTGTCGTAGACGTCGCCGCCGGGGGCGGACACGTCGACGAATCCGTTGCCGAAGCTGGAGAAGTACGACTTGCGCTTGCTGATGCCCGTGGCCGAGACGCTGATCACGTTGCGTCCCTCGCCGGGCATGGAGACGCAGCTCGGCGGGATGGTCCGCTCGTACGGCGCCTCGCCGGGCTCGCTGGCGAAGTCGGGGCTGCTCGCGTCCACGTACGGCTTGGTGTAGTCGGCGGCCTGGTTGCCCGCCGCCGCCACCAGCGTGACGCCGCGCCGGTGGGCGTAGTCGAGCGCCCGCTGCGTCGCCTTGATGATCACTGCCTGCTCGGCCCGGTCCGCGGGGGAATCGGCGGCGTTGTCCGTGCAGTTGAACAGCCACGGGTCGATGTAGTAGCTCATGTTGACCACGTCGATGCCGTGGTCGCCGGCGTACGTCAGCGCGTCCACGCTGGGCTGCAGGAAGAAGTAGCCGGAGTCCTGGCCGGCCCGCAGGTTGACCAGCGTGACCTTGGGCGCCACGCCCGCGATGCCCAGCCGGTTGATCGGCGAGCCGATCGAGGACGCCACGTGGGTGCCGTGGCCGTTCTCGTCCACGTTGGCCGCGTCCTCGCACGAACCGTCGGCCTCATCCGCGCACGGGCCGTCGATCGGCGCGCCGTTGGCGTCGGCGGGGATGTCGGTGGTGAAGTTCCGGCTCAGCGAGTTGCTGAAGTTGGGCGCGATGTCCGGGTGCGTACCGTCCACGCCGGTGTCCAGGATGGCCACGACCACGTCGCGTCCGCCCTGGTTGTACCGGTGCGAACCGTCGGCGGTCGCGTGCATCTGCTTCATGTCCCACTGCAGCTCGGCCAGCGGCTCGGCGCCCGGCCTCGGCCTTCCGGCCGTCGGGCCCGCCTTGCCGCGCCCGGCGTCGTGCCCTTCCTTTTCGACCGTGTCGGTACGGCGTGCCGTACCCGCGGCCCGTGCGCTGGGCGGCGCCTGCCCGATCGTGCGGTTGCGGGCGACGCCCTCGATCGCCCCGTCCGACGCCAGCGCGGCGGCGAAGTCGGCGCGGCTGGTGGTGACGGTGGCCAGGCCGACCGCGGTGTTCTCCTTGACGACGACGCCGCCCGCTGCCTCGATGGCCTGGCGGGCGCCGGTGGCACCGTCCTTGTAGAGCACCACGTACTCGGCTTCTGGTCCTTGCCGCTGTGCCTGTACCGGTGCCGACATGGCGGCACCGACAAGTAAGGCCGCGGCGGAGACCATGATGACGCGTTTCACGCGTACCTCCCGTAGGGCGGAAAGAGCTCGCCCGCCACTTTGAAGGGATTTGCCGGATTCGACCACCTTTGATGAGATCCGTAACCCGAGCGTGACCAACGCCGGTCGGAGCGAGTCAGGGGTGCAGGTGGGACCAGCTGGCCTCGTGGCCCCAGAGGGAGGCGGGATCGACGTAGTGGCGCAGGAGGTCGTTCAGCTCGGCGTCGCCCCGGCCGTTCAGCTCCTCCGAGGCGATCTTCCTCGCCACCCCGGCCAGGAAGTCGGCGATCTGGATACGCGCGTCGAGCCGGGACTCGGTCAGGCGCAGACCCGCCAGCCGGGCGCGCGAGGCCAGGCGGGGGTCGTTGAAGACGCCCTTCAGCTCGACGATCCGCTCCTCCGACAACGTGGTCTGCCGGTCGTGAACGACCTCGACGGGACGGCCCGACGAGCTCCATGCCACGACGGCCTGGATGATCGCGGGGATCAGCGGGTCGAGGACGGGGATCGTCCGGGGATCCTCGGCCAGGCGCGCCAGGAAGGCGTCCATGTTCCGGCGGGTCGCGGCGAGCGGGCCGGTCAGCTCCGGAGCGCGCAGGTCGTTCAGGCGGTCGTAGAAGGTCTGCGCGGGTACGCGGGCGCGCATGACGTCGTTGAACGATTCCAGGAACGGGATCCAGCCATCCAGGGCAGGGCCGGTGCGGTAGAGGGCCTCTGTCTCAAAACTGCGGTAGAAGCCGAGGCTGGGGCTGTAGGGGTCGTCCAGCAGGTCGACGATCCTGCTGACGATGAAGAAGCGTTTCTCCACCAGATAGACGCGGGCGGTGCCGTAGATGGGACCGGAGGGGCCCAGGAGCCAGACGAGGGCCGAGCGGTGCTTGCCGCGCAGCAGGTGGTTGGCCTTGTACTCGGTGGCAGGTGAGCGGATGCGGTCCCGTAGCACGCGGATGACGTCGTCGGCCGCCTCGATCTCCATCGACACGCTGGCGTGCGCGAACACGTCGGTGATCGCGGCGGTCAGGTTCTCCCCCTCCGCCCCGGACTCGTCACAGGCGATTTCAAGATCTTGACCGGTCACCATAAGGGCTCCATCGTTGCCCGTGCCTCGAACCAGGCGCAACGGGTTTCGTGCTGTGTCTCAAAACTAGAGGTGTCGGTAGAGGGTGGCTCGTGAGACACCCAGGATCCGGGCGATCTCCGACATAGGGGTGTCGCCGTTCTGGCGGAGGCGGCGGGCTTCGGCGACCATCTCCTCACTCATACTCCGAGGCCGACCCCCCGCTCCACTGCCACCCCCACCGGCCAACGCCCCCTCACCTCCGGCCGCACGCCGCCGCCCTCCGGCGAAAGGCCGCTCCCCTTCGGCCGAAGACCGCTCCCCTTCGGCCAAGGCTCCCGCGCCCACGGAAAGCTCCCCCTCCTCGGCCCACGCCCCCTCGCTTCCGGTTGGTCGCTCGTCTCCGGTCGCGGGCCTCCTGCCGGCCGAAGGGCTGGTGGTTCCGGGGGGCGCCGCTTGCGCGGGGCGTTCCGGTGGCTCGGGGGGTTCGGTGAGGAGGCGGCGGGCGCCGTTCAGGATGTGGTGGCGTAGTTCGTCTGTCGGTACGTCGGCGAGCAGGATCACCGGGTCACTGAGCAGCGCCACCACCTGGATGGCGCGCACCCGTCCGCCCAGGTCGGGGCTGGGGCCGGCGACCATCTCGTTGGCGCGGTTCATCACCGTGAACCACCGCTCGAACACCTCCGGCGGCAGCGCCGGCATGTTGGCGACGACGGTGCTCAGCACGTCCCGGTGCCGCAGGTACACCTCCAGCAGCGTCTCGACCGTCCCCCACCCGCCGCCGCCCTCCCGCGCCACCCGCTCCACTGCCGCGTCGGTGTCGTCGATGAGCGGCTGGGCGAGGGTGGCGAGGATGTCGGCCTTGGTGCGGAAGTGGTACAGGATGGCCGTCTTGGTCAGGCCCAGCTCCTCGGCGATCTCCCTGACCGAGGTGTTCTGGCTGCCCTGACGCGCGAACAGTTCCCTCGCGGCGGCGAGGATCCTGTCCCTGGTGTCGATCACACCGCGCATCCTATCTCTTGCCTGACCATTGGTCAGGGGGTTATGGTCGCAACTGACCAATGGTCAGGAAGGACCATCATGAACATCCTCATCTCAGGGGCGGGCATCGCGGGCTCCACGCTGGCGTACTGGCTGGCGCGGCACGGCATGAGCGCCACCGTCGTCGAGCGGTCGGCGAGACAGCGTTCGAGCGGCAGCCCGGTGGACGTCCGGGGGCACGCGGTCGAGGTGGCCGAGCGGATGGGCGTGCTGCCCCGGCTGCGGGAGGCCGCCACCCGCGTGAACAGGATGTCGTTCGTGGACGCCGCCGGTCGGCGCGTGGGCGGCATGCGCGTTGGGCGGCCGGATGGCGGGGAGGTCGAGCTGCGCCGTACCGACCTCGCCGGGATTTTGACGGCGGCCGCCCGCGACCACGCCGAGTTCGTCTACGGCGACTCCATCGCGAGCCTCACGCAGGACGGCGGCGGCGTGGACGTCGAGTTCGACAGTGGCACGCGGCGGCGGTTCGACCTGGTGGTGGGCGCCGACGGCCTGCACTCCAACGTGCGGCGGCTGGCATTCGGCCCGGAATCCCGGTTTGTACGGCATCTGGGGCTCTATGTCGCGACACTTCCCTTCACCGGGCGGGTGCCCGATCCGAGCGAGGTCGTCATGTACAACGCCCCCGGCCGCTCCGCCACCCTCCATCCCTCGAACGGCGAGGCCGTCGCGGCCTTCATCTTCCACGCGCCCACGTTGCCCGGCTTCGACCACCGCGACACCGGGCGGCACCGGCGCCTGCTGCACACCGCCTACCCCGAGCCCGCCTGGCGCCTGCCCGAGCTGATGGAACAGGTCGCGGCCACGGACGACCTGTTCTTCGACGCCGTCAGCCGGGTCCGCCTGGACACCTGGACGGCGGGACGGGTGACGCTGGTGGGCGACGCCGCGTCATCGGTGTCCCTGTTCGGCGACGGGTCGACCTTGGCCATGTCAGCCGCGTACACGCTGGCAGCCGAACTGGCAGCCGACACCACCACCACCGCCCTGCCCCGCTACGAACACCGCCACCGCACCCTGGCCGGCCCCCGCCAACGCCACGTCACGATGGTCTCCCGCCTCCTGATCCTCAAGACCCGCTACGGCCTGACCACCCGCAACCTCCTGACCCGCCTCCTCCCCACCCCCTAACCCCTCGCTCCCCGCCCTTCGCCCCTTCGCCCACCACGCTCCGCGCGGGCTTCCCGGACGCCGCGCTGCCCAAGGCCACGTGTGCCCGGAGCAGTGCCCCGGAGGCCGCGCTACGCCCAGGGCCGGGTTCCGGAGGCCGCCCCCATGGCCTGGTGTTTGTGCAGGTTAGGACTTCATGAGGGTGGTGGGCAGGACGCCGCCTGTTCCGGTGTCGAGGGCTGCCTTGGCCTGCCGTACCGCCTCAAGGACGTTGCCCGCGGCGCTAGGGGAATCCTCTACGGTCATGCGCACCTCCACCTCCACCGGCGACCCGCCGAACCCCTCCCCCTCAAGCCGGATGTAGGCGACCTTGCGGTCCTCCAGGAACGGGATGTACGCGGCCGACACATGCGTGGACGCCCCCGCGCCCGTCACCTTCGTCGCGCGTTTGCCGGACATCCGGGCCGGGTCCTGGAGGTTGAGGAAGTCGGCGTTGCCCCCACCGAGCAGTTGGTAGGCATCGTGGAGCGCGACGCCGCCGGAGGTCAGAGCGTCGACGAGCGCCCGGTGTACGAGCGTGGCGCCGAACGAGCTCTTCAGGTCGTCGCCGATCAGCGGAAGCCCGGCCGCGGCGAACCGTTCGGCCCAGGCGGGGTCGCGGGCGATCACGGAGGGCATGCAGTTGACGAAGGCGCATCCGGCCAGCAGCGCCGCCCGCGCGTACAGCTCGGTGGTGCGTTGCGCGCCGACCGGGAGGAAGTTGACGAGCACGTCAGTACCACGCAACGCCGCGACGACATCCTCCAGAACGGCCTCGCCACGCGCGTCGGGAACCCCAGCCACGGCTTCCCCGGCGAGCGGCTCCTCTTCACCGGCCATGAGCCCCTCGGCGACCACCACGCCCGTCGGCGGCACCTCCGCGAAGGCGCGGGCGTTGTTGGGCGCCGCCCAGATCGCGTCCGCGAGATCCCGCCCGACCTTCGCAGGATTCACATCAAAAGCCACGCTGAACGAAATATCCGGCCAGTCATAGAAGACCGCCCCCTGCACCAGCGAGGACGCGCAGTTCCCCACCCCAACCAACCCGACATTTATCACAAAGGCCGAGCATGTCAGATCAACCCGCTACGCCGCGCCACCGCCGCCGCCTCCACCCGTGACGACACCGCCAGCTTGGCCATGATGTTCGAGACATGCACCCCCGACGTACGTGCCGAGATGAACAACCGCTCCGCGATCTGCCGGTTGCTCAACCCCTCCGCCACCAGCCCCAGCACCTCAAGCTCCCGCGCCGTCAGCCCGTGCCCCGCACCGTCGAGATCCACCCGCCCCGCCGCCGCGAAGGCCTCCACCTCCCGCCGCAACGGCCCCGCCCCCAGCCGCGCCGCGATCTCCCCCGCCTCCCGCAGCCCGTCCCCCACCCGCGACCGCCCACGTTGACCCTTCCGCGACTCCCCGCCATCCCGCCGCCCGGACCGCGGCGGTCCCGACGCCTCCCGCACCTGTCCGTCCTGCGCGGCACGCAGCAAAGCCCACCCCAGCATGTACGGCTGGCCGACCGACCGCCACGCGCCCACGGCCTCCTCCCACGACCCCCCGAGCTCAGCCTCGAACGTCACCCGATGCGCCCGCTGCACCCGTCCCACCGTGGCCACGCCGTCCGGCGCCCGGGTCAGCGCCCCCGCCCGAGCCGCGATCACGAGCAACGGCCAGGCGTACCGCCGGCTGAGCGTCAGGTCGTGCGCCTCCAGCACATGCCCGGCCAGGCGGCGCACGCGAAGCCGGTCCCCGAATGCCTCGGCCAGGCGGCATTCGAGCAGATCGGGCTCCAGGCACGAGTCGTACCCACGCGAACGCCCCAGCATCAGCGGCCGCGCCTCGTCCACAACGGCCGCGGCCTCGTCGAGCGCGCCCTCCCAGACCGCGACCGTGCCCCGCACCATGAGCAGCCAGGCGCGGTAGATGGGCGGCGGGTCCAGGGCCAGCGCGACCCCGATCACCTCCCGCGCCTCCCGCCAGCGGCCGAGCGACGACAGCGGCTCGGCGAGGTTGGCGGCCAGCAGCGCCCCCCGCGACCTGGCCATCCCAGATCGCTCGGCCCGCTGGATCCCCGCCCTGGCCACGGCCTCGGCCCTGGCGTGCTCGCCTGCCGCCTCCAGGACGTCCGCTTCGCTGGCGTAGGCCATGAGCACGGCGTCCTCGTCCACCACCTCCGCTCCGGCCCCGAGCCCCGGGACACGCCCAGAGCCCAAGGAACCGGAGGAAGTCACCGAAGACGTGCGGGCCTGGGTGTAGAGGGTGGCGGCGGTGGCCAGGTCGCCCTCCAGGGCGGTCAGAGCGGCGAGGGTGGTGAGCGAGCGGGTGTCGCCCAGGTGGAGTGCCTGCTCGGCGTGCCGTCTGGCCTCGGTGTCCTGGCCGTTCCAGGCCAGGGTGGTGGCCAGGGCGCCGAGGAGGCGGGCGTCGCCGGGCGCCAGCCGTACCGCCTCGTGAAGGTCGGACAGGCCGTCCTCGCCGAGCTGGTCGCGCACGGTCACCCGGAGTTCCAGCAGGCGCGCCCGCCGGGTGCCGGTGACCTCGGACAGAGCCGATGTGGTCAGGTCCTCCGCTCGTCGTGCCTCGCCCGCGTGCAGGGCGTCGCGGGCGGCCAGTTCCAGCACTCGGGCGTGGTCGAGGCCGGGTGGGGGCTCGGCCGGGGGCCACAGGTCGAGCGCCAGGTCCCAGCGCCGTCCCGCCACGGCCGCCGCGAACGCCCGCTCCGGCTCCCCCGCCGCCCGCCAATGCCCCGCCGCCCCAGAAGCGGTCTCGGAAACCCCATCACCGGTCAGCCCCTCAAGGGCGGCGGCGACCCGGGCATGCAGCCGCTTACGCTCCCCCGGCAACAACTCGTCGTACGCCGCGTCCCGTATCAACGCGTGCCGGAACCGGTACCCGTCACCGTCCACCAGCAACAACCGCGCCCGCACCAAGGGCCGCAACGCCTCGTCCAGCGCCAGCTCCCCCACCCCGGCCGCCGCCAGCAACACGGGATGATCGACCCGCCGCCCGGCCACGGCCGCCACGCGCAGCACCTCACGGCACGGCGAGGGAAGTTTGTCGGCCGCCCCCAGCAGCACGTCACGCAGCGAGTCCGGCACCGCGGTGCCGCAGTCGGCGAGGGCCTCGGCGAACAGCGGGTTCCCCTCGCTCCTGGCCATGATCACGTCAAGACCGGCGCCCGGCCGCGACCCGACCAGCCGCGCCACCTCATCCCGCCCCAGCGGCGGCAACCACAACGTCCGCGCCCCGGGCAGCCGCACGACGGTCCGCGAGGTGGCGACCACCATCACCCCGCCTCCGGTCAGATTCCGCAGGAGAAAGGCGAGCAGATCAAGGCTGGCCTGGTCAGCCCAGTGGAGGTCGTCGAGGACGAGCACCAGCGGACCGGCCTTCTCCACCACCTGCAGCGCCTCCTCGAACAAGCGCGCCCGCCCGAGATCCACGGCAGGCACCCCCAGCTCAGGCAGCAACCGAGCCAGCTCACCGGGCCCGAAGGGCGCGCCATGCTCCCTGACCAGCCGCCGCAGCACCGGCACGAACACCGAGTACGGCAGTCCGCCGGGATCCCCGCCCCCCGTCACCACGCGGGCATCCACCCGCCCGGCGAACTCCGTGGCCAGCCGCGTCTTCCCCATCCCCGCCTCACCGACGACGAGCACGGCGGAGGGCGTGTCGGCCCACGCCTCGGCGAGCGCCGCCAGTTCCGCATCCCTGCCCACGAACACGTAGGCAGCTTAAAGAGTCATCTACGCATCCTGCCGGATCCGCGAGGAAGGCCAGGCTGGCACCGTCACCCCCATGAACCGCCTCATGCTCGCGTCAGCCGCCGGCCTCCTGGGCTTCTACCTGCTGTTCTCCGCCGTCCCCGCCTACCTGGGCGACGGCATGTCGGCCGGCCTGGCCACCGGCGCGCTCATGCTGGGCACCGTTCTGCTCGAACTCGCCGTCCCCTGGCTCCTCAGCCGGTACGGCTACCGCCGCGTCCTGTCCGCCGGCCTGCTCCTCCTGGGCCCGCCCTCGTTCGCCCTGCCGATCCACGAACTGGTCCTGCCGATCTCCCTGCTCCGCGGCGCCGGCCTGGGCATCGTCGTGGTGGCCGGCACCGCGCTGGTGGCCGAGCTGGTCCCGGCCGAACGCCGCAGCGAGGGGCTCGGCCTGTACGGCGTCGCCGTAGGCGTCCCCTCGATCATCGGCCTGCCCCTGGGTCTGTGGGCCGGCGACCACCTGGGCTTCGTGCCCATCTTCCTCGTGGCCGGCCTGGTCCCGCTGGCGGGCCTGGCCGCGGCGAGGGGGCTGCCGGACCTGAGGCCGGCCCCGCGGCAGCACCAGAAGAGCGGCGGCCTGGCGGCGCCGATCGCCGTCTTCGGCGCCATCACGCTGGCCGCGGGCGTGGCCATCACCTTCCTGCCCCTGGCCACCTCCCCGAAGCTCGCCTCGGCGGCGCTGCTGGCGCAGTCGATCCTGACCCCCGCCGCCCGCTGGTGGGCGGGCCGTCACGCGGGGACGCGCTGGCTGGCCCCGTCGGTTCTGGCCGCGGCCGCGGGCATCGGCCTGCTGTTCTGGTCGGCGGAGCCGGTGGCGGTGGTGGCGGGGATGGCGTTGTTCGGCGCCGGGTTCGGGGTGGCGCAGAACCTGACGCTGACGCTGATGTTCGAGCGCGGCGAGGCGGGGCGGGTGAGCGCGCTGTGGAATCTCGCCTTCGACGCCGGCATGGGCGTGGGCGCCCTGGGCCTGGGCGTGGTGATGGGCGTGACGGGCTACCCGCTGGGTTTCGCGCTGGTGGCCGTGGTGGTTCTGGCAGCTCTTCCGTTGACCGGGAACCGCCGACCTTCTATGGTTCGTTAGTGGAGTAATGAACCATAGAAGCAGGTGTCCATGTTCGACGACCGGAGCCCCATCTACCGGCAGATCGCGGATCGCATCAAATCCGATGTGCTGAGCGAGGCGTTGAAGGGCGACGAGCAGGTGATGTCGACCAACCAGTACGCCGCCTTCTACCGGATCAACCCGGCCACCGCCGCCAAGGCGTTCCAGCAGCTCGTCGACGAAGGCGTGCTCTACAAAAAGCGAGGTATCGGCATGTTCGTCAGCCCGGACGCCCGGGACGCGCTGAGGGCCGGCCGGAGGGAGGGCTTCTTCACCGACGTGGTCGACCCCATGGTGAAGGAGGCCAAGGCCATCGGCATATCCCTCGATGACGTGATCGAGCGGATCAAGGGGGAAATGTGAGGATCGAAGCCCGGGACCTGGTGCTGCGCTATGGCGAGGTCACCGCGCTCGACCGGCTGACGTTCGAGCTGGAGGGCGGCAAGATCTACGGCCTGCTGGGCCGTAACGGCTCCGGCAAGACGAGCCTGATGTCCGTGCTGTCCGCCTTCCGCAAGCAGTCGGCGGGCACCGTGCTGCTGGACGGCGCCCCTGTGTGGGAGAACCCCGCCGTGACCGGCGCCGTCAGCCTGATCCGCGACGCCGGCGAGAGCGTCGACCTCGGCACCGCCGCTGACGCGCTCTACTTCGCCGAGTGGCTCCGCCCCACCTGGGACGCCGCCTACGCCAAGGAACTAATGGAGCTGTTCGAGCTGCGGCCGAAGACGAGCGTCAAAGCCATGTCGAAGGGCCAGCGCTCGGCGATGGGCGTGGTGGTCGGGCTGGCCTCGCGGGCACCGCTGACCATGTTCGACGAGTCGTACCTGGGCATGGACGCGCCCTCCCGGCACGCCTTCTACGACGCGCTGCTGGCCGACTACATGGCCCACCCGCGCACGATCATCCTGTCCACCCACCTCATCGAGGAGGTCAGCCCGATGTTCGAAGAGGTCGTCATCATCGACCGCGGGCGCCTCATCGTGCACGAGGAGACCGAGCGCCTGCTGGCCCGCGGCCACGCCGTCACCGGGGCGGCCGCCGCCGTGGACGAGTTCGTGGCCGGGCTGACCATCCTCGGCGAGAAGGTGCTCGGGCCGACGAAGTCCGCGATGGTCTACGGCGAGCTCGACGCCGCCCGCCGCCGCAAGGCCGCGGAGGCGGGGCTCACGCTCGGGCCGATCGCCATGCAGGAGCTGTTCATCCACCTGACCGGAGGCCCCAAGTGAGGTTCCCCACGCGGCTGCTGGCCGCCAACCTGTGGGTCGCCTTCTTCGCCTGGGCCGCGTACCTGGTGGTGGTGATCGCGATCACCCTGGCCATCCACTTCTTCGGCAACCTCACGCAGAGCGTGTGGGAGCAGGCCGGCCAACTGCCGCGCTGGGTGGTGCTGTTCGTCGGGGTGGCGATGGTGCGCCAGTTCCTGCCGCTGTTCATCGCCAACGGGCAGACCAGGCGGCAGTTCGGCTTCCAGGCGGCGATCACCACGGCGCTCTACACGCCGTTCGTGGCCCTGCTGATGAGCGCCGGGTACCTGGTCGAACGGGTGCTCTACATGATCATCGAGCGGCCGCAGTCGCTGGAGCGGGCGCACCTGTACACCGACCCGACGCAGGTGCCGCTGGTCTTCCTTGAGCACACCGTGGAGTTCATGGCCTGGATCACCGCGGGCATGTTCATGGGCGCCGGCTTCTACCGCTGGCAGGCGGGCGGCCTGCTGACCATCCCGGTCGGCGTCGGGCTGGTCGTGCTCGGGCTGAGCGCCGTAGGCGCCCGGTTCGGGGTGCCGATGAGCGCCTTCTCGCTCGGCTTCCGTATTCAGGCCGGGCCGTTGCTGACGCTGGTCATGGGGCTGGGCACGTTCGCGCTCGGGCTGCTGCTGACCTGGTCGGTGATCAGGGACACACCACTGAGGAACGGGGGTTAGGTCATGGCGGTGTTAGCCGTCGAGGGACTGCGCAAGAGCTATCGCGATCTGGTGGCCGTGGACGGGCTCGGCTTCGCCGTACAGGAAGGGGAGACCTACGGTCTGCTCGGGCCGAACGGCGCGGGCAAGAGCACGGCGATCTCCATGATCGTCGGCATCCTCTCTCCCGACGCGGGCAGCGTGAGCGCGCCGCCCAAGGCGCGCGTCGGCTACGTCCCGCAGGAGCTGGCCGTCTATCCGGACCTGACCGCGCGGGAGAACCTCCGCTTCTTCAGCGGCATGTACGGCATGCGCCGCGCCGAAGCCAAGTCCAGAACCGCCGAGATCCTGCGGCTGGTCGGCCTGTCCGACCGGGCGGACGAGGCGGTCGCCAAGTACTCGGGCGGCATGCAGCGCCGCCTCAACATCGCCGTCGGCCTGCTCAACCGCCCCAGCCTGCTCGTCCTCGACGAGCCCACGGCCGGCGTCGACCCGCAGAGCCGCAACGCCATCCTCGACAGCGTCCAGCGGATGACCGGCGAGGGCCTCGCGGTCCTGTACACCACGCACTACATGGAGGAGGCCCAGCGCCTCTGCGACCGCGTCGGCATCATCGACCACGGCCGCCTGCTGGCCGAGGGCACCCCCGCCGAGCTGGGCGAACCCGACCTGGAAGCGGCCTTCCTGCGCCTGACCGGCCGCGAGCTGAGGGACTGACATGCTGCGTATCCTGCTCAAGGACCTGCGCCGCCGCTCGCGCGACAGCATGCTGCTGGTCTTCGGGGTGGTGCTCCCGCTGGGCATGGCGTTCGTGTTCGGCGTGGCCCTGTCCGGCGGCTCCCAGCCCTCCGGCCGGTACGGCGTGGCGGGCCCGTCGGCCGCCGAGTTCACCCAGCGCACCGGCCTGCCGGACCTCGAACCGGTCGCCGGCGTCGCGCAGGCCAGACAGCTGGCCGAGTCGAACGAGCTCGACGCCGTCTTCGTGGTCTCCCCCGCCGGGATCGAGGTCGTCGGCAGCGTGGACGCGCCGCTGGCCGTGCAGGTGGCCAGGGAGGTGGCCGAGTCGTACGCGCTGCCGGGCGGCCAGAACGTCCAGGTGACGCAGGACGCGACGCTCGGCACCCGCGAGCTCGACACCCGCACCTACCACGCGGCGGGCGCGGCGATGTTCTTCGCGTTCTTCGCGGTGATGCTCAGCGTCACCGGCCTGTTCGAGGAGCGCCGCAACGGCACGCTGGCGCGCCTGCTGTCGATGCCGGTGCCGCGCGCCTCGATCCTGACGGCCAAGCTGCTGGTCGGCGTCATCGTCGGCCTGGCCGGAATGGCGCTGCTGGTCGCCGCGACGACCCTGCTGCTCGGCGTGCGCTGGGGACCGCCCGCCGGGGTCGCCGCGCTGATCGCGGCGGGGGTGCTGGCCGCGACCGGCCTGATGACCGCCCTGGCCTCCTTCGCCCGTACGGCCGAGCAGGCCGCAAACTGGCAGTCCGCGACGGCCACGGTGCTCGGGCTGCTCGGTGGCTCGTTCTTCCCCGTGGCGCCGGAGCTGAGCATGTTCACCCCCCACCACTGGTTCCTGGAAGGGCTGGCCGAGCTGCGGGGCGGCGCCTCGATCCTGCCCGCGCTGGCCGTTCTGCTCGCCGTGGCCGCGCTCAGCTTCCCCGTGGCGGCCGTCCGTGTCGGAAGGATGGTGGCGCCGTGAAGGTCGTGTTGATGGCCGGGCTCAACCTGCGCCGGATGTTCAAGGACCGCACCAACATCTTCTTCGTGCTCGTCGCCCCCTTCCTGCTCATCCTGGTGCTCGGCCAGCTCTACGGCGGCGGCCAGCAGCTCAAGCTCGGCGTCGTGGCCGGGCCGGGAGCCCCGTCGGAGCGGCTGGCGAGCGCCTTGGCCTCGGGCAGCCGGGTCACGGTCGAGCGGCTGGGCGACGAGGGCACGCTGCGCGAGGCGGTCGAACGCGGGCGGCTGCACGCCGGCCTGGTCATCCCCGCCTCCTACGACGACGGCGGCGGGGCGGTTCACCACCTGGTCCGGGCGACCGACATCAAGAGCCACGACACCGGCACCTGGATCCGCTCGATCGTCCGCCAGGAGGCCGCGCGCGGCCAGCCGTCGCTGCCGGTCCGGGTCACGACGGCAGGCACGACGCCGTTCCCCGAAGGGCTGAACGCCTACGCCATCGCGGCGCCCGGCCTGCTGCTCATGTTCACGTTCCTGACCTCGCTGACCGCGGCGCTGGGGCTGGTGGAGTCGCGGGCGATCGGGGTGACCGCGAGGCTGTCGGCCGGGCCCACGCGGCTGCGCACGATCATCGCCGGCGAGGCGGCGGGGCGGATCGCGATCGCGCTGTTCCAGGCAGTACTGATCATGCTGGGGTCGATGGCGCTGTTCGGGGTCTCGTGGGGCGACCCGGCGGGGGCGCTGGCGGTGCTGCTGGTCTTCTCGCTGGTCGGCGGCGGGGCGGGCATGCTGCTGGGCGCAGCGTTCCGCACACCGGGGCCGCCGATCTCGCTGGCCATGGTGTTCGGGCTCGGGCTGCCGACGCTGGGCGGCGCGACGATCCCGCTGGAGTCGTTCTCCGAGCCGATGCGGACGCTCGCCTACCTCACCCCGCACGCGTGGGGCTATGACGCCTTCGCCCGCCTCGTCCGGCACGGCGACGGTCTCACGGGCGTGCTGCCGCAGCTCGCCGTGCTCGGCGCCCTTGCCGTCGTCCTGTTCGTCCTGGGCACGTGGCGGCTGCGCCGGGCGCTCAGCGGGTGAGCTCGACGCCGACGGTGATCTCGTTGCCGAGTTTGTGCCCGAGCATGAGGTCGAGCTCGTCGCCGCTCCAGAAGCGGCCCGGGTCGTACCAGTTGGGCCGCTTGCCGCCCGGCAGCAGGCCCATCTCCTCGTAGGTCACCGCCACCACCTCGGCGCAGTAGGCGCTTTCGAGCGTGCGGTCCTTGACCCGGCCGCGCAACTGGGGGACGCGGCCACGGGCCCAGCGTCCGGCCAGGCGGGCGGTGGAGGGGAACGGCGTGCCGTCCAGCCTGGCCACCGCGCGCAGGGCGGCGTCCTCCATCTCGGGCGTGGCCTGCGGTTCCAGCTGGCGCAGCCAGGCCCGCTGGCCGTAGCGGTCGGCCCAGACCGTCACCGCGTCACGCAGGTCGTGCAGCTGCACGCCGCGGTGATGGGTGCCCGACCACAGGTCGAGCAGCGACTTGCCCAGCTCCGCGTGCCACATCATCGGCGGCATGTCCTCGGCCACGATCGCCATCCCGACATGGTTGACCGGGCTGTTGGTCATCGTCTGGATGGCGCGGTCGGGGACCGAGCGCCCGCGGAAGATCCACAGATCTCCCGTCCTGGTGACGTTCACAGCCTCATCGAGAGTCAGCACCTTGTTAGCCTAAGCACATGCGCTGGTGGAAATGGCTCGGACTTGCCGGAATCGCGGGAGTCGCGGCGACCGGAGTGGTGATCGCGCGGGACGAGCGGCGCCGCCGCGCCTACACGCCCGACGAGATCAGGACGCGCCTGCGCGAGCGCGTGGAGACCGAGTCCGCTCAGGCCGACGGCCGCAGGTCGTAGACGAAGACCACGTCCGGATAGGCCGGGTTGTCGTCGTACCCGGCGACGGCGCCCAGGTAGGCCCGCTGGTAGTTGACCACCCAGGGGAAGGCCGCCACCGCCCGCTCGTCCAGCAGCCTGCCGGTGAGCTGCCTGAAGCTCTTCTGGGCGGCCGGCCGGTCGCTCACGTTGAGCACCGGCAACATGTCGATCATGCTGTCGGCCACGGGGTCCTTGAGGTAGGTCAGGTTGAAGACCGGCGGAGTGCCGCTGCGGAAGACGTTGCCGAACCACGAGTAGCCGTCGGCGTAGTCGGGCCACCAGTACATGACGAAGATGTCCTGGCCCCGCTTCTTGCCCCGGTCCCACTGGGCGATCCAGGGCATCGGCCGGGCGTCGAGCGTGACGTTGAGCGTGCGCAGCGTCTCGGTCAGCCGCCGCGCGAGCGTGGCCTGGTCGGCGTCGCCCTCGGCGTAGGTGAGCGTGAGCTTGAGCGGCCTGCCTCCCGGGCCGTGGCCGGCCCGCTGCAGCAACTGCGCGCTCATGGCGAGGTCCTGACGGGATATCCGCCCGCGCTGGTGTCCCGGCAGCCCTTCCGGCACGATCCCGCTCGCCGGTACGGCGGAGCCGTCCAGCGCCCTGATCAGCCCCCGGTAGTCGACCGCCTTCTGCACCGCCTTGCGGAGCCGGACGTCGCGCAGCGGCCCGTGGGCGGTGTTGAACAGCAGCATCGCGGTCTGCAGTGACGGCATGGACGCGGTCCGCACGCCGGGTGTCCTGGTGGCCCGCGCATACAGCCGGGGGCTGAGCCGGTTGACGAAGCTGACCTCGCCGCTCTGGAGCAGCTCCCAGCGGCGGCGCGGGTCGGGCACGACGCGGTACTTGACGGTCCGGTAGTGCGGGCGGTCCCATCCGCCCCAGTAGCCGGCGAAGGCCTTGAGCGTGAGCTCGTTCTCCTCGCCCTTGCGCCAGCTCGCGATCGTGTAGGGGCCGGAGCCGGCGTCGGTCTTGCCGTCCTTCACCTGCTCGACGACGGCGGTGTCGTAGATGTAGGCGGCGTAGGCGGCCGAGGCGGTCAGGTCCAGCGGGGCGGCGTACTTGAGCTGGAAGGTCACGGTCAGCGGGCCGGGGGCCTGGATCGACTCGACCGCGTCCCAGATGTAGGAGGCGCCGGCGCCGGATTTCATCGTCCGCTCGACGGCGGCCTTGACCGCGGCGGCGTCGAGGGGCCTGCCGCTGTGGAACTTCACGCCGGGGCGCAGGGTGAACGTCCAGGTCTTGCCGTCGGAGCTGGCGTTCCAGGCGGTGGCCAGTCGGGGGCCGGCCTTCTTGGTGACCGGGTTCCAGACGGTCAGGGTCTCGTAGATGTTCTGCAGGGCGATGATCTCGTTGGAGTACGAGGTCGCCGGGTCCCAGTCGGTGACGACGTCCAGGTTCTGGGCGTAGACGAAGGCGGCTTCGCCGGGGGGCGCCTGCCGTACCGGAGGAGGGGGCGCCGAGCACGCCGCGATGGTGAATGCCAGCGCGGCCGCTGCGAGACGACGGCGCATGCATCTCCCCTGTGACCGATGTTGCGCCTGAAACTACTGCAAGATGACGCCACAGATGCCCGAAAGTCCTGAAAAATAGGGAATTCTGGTGATCGGATTGCTATCCTCAAGGCTTGTCCCGTCCGGGGTTTCCAGTTGGGGACCGGCCGGAGTGAGGTGTCAATGACCCGCAGCAGAACGATCCGCATGAAGATCGTCGGTCTGCTGCTGGTTCCGCTCATGTCGATGGTGGTGTTGTGGGGCGTGATCGCCGCGGTGACCGCGGGCGAGAGCCTGGAGCTCAGGGAGTACACCACGCTGTGGTCCAACCTGCGCCATCCCGCCTATCGCCTGATCAGTGAGATCCAGCGCGAACGGCTGGCTTCGACGCGCCTGCTGCGCTCCGGCGGCAGCATGGAGCGTTCGTCGGCCAACGCCCAGCGCGCCCGCACCGACCAGGCGGCCGAGGAGTTCAAGGTCCAGACCGCCAAGTCGAAGGACGCCTCCCCCTCGATCAGCTCCCAGGTCGACCAGGTCCTCATCCAGCTCGGCCGGATCGACGCGCTCAGGGGCGAGATCGACGCCGGTCTCACCGCGCGCGTGCACGCCATCGAGACCTACAGCGCCATGATCGACTCGCTGTTCGGCCTGCACCGGCGGGTCGCCTTCGTCGACGACATCCCGATCTACGAGCAGTCGCGCATCGTGATCGACCTCGGCTACGCCAAGGAACTGCTCACCAGGGAGCAGGCCGTCGCCTCCGGCCCGACCACCGCGCAGGAGCGCCGGATCTTCACCCAGCTCGTCGGCAACCGGCGCTTCCTCGTCGACCAGTCCGTCGCCGAGCTCGACCCGGCCATGCGCGACGCGCAGGTGGCCCTGCTCACCTCGCCGCTCTACCAGCGCATGCGGGTGATGGAGGACCAGATCATCGCCGGGCGCACCCCGGAGGGCTGGGTCACCACCACCGAATCGCTGTCGAAGTCCTTCCAGGACTTCCAGATGACCGCCTCGCAGATGCTCACCGCGCGCGCCGCCCCCGTGGCCGACTCGGTGCTGCTGCGCGCGGTCATCCTGGGCGGCACCGGCCTCGCGCTCGTGATCGTGTCCATCGTGATCTCGATGCGCGCGGGAAACCGGCTGTCCAAGGAACTGGTCACGCTCCGGCTGGCCGCGCTGGAAGTGGCGCAGGACCGGCTGCCCCAGGTCGTCGAGAAGCTGCGCAAGGGCGAGCAGATCGACGTGCCCGAGGTGAAGGTCGCCAGCACCACGACCGAGATCGACGACGTCGGCCAGGCCTTCTCCACCGTGCAGAGCACCGCCGTCGAGGCCGCCGTCGGCCAGGCGCAGCTGCGCGAGGGCGTCGGCCACGTCTTCCGCAACCTGGCCAGGCGCAGCCAGACGCTCCTGCACCGCCAGCGCATCCAGCTGGAGGGCATGCAGCACAAGGCCACCGAGCCGGACGCGCTGGACGACCTGTTCCGCCTCGACCACCTCACCACCCGGATGCGCCGCCACGCGGAGGGCCTGATCATCCTGTCCGGCGCGACGCCCGGCCGAGGCTGGAGCAAGCCGGTGCCGCTGCACGACGTGGCGCGCGGCGCCACCGCCGAGGTGGAGGACTACCAGCGGGTGGCGGTCGAGCCGATGCCCAGCCACGCGCTGGCCGGGCCGCTCGTCGGCGACGTCATCCACCTGATCGCCGAGCTCATCGAGAACGCCACGGTGTACTCGCCCGCGCACACCCCGGTCATGGTGCGCGGCGAGGCCGCCGCCCGGGGCTTCGCCATCGAGGTGGAGGACCGGGGGCTCGGCATGAGCCCCGAGGAGCTGGCCGACCTGAACACGCGCCTGGCCAGCCCGCCCGAATTCGACCTTGCCGACAGCGACAGGCTCGGCCTGTTCGTCGTCGCCCGCCTGGCCGCCAGGCATGACATCCGCGTGACGTTGCGCGGTTCACCATATGGAGGGACCACCGCCATCGTGCTGATCCCGGCAGAGCATGTGACGCAGCAGAGCGAGACGCCGGCCGAGCCCACCGCCCGCCCCATCAAGGTGGTGCGCGGTGAGTGACGAGCGCTGGCTCGACGAGGACGCCGGGCCGATCGTGCCCGCGTACCTCCTCACCCGCGGGCGTACCGTCCCCGCGAGCGAGGCCATCGACCTGATCGCGGTGATCATCACCGCCGGAGGCCTCACCCCGCCGATGGGCCTCGGCCCCGAGCACCTGATCATCATGCAGAAGTGCACCAAGCCCACCCGGCTCGTCGACGTGGCCGCCGAGCTGAACCTGCCCATCGGCGTCGTCCGCGTCCTGGTCGGCGACCTGCACGCCCAGCAGCTCGTCCAGGTCGAGCACCCGCCGCCCGCGCCCGACAAGCGGGTCCTGCTGGAGGTGATCAGCGGCCTCAAGGCCCTGTAAGCGGCATAAGGGCCCGGTGAGCGGCTTTATGGCCCGGTGAGCACGTCCTCCGCGCGGTGGCAGGCCACCGTGCGCCCCTCACCCACCTCGCGCGTCTCCGGCGCGCGCTCACACTCGGGTACGGCCAGCGGGCAGCGCGACCGGAACGGGCACCCCGTCTCGGCAGGCGGCGCGCTGGTGCCCGCCTGCGGCGGCTGCCCGCCCAGCGTGGGCACGGCGTCCCTGAGCGCCCTGGTGTAGGGGTGGGCAGGCGCGGCCAGCAGCTCGGCTGTCGGTCCCGACTCGACCACCCGCCCGGCGAACAGCACGTGACTGGTCGCGCACAGCCTGCCCACGACGGCGAGGTTGTGGGTGATCAGCAGGCGCTCGGTGTCCAGCCCGGCCAGCAGGTCGAGCACCTTGGCCTGCACGGTGACGTCCAGGGCGCTGGTCGGCTCGTCGAGGATCAGCAGCTTCGGGCCGACGGCCAGGGCGCGGGCGATGACGACGCGCTGGCGCTGGCCGCCGGACAGCTCGTGGGGGCGGCGGACGGCCAGGGCGGGGTCGAGGCCGACCTGCTCCATGAGCTCGCCGACGCGGTCGCGGTCGGGCAGGCCCTCGGCGATCGAGGCGCCCACGCGCCTGCGGGGGTTGAGCGACTCGGCCTGGAAGACCGGCTGGACGTCACGCCGGAAGGCCCGCATGTCAGCCTTTCTCAGGTCCTGCCCGCCGTACCAGATGGTGCCCTTCTGGGGCTTCAGGAGGCCGAGGAAGGCGCGGGCGAGCGTGGTCTTGCCGGAGCCGCTCTCGCCGATCAGGCCGACGCCACCCGTCGTCACGTCCAGGCTCACGTCGTGGACGACGGACTGCTCGCCATATCGTCGCGAGCTCCTCACCTTCGTATACCCGAGAGTGAGGTCTTGCGCGCGCAGGATCGTCACGGCGTGGCCTCCAGCAGGTCGCGGGTGTAGGGGTGGGACGGGTCGGCCAGGACGCGCGCGGCCGGGCCCGACTCCACGACCTCGCCGTCCTTCATGACCAGCACCCGGTCGGCGATGGTGCTGACCAGGGCCAGGTCGTGAGAGACGAGCAGAATGGCCAGGTCGCGCTCGCGCTGCAGGCGGCGCAGAACCGTGATCACCTCGGCCTGGACCGTGACGTCCAGGGCGCTGGTGGGCTCGTCCGCCAGGACGACCTCCGCGCCCAGGGCGATGGCCAGCGCGATCGCGAAGCGCTGGGCCTGGCCGCCGGAGATCTCGTGCGGGTAGCGGCGCAGGATCGCCGGGTCCAGCATGACCGCCTTCACCGCGGCCACCGGGTCGGCGGTGACGCCGTGGAGCTTCAGCGCGCGGCGCATCAGCGTGCCCAGGCGGGTGGTCGGGCTGAGCGCGGCCTGCGGCGACTGCATGACCAGGGCCGCGCGGGCGCCTCTGATCGCGCGCAGCTCGCGGGGCGAGGCCGCGCGCACGTCCAGGCCGCAGACCTTGATGCTGCCCGTGACGTCGGCGTTCTCGGTGAGGCCCAGCAGCGACATCAGCGTCGTCGACTTGCCCGAGCCGCTCTCCCCCACGATCGCCACGCACTCACCGGCGGCCACGTCGAGTTCGGGGACGCGGGCGACGGTCCGCGCGCCGTAGCGGACCTCCAGGTCACGTACCTCGATCATCGCACCACCCTTCTCGGATCCAGCGCGTTGCGCAGGCCCTCGCCCAGCACGTTGAAGGCGAAGGCGGTCAGGACGATCGCCAGGCCGGGGAAGGTGACCACCCACCAGTTCGTGGTGAACAGGGTCTGGCCCTGCTCGACCATCAGGCCCCACTCCGCGGTCGGCTCGTGGGCGCCGAGTCCCAGGTAGGACAGGGCGGCGGCGGTCAGGATCACGCCACCGGCGTCGAGCGAGACCTGGACGAGCACGGGGGTCAGCGAGTTCGGCAGCACATGGCGCGCCACGATCAGCGGCGCGGGCACGCCGAGGCACCGGGCGGCGTCCACGTACGGGCGGCTGGCCACGGAGGCGGCGACCGAGGCGGCCAGCCGCGCGTACCAGGGCCACCAGGTGACCGCGATCGCCACGATCACCGTGGTGACGCTCGGCTGGAGCACCACGGCCAGCGCCAGCGACAGCAGCAGCGCGGGGAAGGCCAGGAAGATGTCGGTGATCCGCATGATCACGTCGCGCAGCCAGCCGCCCGCGTATCCCGCGATCATGCCCAGGCTCACGCCGACCAGCGCGGAGGAGGCCAGCACCGCCACGGCGATGCCCAGCGAGGTGCGCCCGCCGTACAGCACGCGGGTGAACACGTCGCGGCCCACCTGGTCGGTGCCGAACCAGTGCTCGCCGCTCGGCGGCAGCAGCGCCTCCAGCGGTTTGGGCTCGTCCACCGGGTACGGCGCCAGCCACGGCGCGAAGAGCGCGGCCAGCACGACCAGGACGATGAGCACGGCCCCCGCGGCGGCGAACCGGTCGGGCATCCGGGGCAGCGTCCTGCGCGGTTCCGGTGCCTTCATCGGGCCCTCGCCCTCGGGTCCACGACGCCCTGCAGGAGGTCGACGGCCAGGTTGCTCAGCACGTACACGATCGCGATCAGCAGGGTGATCCCGGCGATGGCGGGGGTGTCCAGCGAGCGGATCGAGTCGACCGCGTAGCGGCCGAGGCCGGGCCAGTTGAAGACCGCCTCGACCAGGAAGCCGTTGACCATGGCGTAGGCGAAGACCAGCGCGATCAGCGACAGCACCGGGTTGAGCGCGGCCCGCAGCGCGAACCTGGTGAGGATCTTGGACTCGGAGAAGCCCAGGGCGCGCTCCAGCCTGGCGTGGTCCTGGCCCGCCTCCTCGATCAGGGCCGCGCGGGTGAGCTGGGCGATCACGCCGGCCGGGTAGGCCGCCACCACGAGGGCGGGCAGGACGAGGTGCTGCAGCGTGCTGGTGAAGATGGGCCAGTTGCCGGTGATGAGCGCGTCCACGATCGTGATGTTGGTCCAGAGGGTGAGCGGGCTCGTGCTGTCCAGGCTCCCGTCGTACTCACCGGCCACCGGGAACCAGCCGAGGTTGCTGGCGAAGACCGTCTGTACGGCCAGGGCCAGCCAGAAGACGGGGATGGAGACGGCCAGCATGGAGCCGACGCGTACCCCCAGATCCGGAAATCCCGTCTTGTAGCGGGCGGCGAGCACGCCGATCGGGATGCCCAGCGCGATGGCCAGGATCAGCGCCGCCCCCACCAGCTCCAGCGAGGCGGGGAAGGCCGTCATCAGATCTTCGCGGACCGGGCGCCGGGTGTGCAGGCTGGTGCCCCAGTCGCCGGTCACCAGGTCGCGTACGTAGTTCCACAGCTGGACCGGCACCGGGTCGTCCAGCCCGAAGCGCGCCCGCGCCGCCGCCAGTTCCTCCGGCGAGGCCTTCGGCCCCGCGAAGGCCACCGCCGGATCGCCCGGCACCAGCCGCATGATCACGAAGGTGAGCGTGACCACGCCGGCCACGACCAGGAGTGCCTGGCCGAGCCGGCGGAGCAGGTAACGCCACATCAGCGTGACAGGTTGTAGAAGAACACCACGTTCGGGTAGGCCGGGTTGTCGACGTAGCCCTTCACGTCGGCGGTGAGCGCGCGCTGGTAGGTCTGCACGTACGGCACCGCCACCGCCGCCTTCTCCTGAATGATCTTCTTCTGCAGCTCGGAGTAGACCTGGTCGGCCTTGAGCTGGTCGGTGGCGGTCAGCTCGGGCAGCGAGTCGATCGCCTTGTCGATCTCGGCGTCCTTCAGGTATGACAGGTTGAACTCAGGCGGCTCCTTGCTGCGGAAGACGTTGAGGAACCAGCTGTAGGCGTCGGCGTAGTCCGGGTACCAGTACATGACGAAGATGTCCTGGCCCTTCTTCTTGCCCAGGTCCCACTGCGCCTCCCAGGCCATCGGCTTGGCCTCGACGGCGACGTTGACGTTCTTCAGCGCCGAGCTCAGCAGCGTGACCAGGAGCTTCTGGTCGTCGTCGCCCTGGGCGTAGGTCAGCTTGAGCTTCAGCTCCTCGTTGTCGGGCCCGTAACCGGCCGACTGCAGCAGCTCCTGCGCCTTGGCCAGGTCCTGCTTGGGCTCCATGCCGGAGACGTGGCCGAGCAGTCCCTGCGGGACCAGGCCGCTGCTCTTGGTGCCCGCGCCCTTGAGCGCCGCGGCCAGGCCGTCGTAGTCGATGGCCAGCTGCAGGGCCTGCCGTACCTCGGCGGACTTGGTGGGGCCCGACTCGGTGTTGAACAACACCAGCAGGTTCTGGAACGACGGCGTCTGCTTCACCTGGACGCCCTCCGTCATCCCGGCCTGCTCGAACAGCTGCGGGTTGAGGCGCTGCACGTAGTTGACCTCGCCGCGCTGCAGCAGCTGCCAGGCGGTGGTGAGCTGCGGGGTGACCCGGAAGGCGACCTTCTTGTACTGGTCGGGCTTCCATCCGCCCCAGTAGCCCTCGTACGCCTTCAGCGTGAGCTCGGTCTCCTTGCCCTTCTGCCACTGGTCGATCGTGTACGGGCCGGTGCCGCCGTCCTTCTTGCCGTCCTTGTCCACGCCGTCCACGTCGTAGATGTAGGCGGCGTACCCGGCGGAGGAGACGAGGTCGAGCGGGGTGGCGTACTTGAGCGTGAACTTCAACGTGGCCGGGTCGACGGCCTCGATGGTGTCGACGGCGCTCCAGATGTAGGCGGGGCCGCCGTTCATCTTGATCGTGCGCTCGATGGCCTTCTTGGCCGCCTCGGCGTCCATGGGCTTGCCGGTGTGGAACTTCACGCCCTGGCGAAGCTTGAAGGTCCACTCCTTGCCGTCCTTGGCCGACGACCACTCGGTCGCGAGGCGCGGCTCCGGCTTCTTCGTCTCGGCGTTGTACCTGGTCAGGCCCTCGTAGATGTTGGACATGGCGACGATCTCGTTGGAGTACGAGGTGGCCGGGTCCCAGTCGGTGACCACGCCCAGGTTGGGCGAGTAGACGAAGGTGGCGTCGTTCTGCTTGGGCGCGGCCCCGCCGGTGGCGGCGGCCGACTCGCTGGGCCCCGGCGTCCCGCCGGCTCCGCGCACCTGTCCGCCGGCGCAGGCGGAGGCGGTCAGAGCGACGGCGCCGGCGACCCCGGCGACGGCCAGTCGCTTGTGCCAGTGCATATATGGGGTCCTTTCAATGGGTTTTGTCCGGCTTCAGCCGCGGCAAGATCGTAGCGACGAACGTCCGCCGTTGGGCGTCAATTCGATAGCGGACCTGCGGCCTTTACATGAAGGCGCACCGCCGGCTCCGCCAGATAGCTCAACGGAACCTCGTGCACATCCACCAGTTCAACACGAGCGGGATCCGCCCCCGCCTGCACGGCTTTCGCCGCCGCCTCCTCCTTGGCCCGCTCGATGGCCCGCGCGCGACCGGCGCCCGCCGGCACGATCGTGTCCACCCGGCCGCTGGCCAGCGCGATCGCGGCGCCGACGGCGTTGGCCACCTCGGCGTGCTCGGGCCTGATCACCTGGCTGACGCCGGGGATCCGCCCGGCCAGCAGGAACGCGCCGCCGCCCACCGCGACCAGCGGGCGGTCGGCCCGGCCCAGTGACATGCGGTCCACGGCGTCGGCCACCATCTCGTCGGCTATGACCAGGCTATCCGCCAGCATGACCGCCGCACCCACGTGCTCGTCCAGCGCCGAGCGCCACTCGCGCGGCGCGCCGGGCATGCGCCCGGCCCGTACGCCCGCATCGGTCATGGTGGGCACCGTACCGCCGAAGACCAGCGCGGACTCCGCCAGCCGGTACCCCACCGAGTCCGGGCCGATCGCACCGGGGCGCAACCGGGTCCCGCCGCCCATCGCGATGGCCAGGATGTCGGGCATGCGGAAGTTGGTGAGCACGCCGCCGATCTCCACCGCCGCGGCCGACTCCCGGGGAAATCCGCCCATGAGCACGCCCAGGTCGGTGGAGGTGCCGCCGACGTCGGCCACGATCGCGTCCTTCACCCCCGACAGGAACGCCGCGCCGCGCAGCGAGTTGGCCGGTCCCGAGCCGATCGTGGAGACGGGCAGGCGGGCGGCGTACTCCACCGTCATCAGCGTGCCGTCGTTCTGCGCCAGGTACGGCCGCGCCGTCAGACCCCTCTCGGCCAGGGCCTCCACCAGCGCCCCGGTGACCGCGGCGGCCACGCCGTACAGGGCGGCGTTGAGCACGGTCGCGTTCTCGCGCTCCAGCAGCCCGAGCGAGCCGATCTCGTGGCTGAGGCTGACCGGCAGGCCGTACTCGCGCTCGACGAGTTCGCCGACGAGGCGCTCGTGCTCGGCGTCCGCCGGGCTGAACACACCCGACACCGCCACCGCGTCGGCCTTGACGCCGTCCAGGAAACGGCGGACGGCGTCCAGGTCGAGGGGGCTGATCGGGCGGCCGTCCACGTAGTGGCCGCCGGGCAGGATCGCCTCACCGGCCGAGACCGCGGCGCGCAGGTCGGCGGGCCAGTCCGACAGCGGCGGCACGGACGTGGTCGCGGGCGCGCCCAGCCGCACGACCGCGACCCGGCCGAGGTTGCGGCGCTCCAGGATCGCGTTGGTGGCGTGGGTGGTGCCCAGCATGACCCTGCCGACCCGGTCCGCCGGGCCGGTGCGGGCCAGTTCGGTCAGGACGGCGTCCAGGGCGGCGCGCAGGCCGCCGGTGACGTCGGCCGTGGTGGCGCGCTTGGCCTTGGCCACCACCCGGTCGGCCGCGTCGAGCACCACCGCGTCCGTGTTGGTGCCGCCGACGTCGATTCCGATGCGCAACGTCATGCGAGCTCCTCCACGGGCACGTAGTCCAGGTCGTAGCCGAACGCGGCCGGGCCGGCCGTCTCCAGGCCCTTCTCGGTCCGCCAGAGCGGGTCGCAGGCCCAGGCGAGCACGGTGACGCGCTGACCGTAACGCAGCGACTCGGTCTGGACGGCGATCGCGGTCTCGGTGTCCACGACCGTGATCAGGTCGGGGACGATCGCGCGAACCCGGCCGTCCTCCAGCGCGACCAGGTTCTCGTTCTGGAGTTCCAGGGTGAGCGTGCGGCCGCGGTCGGCGCCCGTGCCCTCGATCACGGCCGAGCCTCTGACGAAGCCGCCCGAGGTGCGGCGTTCGACGTCGGTGAGCTTGCCGGTGATCAGGCGGCGGGCGCCCAGTTCGTCCTGAAGGGCGCGGAGCGGGTCGGCGGTGTGCTCGGTGGCCCTGCCCACGGCTATCGCGCGGGTGACCGTACCCTCGATGACCGCGCCGCGCGCCTGCCCGGCGGTCAGCACGTAGTCGGCCATCAGCGCGCTCGATCCGGCGGCCACGCAGACGGCGCGGGCCAGCCGTTCCGACCACAAGCCGTCCACGGGCCTGATGGTCACGACGTTTCCCGCCACGTCCGACATGATCACCAGGTCGGCGGGGAGCCCTGCCACGTACATGGAGACCATCTGGACCTCGGGAAACGCCCGGCCCATGCCGTCGGCGTCGAGCAGGGGCAGCCCGAGCTGGGCCGCCCAGGCGACCGGCGCCACCCCGTTGCCGCCGCCGATCTCCGAGGACATCACCGCGGCCGGAGCACGGCCGAAGATGCGCTCCACCTCCTCGGCGATCCGCTTCGGCTCGTCCACGCTGTGGATCATCTCGTGGCTGACCGTCGGCGCGCCGATCCCGGACAGCGGGAGGATCAGGGCGTCCTCCGGCAGATCGGCGAGCTCGATGAGCGGAACCCCGCCGTACGCCTGGATCGCCCGCCGCGCAGCTAACGAACCGGTGCGTACGTCGCCGCCGCCTCCGGTGCCCAGCACCGCGCAGCCCCTCGCGAGAGCAGGGATGTCATCCTCTTTGATCAGCACACAAGCCACCGTAGTGGTCGTTTATCACTTACCCCCGCGAACTCCCGTTCGTGCCCACATGAGCAATCCCGGCTGCGAACCTGGTGGAGACCGGCCTTAATCCCGTTGCATCGCACGCCCCCTTCACGACATCCTCGTCACATCGCCCGAAAGGACCAGTCATGAACACCCTCCGAATGCGTGACCGCCGTAGCGGCATGTCCTGGGCCTAGGAACGTACGACTCGTGCCCCGGGACATGGTTCCCGGGGCATTCGCATGTCCGGACGGGTGGGGGCGCTGGTGTGCCCGGCGGTTTCATAAGCCGCTCCAGGCGGGTTCGATCCCCGCACCCGTCACGCCTTCGTGGCGCAGTGGAGAGCGCGCCTGCTTGCGGAGCAGGAGGTCGCTGGTTCGATTCCAGCCGAAGGCACGAGAACATCGGAGCATGCGCATTTCAGTGGCGGCCGACAGCCTCGACGGGGTGGCCGGGACGGTGGTGGCCGAGCTGCGCGCTCGCGGCCACGAAGTGATCACCCATGGCGCCCTCGACGACGCCGAGCGCGACGACTGGGCGTGGGCGTCGGAGGCGGCCGCCCGCGACGTGGCGGAGGGACGTGCCGAGCAGGCCGTCGTCTCCTGCTGGACCGGCACGGGCGCCGCCATCGCGGCCAACAAGGTCCCCGGCGTGCGCGCGGCCCTGTGCGCCGACGCCTACACCGCCGACGGCGCGCGTACCTGGAACGACGCCAACGTGCTCGCCCTGAGCATCCGGCTGACGTCGCCGGCGCTGCTCACCGAGATCCTGGACGCGTGGTTCGCGGGCACGCCGAGCACCGACGCGGACGACGTGGCCAACGTGGCGCGGCTGGGCGAGATCAGGTGACGTTCGAGGAACTGGCGGGGGAGGTCCACGCGGCCGTCTCGGCCGGTGAGCTCTCCGGCGATCGGGTCGTGGAGCTGGCCGTGGCGCTGGAGGGGCTTGGCGTGGCCGTACCGGCCGACCTGGACCTTCGTACTCTCCTCACCGGCTTCGCGCGCCTGGACCTGGCCGTGCGGACGGTGCAGCGCGACCTCGACGCGACCGCGGTCCCCGGGCGGCTGCGCGTGTGCGCGCCCGCGTGGGGGGACGGGTGGCTGCGGGTGGAGTACGGCGGGCAGGCCTCGTCCACCGGCTTCGACCCGCGCCAGAGCGCCGACCCGCTGGCGGAGGTGGCCGACCTCGCCCAGGAGATCATCGTCGAGGTGCTCTGGACGAGCTGGCCGCTCTGCCCCGTTCACGGCTTCGGACTGCACGTGAACAACACCCCCGAATGGGTCTGTACAGGGGCGAAACGCCACGTGGTCGCCCCCGTGGGAAGGCTCGGCGAGGGCTGAGTTTCGTCGGTCCCCGGGTCTATGGTTCTGCCATGACCGCGACACTCCTGCGCGGCGGCCACCCCTGGGGGCAGGGGGCGCCGGCCGACATCCTGGTGGGCGACGGCCTGATCCAGCAGGTCGGCGCCGCGCTCGACGTCCCCGCCGCCCACGTCGTCGACGTCACCGGCCAGCTCGTGCTGCCCGGCCTCGTCGAGTCACACTGCCACCTCGACAAGACGCTCTACGGCGGGCCGTGGGTGCCCCACTCCGCCGACGACACCCTCGCCGGACGGATCGGCAACGACCTGGCCAGACGGGCCGAGCTGGGCGTGCCCAGCGTGGAGCGGATCGAGCGGCTGCTGCGGCGGATGAGCGCCTGCGGCACCACCCACTCGCGCACCCACACCGACATCGACCCCGAGGCCGGTCTGCGCGGCGTCGAGGCGGTGCGCGAGGCGGCCGGCCGCGTCCCGGTCACCGTGCAGCAGGTCGCCTTCCCCCAGCACGGCGTGCTCACCAACCCCGGCACCGCCGCACTGCTCGAAGCGGCGCTGAAGAGCGGCGTGGAGGCCGTCGGCGGGCTCGACCCCGCGGGCATCGACCGCGACCCGGTGCGCCACCTCGACCTGATCTTCGGTCTGGCCGAGCGCTATGGCGCCCACCTCGACATCCACCTCCACGACGGCGGCACGCTCGGCGCCTGGGAGCTGGAGCTCATCACCGAGCGCACCAGGGCGCTGGGGCTGGGCGGCCGGGTCACGGTCAGCCACGCCTACGCGCTGGGCCAGATCGACGAGGCCCACCAGGGCCGCCTGGCCGAGGGCTTCGCCGACGCGGGCGTGGCGCTGGCCACCGGCGCCGTCTACAACTTCCCGGTGCCACCGGTGAAGAAGATGCGCGCGGCCGGGGTGGTCGTCGCCTGCGGCCACGACGGCATCCGCGACCTGTGGGGGCCCTACGGCTCCGGCGACATGCTGGAGCGGGCGATGCACCTGGCCTACCGCAGCACCTTCCGCTCCGATCCCGACATCGAGCTCGCGCTGGAGGCGGCGACCTACGGCGGCGCGCGGGCGCTCGGCCTCACCGGCTACGGCCTGTCCGCGGGCGACCGGGCCGACCTCGTCGTGGTGCCGGCAGGCGGCGCGGCCGAGGCAGTGGTGACCCATCCGCCCCGCTCTCTGGTCATGAAAGACGGCGCGGTCCTGCACAATTGACCGGCGGGGACCATCGAAAGGCAGGCAAGTGCTCTCTATTCACCAGCGGATCGCGGAAGAACTCGGGGTGCGCGAAGGGCAGGTTCAGGCGGCCGTCGACTTGCTCGACGGCGGCGCCACCGTGCCGTTCATCGCCCGCTACCGCAAGGAGGTCACGGGCACCCTCGACGACGCGCAACTGCGCACGCTCGAGGAACGGCTGCGCTACCTGCGCGAGCTGGAAGAGCGGCGGGCGGCCATCCTGGAGTCGATCGAGTCGCAGGGCAAGCTCGACGACGAGCTCAGGGCGCAGATCATGGCGGCCGACACCAAGGCCCGCCTGGAGGACATCTACCTGCCCTACAAGCCCAAGCGGCGCACCAAGGCGCAGATCGCCCGCGAGCTGGGGCTGGAGCCGCTGGCCGACCAGCTGCTCGCCGACCCCTCGCTGAGCCCGCTGGCCGTGGCCGAGGGCTTCCTCACCGAGGGCGTGGCCGACGCCGCCGCCGCGCTCGAAGGCGCGCGCGCCATCCTCATCGAGCGCTTCGCCGAGGACGCCGACCTCATCGGCGAGTTGCGCGAGCAGCTGTGGAGCCGCGGGCAGCTCTCGGCCAAGGTACGCGAGGGCAAGGAGGAGGCGGGGGCCAAGTTCTCCGACTACTTCGACTTCGCCGAGCCGTTCACCAAGCTGCCCTCCCACCGGATCCTGGCGATGTTCCGCGGGGAGAAGGAGGAGATCCTCTCCCTCACGCTGGAACCCGACGAGGGCACCGACTACGAGCCGCGCATCGCCGCCCGCTTCGGCATCGCCGACCAGGGGCGGCCCGCCGACCAGTGGCTGGGCGAGACCGTGCGCTGGGCCTGGCGCACCCGCATCCTCGTCCACCTGGGCCTCGACCTGCGCATGCGCATGTGGCAGGAGGCCGAGGAGGAGGCGGTGCGCGTCTTCGCCACCAACCTGCGCGACCTGCTGCTCGCCGCGCCCGCCGGCACCCGCGCCACCATGGGCCTCGACCCCGGCCTGCGCACCGGTGTGAAGGTCGCCGTCGTCGACGCCACCGGCAAGGTCGTCGAGACCGCCACCATCTATCCCCACGAGCCCAAGCGGCAGTGGGACCAGTCGCTGGCCGCCCTCGGCGCGCTGGCCCAGCGCCACAACGTCGAGCTGATCGCCATCGGCAACGGCACCGCCTCCCGCGAGACCGACAAGCTCGCCGGGGAGCTGGTCAAGCACATGCCCGGCATCACCAAGATCGTGGTCTCGGAGGCGGGGGCTTCGGTCTACTCGGCGTCGCCGTACGCGTCGCAGGAGCTTCCCGAACTGGACGTCTCGCTGCGCGGCGCGGTCTCGATCGCCCGCCGGCTCCAGGACCCGCTGGCCGAGCTGGTCAAGATCGACCCCAAGTCCATCGGTGTCGGCCAGTACCAGCACGACCTGTCGGAGACCAAGCTCTCCCGCTCGCTCGACGCGGTCGTCGAGGACTGTGTCAACGCGGTGGGCGTCGACGTCAACACCGCCTCGGCGCCCCTGCTGACCCGCGTGTCCGGCATCGGCTCCACCCTGGCCGACAACATCGTCCAGCACCGCGACACCAACGGCCCGTTCCGCACCCGCACCGCGTTGAAGGACGTGGCGCGGCTGGGCCCGAAGGCCTTCGAACAGTGCGCCGGCTTCCTGCGCATCGCCGGCGGTGAGGACCCGCTCGACTCCTCCAGCGTGCACCCCGAGTCCTACCCGGTGGTGCGCCGCATGCTCGGCGCGATCGAGGGCGACCTGAAGACGCTGATCGGCAACACCGCGACCCTGCGCTCCCTGAAGCCGCACGACTACGTCGACGACACCTTCGGCCTGCCGACCGTCACCGACATCCTGCGCGAACTGGAGAAGCCCGGCCGCGACCCGCGCCCCGCCTTCAAGACGGCGACGTTCAAGGAGGGCGTGGAGAAGCTGTCCGACCTGACGCCGGGCATGATCCTGGAGGGCGTCGTCACCAACGTGGCCGCCTTCGGCGCCTTCGTCGACGTCGGCGTCCACCAGGACGGGCTCGTACACGTCTCGGCCATGTCCCGCACCTTCGTCAAGGACCCGCGCGACGTGGCCAAGCCGGGCGACATCGTCCGCGTCAAGGTCCTCGACGTGGACATCCCCCGCAAGCGCATCTCCCTGACCTTGCGCCTGGAAGACGACACCGAGACCGACTCCCGCCCCCGAGGCCCCCGAACCGACCGCCCCCGAGGCGGCCAGGCCGGCGGCCCCGGCCAGGGCGGTTCGGGCCAGGGCGATCCCAGCCAGAGCGGCCCCGGTCGTGGCGGTCCCGGCCAGGGCGGTTCCGGTCGTGGCGCCTCCGGTCGTGGCGGTTCGGGCCAGGGCGCTTCCGGCAGGGGCGGCCGTGGTGACGCCAGGACCGGCGACGCCCGCGGCGGCGGAACCCGTGGCGACGGCAAGCCCGGTTCCGGCCGGAGCGACGGCCAGGGCGGCACCGGCGGGGGCGGCGACAATCGCGGTGGCGACGGCCGCGGCGGTGACGGCCGCGGCGGTCGCGACAGCGCGCGCGGCCAGGGCGGTAACCGCGACGGCCAGCGTGGCGGCAGCCAGCGTGGCGGTCGCGACGGCGGCCGCCGCCCGGCCCCGTCGGGCGCGATGGCCGAAGCCCTCCGCAAGGCGGGCCTGACCGGCGACGACCCCCGCTGACCCAACCCCGCCTGCAGCCAGACACCTCATGCCGCCCGGACCCACACGTCCAGGCGGCATGAGCCGTCTCCGGCACCCTTTCGGGCAGCACCCGCCCCCTTGCCGCCGTGAGACCAGGCAACACAAGCCCGTGCGCCTCGTCCAGTCGGTCCTGCTTACAGAGCCGGTGGTCAGGCACGCTGGCCCCCGCACAGCCGGGCACTGCGGTAGAGACGGTGCGCAGCGCCACCCCACACAGCGCCACCCCGCGTAGGGCCGGGGGGTTGTCGTGTGGGTGCGTGGGGTTGGTGGGCAGGCGATACGGTCGAGGGATGACGACGAGTGACCGGTATGGGGTGGCCATCGCGCAGGCGGGCGATCTGCTGAGGTGGCGGTCGCCGCTGCGGGCTGAGCTGTGGGCCAGCCGGTTGGTCGCCGAGTTCGATGAGGACGGCGGTGACGAGGAGGCGTTCGGCGGGCTGCTGGAGGGTGCTTCCGGGGCGGAGGCGGCTCTTGTGGCCGCTGCGCTCACCTCGGTGGGTACACCTGTGCGGGCTGCGGGCCCGGGGCCGGAGTGGCTTGGGCGGATGGGTGAGGTCACGTGCGAGTCCGCCTGGTACGGCAAGGCCGACCCCTACGGTGAGCAGGTCCTGGCGGCGCTCACCTTCCGGTACCGGAACGGCAAGGAACCCCACACCGTCGTGGTGGCCATCGACCAGGTCAACGGCGGCATCGCGGTGGACGCCGCGGTCGAGGAGCCCAAGTTCCTGGACGACCTGGGCCTGAGCCCGGCCGACCCGGCGCTGGTCGCCGGACGCGTCCTGGAGGCCTTCTCGCTGCTGGACATGCTGCTCGGCGCCCCCGTGGCCGGCACCCTCCCCCCGCTACGCGCCTTCACCCTCGCCCGCACCCGCTCCATCCCGGCCCACCCCACCAAAACCGACCCAGCCCACACCCACATCGGGCCAACCCAAGACCCGACCCACCTGGCCCAGACCAGGCCAGCCCAAGACCCGACCCAACCGGCCCAGACCCGGCCGACCGACAAACCAGCACAGCCAGACCACGCCCGGCCCCGGCCGGCCGACGATCCGGCCCAAGCGGCCGACGCCCTGACCCAGTCGGCCGCTGACCCGGCGCACACCTGGCCGGCCGAAGCCCAAGCGCCGCCGGCCGAAGAACCGGCGCGACCGGACCACGCGCAGCCCCGGCCGGCAAACCCGCCACCGCCCGCCGGGCCGACGGCAGGCCCGGTGAGCGGCCTCCACGTGCCGGATCTGGCGGAGTTCTCCGAGCTGGCCGGCGTGCCCGGGGTGGTGGAGGCGTATCGGGTGTTGGTGGAGTTCGTGGGGGATCGGGGGTTGTGGTGGAGTCCGGCGCGGGTGTCGGCCTTCCTGACGGTGTGGCTGCCCAGGGAGGCGACGCTCAGCCGGGAGGCGGCGGACGCGATGCCCGCGGTGGTACGGGCATGGACGCGACGCGTCGCCGACGAGCCGGCGATCCATGCCCAGATCGACGCGGACGCCCCCGGGCTCCCCGCGCGGATGGCCGACGAGAAGCTGGCCGGCCTGCGCAAGACGCTGGCACAGCGGCGGCAGCCGGAGGAGTGACCTCTCGCACAAGGTCGTGTGGACGGAGTTCTCATGTCGTACGGCTATGCTGCACGTTGACGTTTCCGCGGCCCGGATGCGGGCGACCAGAGGGAGATCTACACGATGTACAAGGAGTTCGCTGCTGAGGCCGTGGTCTGGGTCGTCCCGATCGTCGTGCTGATCGGTCTCGCTCTGATGATCACCGCCTAGGTCCACGAACCACGGTGAGGGGTCGAACCGGGTTCGACCCCTTTTTCGCGTGCTGATGGCACGGTCCAGCGCTGGGGCAGGTCAGCCGTACCACTCGTAGTGGACGACGGTGTTGACGCGGGTGTCCCAGCGGATCCGGCCGTCCAGGTACCGGTCCCACATGCGGTTGAGCTTCGCGCCGCGGACCGTGCAGGACGCCCAGCGGACGCCGCGTGGCCGGATCTGGCCCACGTGGTCACGGCACAGGCCCATGTAGCGGCCGTTCACGCGCAGTTTGGCGCGCAGGTTCACGTCGTAGAGGCGCTTGGAGGAGATGTTCTTGATGCGCACCCGGACCCGGCAGGTGTCCTTGCACCGTCCCCAGTAGATCTTGGTGCGGATGAGCTGTCTCTTGGCGGATTCCATGGTGGCGATGGTGGTGGTGGACGAGGCGTTCGCGGCGGAGGGTGCGGCGATCACCAAGGTCGTGGCGGCCGTGGTGATCGCTAAGGCTCCGGCGAGACGTCTGAGCATTCTGCCCCCAGAACTAGCTGGATGGCCGCTTCCCCCTGTTTGAAGCGGCCTCAGTTACCTTGATTAACCATCAGGCGTTCTGGACAGTCAATCCACCTTTAGTGGGCGCGTTATGAAGCCCACGCGAGTAACGGCTCGCACTGGCGGAGGCGTTTCAGGGCTTGTTTCTCCAGTTGCCGAATGCGCTCCCTGGTCAGCCCGAGCCGGGATCCTATTTCGGTGTAAGTCTGTTTACGGGTGCCGGCCAGGCCGTACCGGAATCTCAGGATGAACGCCTCGCGCGGCGGGAGAGTCGTGAACACGACCTCCAGTTCCTCGCTCAACGCCCGCCACTCCATGGACTCCGCCGCGCTGAACCCGTCCTCGTCGAGGATGAGGTCGCCCATGCTCGTGTCGCCGCCCTCCCCCACGGGCAGGTCGAGGCTGACCGTTTCCCGGGCGAGCCGGCGCAGTCCGGTGATCTCGTCGAGTGAGCGCCCCGACGCCTCCACCAGTTCCGTGTCGTACGGCGGGCGGCCCAGGTCGATCGCCAACCGCCGCTCTATCCGGAAAAATCGGGAAACGTTCTCGGCCACGTGGATCGGCAACCGGACGGTACGGCTCTTGTCGTGAATGCCGCGCTCGATCGCCTGCCGGATCCACCACATCCCATAGGTCGAGAATTTGTACCCGCGCCGGTAGTCGAACTTCTCCACCGCCCGGATCAGCCCGAGGCTGCCCTCCTGGATGACGTCGAGCAGCGGCAGCCCGCGGTGCGCGTACTTCTTGGCCGTCGACACCACCAGCCGCAGGTTCGCCCGGATCAGCCGGTCCTTGGCGTCCTCGCCGTCCACGCGGAGCTGGCGCAGGTCAGCGCAGTCCGCGCCGCCCGCGAGCAGATGGCCGGCGTAGAGGCCGGCTTCGATGCGTTTGGCCAGATCGACCTCGTCCGCGGCCGACAGCAGCGGCGTCCTGCCGATCTGGCGCAGGTACATGCCCAGCAGGTCGGGCTCTTCCGATGACATGCACCGGCGACTACCCGGTAAACGGCGGCGAATTCCCGTCGTCGCTGAGTTCGGCGATGGCCAGCTCCGCCGTGGTACGGATGTCGAAGAACTTGTCGAGCGCGGTGATCGCGAACAGGTGCTTGCAGCGGCCGTTGAGCCCGGCCAGCAGCAGCCGCCCGCCGGAGGCCGTGACGGCCTTGTGCAGGTAGACCAGGACGGACAGACCTGAGGAGTCGCAGACGCTCACCGCCTGCATGTCGATGACGAGCATGGGTGGCTGGGTGAGGTCGAGGGCCTTGGTGACGCGGTCGCGCACTTCGGCCGCGGAGCCGAAGTCGAAGTCCCCCGTGAGCCTTGCGATGACACAGGGCCCCTGAAGGCCCAGGCTGATCGACAGGGCTTGCTCCGAAGTCACCCAGTTCCACCTACCTGCGTCGGTCTTCCGATCCCACCACTTTACGAGAAGTGGCGTCTCGGGTTGGACACCAGCATCTGCTCAATCTGCTCATCGGTCACACCCGAGGCGCGCAGGGCGGGCAGCACGTCGTCGTGGATGTGATCGTAGCGCCACTTGGGCGCCGCCGTCGCGAGGGCCTCGTCCCACATCCCCCCGAAATAGTCCATGAAGCAGGCCGCGTCATGGCTGAGCACCATCCGATCGGAGTAGCCCCTCTCGCACAGCGTCGCGATCGTGGCTACCCGCTGGGCCGTGGGGTTGTAGAGCTCGAGGCCGAACCGGTCCATCCCGAGCGTCGCCCCCGTGTCGGCCAGCCTCATCAGGTAGTCGAGATCATTGGTGTCCCCGGCGTGTCCCACGACCACCTTGGTCAGGTCCACGCCCTCCTTGGCGAACATGTCGAGCGCCACCGGCCCGGACTGCGTGAACGAGTTCGTGTGCACGGTGATCGGCGCCCCGGTCAGCGTGTGCGCCCGCGCGACCGCCCGGCAGATCCGCTCGACGCCGGGCGTGAGCCCGTCCTGCTCGACCACGCACTTGAGGAACGCCGCCTTGACTCCGGTGTCGGAGATGCCCACGGTCAGGTCGCGCACGAAGTCGTCGATCATCGGGTCCGGCATGTCGAGCACCAGCCCGGGACCGCGGTGCTCGTACTGGTGCGGCAGCTCATGGTAGCTGTAGATCCCGGTCGCGGCGATGATGTTCAGCTCCGGTACGGCCGCCGCGATCCGCTGGATGCGCGGGATGTAGCGGCCGAGCCCCCACACCGTGGGATCGACGATGGTCCGGACCCCTTTGGCGGCCATCGCGCCGAGCTTCCGCACCGCGTCCTCGACCCGGAACTCCTCGTCCCACCAGCCACCCTTGCCGTAGTTCTCCAGGTGTTCCGTGGAGACGACGAAGACGTGCTCGTGCATGAGCGTCTGGCCGAGTTCCTCGACGTCGACGGGACCGCGGACGGTGCTGACGGTGGGCATCCCGAACCTCCATACCGGCTGGTCTGATCGCGCAACCGTAAGTCGCCCGCGTGGCGCGGTCAACGCCCCGCGGCCGAGCGGTGCCGCAGGAACCACAGCACGGCGCCGAAGGCGAACACGGCCAGACCGGTGACCACGGCCGCCCAGGGCAGCGTGAACGCCAGGAGCAGGCAGAGCCCGAGGCCCACGACCGGGATGACCCGGCGCGGGGCGCCCTCGTCTCTGGTGAGGGTCAGGGCGGCGGCGTTGGCGATCGCGTAGTAGACCAGGACGCCGAAGGAGGAGAACGCGATGGCGCCGCGCAGATCCGCCAGCAACAGCAGGATGATCACCGTCACGCCCACGGCCAGTTCGGCGCGGTGGGGCACCTGCCGGGCCGGATGGATCGCGTCGAGGAACGCCGGCAGGTCGCGGTTGCGTGCCATCGCGAGGACGGTGCGCGAGACGCCCAGCACCAGCGCCAGCAGGGCGCCCAGCGCGGCCACGGCGGCGGCGGCCGAGACGACGGGGACCAGCCAGGCGACGTCCGCGGTCCTGGCCACGTCGGCGAGCGGCGCCCGTGACAGCCCGAGGCGCTCAGGGCCGAGCGCGTGGAGGGCGGCCAGCGCCACCAGCGTGTAGACGACGAGCGTGACGGCCAGGGCGATGCCGACGGCGCGGGGGATCGTGCGGGACGGGTCGCGCACCTCCTCCCCCAGCGTGGCGATGCGCGCGTAGCCGGCGAAGGCGAAGAAGAGCAGCCCGGCCCCCTGCAGCACGCCCGGGGGGCTCCAGGAGCCTCCGCCGGCGACCGCCACCGCGGTCATGCTGAGCCCCCGATCCGGCTCCGGCTCGGGCTGGAGCCCGAGCCAGCCGGGGGTCGCGAGCGGATCCGGCATGCCGTACGCGGTCGGGTCCATCAGCGAGAACGGCGGCGCCGGACCGGACAGCAGCCCGGCGGCGACGACCATGGCCAGCACCGCCAGCACGAAGGCGATCATGACGCGGGCAGCACCCGCCGAGCGCTGTACACCGAGCAGGTTGAGCGCGGTCACGCCCACGACCGCGCCGATCGCCAGCGGCTGGGCCAGGGCCGGGGCCACGTAGGCGCCGAACGTCAGCGCCATCGCGGCGCAGGAGGCGGTCTTGCCGACGGTGAAGCCCCAGCCGGCCAGGTAGCCCCAGAAGGGGCTCAGCCGGCGCCTGCCGTAGACGTAGGTGCCGCCGGACTCGGGGTAGAGGGCGGCCAGCCGCGCCGAGGAGGTCGCGTTGCAGTAGGCGACGACCGCGGCGATCGCCAGGGCCGGGAACAGCCACGAGCCGGCCGCCTGGACCGCGGGCGCGAACGCCACGAACACGCCCGCGCCGATCATCGCGCTCAGCCCGATCACCACCGCGTCGGTGGTGCCGAGCCTGCGCGCGAGCCGTTCGGCCACCAGTCCCCCTAGATCCGTCCTGGAAGGAGACTCTGCACCATCGGACCGACACTTCGGTGAACGGACGGTGAACCGGCCGGGCTACTCCTCCCGCTCCGGCGCCGGCACGACCAGCACGGGCCGGCTCGCGTGGTGCAGCACCCGGTCGGAGGTGCTCCCGAGCAGGAGGGACTTCACCCCGCCGAGCCCCCGGGTGCCGGTGACGATGAGGGCGGCGTCGAGCTCGTCGGCCACGTCCACGATCGTCGACCACACCGCCACGCCGTCCAGCTCGCACCTGGCCGTGGCCTCGAAGCCGGCCTTCCTGGCCAGCTCGGCCCCCTGCTCGGACAGCTTCCGCATGGCGTCACCGACCGCCTGGTCCTCAGCGGCGGAGAACTCGGGGGCCATGACCATGCCCACGGAGGCGCGGGCGGCGCTCATGGCGAGGCGTTCCCAGACGGTGAGCACGACGGCGTTCTCACTCTTGAGCGACCGGCCGGCGAAGGAGATCGCCGCCTTGGCGTCGTCCGAACCGTCGTACGCGATCAGAATCGTCATTTCGGCCATCCCAAAGTAGGAGTCACTGATCTCCTCCTGCCCCGATTCATACCCGGGAATCAGGTAGCCGGTCCGATATGACAGTGACAGGCTCCAGGTCGTGCCCCCGGCCGACAAGCGCGACGACGCCGGCGAGTCCGGCGCGTACATGCTGCCGATCGCCGACGTCGTCAACGGTGAGCTGAAGGTGGTGCCGCGGGCGGTGATGTCCTACGCCAAGATGGACGAGCGCGCGCCCTGGGAGCGCTGACGGCGGCGTCCCTTGGCCAGCATCGAGAACCCGATCAGGGCCAGCACCGCCAGCTCCGACACCACGACCACCCGCTGGGTGAGCCCGGCGGGGATGTCCGCGTTGTCCAGCGGGATGCCGAACATGCGCACCACGTAGGGCACGACCACCAGAAGCAGGGCGCCCAGTGCGACGCCGCACAGGACCTTCATGGCCGGGGCGTACCGCATGCGCGCCCTGACCAGCAGCATGCCCGCGAGCGGCATGGCCAGGAAGGCGGCGAAGGCGGCGTACCTGTGAATGCCGCCCGACAGCGACAGCGGGACCCCGGGACGGTCGGTCGGGAAGGCGCCGATGAGGAACATGCAGGTCCCCCAGGCCACCAGCAGCCAGACGACCCGGCGGTCGGTGCCCGAACGGCGCAGCGCCTCGGCGATGAGCGCCGAGCCGAGCGCGAACAGGGTCAGCGAGGCGGGCAGCATCCAGCCGCCCGATGCCCACGCGTATTCGCTGATCACGCTGTGGAACGGGTCGAGCCCTGCCTCGGCGTGCAAGGTGAGCATGGCGCCGCTTCCGGTGCCGATGGCCGCGAATCCGCTGACGAGCAATCCCTTCATGCCTCAAAGGTCGTGGAATGCGGCTTTCGCGAGTATCCGAGATCGACCCTAAGCAGCCCTGATCGGCCCCCTACTACCTTGGTCGGGGCTCCCCCCGAAAGACGCCTCTGACCTGCGGGGAGACAGACCCTGGTAGGGCCTGCCTCCTCAGGGTCGGGCCCGCCCGCGCCACCGGCCGGCCTCGGTGAGGACCACCAGCGCCGCGCACACCACGGCCATCACCGGCACCGGCTGCGGGGTCAGCGGCGCCAGCAGGACCAGCGCGGTCGCGGCCAGGAAGGCGGCCGTGTCGGCTCCGCCGTAACGGTGCGGGCGCAGGTGCAGCAGCCAGACCATGAACAGGAACAGGGCCACCGGCACCGCGACCGCGTATCCGGCGGCGACGGCCGGGATGTGGGCCTTGCCGGTCAGATGGTCCAGGCTGACCTCGATGCCCGAGCTCAGCGCGCCGATGCCGGCGAAGATCAGGTAGTGGCCGTAGCCCCACGGGATGGCGCGCCGGTTGGAGGTGAGCAGGTCGGCGGTCGGCGGGGCGAAGTAGATCCACCACAGCGCGAAGACGATCACCAGCGCGGAGACCGCCAGCACGATCAGCCCGGACTGGATCCCGTGCTCGCGGCCGGCCTCCTGCACCGCGATGGTCGCGGCGAGCACGTTCTCGCCCATCATGATCAGCGTGAAGAGCCCGTAGCGCTCGGCGATGTGGTGCGGGTGCCACGGTGTACGGCCGGCCGTCTCGGCCCACACCGGCACCGCCAGCTCGGCCAGGGCGCACACCACGAACCCGGCCAGGCGCCACTCCTGCGGCACGAACAGCAGCACGATCCACGTCAGCTGCACCGCGCAGATCCCGGCCGCGTACCGCAGCGCGGTGCGCCGCCCCTCCGGGTGCCCGGCCGCGGCGCGCAGCCACTGCGAGGCCATGGCGAGCCGCATGATCACGTATCCGAGCACGAACAGGCTGATGTCGCCGTCCTGGAAGGCCCTCGGCACGCCCGCGGCCAGTACCAGCACGCCCGACATCTGCACGAGCGTGGTGATCCGGTACCACCAGTCGTCCACGTCGTACGCGGAGGCGAACCAGGTGTAGTTCATCCACGCCCACCAGACGGCGAAGAAGCACGTCAGGTAGCCGCTCAGCCCCTGAGCCAGGTGCCCTTCGGAGAGCGCGTGGTGCAGTTGGCTCCCGGCGAAGGAGACGGCGACCACGAAGCACAGGTCGAAGAAGAGCTCCAGCGGGGTCGCCACGCGGTGCGACTCGGCGGTGTCGCGCGGGCGCATCGGGCGCAGGCCGTTCATGAGTCGGGTCTACCCCCGCCAGGACACGATCAGGTCATGGCGAAGTATGTGCGCACCACAGTGCCGCCCGCCCACGTGTGGACCCTGACCAGGTCGCTGAGCAGGTTGACGATGAGCAGCCCGCGTGAGCCCGCCATGCGCGGGTCGACCGGGCGGCGGCCGGCCAGCGGGTCGGTGATGTGGCCGGCGTCGGTGACCTCGCACACCAGGTGGCCGTTCTCGGTCCAGATGCGGACCAGGCCGGAGCCGCCGCCGTGGTCGAGGCTGTTGGCGCCGAGCTCGGCGATCACCAGCCGCACGTCGTCGAGGCGGGTGCCGGTGAAGCCGGCCAGCGCGGCCTGGGAGGCGGCCAGCGCGCGGGCGGCGCCGAGGTTGGTGCTGTCGAAGCGGAGCGAGATCGGCTCGATCGGCTCGGGGAAGGGCCGGTTGTGCCAGGTGATGACCAGCTCGGGCGCGTAGGCGTCGCTGTGGCGCTCGCCGCCGGTCTCGCGCACCACCGGGTGGGTGCGCTCGGCCTCGCTCAGCACGCCGGGCGCCAGCCGTTCCGCGTCGTAGGGGCACAGGATCGTGGCCTGGCGGCCGACGAAGGCGTAGTTGATCAGCGCCTCGTGCTGGGCGCAGGCGGGGTACTCGACGGAGGAGCGGCCCGGCCAGACGGGCTCGCCGACGATCCGCACCCGCTCGCCGTCGTGGCGGTCGGCGAAGTCGATCAGCACCGCCGGGATGATCCGGCCGGGGTTGCGCCCGGCGTCGGCCATGTCCACGAGCATGATCCGCTCGGCGTCCGCGGCCAGGGCGGGGACGAGGACGGCCAGCCGTTCCGCGGGGACGGCGACCGCGACCGGCTCCATGCTCGCCAGCCCTTCGCGCACGAACGAGGTGATGGCAGCGACGTACTCCCGGTCGCCCCGATAGAAGAGGGCCGGGTGCGCGAACGGGTCCGCCAGCATCAAGCCACACGTTACTCCGCGCGGATGACTTCAAGGCTTCCTGATGGGTATCTCTCCGGTGTGAAGAGAATCCAGGTCGTGCGGCGCCCCCACCTCCCGCGCCGGCCGCTTCCCCTCGATCTGCGTACGCCCTCGGGAAGGAAACTCCCGTTCTGAGGACTGCGAACCTATGCTCGAACCATGTCGGAATTGCACGTGCGCGTCGCCGACGAGGATCGGGATCGCACCGCCCAGCAGTTGCAACACGCCTTCGCCGAGGGCCGCCTCACCCCCGCCGAACTGGACGAACGCCTGAGCCTCGTCTTCTCCGGCCGGACCTACGGCGACCTGCTCGCGGTCGTCTCGGATCTGCCCGCGCCGCACATCGCCGAAGAGACCGTCCACCTGGAGACGAAGAACGGCCACGTGAAGCGCTCCGGTGACTGGGACGTGCCGCGCCACCTGCGCGTCACGTCCAAGTACGGCAGCGTCGACCTCGACTTCTCCGAGGCGGTCGTGTCCCATCCCGTAGTGGACATCGTCTTCGATCTCACGTACGGCTCCGCCAGCGTCGTGTTGCCGCCCGGCGCCTCGGCCAACGTGGACGGCTTCGCCAACCAGTGGGGCTCGACCTCCTCCGACGTCCCCAGCCGGCCGCGTCCCGGCGTACCGCACCTCAGGATCAGCGGCGAGAGCAAGTACGGCGCGCTGCGCGTGCGTTATCCGCGCAAGCGATGGTTCACCCACTGATGGAAGGCGGAGATGTGGTGCTCGCTGGGCACCAGCACGCCGCCCGCGCGGTAGGCGCGTGAGGACATGCCGGGCTGGGTCCGTTCGCAGGCGTCGAAGTCCTGCTCGTTGACCCGGTGGAAGAGCTCGACGGAGTGCGTGAGGTCGGCGCCAGCGGCCACCACGTCGGGATGGTAGAGCCAGTCGCACTCCACGACCGTGCGGTCGGCGGCCAGCGGGAACATCCTGTGCATGATCACGTGGTCCGGCACGAGGTTGATGAAGACCTGCGGCTTGACGGTGATCGCGTAGTAGCGCCGGTCCTGCTCGTCGGAGACGCCGGGCAGCTTGCCGAAGCCCGCCCTGCCGTCGACGGTGAACCCCTCGACGCGCTCGGCGAACTCCGCGCCGTGGCCGACGTAGTACTGGGCCGCGTAGCCCCCGGCGAACTCGGGCAGCACCGCGGTCAGCTCCGGGTGGATGGTGGCGCAGTGGTAGCACTCCATGAAGTTCTCGACGATGAGCTTCCAGTTCGCCTGTACGTCGTAGACGATGCGGCGGCCGAGTGCCAGCTTGTCGACGTGGTAGTGCTCGATCGCGGCGGGGTCACCGAGCCGTTCCGTGGCGGCGCCGGTGACCGTCTCCTCGAAGGAGGGCGGGTCGGCGGCCAGGCACAGCCAGGCGTAGCCGAGCCATTCGCGCAGGTGGACGGGGATCAGGCCGTACTCGACCCGGTCGATGTCCGGCATCTTGACGAGGTTGGGCGCGGCCACGAGTTTGCCGTCGAGGTCGTAGGACCAGGCGTGGTAGACGCAGCGGATGGTCCGCTTGACCTCGCCTTCCGGCTCGGCGCACAGTTGCGCGCCCCGGTGCCGGCAGACGTTGAGGAAGGCGCGTAAGACGCCGTCGCGGCCGCGCACGACGATCACGCTCTCCCTGCCGATCCTGACGGTCCTGAAGGCGCCGGGTCGCGGGAGTTCGTCGGTCCTGACCGCGCAGAACCAGAGGTCTTCGAAGATCTTCTCCTGTTCCTCGCGGAAGATCTCGGGGTCGGTGTAGGAGCGGCCGGGAAGGGTGGAGACCAGACTCGACATGTTCACCCGCTTGTTGCGTATTACGCGACGAGTTGCTCTATATGCGACATCGTCGGGTCGGGTTCGCGAGCCTGTCAATAGGTGATCCGCCGGCGCAGGCGGGAGAGCAGCGGATAGAGCAGGCCGAGGCCGATCAGGACCAGCGCGAAGGTCAGGATCCACTCGTTGGAGCCGCCCTCGGTGTAGACCTGCGCGGGGCGGCCCACGTCGACGGCTCTGAGGGCCTGGCCCGGGGCCATGGTGTCGCGGGCGCTGCCGTACAGGGAGACCTCGCGCGCGCCCGCGGCGGTGGCGAACCGCCCGTACCACGCGCAGGCCTCGTGACCGCCCGGATGCGTCACGCACGACAGGCGGCTCGCCGTGAACGTGCCCCAGGTTCCCTCGGCCCGCGCGGCGCGCACGACGGGCCCGAGGTTGGGGACGGCGAGCGCCAGGAGCAGCGCGGCGGTCACCGTCGCCACGACGACGGTGAAACGGCTGTTCACGCCCGCGCGCACGAGCAGGACATGCGCGCCCGCTCCTCCTTGTTCGGCCGGGCGTGCAGGATCATGGCGATCACCATCGGGGCGAAGACCACCGTGTTGTAGAACAGGTGCAGCTCCACACGGGGGAAGAGCAGCTGCGCCACGCTCGTCTGCACCGGCCGGCCCGCCAGGAACCAGCCCGACTGCACCTGGATGAGCAGCAGCAGGTGCTCGACGTGGTGCCAGATCTGGATGCCGAGGGCGATGTTCCACCACAGCCGGGCGCGCCCGGTGAAGCCCTTGCGGAGCACCCAGAGCGCCACGAGCATGATCAGCGCGTAGCCGTAGTGCAGCGCCTCCGAGGTGACCAGCCAGGGGAAGAACTGCCCCAGCACTCCCCTGGCCTCGGGCACCGGCCAGCCCAGCACCCAGATCTGCACGGCCTGCACGATGTGCTCGGCCCAGTGCGCGAGCACGACGAGCAGGAACACGTTCAGCGCGGTCCGGTGACGGGGACCGTTGAGCGTCCCGGTCAGGCCCGTGGACATCGGTATGGCGGTCATCATCCCTCCAACGCGTGGACAGCCGCACCTGTTGTACGGCCCGCCCACGCGTCAGGGATTCAGTCGCTCGGGGTGATCTTCGTCGGATCCACCTTGGTGACCCGGCCCACGAAGATCCAGTTGATGCCCCAGAGGATGACGCCCAGCACGATGAGGGCCGCCGCGCGCAGATAGATGTCGGCCGACCTGCCGGTCAGCGGCAGCGCCAGGAACAGGCAGACCACGGCCCCGAGCACCGGCGCCCAGGTCGGGGCCCGATAGTGGTCGTGGCCGACGTCCTCCTTGCGCAGGATCAGCACGCAGATGTTGACCAGCGCGAACACCAGCAGCAACAACAGCACGGTGGTGTCGGCCAGCGGCGCCACGTCGCCCGTCGAGACCAGGATCGCGGCGATGGCGATCGTGAACACGATGGCGATCCACGGTGTCGACCGGGTCGGATGAACCGTGCCGAAGAACGGGGGGATGATGCGCTGGCGGGCCATGCCGTACACGAGCCTGGAGGCCATCAGCATGTTGATCAGCGCGGTGTTGCCGACGGCGAGCAGCGCGATCAGCGCGAAGAGCTTGGGCGGGAAGGCCAGCCCCGCGACCTTGACCACCTCCAGCAGCGGGCCGGAGGAGTCCATCAGCGTCTTGGTGTCGACGAGCATGGTCGCCGTGAACGCCACCGCCATGTAGATCACCGCGGCCACGATCAGGCCGCCGAACAGGGCGCGGGGGAAGTCCTTCTGCGGGTTCTTGGCCTCCTCGGCCAGGTTGACCGAGTCCTCGAAACCGAGCAGGGCGTAGAAGGCCAGCGCGGTGCCGCCGAGGATGCCGAGGAACGCGCCGTTGGCCGGGTGGAACTCGATCGCCCTGGCCGGCTCGCCGTCCCCGGTGAAGAGCGCGAAGATGCCGATGGCCACGATCACCAGCAGGCCGAACGCCTCGATGATGGTCAGGGCCACGTTCACCTTGACGGACTCCGAAATTCCGGCGAAGTTCACCAGAGCCACCAGGCCCAGGAAGATGAACGCGCCGACCAGCACCGGCAGCGTCACGAACTCGGCCAGGTAGCGACCGCCGAAGGCCCTGGCCGCCGCGCTCGCCGAGGTGATGCCGCTCATCATGACGGTGAACGCCACGATGAAGGTGACGAACGGGATGCCGAACGCCTTATTGACATACAGCGCCGCTCCGGCCGCCTGCGGGTACTTGCCGACCAGTTCGGCGTAGGCGGTCGCGGTCAGCGCGGCGAGGACGAACGCCACCAGGAACGGCAGCCACAGCGCCCCTCCGACATGCCCGGCGACCTTCCCGACCAGCGCATATATGCCCGCGCCGAGAATGTCGCCGACGACGAACAGCAGCAGGACCCGGCGGCCGATGACCCGCTTCAGTGAGTGTTGTTCTACCTGACCAGTGCTCATGACCTTGGACTACCCAGGTCTGTCACCACTGATGTTGGCAATGTGCAAGCGAGATTCAAGGAATGGTCCATAATGTCCCTTCGTCTCTACACCTACGAAGGGCACAACCATGACTTCCTCCCGCCGTCGCATCGCCATCACGATCGCGACGCTGACTCTTGCCGGACTGACCACCGCCTGTGGTGGCCTGGGCAACGCGGTCGACTGCGCCAGCATGAGCGCCGACCTCAACAAGATCACCCAGGAGTTCACCACCTCGATGACCAGCGCGGGCACGGACATCAAGGCGATCGAGACCGCGAGCACCGACGCGGCCGGCAAGATCAAGACCCTGGCCGGCAAGCACGACGGCGACCTCGCCAGCGCGCTGAACGACCTGGCCGCCGTCTTCGAGGGCATCAAGGTCGACGAGAAGAACCCGGCCTCCGCCACCGAGGCCCTGGGCAAGATCCCCGACATTCAGGCGAAGGTCCAGAAGGCCTGCGGCTGACCTTTGAGCCCACGGCCGCCGCTCCGCCTGTGGGGGGCAGCGCGGCGCGGCGGCCGTGACGCACAAGCACTACTCTTGCTGTCCGTGACGGCGGAGACCATGGCGGCGGAAACCGTGACGACACCCGGCCGCCGCCTTCCGCGGCACCGCTACCGCGTCGGGCTGCTCGCCCTGGTGGCCGCGGCGGCGTACTCCGTGATCGGGCTGGTGAAGCTGATCACGTTCAGGGCGAGTACCTACGATCTGGTCATCGTCGACCAGGCGGTGCGCAACTACTCGCGCTTCCGCCCGCCGTACATCCCCGTCGTGGGCGGCTGGCACGACCGGGGCATGGACTACCTCCAGATCGTCGACCACTTCTCGCCGATCTACGCGCTGCTGGCGCCGTTCTACTGGATCCACGACGGGCCCGGCTCGCTGATCGTCGCGCAGGCGCTGCTGTTCGCCGCGGCGATCCCGTTCCTGTGGCTGTTCACCCGGCGCGTGCTGGGGATCGGGCCCGCGTACCTGGTCTCCGTCGCCTACGCGCTGTCGTGGCCCGTGGCGCAGGCGATCGCGTTCGACGCGCACGAGGTCATGTTCGTGCCGGTGCTGACCGCCATCATGATCGAGCGCTACCAGGCCGGACGGTTTCTGCCCGCTTTCCTGGCGATGTTCGGGCTCCTCCTGGTCAAGGAGGACATGGGGCTGATGGTGATGGGGTTCGGCCTCTACCTTCTCGTCACCGGCGACCGCTTCCGCGGCATCTGCTGCACGGTGATCGGCGCGGCCGGGGTCATGCTCACCCGCGGCGCGATCATCCCCATGCTCGGCGGCGACACCTCCGACTTCTGGGCCTACAACCACCTCGGGCCCGACCTGCCCGGAGCGCTGCTCGGCATCCTGCGCGACCCGCTCGGGACGCTGCTGCTGCCCTTCAGCGCCGAGGCCAAGGTCGACACGTTGTTCCTGCTGGTGTGGCCGACGCTGCTGCTGTGCCTGCTGTCGCCGTTGTCGCTGATCGCGCTGCCGCACGTGCTGGAGCGCATGCTGTCGGACCGGGAGCTGTGGTGGCAGGCCGACTTCCAGTACAGCGCGTTCACGGTGATCATCCTGTTCTGCGCGGGGGTGGACGGTCTGGCCCGGCTGCAGCGGTGGCTGGGGCGCAAGGACCTCGCGGTGGTGTGGTCGGCGGCGGTGCTGGTGGTCGCGGTCACCCTCGTGCCCCGCTTCGCCCTCGACCAGCTCTACCACCCTGACTTCTACAAGGGCGACCAGGCCAAGATCGTGGCGGCTCGGGAGGCGGTGGCGAAGGTCCCGGACGGGGTGGTGGTCGAGGCGGCCAACAGCTTCGGGCCGGCGTTGACGGGGCGTACGACGGTGCTGTTGTGGACGGCCGAATCGCACAACGCGCCCTGGGTGGTCGCGGACACGACCCGCTGGGAGTTCCCCTTCGGCTCGGCCGACGACCAGCGCGCCCAGGTCGACGCCCTCCTCTCCCAGGGCTACACCCGCGTCTTCGACCGCGACGGCATTGTCGTTCTCCGCCGCTGATCTTCTGGCGTGCGGCGGGGTGTGCGGCCTCTCGACGTGCGGCTCCCTTTGCAGTTACGGCAAGCCGCCCCCACGCCACCCGCCGACGACGGCGGGCGCCGATCGTGGGGGTCGCTTCTCACGTCGGACGTGGTCCCCGCCGTCACGGCGATTGTGGGGCGAGCCATCACGGCGACCGTGCGGGAACCGTCACAGCGCCCGTGCGGGAAACTGTCGGTGGTGTCCGGCACACTCCTGCCCATGAGGCTGGGAAAAATCGTGCTGACCGGTGCCGCCGGACGGGTGGGGGCGGCGATCCGGGATGCCCTGCGGGCGCGGGCCGGGCAGCTGGTGCTGGTCGACCGGGTGCCCCTGGACGCGCGGGCGGGCAACGAGGAGGTCGTCACCACCGAGCTCGACGGCCTCGGCGCGGTCCTGGAGGTGGTCCGCGGCGCCGACGTGGTCGTCCACCTGTCCGGCATCCCCGACGAGGCGCCCCTGCCGGACCTGCTCCAAGCCAACGTGCTCGGCACCCACCACATCTTCGAAGCCGCCCGGCTGACCGGGGTGCCGCGGGTCGTGCTGGCCGGCAGCAACCGCCTGACCGGCCACTATCCCGCCGCGCGGACGCTCACCCCCGATCTCGCGCCGCGCCCCGACGGCCTCTACGGCGTCTCCAAGGCCGCCGTAGAGGCCCTGGCCCACCTCTACGCGGACAAGTTCGGCCTCCAGATCGTCAGCCTGCGGATCGGCAGCCTCGAACCCGAACCAGAGGACGCCCGCCATCTGGCCACCTGGCTCAGCCCCCGCGACTGCGCCGGCTACTTCGCCGCCGCCCTCACCGCCCCGGTCACCGGCTTCGTGGCCGGCTACGCGGTCTCGGCCAACGCCCGCCGCTTCTGGGAACTGCCCGACCTCGGCTACACCCCGCTGGACAACGCGGAAGCCTTCGCCGCCCGCATCCCCGGCGCCGACGATTTCTTCGTGGACGGCATGCCCCAGGGCGGTTCGTTCGCCGAGCCCGCCTACACCCTCCCGCACCTGCAATAAGCCCGAGCGGTCAGCCGATGGCCTGCCGGTACGCCCGGTCGAAGCCCTCCAGGACCGACTTCCAGGAACCGGCCGCCGGCTCGGTCGCGCGGTTGTGGGCGGCGATCGACTCGCGGAGCGTCGTGTCGGTGGTCAGGCGGGCGACGCAGCGGGCCAGGTCCGGTTCGTTGCGGGCCAGCAGTCCCTCCTCGCCGTGCCGGACGAAGTCGGCGACCCCGCTGCGTTCGCGGGCGACCACCGGCAGCCCCGCCGCCCTCGCCTCCAGGGCGGCGATGCCGAAGGACTCCAAGGGCGCGGGCGCCACGAACATGTCGGCCGAGGCCAGCAGCCTGGCGATCTCCTCACGGCTCTGGCGGCCGGGGAGCGTCACCCAGCTCGTCATGCCGTGCTGGGTCAGGTAGCGGTCCATGGAGCCTCTCGCCGGGCCGTCGCCGACGATCGTCGCGCGCATCGGGACGCCGGACGGAACCCGGGCACGGGCCGTGTTCAGGGCCTTCAGAAGCCGCACCGGGTGTTTGCGCGGAGCCAGCCGGCCCACCGCCACGATGTGGACCCCGTCCTTGCCCCCCTCGGCGGAGGGCAGGTCCGACGGCCGCCAGCCGGTCAGGTCAAGGCCGTTGGAGACCACGTGGACCGGTACCCCCCGGCCCGCGACCCGGCGGATCGGGACGGCGGCCGCGCTGCTCACGGTGGTGGCGACCACGCCCCAGCGGTGCCATTCGTACACGAGGCGGAGCAGGCGGTAGACGGCGCGGGTGCCCGGGTCCCACATGCTGTGGACGGTCACCACCACGGGCAGTCCGGCCCGCACGGCCGCGCGTACCCCCATCCAGGCGAACGGCGAGACCGCTCCCGTGTGCACGTGCACGACGTCGGGACGGGAGGAGGTGAGCAGGCGGGTGACATGTCCCACACCACGCGGGTGTACGGGCAGGTCGAAGGGCATTCTGGCGACGATCCTGCGCACGCCGTCGAGGGGTTCGCCGCGGGTGGCGGTGGCCACCTCGACCTCGTGGCCCGCCTCCCGCTGCTGGCGTACGAGGTCGGCCACCTGGACCTCGATCCCTCCGAGCCGCGGCAGGTAACAGTCACTCACGTGAAAGATCCGCACCTCTCCCAGACTAATCTGGGCCCTGTGCCAACAAAGCCACGCACAGCTGTGTTCTTCCACGCCCACCCCGATGACGAGGCCCTGCTGACGGCGGGCACCATGGCGATGCTCGCGGCCGAGGGGCACCGGGTGGTGCTGGTGGTGGCCACGGCGGGCGAGCGCGGGCTGGCGGAGATGGATCCGGGCGACGAGCTGGGCCAGACGCGGCTCAGGGAGCTCTACACCTCGGCCGCGCTGCTGGGCTGCGCCCGGGTGGAGTGCCTGGGCTACGGCGACTCGGGGCTGAGCCCCAAGGGCGGCGTCGCCGAGGAACGGCCGGACAACGCCTTCATCGACGCCGACTCCGACAAGGCGGCCAGGCAGCTGGCCGAGATCCTCAAGGACGAGGCGGCCGACCTGCTGGCGATCTACGATCCGGCCGGCGGGTACGGGCATCCGGACCACGTCCAGGTGCACCGGGTGGGCAGGCGCGCGGCGGAGATGGCGGGGACGGAGATCGTCCTGGAGGCGACGGTGAACCGCGATCCGTTGCTGAAGGCGCTCAAGCTGGCGGGGAAGGTATACCGGTTTCCGCCGGAGTTCGATCCCCGGACGTTCGAGAGCGCCTACACTGCGGGCGATCAGATCACCCATCGGGTGAACGTCAGGAAGTACACGAAGCAGAAGCGGGCGTCGATGGAGGCGCACGTCTCCCAGGCCAGCGGCGGCGACAGCGACCGTACTCTGGCCGTGATGCTGAAGATCCCCGGCCCTCTCTACCGCCTGGTGTTCGGAACCGAGTGGTTCGTCCGCAGGGACGTCCCCCCGGGCACCCGGCTCACCCACCCCTTCGAGCAGGTGTGATGAAGAACAAGTGGCTGCAGGTCACTCTGTCCGTGCTGTCCCTTGCTCTGGCGGTCACGCTGGTGGTCTACCTGCCGCAGATCGTGCAGACGCTGACCGGCAAGCCCGTCTCGTGGCGGGAGATCGGCGCGGAGTTCGGGCAGCTCGGCGCCGGCACCATCGCGCTGATGGCCGGGCTGTGGCTGCTGAGCCTGCTGGCCTACACGTTTGTGCTGACCAACTCGCAGCCCGGCCTCAGCAACCTGCAGGGCCTCACGCTCAACGCCGCGGGCAGCGCGGTCAGCAACCTGCTGCCGTTCGGCGGCGCCGCGGGCGTGGCGCTGACGTTCGCCATGTGCAAGGGCTGGGGGTTCGGCTACCGGTCGATCGTGGTGATGACGCTGGTCAGCGGCGTGTGGAACACGCTGTTCCGGTTCATCCTGCCCGCGGTCGGGATCATCGCGCTGCTGATGGCGGGCGAGGTGGTCAACACGACCGTGGAGCGGGCGGGCTGGGCGGGCGCGATCTCGATCCTGGTGCTCGTGGTCGTCGTGGCGGCGGCGCTGTACTGGGACCGCGCGGCGGTGCTCCTGGGCAAGGTGCTCGACGGGCTGGGCCGGCCGTTCAAGAAGGAGATCGCGCCGTCGTTCCACAAGCTGCGCGCCGACACCGCGGGGATCGTCAGGACGCGCTGGCCGGGGCTGTCGCTGGCGATGATCGCGTTCCTGGTGCTGCAGTGGGGGATCATGGTGGTCTGCATGCAGGCCACCGGCGCGTACCCCGGGCTGGCGCAGTCGATCGCGGTCTTCGCGCTGTCGCGGGTGCTCACCGCGGCGCTGATCACGCCGAGCGGCGCCGGGATCATGGAGGGCGGGGTGGTGCTCCTGCTCGTCTCCTTCGGCATCTCCACGGCTCCCGCGACCGCGACCGCACTGTTGTTCGGCTTCTGGACTTACACTATCGAGATCCCGTTCGGCGGCCTGGCCCTGGGCGCGTGGGCGCTCCTGCGCAGGCGCGACAGCCGCAACGGTGCCGCGAAATCCCCGTCCGAGAGCATGAAGGCCCCGCAGTGACCCTTCCAAACCCCTCAAAGACCTTGTGCGTGATTCGGAAGCGCGCATAGCGTGGCGGCTGACATGGTGGCGTTTCGAGTTCTGGGGCCAGTCGAGGCGTACGAAAACGACGAACTCGACCTCGGCGGGTTGCGGCAGCGAGCCGTCCTCGCCCGCTTGCTCGTGGCCAGGGGTCAGGTCGTTCCGGTCGACACCCTGCTCTACGACCTGTGGGCGGACGACACCGCCAAGGGCGCCCAGTCGGGCCTGCAGGTCTACATCTCCCGCCTGCGCCGCGTGCTGGAGCCCGGCCGTCCGCGCGGGGGTCCCAACCGGCTGCTGGTGACGGTCGCCTCCGGGTACGCGCTGCGCGTCGCGCCCGACCAGGTCGACGCGCTCCGCTTCGAGCAGCTGGTACGCAGCGCCGGAGAGCGGCTGGAGGGCGATGACCCCCAGTCGGCCAGGACGTTCCTGGAGAAGGCGCTCGGGCTGTGGCGCGGCACGCCGTACTCCGACTTCGCCGACCAGACGTGGGCGGAGGCCGAGGTGAACCGGCTGACCGAGCTGCGGCTGGTGGCGCGCGAGCGCCACGCCGACACCGGGCTGCGCCTCGGGCTCAACGCCGAGACCGTGCCCGACCTGGAGGCGATGACCACCGAGCATCCGCTGCGCGAGGAGGGGTGGCGGCTGCTGTCGCTGGGCCTGTACCGCAGCGGCCGGCAGGGCGACGCGCTGGCCGCGCTGCGCAGGGCCCGCGGCATCCTGGCCGACGAGCTCGGCATCGACCCCGGTCCCGCGCTGCGCAAGCTGGAGTCCGACATCCTCGCCCAGGCGCCCGGCCTGGAGCTGGTCCCGTCGGCCCGCCCGTCCCGCCCGGCGCAGCCGGTCAACGACACCTGGCCACCGCGCCCCGCCGCGCCCGTGGAGCCGCCGCCGCTGGAGCCGGAGCCGTTCGTCGGCCGCGACGCCGAGCTGACGAGGCTGACGCAGGCCGCCGCCCGCACGGGCCGCTTCCAGGTGGCGATCGTCACCGGCGTGGCGGGGGCGGGAAAGACCACGCTGCTGAGCCAGCTGGAGAGCAAGCTCGCCACCGACGGCTGGATCACCTCCTCCGGCGCCTGCCCCGACTCCACCGCCACCCCGCCCGGCTGGGCCTGGGTGGAGATCCTGCGCACGCTGGTCGGCGTGACCGGCGCCGGCGAGTACGCGCAACTGCTCGCGCCCCTGCTCGAAGACGCCGACCCCGATCCCGACGACGACGAGCTGTCCGGCGGCTTCCGCCTGCACCGCGCGGTCGGCGGCTACCTGGCCGGAGTGGCCCGCCGCTCCCCCGTGCTGCTCACCCTGGAAGACCTCCACTGGGCCGACGACCAGACGCTGGCGCTGCTGCGCGCGCTGCCGAGCCTGCTGGCCACCAGCCGGGTCATGCTCGTGGTCACCTGCAGGGAGAGCGAGCTGGACGACGGGCAGTCCGACGTGCTGGCCGCGCTGGCCAGGCTCGGCCCGGTCCGGGTGGGGCTGTCAGGGCTCGACCCGAAGGCGGTGGCCGAGCTGGTGCGGGCCACCTGCGTACGCGAGATCGACGAGGACGCGGTCGAGTCGATCGTCGAACGCACCGGCGGCAACCCGTTCTTCGTCCGCGAGACCGTGCGCCTGCTCGACTCCGAGGCCGCGGCGGCCGGTGAGACGACGACCACCGCGGTGCTGTCGCGGGTGCCGTCCGGCGTGCGGGACGTGCTGCGGCGGCGCATCTCGCGGCTGCCCGCCGAGGCGCAGCAGATCCTGCTGCAGGCGGCGGTGATCGGCCGCGACGTGGACATCGACGTGCTCATCGGGGTGGCCGGCGCGGAGGAGCCGGTGGTCGAGGCGGTCGAGGCGGCGCTGCTGGCCGGGCTCGTCACCGAACCGGGCCCCGGCATGCTGCGCTTCGACCACGACCTGGTGCGCGACACGATCTACTCCGACGCCTCACGGCTGCGCCGTACCCGGTTGCACGCGGCCGTCGCGAAGGAGATCGAGGAGCGCAGCCCCGCGGACGTGGCGGCGCTGGCCCACCACTACTTCCTCGCCGACGCCGCGGAGAAGGCGGTCCACTACGCCGGGCTGGCCGCCGAGCAGGCCGAGCGGCGCTTCGCGCACCGCGAGGCGGCGCGGCTGTGGGAGCAGGCGATCGCGGCCTTCGAACGCACCGGCGGCGACACCAAGGAACGTCTGCGGCTGATGCTGCGCCAGATCAAGGCCCTCGCGGTCTGCGGCGACATGACCGCGGCCAGGCTGCTGCGCCGCCAGGCGATGGACCTGGCGCTGCCGCTGCAGGACCTGGAGATCACCGCGCGGGTGGCGGCGTCGCTGGCGGTGCCGCACAAGGGAATGGCGCGCGACTTCACCCGCACCGCGTGGGAGATCGTCGACGTCACCGAGAAGGCGCTCATGGAGCTGCCCGAGGGTGAGCAGACGCTGCGCGCGAGCCTGCTGACCACGCTGGCGCTGGAGCTGGAGGGCTCCTCCTCTCCCGAGCGGGGCCGTCAGGCGTCGCTGGAGGCGCTGGAGCTGGCCCGGCAGAGCGGCGACCCGGCTCTGATCGCGGCGGCGCTGAGCGGGAGGCTGCGCCAGTCCTACGACATCCCCGCCGTCGACACGCGCGAGAGCATCGGACGCGAGCTGCTGGAGGTGGCGCAGCGCTCCGGCCAGATGGCCACGCAGGCGCTGGCCCACCTGGTGCTGCTGGAGTGCGCGGCGGCGCGCGGCGAGTTCGCGGCGGCCGACCAGCACGCGGCGGCGGCCGAGCGGCTGTCGAAGCAGTACGACCTGTCGGCCCCCGCCGCGGTCTGCGCCTGGTACTCCGGGCAACGGCTGATGATCTCCGGCGACTACGCGGGCGCCGAGCGCGCCTACCGCGACGCGGCGAGGATGACCGCCCGGGTCGGCATGCTCGAAGGCCGCCAGGACCTCCCGCTGATCACCACGTTCTGCCTGCGCCTGGTCGACGGGCGGGCGGCCGAGACGGTCGAGCTGCTGAGCGAGAAGCACCTGGGCGGCTCCAAGTGGACGCTCGACCCCTACGCGCTCGCGCTGGCCTCGGCCGGGCACATCTCCGACGCCAAGGCGGTGGCGGCCACGCGCCCGCCGGTGCGGCCCGACTTCCTGTACGAGCTGGCGATGACCTGGCGGGCCCTGGCCGGGATGCTGCTCGACGACCGTGCGCGGATGGTCGACTGCTACGACAAGCTCAAGCCGTTCGCCGACCGCGTCGCCGGCGCGGGCACGGGCGTCGTGGCGCTCTGGCCCGTGGCGCTGACGCTGGGAGATCTCGCGGTACGGCTCGGCCAGCCCGACGCCGCCCTCGACCACTACCGCAAGGCGCTGGAGGTGGCCGAGCGGGTCGGCGTGGCCCGCTGGGTGGAGGCGGCGCGGCGTTCGGTCAGCAACTCACTTGGAAACGGTCGCTCTTGATCGTCTTCTGACCCTGGACGGCGAACTCGACCCGGTACCAGCCGGGGTTGTCGGCGACCCTGGCCTGCCAGGAGATCGTACGCCGGGCGGCGCCGAACCCGGCGTGGTCGACCAGGTAGACGCTCCACCGCTTGGTGTACGGGCTCCAGCGCGACAGCTGCCAGCGGTAGAGCACGGTCTGCGCGGGATCGGGGTTGACCACGACGGTCCTGGCCAGGTAGACGCGGTCGCAGCCCTGCCCGCCGGACCTGGCGGTGACGGAGATGGCGCCGGGCGCGACGGCGGCGGTCTGTGAGGTGATCGGGACCTCGCGGGCCTGCAGCGTGATCGCCTGCTGGGGCCGCGGGGCGGACCTGGCCGCGTCGTAGGCGGTGACGCCCGCGTACGCGCCCGTGGCGGCCAAGGCGGCGACGAACAGCTTGACGGCGTTGGCCGATCCGGCGGTGAGCGCCGCTGTGGTTGCCTTGCTCATGGTCACCACTCCTTCGTTCTCACCCTCAGGTGTACGCGCGGGGGGTTGAGGGTTGCTTGTCGCGCACTTGCAATCGGGGAAGACTGGCGAGGTGACACGGGCTCGGGGGATCAAATAAGGTAAGCCTGGCCTTATATTCGCTTGGTGGGGTGATGTCTGGAATGCGGTACCTTGCGGGCATCCCTGATCCGACGAGAGCGTCGTTCTTCGGCCTGCCGTACTGGGTCATCGTGCTGGTGGGGGCGATCGCGCTCTTCGGCGCCTTCCAGGCCTACTACTGGATCGGGCACAAGCTCGGTGAGAAGCTCTACGACTCCCGGATCGGCCGGCGGCTGCCACGCGCGCAGATCGCCCGGGTCGAGAAGGTCGTGGAGAAGTGGGGGGCGCTGGCCGTCTACGGGTGCTTCTGGGTGCCCGTGCTGCGCCACACGCTGCCGTGGGTCGCGGGCGTGCTGCGCATCTCCTACCCCTGGTACGTCGTGGCCAGCGCGCTGGGATGCCTCACGTGGGTGCCGGTGACGTCGTTCGCGCTGTACGGGGTGATCTGGGGCTGGTTGCAGCTCGCCACCCACTCCCCCGTCACGGCGGTGGTCGTGGCGGTGGCGGCGGTGGCGGTGATCGTGTTCCTGGTCGTCAGGCGCAGGCGGCGCAAGGCGGACAAGGCCCTGGCCGCCTGACGGCCCGGCTGTTCGGACGGCGGCTGTTCAGACCACGGCTTTTCACACCGCGGCTGATCTGACCGCGGCTGTTCAGACCGCGGCGAGCGACTGGTCGTCGATCTCGGCCGCGGCCGCGTTCCTGCGTACGGACTCGATGCCGTTCACGCAGGCCGCCTTGGTCGTGTAGCCCTCGCTGACGGCGATCGTCTGGCCGTTGCCGGCGACCAGCTTGAAGCGGTATTCGTCCCGCTTGTCCTTGGAAATAACGAATTTCCCAGCCATGATGAACCCCCCGGATTGCCCGATGTAACGATCATTTACCCCCATCTAGCTGTTGTTTTCCCGCCATGGAGTCAAGTTCGGCAAACGGACCTTAGATCACCTGTCACCATGGCTGACATGCATATTGGGGGAATCTTCGCCTCTGCCGCGGTAGCCGTACTCGTGGGTCTCACGTCGAGTTCCGCGCCCGCGCACGCGACCGCGAAGCCCGACGTCGGCGCCAAGCAGGCCTACGTCGTCGACTCGGCCGGAACGATCCACTACGGCAAGCGCCAGACCAAGCGGGTCCCGGTGGCCAGCCTGGTCAAGGTGATGACCGCCCATGTGGTGCTGCGCGAGGCCAAGCTGACCGACACCGTCACGATCACCGCCGCCGACGTACGGCACGCCGCCGTGAACGGCGCCACCACGGCCGCCCTGCGCAAGGGCGAGCGGCTGACGGTCCGCGACCTGCTCTACGGCCTCATGCTGCCCTCCGGCGCCGACGCGTCCAATGTGCTGGCCAGGGTCTACGGACCGGGCAAGAAGGCCTTCATCGCCAAGATGAACGCCACCGCGCGCGATCTGGGCCTGGCCGACACCCGCTACACCAACGCCGACGGCCTGCCGACTCCGGCGAACGGCGGCTACTCGACCGCCGTCGACCAGGTCAAGCTCGCCCAGATCGCGCTGAAGAACCCCGTCTTCACCCAGGTCGCCTCCGCCAAGGTGCACAAGGTCGCCAAGTCCGGCGCGCACCGAGCCCACACCTGGCGCAACACCAACAAGCTGCTGGGACGCACCGACGGCGTGCTCGGCATCAAGACCGGCTACACCCGCGCGGCCGGGTTCTGCCTGGTGTTCGCCGCGGAGCGCCACGGCAGGCAGGTGGTCGGCGTGCTGCTCGGCGACACGAACGAGCGCCGGTTCACGCAGGCGGAGGAACTGCTCGACTACGCCGGGGAGCAGATCAGCGCGGGTTAGACGTCCCTGCGCATCAGTCCATGGCAGGCGATGGCCGCCGCCGCGACCACGTTCAGCGAGTCGACCCCGGCGGCCATCGCCTGCGCGCTCATCGGGATGCAGACCGCCTCGTCGGCCTCGCGCAGCCAGCGCGAGGACAGGCCGTCGCCCTCCGAGCCGAGCAGCAGCGCCACCCGATCGCCCATCTTCGCCGCGTCCAGCGGGACCGCCGACTGGTCGGGCGTCAGCGCCAGCGACCGGAACCCCAGCTCACGGAGCCTGGCCAGCCCGTCGAACCAGTTGCCCATCCGTGCGTACGGGATCGAGAACACCGACCCCATCGAGACCTTGACCGAGCGCCGGTAGAGCGGGTCGGCGCACCGGGGCGACAGCACGATCGCGTCCACCCCGAGCGCCGCCGCGCACCGGAAGATCGCGCCGATGTTGGAGTGGTCGACCAGGTCCTCCAGCACCACGACGCGCGAGGCGCCGGCGAGCACCTCCTCCACCGGCGGCAGCGGCAGGCGTTCCATGGAGGCCAGCGCGCCCCGGTGCACGGGGAAGCCGGCGACACCCGTCATGATCTCGTCGCTCACCACGTAGACCAGCGCGTCGCCGAGCACGTCGGCCAGCGACGGCAGCCACCGCTCGGTGGTCAGCGCCGACCGCACCGGATATCCGGCGCCGACCGCCCGCCTGATCACCTTCTCGCCCTCGGCCAGGAACAACCCGCGCTCGGCCTCCAGGCTCTTGCGCAGCCCGACATCCCGCAGACCGGTGTAGTCGGCCAGCCGGGGGTCGGCCGCGTCGCTCACGTACTCAAGCACCTTCAGATGGTACGCACCCCGCGCCGCCTGACCTGCCAGACGATCGAGTAGCCGGTGAGCACGAGACCGAGCCCGATCAGGGTACCCGCGCCGATCCTGGTGAACAGGCTGGCCAGGCTGCCGTGGTCGGGGTGGTCGAGGAACGGCCAGAGCGCCCCGCCCGCCACGACGCCCGCGGCGCAGGCCCACAGGACGGCCCGCCGTACCGGCTGGGGGGTGTGCAGATGGTCCGGTACGGCGACCGCCGCCATCCTGGACAGCCCGCGCACCGCCCACCACGCGACGATCGCCAGCCCCACGGCCGAGGACAGGTACTGCAGCACGCGGAAGACGGTGGTCACGCCGAGCACCCGCGCGTCGAAGAAGCTCCAGCCCCACACGTCGACGCTGTAGGAGTGGGTGAAGGAGTCCCAGAACACGTGCGTGGCCGCGCCCAGGAGCGCTCCAAGGACGATGGGCAGCAGGCGGTAGGACGGCTTGAGCGTCGCGGCCCGTCCGCTCAGCGCCGGGGGGAGCAGCGCGATCAGCGGCTCCCTGAACACCCGGTGGAAGACGAACACGAGCACGACCACGGAGAGCAGGTCGAGGGTGAGGATGCCCTGCCAGGAGTGCCAGTCGGCGTAGTCCGGCAGAAAGGGCAGGAAGATCGGCAGGTCGGGCACCATCGCCCCGATGGCCAGCGCCCACGGGTCCAGCCAGGCGCGCAGCCGGGCGGCCGAGATCAGGGGCAGCACGGCGGCCACGTGAGCGGGGGTGAACGGCACCGGGACACCCTACCCGGCGAATCTTGACCCTTCTTTGCGCAAACCCCCTAAGGTGACCTTGAGTAGTGGGTATGTTACGGATCGCTGTCGGCGGCCGGACGTGGGATCTCGGGGGTTAAGGTGCCTGACCAGCTGGTTCATGCGCATCCGGCCGCGTCAGTCGACTGGCTGCGCGACGCGCGCAGAGCCCGCCTGCTCAGCCTGGTCACGCTGGCGTGGCTGGCGGCGGAGAGCTCGCTCGGACTGGCGGCGGGGTTCTCCGCGCACTCGGTGGCGCTGATCGGCTGGGGGCTGTCGGCCCTGGTCGAGGCGGGCGCCAGCCTGATCGTGCTGTGGCGCTTCACCGGCTCGCGCACGCTGTCGCCCTCGGCCGAGCACACCGCGCGCCGGGCGGTCGCGGTGAGCTTCTGGGTGCTGGCCCCCTACCTCGTGGTGCACGTGGCCCACGACCTCGACGCCGGCCACCGGGCCGCGCCCAGCGTCCTCGGCATCGCGGTGACGGCGGTGAGCCTGGTCACGATGCCGGTTCTGGCGGCGCTCAAGCGGCGCCTGGCCCGGCGGCTGGGCTCCGGCGCGACCGCGGGCGAGGCGGCGCAGAACCTCATCTGCGCGGTGATGGCCGCGGGGGTTCTGCTCGGGCTGTGGGCCGGCACGCTGGGGTGGTGGTGGGTGGATCCGGCCGTCGCACTGGTGCTGGCGGCGGTCGCCGTACGCGAAGGAGTGCGCGCGTGGCGCGGTCACGCATGCTGCCACTGACGCACACGCAGGGTCATCATCACACCAAAAGACCTGTTTTGTTGCGCCAAGCCCACCGAGTATCGTTCCCGGAGTATTAAAGGAGCATCTACCGCCAGGATCTCCGAAAGGTCTCGACACACCGAAGAGGACATCGTGGGGCGACATCGCACAGACGAACTCGATGACGGGTATCGAGGCCAGGATCCGGGCCCGCGCCGGCGCAGCCGTGGCAGCGGGCGTGGCAAGGTTCTGGTCCCGCTGGCAGGTGCGGTGGCACTCGCGGTGCTCCTGGGCGTGGCCGCGTTCGTCATCTTCAACCGCGACCACGACTGCTCCGGCGGCAAGCTGCCGCTGAACGTGGTGGCAGCCCCCGACATCCAGCCCGCGCTGCAGAAGATCGCCGGCGACTACAACAAGTCGCTGCAGTCGATCGACAGCAAGTGCGTCGAGGTGAAGGTCACCAAGGAGAACCCGTTCAAGGCGGCCAACAACATGGCCTCCGGCAAGCTCACCCCCGACGTGTGGATCGCCGACTCCAGCCTCATGGTCTCCGAGGTACGCGCCACCACGGCGGGCGCGGCGATGCCCGAGCCGTCGGGTTCCGTGGCCAGGACGCCGATCGTGCTGGCGGCGGCCAAGTCGATGGCCGGCAAGCTCTCCGGCAGCCTGCAGCCGAGCTGGGCCGGAATGATCTCGGCCGCGAACGTGGCCAATCCCGACGGCCCCGGCCGCAAGGTCCGCGTGCTGGCCCTGGACCCGAAGAAGAACTCCGCCGGGCTGGGCGCGCTGCTGGCCGCCTCGGGCGCCGCCAAGGAGGCCGATCTCGACGACAAGGCCATGGTCGGCGCGCTCAAGGAACTGTCGGACCAGGTGGTCCCCAGCCCCGACGCGCTGCTGGCCAGCCTCGCGGTGAAGTCGGGCAGCAAGGTGCCGGTCGGCGTCGCCCCCGAGCAGGCCATCTACGCCCACAACCAGAAGAAGCCGGACTCGCTCATCGTCCCGCTCTATCCGGAAGAGGGCACGCTCAGCCTCGACTACCCGATCGTGATCACCACCAAGAGCCCGGACACCCGTAAGGCCGCCGACGCCTTCAAGGCCGAGCTGGCCGGGCAGTCGGCCCAGAAGACCCTGCGCGAGAACGGCTTCCGCAGCCCCGACGGCAAGGCCGGCGACGTCCTGACCAAGGACAAGGGCTTCGACCCCAAGACCCCCGCGGCGCTCAAGCCCCCGGACGCCAAGACCATCGCCGCCATGGCGCAGTCGTGGTCCCGGCTCAGCCTCGGCACCCGGATGCTGGCCCTGCTGGACGTCTCCGGCACCATGGCCTACCCGGTGGCCGGCGCCGGCATGACCCGCATGCAGGCCATCACCAAGATCGCCAGTGAGGGCCTCGGCCTGTTCGAGGCCGACTCGGAGATCGGCGTGTGGGCCTTCTCCACACATCTGCAGGGCACGCAGGACTGGCGCGAGCTGATCTCGGTCGGCCCGCTGAGCGAGTCGGTCAACGGCGTGCTGCGCAAGGACGCCTTCTCCACCCAGCTCGGCAGCATCCAGGCCAAGCCGACGGGCAACACCGGCCTGAACGACACCCTGAAGGCCGCCTACGCCCAGATGACCAAGGAATACGCCGACGACAAGATCAACACCGTCCTGATCCTCACGGACGGAGCCGGCAACGACGACCCCGAGGGCGGCATCAGCAACGCCGAGATCCTGAGCTACCTGAAGAAGACCTACAACCCCAAGCGCCCGGTGAGCATCCTGCTGATCGCCTTCGGCCCCGACGCCCCCAAGGGCAGGGCCGAGATGGACACGCTCGCCAAGGCCACCGGTGGCGAGGCGTACATCGCCAAGAACATCCTCCAGGTGCGCGACTTCTTCGCCCAGGGGATGGCCCGGCGCCTGTGCGCGCCGCGCTGCGACGGCTGACCTCGCCCGTCACACCTTTCCCACCTCATGCCGGATCGGCATGAGGTGGCAACCCCTGCCTGAAAGGCGGCGTCCTCCACCCGGGACTTGCACCTGCGGGGAGGGTTTGTGGCTGGATGGCCTAATGTCGATCGCGCCGACGACCATGAGCTGGCGCAGGGGCTGCGTCGCGGCGACACCGACGCTCCCGCGAAGCTCTACGACGCCTACGCCGAACGGCTGCACGACTACGCCTGCTCGCTGACCGGCGACCGCGACAGCGCGGCGGACTCGGTGCACGACGCGCTGGTCACCGCTCAGGGCGGCGCGGCACGGCTGCAGGAGGCGGCCAAGCTGCGCGCCTGGCTCTACGCGCTGACCCGCTTCCAGGCGGCGGCCAGGATGGCGCGCAAGGACGGCGCGCCCGCGGGCCCGCCGCCGCCGGTGCTCGAAGAGCCGGAGGATCCCGAACTGGCGGCGCTGGTGTACGAGGTGCTGGGCGAGCTCAGCAAGAACGAGCGGGAGGTTCTAGAGCTGTCGTTGCGGCACGGGCTGACGCCCGCGGAGGTCGGCTCGGTGCTGGGGCTGACCTCGCGGCAGTCGGCGACGCGGCTGGGGCGGGCGCGCGACCATCTGGAGAACGCGGCTGCCGCCGTCCTGCTGGCCAGGACGGGCCGGGCCCACTGCCCGGACCTGTCGGCGATGGTGGACTCGTGGGAGGGTCCGCTCACGCTCATGCTGCGCCGGAGGCTGTCGGGGCACATCGGCGGCTGCGAGGTCTGCACCGAGGGGCGCCACCGGCAGGTGGCCGCGGCGAAGCTGCTTGACCTGGTGCCGGTCGCCTACCCGCCGATCTCGCTGCGCCGCCGGGTCGTCGACACCTGCGTCAACCCCGAGCTCGACCACGCGCGCACGCTGATCATGGAGCGGGGCGACAGCTTCGACCGCACCGGGTTCCCGGTCGAGCAGCGCGGCGGGCGCGGTTCGCGGCGGCGGCGCCCGCGCAGGCTCGCCCCGGTGGTGCTGGCCGGGGTCGCGGTGCTGGCGGGCACGGGCGCGATGGCGCTGATGAACGGCGAGAGCGGCGCCCCCGCCGCGGCCATGCCGACGTCCTCCCCCTCGGAGTCGCGGGCGCCGATGTCGGTGCCGACCGACGAGCCGGTGGACGAGGAGCTGACCGAGGAGCCGGCTCCGGACCCGACCACGCCGGACCCGGAGCCCACGCGCTCCGGCCCGGCGCCCCGGGTGACGCCCAGCGACCGGCCGGACCCGCCGGCCACCAAGCCCGCGAGCGACCCGACCAGGACGCGCAGGCCCGCCCCCGGCGCCCGGCTGACGGTGGGCTGCCCCAGTTCGATCAGCGGCGCCGCGAAGGTCGGGCTGACCGCGCGGAACGCGAGCGTGTCCTGGACGTCCGGGCCGTCGGAGGGATTGGGCGTCTTCCCCGCGAGCGGGACGATCAAGGCGGGAGCGTCGGCGTCCATCTGGGTGACGGTGGACGACCCCGAGGCCGCCGGTTCGGGCACGGTCACCTTCAGCTCGAACGGCGGCGCCGCCACCTGCGCCCTTTCCTGGCGAGGACGGCAGGCGCCCACCCAGGAGCCCTCCCCCTCCGAGGAGCCGACTCCGACCGGCGAACCCACCGAAACACCAGGAGAAGCCCCAGAGTGACACTTAGGTGATATTAGGGGATACATCAGGCTCTAGGTCGAACTTCCCCTCCGTGATAGGGCATCCTGGGGGGCTTGGGGCGCGTATCGGGACTCAGGCTCACCTTTCTCGCACTCGCAGGTCATGTGCGAGAAACCTGGTGACCCGGGTAAACCGGCACGCGCCGCCAGGCGTCGCCATTGACGCGCCCACAGCACGATTGGTCCCATGAATGGGCGATCAATCGTGCCATCACCGTTTTTAGAGCCAGGAGAGACGAGCCAAATGCCCGATCACGCCTCTGGGACGCGGCTGACAAGCCATCCCGTTGCGGCTACCGTCGGTCTGTTGCGTGATCGTGATCTGTTCGCCGCTCAATCAGGAGGAGCCGGGGCAACTGTCGGGGGAAGACCGTGCTGACCGAAGTGGGGGCCAGGTGAACATCACCGTCGTTCGCCCGGGAGACCTCGGCGAGACCGAAAGGTCGCGCTGGCGGGAGTTGCAGAAGGCCGACCCGAGCCTGGACAACCCCTTCCTCTCGGTGGAGTTCGCCCTGGCGATGGACCGTCTGCGTGACTATGTCAGGACGGCGGTCGTGGAGGACGCCGGCGAGATCATCGGATTCTTCCCCTACGAACGCCATCACTTCGGCATCGGCAAGCCTCTCGGCGGCTTTCTCACCACCTGCCACGGTCTCATCGGCGTGCCGGAGGTCAAGGTCGAGGCCAAGGCGCTGCTGCGCGCGTGCGGGCTCAACGTCTTCGCCTTCGACCACATGGTCGCCGGCCAGCCGACGTTCGCCCCGTACGAGAGCGACGTGCGCCCGGCCGCGGTCATGGACTTCACCGCCGGCTACGAGGCCTGGCTCGCCCAGGTGAAGGAGAACTCCGCCAAGAACCTGAAGACCTGGCGCTACAAGGAACGCAAGCTCGCCAGGGAACACGGCGAGCTCCGCCTGTCCTGGGCGTCCACCGACCACGGCGAGCTGCGCCAGCTGCTCGCCTGGAAATCCGACCAGTACCGCAGGACGGGCCGGGTCGACCGGTTCGCGCAGCCGTGGATCGTCGAGCTGACCGAGCAGATGCACGCCGAGCGCTCCCCCGGCTTCGCCGGAGTGCTCACCATGCTCTACGCCGGCGACGTCCCCGTGGCCGGGCACTTCGGCCTGCGCACCGCCACGACCCTGGTGGGCTGGTTCCCCGCCTACGACTCCGAATTCGGGAAGTACTCGCCCGGCATCGTCCACCATCTCCGCATGGCGGAGGCGGCCGCCGGCGCGGGACTGCACACGGTCGACATGGGCAAGGGTGGCAAGGATTACAAGCATTGGCTGAAGAGCGGCACGCTCCACGTCTCGGAGGGCCGCATCTCGCGGCCGTCCGCGGCGGCCGCCGCGCACTGGATCGGCAGAGTTCCCTTCAACAAGGCGCGAACAATTGTCACCGATTCGCCGTCTCTCTATAGAGCGGCGGATCGTGTGTTGAAGGGCTTTGGGCGTATGCGTAGTACTCGAGGCCAAGAGTCAGACGTCAAAGAACCATCGGGAGCGCTCTAAGCAGCGCTCCCACCCCCTCGGCAGCACAACACCAGCACCCTCACTCCCACTGGACCGGCAATGCATCGTTTACCGCTTTCGGCACCCCCACAGCACCCGGGTGTGGCCGAGCGTGGCCTGCGGCGGGTGGTCCCGGAAGGATTGTTCCCGAAATGAGTCCCGAGAACATCAGGCACAACGGCAAGGCGCAGGTGACCTCACTGCGGTCCATGCCGCCGCTTGAGCGTTTCACCCCTGTGACACCCCACCTGGCGATATCGCCCAGAGTCAGCGTGGTGGTGCCGGCGATGAACGAGGCGGAGAACCTGCCGCATCTGTTCGCCACCTTGCCCCAATGGATCGACGAGGTCGTGCTCGTCGACGGCAACTCCGTTGACGACACCGTCGCCGTGGCCAGACGCCTGCGCCCCAACCTGAGGATCATCACGCAGACCGGCAAGGGCAAGGGCAACGCCCTGGCCGCCGGATTCGCCGCCTGCACGGGCGACATCATCGTGATGATCGACGCCGACGGCTCCATGGACGGGAGAGAGATCATCACGTTCGTGGGCGCGCTGGTGACCGGCGCCGACTTCGTCAAGGGCTCGCGCTACGCCACCGGCGGCGGCAGCGACGACCTGACCTTCGGCCGCAGCGTCGGCAACAAGGCCCTGACCGCGCTGGTCAACCTCATGTACGGCACGCGCTACACCGACCTGTGCTATGGCTACAACGCCTTCTGGGCCCACCACCTCGACGTGCTCGACCTGGACTGCGACGGGTTCGAGGTGGAGACCCTGATGAACGTGCGCGCCGCCAAGGGCGGGCTGACGATCCACGAGGTGCCCAGCCACGAACGGCACCGCATCCACGGGCAGAGCAACCTGCGCACCTTCCGCGACGGGTTCCGGGTGCTCAGCACCATCCTGCGGGAATGGCGGCGGCCACCCGCTCTCCAGCTGCCCGAACCCACCGCCACACCCGCCGCCGACCGGGGCGTCGCTTAGCCACGAAGGCCCACCCGTGCTTACATCCGTCGTCATCTGCGTCTACACCGAGGAGCGCTGGGAGGACATCAGGCAGGCAGTGGAATCGATCGAGAACCAGCGCCGCAGGGCACATGAGCTGATCCTCGTCGTCGACCACAACCCCGGCCTGCACCTCAAGCTCACCCGGGCCTACCCGAAGGCCGTCGTCGTGGAGAACTCCCACGAGCAGGGCCTGTCGGGGGGCAAGAACACCGGTGCCGATGTGGCCGGCGGTGACATCGTCGCCTACCTCGACGACGACGCGGTGGCCGATCCCGGCTGGCTGGAGGCTTTGGAGGAGGGCTTCCAGGAACCAGGGGTGGTCGGCGTCGGCGGGCGTACGGATCCGCTGTGGGCGTCGGAGCGACGCCCGCGGTGGTTCCCGCACGAGTTCGACTGGACCGTCGGCTGCAGCTACCGGGGCATGCCGGCGGTCCGGGCTCCGGTCCGCAACGTCATGGGCGGCAACGCCGCCTTCCTGCGCGAGGCCGTCACCGGAGTCGGCGGCTTCCACAGCGGCATCGGCCGCAGCGTCCAGGGACGCAAGAGCCGGCCGCTGGGCTGCGAGGAGACCGAGTTCTGCATCCGGCTGACCCAGCGCAGGCCCGGGTCGGTCATGTTGTTCGAGCCGCGGGCGCTGATCGGGCACAAGGTGCCCAGGCAGCGCGAGACGTTCTCCTACTTCCGTTCCCGCTGCTACGCGGAAGGGCTGTCCAAGGCGCTGGTCACCCGCGAGGTGGGCACGCAGGACGGCCTGTCCAGCGAGCGCGCCCACGCGCTCAAGGCGCTGCCCAAGGGCGCCCTGCGCGGCCTGGGCGAGGCGCTGCGCGGCGACCCGGGCGGGCTCGGCCGGGCCGGGGCGATCGTGATCGGACTGGCCTGGACCGCGTGGGGCTACGCCGTCGGCTCCTGGAGGCTGCGATGATCCGGGTGCCGATCCTGATGTACCACTCCGTCACCGACCGGCCCAACGAGGCGACCAGGCCGCTGGCCGTACGACCCGGTGACTTCGCCGAGCAGGTGGCGTACCTGGCCGACGGCGGGTACACGCCGATGACCTTCGCCGACCTCGTCGCGGCGCTCAACCACAACCAGGTGCCCCAGAAGGCGGTCGTGATCACCTTCGACGACGGGTACGCCGACTTCCACTCCCACGCGCTGCCCGTCCTGGAACGGCTCCGGATGCCCGCCACGATCTTCGTCACCAGCGGCTGGCTGGCCGACGCCGGCAAGGACGCGGCGGGCCGGCCGCTTGACGACATGCTCACCTGGGGCCAGGCCCGCGAGGCCGCCGCCAGCGGCATCGAGATCGGCGGCCACAGCCACAGCCACCCGCAGCTCGACCAGCTGGCCGACGCCGAGCTCCGCCAGGAGCTGCGCAGGAACAAGGGCCTGCTGGAGGACAAGGTGGGCACACCTGTCGTGACCATGGCATACCCCTACGGCTACTCCAGCGCGCGGGTGCGCCGCGAGGTGCGCAAGGCCGGGTACTTCGCCGCCTGCGCGGTCAGCAACGCCATCGCCGCCGACCGGCACGACGTGCTGGCCGTGCCGCGGCTGACCGTGGCCAGGCGCACCAGCATGGACCGCTTCCGCCGCGCCGTCGAGGGCCGCGGCGTGCCGCTCATCTACCTGAGGGAACGTACGCTGACCAAGGGCTACGCGATCGTCCGCCGCGCGCGTTACGCGATGCGCCAGGTGTCCCCCGGTGGCTGAGCGCGGCCTGAAGAGGTTCCTGCCCGCCGACCTCAACGACCCGCTGCTGCGCAGCGCCTACTCCCTCATGCTCAACGCCGGCGCGGGCGCCGTCATCGGGCTGGCCTACTGGACCGTGACCGCGCGCGTCTTCGACGAGAAGGACGTCGGCGTCGGCATGGCCATCCTGGCCGCGATGAGGTTCCTGGCCGCGATCACCTCCTTCGGCTTCGTCGGTACGGTCGCCCGCTTCGTCCCCGAAGCCGGCCGGCACACCGCCCGCTTCGTCGGCACCGTCTACGGCGCCGCCACCGGCCTGGCCGTCGCCGGCTGCGCGGTCTTCCTGCTCACGCTGACCAGCTGGGGCGAGACCTACAGCCTGCTGTCCGGCTGGACCGCCGGGCTGGTCTTCACGGTGATGGTGATCGTCTGGAGCATCTGCACGCTGCAGGACGTGGTGCTGACCGGCCTGCGCAAGGCCCCCTGGGTGCCGGTGGCCAACCTGGTCTTCTGGGTGGTCCGCTTCGGCGTTCTGGCCGTGTGCGCCGTGCTGCTGGGCAACTCGGCCGGCGTCTCGGTCTCCTGGGCGGTCTTCCTGGCCTGGATCGCTCCCGGCCTGGTCGTCTCCCTGTGCCTCAACACGGCCGTCTTCCGCAAGCTGATCCCCCAGCACGCCCGGCTCACCGCGGACAAGACGCTGCCGCCCCCGCGCCAGATCGGCCGCTTCCTGGCCGGCGACTACGCCGGCTCGATCTTCACGCTGCTGTTCAACTACGGCGTGCCCGTGCTGGTCGCGGCCCAGGTCTCCAAGGAGATGAACGCCTACTACGGGCTCACCATCACCCTCGGCGCCATGCTGGAGATGCTCAGCTACACGATGGCCTCCTCGCTGACCGTGGAGGGCGCCTTCGACAAGGCGACGCTGGCCGACAACTGCCGCAGGGCGCTGCGGCGCACGTTCCTCATCCTGACGCCGCTGGTCGTCGTGGCGACGCTGCTGGCCCCGGTGGCGCTGCTGCTGTTCGGCGAGGGGTACGCGCAGCACGCCACCGACCTCATGCGGCTGATCGCGCTGGCGGCGCTGCCCCGTGCCGTGGTCGAGCTCTACCTGGGCGCGCTGCGGGCGCTGCGGCGGGCGGGGATGATCGTGTTCGTGCAGTTCGGGATGGCCGTGATGGCGATCGGCGGGGCGCAACTGCTCCTGCCCGTCCACGGGATCACCGGGGTGGGCCTCGCGATTCTGGCCAGCCAGACGATCACCGCGCTGGCGGTGCTGCCGGGGCTGTGGCGGATCGCCTCAGGGCGCGCCCAGGCCGCGCGCCTCCATCCGCCGGACGACCCAGGTGGGGCTCAGGCGTAGCAGGGCGATGGCGGCGACGCCGTACGATCTGACCTCGCGCGGGTCGGTGGTGAAGGCCCGCATCGACCAGCGCAGGGCTTCGGAGCGGCGGCCCACCGCGACGCGGGTGAAGGCGACCTGCCCGGCCAGGCGGGAGTAGCCCTTGCGGGAGGTCTTGATCTCCGGGTAGCGCTCCAGCAGCCACTGCAGGGCCTCGGCGATGACGTCCCAGCGGCCGGCGAAGTGCGACTGGGCGTGCATGCGGACGTGGAGGTGCTCCTCCGGCACGTGCACGATGGGCGCGCACCTGGCGGCGCGCAGGAGCATCTCGTAGTCCTCGCCGTAGCCGCTGGGGATCGTCTCGGAGAACAGGCCGACGGCCTCGCCGGTCAGGGCGGAGCGGCGGGCGAGGAAGCCGGAGGGATGCATGGCGGGCTGGCGCCCGTCGAGCAGGTCGGCGAAGGGAACCCGCTCCTTCTCCAGGTGGATGTGGCGGGTCCAGTCGTCGTGGACGATGAGCGAGCCGCAGGTCGAGAAGACGGCGTCGGGATGCTTCTGGACCGCCCGGACCTGCGCGGTGATCTTCGTGGGCAGCCAGGTGTCGTCGTCGTCGCAGAAGGCGACCCACTCGACGCTCCCGGCGTGGGCGAGGATGCCGCTGTTGCGGGCGGCGGGCAGGCCGCGCGAGCGCTCGTTCCTGATCAGCCGGACCGGGCGGGCCGGGTCGTCGGAGGCGAGCTCGGGATCGGGGTCGCCGCCGTCGAACACGACGACGGTGGTGACCCGGCCCGGATAGTCCTGGGAGGTGATGCCCTTGAGTGTGTCTCTGATCATCTCCGGCCGGTCACCGCGCGTACACACCACGACGCCCACTTCGGGCCACGTGCCAGACTCCATGGAAAGACCGCCTTGGGAGACAAGACCTGCGATCGCTGAAGTTACAGCGTATCGTTCCAGGAGTGCCGAAGAACCAGGGAAAACGGGACGATGTCCTGATCGCGCCGCTGGTTCAGCGGACCGGTCTGCACGGCGTGTACCTGCCCTCCGCCAGGCTCGGGCTCTACCTCGCGTTTCGTGCTCTCGTGGAGCGCGGGCAGCGGGTGCTGATGTCCCCGGTCAACTGCGAGACCGTGCTCTTCGCGGCGGTCGCCGCCGGGCTGCGCCCGGTCATGGCGCCCGTCTCGCCGGACGACGCGACCATCGACGCCGAGCGCGTCGACTGGACCGGGATCGGCGCGGTCGTCGCCACGCACATGTACGGCCTGCCGGGCCAGGTCGACCGCCTGGCCGCCGAGTGCGCGGCCAGAGGCGCGGTCCTGGTCGAGGACTGCGCCCACGCCTTCCAGACCCGGCTCGGCGAGCGGCACGTGGGCACGTTCGGCGCGGCGGCGGCCTTCAGCCTGTCCAAGCACGCGCGGGCGGGCTCCGGCGGCGTTCTGCTGCTGCGCGATGCCGAGGCCGCCCGGCGGGCCGCGGACCTGCGCGACCGGCTGCTACTGGCCCCCTCCACCGCGGGCGAGCTGCGGACCGTCGCCGCCCCCCTCCTGCGCGACGCCGTCTACGCGCTACGCCTGAGCACCCCGGCCTGGCGGCTGGCCCGCGCGCTCGGCATCGAGGCCACCTACGTCAGCGACGACTCGCGCGCCCGCGACCTGGCCGCCGTGGGCGCCGAGGACCTGCCCGCCTTCGACCGCTGGATGTCCGTCGGCTCCGGCGGCTACCGCAACGCCCACGGCGCCGTGCAGCGCCGGTTCGCCGCCGCCCGCCAGCGCACCGCCGAGCGTGAGCGGGCCCGGCGGGTGGCGGGCGTGCGGATGCTGGCCGGGCTGCCCGTGACCGCCCCGCCGGTGCGGGAACTGGCCGACCAGCCGCTCTTCCGCGTACCGCTGCTGGTGGAGGAGCGTGACGAGGCGATCCGCGCGCTGGAACGGCGCGGCGTGATCACCACGGCGCTGTACACGCCGCCGCTGGACGAGGACTTCGGCGCGCCGCTGACCGAGCCCGGCCCCACCCCCGAGGTGGCGTCCTGGTGGACCCGCCACGTGCTGCCCGTCGACCCGCTCCAGGCGGCCCGCGCGCTGCCCGTGCTGCGCACCCTCGCCGCGCCGGTACGGCCGGCCGTCAGTACAGCCGATTGAAGGCGGCCCTCCCTACACTGGAGGCCGATTCACGCGTCATCCGTACGGAGCACCCATGCCTCAGGAATCGGCGGGCAAGCACGCCGTGCCCCGCAAGAGCCGCCGGATCCTGTGGAGTCTGGTCGTCGGCCTCGCCGTCCTCGCCACCGGGACCGTCGTGTACGTCACGTCCTACTCCGACCCGGAAGCGGGCGCCGACGGCACCCGCCCGTGCGGCTCCCCCGCCACCCTCAAGCAGGGCCCCGCGTGCGGCGCCTGGTGGGGCGTCTACACACCGCCGGCCGCCGGCGGCCTGCTCAACTCGGTCACCACGCTGGAACGCCAGGTCGGCAGGAAGTTCGACGTCGTGTTCGCCTACCACGACATGTCCGAGACGCCCAACGGCCAGATGCTGCGCGACGACGAGCCCCAGCTCGGCCGCGACCGGCTCCTGCTGCTCGGCTGGGAGTCCGAACGCTGGAACACCTCCGACAACATCCCCTGGGCCAGCATCGCCCGCGGCGAGGCCGACCACAGCGTCATCGACCCCCAGGCGCGGCGCATCAAGGAGTACGGCAAGCCCGTCCTGCTGGGCTTCGACGGCGAGATGGAGATGCGCAAGAACGCCGGAACCCCGGCCGACTACGTGGCCGCCTACCGGCACATCGTCGACCGCTTCCGCGCCCTCGGCGTCACCAACGTGGCCTGGGTGTGGGGTGTCACCGGCTACTACCCGTTCCGTCATCGCTGGAAGGCCTTCTACCCGGGCGACGGCTACGTCGACTGGGTCAGCTACGACCCCTACAACTTCGCCCGCTGCCGCAACGCCGAGTGGCAGGACTTCAAGACGACGATCAAGCCCACCTACGACTGGTTCGTGAGCAACGGGTTCGGCAAGAAGCCGTTCATCCTGAGCGAGTACGGCAGCGAGCACAACGTGCGCGACGACCGGGCCCGCGGGCGCTGGTACGCCGACGTGCCAGGCGTCCTGGAGGACCTTCCCCACATCAAGGCGGTCGTCCAGTGGAACGCCGTGGACGCCGACGGCTGCGACTTCACACTCACCGGTCCCGGCACGCTGACCGAGTTCGGGCAGGCGGGGAAGGCGGCCTACGTCCGGCAGAGCCTGCCAGCCGCCGTCACCCGGCCGGGGTCCTAGCCTGACGTGAGGGTTCTGCCCCGGGCCCGGGTTCTACCCCGGGCTCGGGGTCCTAGCCGGATTCCGCCCAGGACGGGCGTTCCACGGGCTCGAAGCGGAAGATCTGGTCGCGTTTGCCGGAGCAGGCGAGCTGGGCTATCTCGGCGCCGGGGTGGATGTCGGCTTCGCCGTACAGGGCACCGAGGCATTTGCCGCTGTGGACGGGGCGCAGCCTGAGCCCGTTGCGATCGCGCTCCAGCAGGAAGCGCTGGTGGGCGGCGGCGATGCAGTCGCTGGGGGCGAGCAGGGCCTCGTCGCCGAGGTAGGCGCCGTCCACGCTCAGGCAGCCGACGCCCTGCTTGGGGTGGTGCCATTGGATCTCGTAGACGCCGGGGCCGAGGGATTTGAGGTAGGTGGCCGGGCCCTCGGCCGCGCAGGAGGTCTGGACGGCCAGCGGGCGGTCGGTCTTGCCCGAGCGTTCGCGGCCCTCGCTCACGCACAGGCCGCGGTCGGCGACGTGTAGGGGGACGATCCGATACCAGCCGTCCTGCGGGGGCTGCGCGGCGGCGCTCTGGTTGGCGTCGGCGCGGCCTTCCAGGACGTCGCCCATGCCTCTGATGAGCGTGGGGGCGAACAGGAGCGCGACCGCGAGGCCGGCGGCCACGGCGATCACCGGCCACCACCGGCGCACGAGGGACCGGCGTGCCAAGGACCGGCGCGGCGGGGCGGGCTCCGCCGGGTCCGGTGCCGGGCTCACGGGTGTCTCCGGGTCAGGCCCGATCTCGCCCGAACCCGCCTGCCCACCCACGCCGGCCTGCCCCGAACCGGCCCGGCCCGTGCCGGCCTGGCCCGCCTGGCCCGTGTCGGTCTGGACCGTGTCGGCCTGGCCTGTGTCCGCCTGGCCCGTGCCCGCCTGGCCCGTGATGGTCTGTTCGCCTGTGGGGTGCTGCTCGCCCGTGCCGGCCGCCAGGTTTCTCCGGGCGCGGATCCAGCGGTCGGTCTCCGCCTCGTCCAGGCCGCAGGCGGCGGTGAAGGCCGCCACGAAGTCCTCCCTGGGCAGGGTCGTCCTGCCCAGGACGCCCGCCACCGTGCTCACGGGGAGCGCGCCGCCCGACGCGCTCGCCAGCCGCCGGTAGGTGAGGCCGCTCCAGCGGCGTAATCGGGCCAGCGCGGCGACGTACTCGGCGGCAGTGGTGGCTTGCGCCGGGTCGGGGGGACCGTCCTCGTCCAACGCTGCTTCTTCCGCTCGGAGCCCACTCCCGGCTCGGGCGGTCATGTTAACAAAGGATCTTTACGCGGGTCATCCCCCTGCCTTGGCGCGGGAAGTGGAGGCAGGGGGACGCTCGATCGAGCCCGTCAGCAGCAGATGTCGGCTCCGCGTAGAGCCTTGCCGCGCGGCTCCCGCCTCGGCCGGAGCCGAAGCCGATGCCCCTGTTTCCGGCTTCGTGCTTCCTGACCGCCTCGGAGCGGACACGGACGTGGGATGCGCATCGGGCGACCTCCGTCGGGAAGACTTCAAGGACCACCCAGAAGCTCGCCCACCCGGCCGCCCGCTGCCAAGATCGAACAACGTTCCGAACTGTTCGGAACACTCTGATCGAGACGACGATCAGGCGATTCGGACCGAGTAAAGTCACGGGTAGCCGTCGTTCAGCTCTGGGTCGGGAAAGGTACACACGGTGGAGGGCAGGCAAGCCGACGAGGCGCTCGATGACGAGACGACACGTCAGCTGAAGCGGCCCGCCGCCGATCGGGCGGCCTTACCTGACGACGACGCGACGAAGGTCGCCCGGCTGCCGAGGCCGCGTACGGACGACGAGGACGACGCGCCCACCGGCGTTCTCGTCTGGGACGCGCGCAAGCTGCTCGAACCGGAGCCGGACGAGGACGAGGACGAGGACGACGCCACCAGCACCCGTCCGATCCCGAAGATCACGGCCGAGCCGCCGCCCCCGATCGACGAGAAGACGGTGCCCACGCTCTCCGTGGTCGTCGTCACCGGAGAGGTCGGCGCCTGGCACCAGCTACGCGTCACGATCGCCTCTCTGCGCGCCCAGCTGGAGCCGCCCGAGCAGATCGTCGTGGTCGTCGACCACTGCCCCGAGCTGGCCGACCTGGCCCGCGGCGGGCTGGACGACGTCGTCGTGCTGCACAACGAGGGGCAGCGCGGGGTGGCGGCCGCCCGCAACCTCGGCCTGACGGTCGCGACCGGCGACGTCGTGGCCTTCCACGACGACGAGACCGCCGCCGAGCCTGACTGGTCCACCTGCCTGCTGCGCGCCTTCGACGAGCGGCAGGTCCTGGCCGTGCGGAGCAATCTGACGCTGCGGTGGGTGGCGGGGCGGCCGCGGTGGTTCCCGGAGGAGCTCGCCTGGATCATGGGCGCCTCGTGCACCGGCTCGCCCGAGGAGGCCGGGCCGATCGACGACCTCTACGGCGCCGGGGTGGCCTTCCGCCGCGCCCCCCTGGCCGAGGCCGGCGGCTTTCCCGCCGACCTCGACCACCAGGCGGGCGACGTGCTCGCCGAGCCGCCGGGGGGCGTGAAGGCCGAGCTGTTCCACCTGCTCAAGGAGCTCAACCCCAACGGCAGGGTCCACTTCGAACCCTCCGCGCACCTGCGGGCGGGCATCTCCGCCCGGCGGGCCACGCGCGCGTACGTGATCTCCCGCTGCGTCGCCGAGGGCAAGTCGCTGGCGGCGGTCCCCCACCGCGGGCGGGGGCGGCGGGCGCTCAGCGTGCACCTGGCGCAGGTGAAGTCCTCGCTGCCGCGCACGACCTTCCAGGCGATCACCGTCACCGGGCCCGGCAACGTCCGGCCGGGGCAGGCGCTGATCACCCGGCTGCTGGCGATGCTCGCCACCGTCATCGGCTACATGAGCGGCCGCATGGACTCCACGCGCGCCGACCTGATCCCCGCCGCGGGGAACCTGACCTGGTTCGTGGCCCGCACCGCGCTGCCGGTCTCCACGATCCTGTGGGGGCTGTCGCTGCGCCGGGTCAACCTCGACCAGATGACCGACCTCGGACTGCTCACGGTCCTGCCCGCGACGTTCTGGATCGCGATCGTGGTCATGATCGTCGGGTTCGTGGCGCTGCTCAACGACCGGCACGCGCTGGAGCTGTGGCACGCCGGGTACGCGCTCATCCTCATCGCGGTCCTGCACGCCACGCCCAGCCTGCTCTATCCCACGCTGCGCTACCCATGGGCGTGGAAGCACGTCTCGGTCATCGACTACCTGATCAGGCACGGCGCCACCGACCCGGCCGCGGGCTCGCTGTCGGCGTACCACCAGTGGCCGGGGTTCTTCTCCTTCTTCGCGCTCATGACCGAGGCGGCGGGGCTGGAGAACGCGCTCGACATCGCCAAGTGGGGCCCGCTGGTCTTCAACGTGGCCACGCTGCTGCCGCTGCTGCTGCTGTTCAGGACCGTGACCCGCAACAGGCAGCTCATCTGGGGCGGCATCTGGGTGTACTTCTCCTGCTCGTGGGTCGGGCAGGACTACTTCTCGCCGCAGGCCACCACGCTGGTGCTCTACCTCATCGTGCTGGCCGTGGTCGTACGGAGGTTCAGGCGAGGGCCCATCAGGGCCGGTGACGACCCGCACGGGCTGGCCGCCGAGCCGCCGCCGATGACCACGACGTACGCGCGGCTCACCTGGACGCTGCTGCTGATCGTCCCGATCGCCGCGATCGCCTCCTCGCACCAGCTCACGCCGCTCATGCTGGTGGCCACGCTCGGCTTGCTGTTCATCCTGCGCCGCTACCGCAACTTCGGCATCCTCATGGTGAGCGCGGGGCTGGCGGCCGGCTGGGCCGTGGGCATCGCCTGGCAGGTGCTCGAAAGCAAGATCAACTTCATCGTCGGCTCGCTCGGCGACGCCGGCGGCAACCTCGACGCCGGGCTCGTGGCACTCGGCGACGTCGCCCCCGGCCAGGTGATCGTCGCCTACGCCGACCGCGCCTTGTCCGTCGGCCTGTGGCTGCTGGCCATCGGCGGCGCCATCCTGCGCCGCCAGTGGCTGCGCCGCCCCGGCCTGCCGTTGCTGATGATCGGGCTGGCGCCGCTGGTCTTCTTCGCCGCGGGAAGCTACGGCGGCGAGATCCTCTTCCGCGTCTACCTGTTCACGCTGCCGATGACCGCGTTCCTGGCCGCCGCCGTCTTCCTGCCCAGCAAGCGCGCCTTCGTACGGCTGGCCGTCCTGCCCGTCGTCCTGCTGCTGATGGTCTCCGGCTTCTTCTTCGGCAACTACGGCAAGGAACAGGGCAACTACTTCACCCTCGACGAGGTCGAGCTGGTCAAGGAACTCCACCGGATCGCGCCCGTCAACTCGCTCATCGTCGCGCCCACCTTCTTCCTGCCCGGGGCCTACGACCAGTACGAACGCTTCGACCAGAGCTGGCTCGACGAACTGCCGCCCTCGCGCGAGGCCCTGCCCAACCTGCCCGCGTACGTGCCGACGCTCGCCGAGTTCGTCGAGAAGCCGGCGCCGTCGCTGATCAACCTCATGTCCAAGCTCCCGCCCGGCGCCAAGGGCTACCTCGTGCTCAACCGCACCCAGCGCCCGGCCACCGAGACGCCCGGCATCCTGCCCAAGGGCACCATCGACCGGCTCAAACGGGAGGTCGAGGCGTCGAAGCGGTTCAAGAAGGTGCTGAGCAACCCAGGTGGGGACGTCTACGAACTGCTGCCGGAGAAATCATGACGTTCTCGCGGGTGTCGTTGTTGTTGCTGGGACTGTCCGGGTGGCTCGCCGTCCTGGTCGGCCATCTGGCGGCGGGGTCGGCCGTGCGGGTGGTGGTGACGATCCTGTTCCTGGTGCTGTGCCCGGGGGCTGCGGTGCTGGGGCTGGTCCGGCCGTTGCTGGGGCGGCGGGACCACACGGGTGACGCGATGGAGAGCGGGGCGCTGGCGTTCGCGATCAGTGTGGGGCTGGGGATGCTGGTCAGCGAGGCGTACTTCCTCACCTCGACGTTCACCATGGACCGCGCCCTGATCACTCTGGCCGCCATCACCTCCGCCGCCTCCCTCGCCGCCCTCATCACCACCTCCCGCACCCGCGCCCCCCACGAGGGCGTCCTCCGCCGCCGCGTCTAGCTCTCTCTCCTATCCGTTACGGCAGGCCAAGTGGGCGCCTCCCGCCCTCGCGGGCCCGCACCCGTGCGAGGCCGACCGGCAGTCGGACGGAGTTCTCACCGCAACGCCGCACGTTGGGCCACTGCCCGTGGCCCACGCCGCCCGCCGCGACAACGCGCCGATCACCACCGTCCCCCCTCCCGCCGTCCCGGCGCGGGGAAGAGCCCGGGAACCCGACCTACCCCCGGCGTCTCAGCCCCTCGGCCTCACCCCCCTTGGCGTCTCAGTCCTTCGGCACCGCTCTTGGGTCGCGGGTGCCGGGTGGGTGGGCGGTTAGGTGCGGGAATGGATGTGGGTGGGGGGTGGGGTGGTGGGGTCCAGGACCGGGTCGGGGATGGGGGTGCCGTAGGTGGTGACCAACGGGAGGATGCCGGCCCAGATGGGGAGGGCGTAGTCGTAGTCCTCGTCGCTGGGCGGGCCGGTGCGGAGCTTTACCGAGGCTTCCGTGAGGCTCAGGGCCAGGACCGACGTGGCGGCCAGTTCCTTGCGGCTGGGCTGGCGGGCGTAGTCCCACTGGCCGGGGGCCAGGTGCTCGGTGAGAGCGCGGAGGCCGGCCATGCGTTCGTCGGGGTCGGTGACCAGACGGGCGGTGCCGTAGATCATGGCGCTGCGGTAGTTGAACGAGTGGTTGAAGACGGAGCGCGCCAGGACTATGCCGTCCACGTGCGTCACCGTCACGCAGATCTCCGTGTCCTGGCCGGAGCGCAGCGACTTGGCGCCCGTGGAGCCGTGGAGGTAGAGAGTGTCGTCGATGCGGCCGTAACCGGTCGGGACGACCATCGGGTGCCCGTTGTGCACCACGCCCAGGTGGCAGATCAGCCCGGTGTCGAGCACCTCGTACAGGTCGGCGCGGTCGGTGCTGGCGCGGTGCTTCTCGCGGCCGAGCGTGGTGCGGGGTGTGGTGGAGAGCATGCGGTCCATACTGCTCGGAAGTGGACTTGTAGATTAGGGCCACTAAATGCCGATACATGGAGACCACTTCCTGTGCGCAGCCTTGTTGACCTGCCCGTAGCCCTTTCCCGGGACTCGGCGGAGCCGCTCGCCGCCCAGCTGACCGCCTGGCTGCGGGAGGCCATGCGGGGCGGGACGCTGGCTCCGGGTGAACGGCTGCCGTCCAGCCGGGGGCTGGCGGCGCAGCTGGGCGTGAGCCGTACGGTGGTGACGGAGGCCTACCAGCAGCTTTACGCGGAGGGGTGGCTGGACGGGCGGCACGGGTCGGGGACGTTCGTGGCTCAGCTGTACGCGCCGCCGCCTGCCGTGGATGCCGCCACGACCACTGTGCCCCCGCCGCCCGCCGCCGCCGCGAAGCCTGTGATCGATCTGGCGCCGGGAGAGCCCTGGGTGCGGGACTTCGACCGTGCGGCGTGGAAGCGGGCCTGGCGCAAGGCGGCCGACCTGCCCCCGGGCGACGACCCCGACCCGTACGGCCTGCCGTACCTGCGAGAACTGCTGGCCGCGCACCTCAGACGGACCAGGGCCGTGGCGGTCGGGCCCGAGAACGTCCTTGTCACGCGCGGCACCGCCAACGGCCTGGACCTCGTCACGCTCGCGCTGCTCGGGCGCGGCGGACGGGCCGGGGTGGAGGATCCGGGCTATCGGGTCACGCGGAACGTCTTCGCCGGGCGCGGCGTCGAGGTGGTGCCGTGCCCGGTGGACAGCGACGGCGTGATCGTGGAGGGGCTGCCCGAGGATCTGAGCGTGCTGTACACGACCCCGGCGCACCAGTACCCGATGGGCGGGCGGCTGCCGATCCCGCGCAGGGAGCGGCTGCTGGCGTGGGCCAGGCGGACCGGCGCGATGATCGTGGAGGACGACTACGACGCCGAGTTCCGTTACGACGTGGCGCCGCTGCCCGCGCTCTACGGGCTCGATCCGTCGCGGGTGGTGCTGCTGGGGACGTTGTCGAAGTCGCTCGCCCCGGACGTCGGCGTCGGCTGGCTGGTGGGACCGCGGGACCTTCTGGCCAGGATCGCGGGCATCAGGAAGGATCTGGGCGACCGTACCAGCGGGCCGGTGCAGCAGGCGGTCGGGACGCTGCTTGAGCACGGCGACCTCGACCGGCACCTGCGGCGGATGCGACTGGAGTACGCGCGCCGCCGGGCCGCCGTGGTCGAGATCCTGGGCCCGGTGTGCCGCCTGCACGGCGACACCGCGGGCCTGCACGTCCTGGCCGAGCTGCCCGAGGACGTGGTGCCGGAGATCGTGCGCGAGTCCGCCGCGCGCGGCGTGCGCCTGGACTCGGTGGAGCGCCACCATCACGGCGCGCCGCGGGTGCACGGACTGGTCATCGGGTACGGCTCCGCGTCGCTGGCCGACGTCCGCAAGGGCTGCGCGATTGTCGCGGACCTCATTGCGCCGCCGACCAGAGCAAGGTTCTAATGTGGTCCCATGACCGTTCCCGGCTTGGACTGGCCCCGACTGACCGACTGGCTCGCCGCCCACGTGCCCGGCGCGGGTGAGGCGCTGTCGGCGTCGCTGATCTCCGGCGGCAAGTCGAACCTCACCTACCTCGTCGAATGCCGCGAGCGGCCGGTCGTGCTGCGCCGCCCGCCGCTCGGGCACGTCCTGCCGACCGCGCACGACATGCGCCGCGAGTGGCGGGTGATCTCCGCGCTGAACGGCACGCCGGTTCCGGTGCCGGAGGCGCTCGCCTTCTGCGCCGACGAGACGGTCATCGGGGCGCCCTTCTACGTGATGGGGCAGGTGGACGGCGCCGCCGTACGCACGCGGGCGGAGCTCGGCGACCCGCCGCCCGAGCAGGCGCGGCGGCTGTCGGAACGGCTCGCGGAGATCCTCGCCGCCATCCACGACGTCGACTACCGGCAGGTGGGGCTGGGCGACTTCGGGCGGCCGGAGGGGTACCTGTCCAGGCAGCTGAACCGGTGGGAACAACAGTGGGAGCGGTCGAAGGCGGCCGACCTGCCCGAGTACGACCGGCTCGTGGGGCGGCTGCGCGAGCGGATGCCGTCGCGCTCGGAGAGCACGCTCGTGCACGGCGACTACCGGCTGGACAACACGCTGGTCAGGCGGGATCCGCCGGAGATTCTGGCGGTGGTCGACTGGGAGATGTCCACGCTCGGCGATCCGCTGGCCGATCTGGGGCTGACGCTCACGTACTGGCAGGATCCGGGCGACGCGGAACGTGCGAGCGTGCCGGTGGCGGGGGATGTCACGCTGGCGCCGGGGTTTCTGAACGCGGCCGAGTTCGCCGCGTGCTACGCCAAGGTGTCAGGGCGGGATATCTCCGACATCAATTACTACGTGGCTTTCGGCAACTTCAAGCTGGCCGTCATCGTCGAAGGTATCCATGCCCGGTTCCGGCAGGGTAAGACCGTGGGAGAGGGCTTCGACGGCATCGGCGCCGCCGTACCCACGCTGATCGCCCGCGCCCACCGCATGCTCGACCAGGAGGCCCCATGAGTACGGTCGCGTTGATCACCGGAGCCGCCGGCGGGATCGGCGCGGCCGTCGCCAGGCGGCTGGCCCGCGGCGGCGCCCGCTGCGTGCTCGTCGACGTCGACGCGGACGGCGCGGAACGGCTGGCCAGAGAGCTCGGCGGCACCGCGGTGGCGGGCGACGTCACCGACCGCGAGACCTCCGCGCGGGCCGTCGCCACGGCCGAGCGCGCGTACGGGCGGCTCGACCTCGTCCACCTCAACGCCGGCATCTCCAGCGGCGTCGACCTGACCGCCTTCGACCCCGACCAGTACCGCAAGGCCGTCGGCGTCAACATCGACGGCGTCGTGTACGGCGTGGCCGAATCCCTGCCCGCCCTCGCCCGCGGGGGCGGCGGCGCGATCGTGGTCACCTCCTCGCTGGCCGGGCTCGTCGCCTATGACGGGGACCCGGTGTACACGATGACCAAGCACGCGGTGGTGGGGCTGGTCAGGGGGCTGGCCAAACCTCTTGCCGTGTCCGGGGTACGGATCGGGGCGGTGTGTCCCGGCTTCACCGACACGCCGTTGGTGGCCGGGATGCGGGACGTGTTCCTGGGGGCCGGGTTCCCGCTGCTGGACGCGGAGGACGTGGCGGCGGCGGTGGAGACGGCCTTCTACTCCGAGGAGCCCGGCGCCATCCTGGTCGTCCAGCCGGGACGCGCCCCTGTCCCCTACCGGTTCTCCGGCGTCCCGGGCCCGGCGGGCGGCGAACGCCCACCCACCCCCCTGACCACCCCCTGACCCACCACCCGCTCCGCCGCACCACCCGGCAACCCGCGCCCTCACCCCCACGCCAAGTGCTGCCTCCCTCCGCGGCTGACGGAACCCAGGACCCTTGGAGACGGGGAAACCCCGGAGACGGCGGAGCCCGCTGCCCGGAAGATCGTGGTGCCAACACCCCGGAGCACCCCGAACCCGGAGCGCCCGGAGCCGTGGGCGCCGGCGCCTCGGGGCCGGGTGGGGCATCGCGGAAGGCCCGGATGCCGGTGCCTCGAAGGCCGGGTGGGGCATTTCGGGGGTGGGTGGGGAGGGAGGCCGGGGAGGGCGAAGGTGGCGGGGTGAGGTTGGGGCTGGTCAGGGGGTTGGGTGGGGGAATCGGTTAGAGAAGGTATCGGTATAGCCGTTCACATCCGGAGATGGCAGTAGTTTCATGAAAACCTGACCGCTAGATCGCACGTCCAATCTGGTGGGCCGCCTCCTGATGGGAGTTGGCGATGGAGTGGAGTGCCCCCGGTTACACCGAGATCCGACAGCTCGGTACGGGCGGAAGTGGCCGGGTCGTCTTGGCCGAGCATGACGACACCGGTGTCAAAGTCGCGATCAAGTATTTGGCCGAACGGCTCAGACAGGATCCGGCCGCGCTGGCCAGGTTCCAGTCGGAGGCGCGGCTGCTCACCACGTTACGCGATCAGCACATCGCGACCATGTGGGAGTACATCCAGGAGCCCGCCGGCGCCGCCATCGTGATGGAGCTGGTCAACGGCGTGTCACTGCGCGCCGTGCTCCGCGAGAACGGCACCACGAGCCCCGAGGCGGCCCTGGTCGTGCTGAAGGGTTCGCTGCTCGGGCTGGCCCGTGCGCACACGATCGGACTGGTGCACCGGGACTACAAGCCGGAGAACGTGATCGTCCGCGAGGACGGGATCAGCAAGCTGGTCGACTTCGGCATCGCCGTACGGGAGGGGACGGCCGCCCATCCCGAGGGCACGCCGCCCTACATGGCGCCGGAGATGTGGGCGGGCGGGCCCGCCTCCCCCGCCACCGACGTCTACGCGGCGACGGCGGTCTTCTTCGAGTGCCTGACCGGGCACCGGCCCTACCGCTCGACCGAGCCGAGCGTGCTGGGCTATCAGCATCTGCACGCGCCGATCCCGGTCCACGACGCGCCGGAGCCCGTACGCGACCTCGTCACCCGAGGCATGGCCAAGCATCCCGACCAGCGCCCGGCCAGCGCGGCGGACTTCGTGGCCGAGCTGGAGGAGACCGCCAGGGCGGCCTACGGCGAGGACTGGGAGGAACGCGGCAAACGCCGCCTGGCCGCGCTTGTGGCCCTGCTGGCGACGCTCTGGCCGGTCCCGCAACCGGTGGCGACGCCTCAGGTGGGCACGTCCGTGACGCGGACGGTCTTCAAGGCGATGCGGCACAACGCGGTCAGGATGGGCGTCGGCACGGGCCTGGCGGTCGCGGTGGCGGTCGCCGCGGTGGTGATCCTGAGCTCGCGCGGCCCGTCGACCACCCCGGTGGACGTGGTCGCGGCCTCGCAGACTCCGGCGCCGCTCAGCCCCGCCCAGCTGGGCACACCCCCGACGACCACGCCTCCGGAGTCGCCCGAGGCGGTCGATCCGAGCGCGGTGGCCTCCGTGCCGATAGCCGTGATCCCGTCGGTGTCCAGCCCATCCAGCCCGGACGCCACCGAACCCGCCGGGACCACCGAACCCACCACGAACACCCCCACCACCACCAAGCCCACGACCAAACCGACCACCAAGACGCCCACCCCGAAACCCACGAAGACGCCCGCTCCCCCGGCGACGGTCTCGGGCATCGGCCTGGGCAAGCTGACGCTCTCCTCCTCGAACGGGAACGCGGCCGCCGGAACGGCCACCGTACGCGCCACGAGCAAGGGCCCGATCACGCTGACGGCCCGCTTCACCGTGGGCGGCGCGGTCGCCAAGACCACGACGGCGCGCCTCAGCGGCGCGCTCAGCTACACCCGCGCCTTCAGCCACACCCTGGACGACAGCGCGTGCGGCGAGACGGTCACGCTGACCGTCACCACCTCGCCCGCCGCGACGGGCGGCGCGAAGAGCGCGAGCGTGAACGTCCCCGACTGCCCCACGGACGTCACCCGCCTGCGCGTGGCGCTGTCGGTGGCCGAGTCCCCCGGCCGCTCGGTGAGCATGCGGATCACGGCCGCGGCCGGCGGAACGGCCGCGATCCCGATGCGCGCCAGCCTCTCCTTGAACGGCGAGCCGGTCCTGACCCGGGAGACGACGCTGTCCGGCGACACCTCCTACACCCGCGCCTACAGCCACAGCTTCGCCAAGCGCCCCTGCGGCGGCACGCTGACCGTCACCGTGACCGCGGGCGACCGGCAGGCCTCGTCACGGGCGACGGTCGGGTGTCCGGCGGGCGTGCAGCGCATCAGCGTGCTGCGCGCCGCGCTCGGCGCGCGCGGCCTGGCGAGCGCGACGGTCGCCGTCACCACACTCAACGAGCAGGCGGTACGGCTGAGCGTCACGTTCACCGTGGCCGGACGGACCATCGGCAGCGACGCCATGGACCTGTCCGGGGAGACCGCCTACACCAGGACCGTCTCGTTCGCGGCCGGGAAGACGCCCTGCGGGTCACGGTGGTCGGTGACGGCGTCGGCCGGAGGGAAGGCGGACAGCGCGAGCGGACAAACCCCCGCCTGCCCCTCCGAACCCTCCGAAAGCCCGTCGGAGACGCCAACAGAACAGAAACCCTCCGAGAAGATGTCGGAAACCCCCAAACCGGAACGATGAAATTTCCGACTTCTCTGGAGTAAGACGGGTTACACTGCCGAGCGTCTGCTGTGGGTGGGGGCCCTGACGACTCCAGAGAAGAGGCGTTATGTATGGGCATTGGGGGGTTCCCGGCTACACCGAGGTACGCGAACTCGGAGCCGGTGCGTCGGGACGCGTAGTCCTGGCCACGCGGGACCACGACGGCGAGCAGGTCGCCATCAAGTATCTGTCCGACGAGCTGCGCGCCGACGTCACGTTCGTCGCGCGGTTCCGCCATGAGGCCCGGCTGCTGGGCACCATGCGCAGCCCGTACAACGCCCGGCTGATCGACTACGTCGAGACCGGCGAGGGCGCCGCCATCATCATGGACCTGGTCAACGGCGTCTCCCTGCGCGAGGTCCTCAGCTCCGAGGGCCCCACGGGGCCCGAGGCCGCGCTGACGGTGCTGAAGGGCTCGCTGCTCGGCCTGTCCGAGGCCCACGCGGTCGGCGTGGTCCACCGGGACTTCAAGCCCGAGAACGTGATCGTCCAGGGCGACGGCACCAGCAAGCTGGTCGACTTCGGCATCGCCGTACGGGCCGGGCAAGGGGCGAACACCTCGGGCACGCCGCCGTACATGGCGCCCGAGCAGTGGTCGGGCGCGCCCGCGTCGCCCACGACCGACGTGTACGCGGCCACGATCGTCTTCTTCGAATGCCTGACCGGCGCCCGGCCCTACCGGGCGACCAACCTGGCCGCGCTGGCCCGCCAGCACCACAGCACGCCGCCGCCGGTCGAGGAGGTTCCCGAGGCGCTCAGGGGGCTGGTCGAGCGGGGGCTGGCCAAGCATCCCGCCGAGCGTCCCGAGACGGCCGACGCGCTGCTGGCGGAGCTGGAGGCGGTGGCGGTCGAGGCGTACGGGCCGGGCTGGGAGGAGCGCGGGCACCGGCGTCTGGCCAGGCTGGCCGGGCTGCTGCTGCTCATGTTCCCGACCCCGCCCGAGGAGGTGGCGGAGGTCGCGACGTCGATGGCGCGCACCGACCTCGCGACTCCGGCGGCCAAGCTCATGAGCAAGCTGGGGGCGAAGGTCGCGATCGGCGCGGTCTGCACCGGTGTCCTCGTGGCCGTCGCGATCGTGGTGGTCAACTCCTCCGACGGCGAGCCCACGCTCCAGGCGGCACGCAGTACGCCCACGGCCGGCGCGTCCTCGCTCGAAGTGCCGCTCCCCGAGGAAACCACCGAGGAGCCGACACCCGAGGTGACCACGCCCGAGCCGACCCCGGAGCCGTCCGACACGGTGACCGCGGCGCCGCCGCCCGTGGCGCAGACGACGAAGCCGCCCACCAAGACACCCACCCCGAAGCCCACACCCACCCCCAAGCCGACACCGACCAAGACGAAGAAGCCGACCAAGAAGCCGTCGCCGAGCGAGACACCGGACGAGGGCATCACGGGACGCTCCAGCGCCGACGAGACCTCGCCGCCGCCCAGCTCTTCGCCCCCGGCCACCTCGGCTCCGCCGACCACCCGGCCGCCCACGAGCCAGCCGCCCACCGGCCGCCCGTCCACCACCCCACCGGCCACGACCCAGCCGCCCGAGGGCGAGCCGACCCGCGGCGAGAAGGGCGACGCCCAGCAGGACACGGGATCCCAGCAGGCCGGCTCCCAGGCACAGCCGGCGCCGCGAGCCGCCGCCCAGGAGGACGGCGCCTCGCGGGACGGTGACGCGGCCGTGGAAGGAGTCGCCTCCGAAGGGTTCGACGGAGGAGGCGTGGCGGCGGTGCTGGCTTTCGGGCTGGTGACGTCCGGCGCGGTTCCCGTCACACTTGCGGTGAAGCGCCGCATGTCTGGCAGGCACCGTAGGAGGCGCTAGGAGACCCCGGGGGTAGGACGGCGATGAGCAACGCGAGCGAGTCCATCGCCGGTTACCGGCTCACGGACCACACCCGCATCACCGAGCTCGGCACCTGGTTCGACGCGATCACGCCGTCCGGCCGCCGTGCGGGCGCGCTGCGGTTCGACAGCGGCGTGGTCGGCCTGCCCGGCGTGCGTGAGCGCGTCGTGGCCACGGTGGTGGCCGATCGGCCGCTGACGCAGAACGGGCTGAGCGGCCTGGTGCAGGTGGCCGACGTGGTGGCGGCGGGCGAGGAGGTGTGGCTGCTCACGGCCGGACCGGCCAGCCCGTCGCTGGGCGATCTCATGGCGGCGCGGGCGGTGGACCCGCCGGGGGCGGCGGCCGTACTCGTGGAGACGGCGCAGACGCTGCGGGCCCTGCACGCGTCGGGACTGGCGCACGGCGCCCTGCACCCGGGCACGGTCGTGATCGGGGACGACGGCTCCGCGGTGCTGATCGAGCGCGGCCTGGCCGACGCGATCAGAGGACTGCGGGCCGAGCCGGAACGCGACGTGGCGGCGTGGGCGTCGCTGGCCAGGGCGCTGGGCGCGGACTGCCCGGCGCCGTCCGCGCAACTGCTCGACCGGGCGGCGGCCACGGCCACGCTCCACGGGCTGGAGGCGGCCAGGGACGTACTGCTCGGCCAGCGCGAGGTACTGCCCGGCGGGCAGATCACCCGCGACCGGCTGGCCCAGGAGGTGCGTAACCGGACGACCCTGGAGATCGGCGTCAACCCGATCCCGGACCGCGACGAGGGCGAGATCGTCACTCTGCTGCACGTTCCCGCCCTGGAGCAGCAGCACTTCGGGCCGGGGGTGTCGTCGTCCATCGGCACCACGGCGGAGCGGATCTGGCGGGAGGGCCGCGCCGACGCCGCCGGGACACCGGGCAAGCGGCGCGGGCGGGTCGCGCGGGCCCGGCGGCGGCGGACGATCCTGGCGGCCGCGGTGTTCGCGGTGATCGTGGCGGGGGCGTTGCTGGCGTGGTTCCGGCTGAGCGGGCCCTCGACGCCGCTGGCGGTGACCTCGGTCGACGTGTCGGCGCCGAAGAAGGCCCAGGGCTGCGACGCGGACGTGCTGATCAGCGGCAAGATCGTCACCAACGGCGCGTCCGGGGAGATCGTCTACGAGTGGGCGCAGAGCGACAGGAAGGAGAAGATTCGCCAGACGCAGCGCATCACCTCCGACAAGTCGTCCTACACGGTGCCGCTGAAGTGGAAGGTGTCGGGCAAGAGCACGGCCAAGCTCACGGCGACGCTGACGATCGTCTCGCCGCAGCGCCTGCAGGACAAGGCGAGCTTCACCTACAAGTGCTGACAATGCATCTCATAGCAGTTCTTACTACTCTGGCGACATGACCTCGCAGACCCCGGCGGGCTGGTACCCCGACCCCTACGGATCGCCCCAACTCCGCTGGTGGGACGGCAACCAGTGGACCGACGCCACGCACGCGCAGGAGCAGGCTCCCCCGACCCTTGTCGAGGGCGGCACGGACTGGTCGGCCCACCCGGCCAACCCCACGCTGCAGTTCGGCCAGCCCACGCAGGGCCAGAGCCAGTACGGCCAGCCGGACCCCCAGGCGTCGTCCGGCCCGAACCCGCAGCCGCCCCCCGGGTCCACACCTTTCGCCCAGCCGTCATCCGGCGCGAACCCGTACGGACAGCCGTCATCCGGCGCGAACCCGTACGCCCAGCCGCCTTCCGGCGCGAACCCGTACGCCCAGCCGTCATCGGGCGCGAACGCCCACGAACAGCCGCCCGCCGGAAACCCGTACAGCCAGCCGCCCTCCGGCGGAAACCCCTACGGCCAGCCGCCATCAGGCGCGAACCCGTACGGACAGCCGCCGTCCGGCGCGAACCCGTACGCGCAGCCGTCCTTCGCCGAGAACCCCTACGCCCAGCAACAGCCCGGCCAGTACGCCCAGCAGCCGGGCCAGTACAGCCAGCAGCCGGGCCAGTACGGCCAGCAACCGCCCTACGGCCAGCAGCCGACCGCTCCACACGGGCAGTACGGCCAGCTCCCCGGCCCCACCGCCTACGGCCAGCAGCCGAAGAAGTCCGGCGGCCCCCTGCCCTGGATCCTCGGCGGCGTGGGCGTGCTGGTCGTGGTGGCGCTGATCGTGGTGGCCGCGGTCGTCGTGGTCAACAGGACCGGCGGCACGACCGCCCAGGAGTCCCCGCCGCCCTCCTCGGACATCTTCCCGAGCCCCACCGAGACCGAGGACCCGGGCACCACGCCCACCCCGGACCCGGCGCCCTCGACGATGCCCGGCATCCAGGACGGCCGCATCACCGACCCCCAGGCGGGGGTGTCCTTCGAGGCGCCCGAGGGCTGGACCGTCCCTCCGGCCAACCGGGTCAACGGCACCGACCCGACGCAGCAGAGGTGGAGCAGCGCGGTCGAGGCGGTCTCGCACGAGAAGTACAACGGCGAGTCCAACTGGATCGGCAACGTCTACACCGGCGCGCTGAACGAGCTCTACCCCTATGAGAACGGGCAGAGCCTGCAGACGGCGGCCGGGGCGGTGCTGGCCTCGTTCAGCAACTACTACCAGCTCACGCACACCCGCAAGATCGTCAAGAACGAGGCGCTCAAGATCGGCGACAAGGACGCGTGGGTGTTGCAGTTCGAGCTCGACTTCTCCAAGATCTCCGCGGAGAAGAAGTACAAGTGGAAGAAGGAGAACGGCGCGGTGGTGCTGATGGACCGGGGTCCGGGCGAGCGTCCCGCGCTGGTTTACATCTCCGTTCCCGACAATCTGGGCACCGATGTGGTGGACAAGGTTATCGGCTCACTCAAGCCCGCCTGAGCAGGGGCACTAGGCTGGGCCCATGAGTGACTTGCTCGTATGGATCGACTGCGAGATGACCGGCCTCGACCTGGGTCGCGACGCGCTCGTCGAAGTGGCGTGCGTCATCACCGACAGCGAGCTCAACCAGGTGGACGAGGGCGTCGACGTGGTCATCAAGCCCCCGCCAGAGTCGCTGGAGCAGATGTCGCAGGTGGTGCGCGAGATGCACACGGCCTCGGGTCTTCTGCCGGAGCTGGCCGGCGGGGTCACGCTGGCCGAGGCCGAGTCGCTCGTGCTGGAGTACATCCGCCGCCACGTGCCGGAGTCGAAGAAGGCTCCGCTGTGCGGCAACTCGATCGGCACCGACCGCACGTTCATCTCGCGTGACATGCCCGCGGTCGACGCGTACCTGCACTACCGGATGATCGACGTGTCGTCGATCAAGGAGCTGGTGCGCCGCTGGTATCCGCGGGTCTACTTCGCCGCGCCGGAGAAGCAGGGCGGCCATCGGGCCCTCGCGGACATCACCGAGTCGATCAGGGAGCTGCGCTACTATCGGGCCGCGGTGTTCGTCAGCCAGCCGGGTCCCGATTCGGTGACGGCCCGCGGACTCGCCGAACGTGTCAGCGGCTAATCGGGTGGCGTAAAGACTCCCGAACACCGCTACACTTTTCCTGTGCCGCCGCGATGCGGCACGCATGGTGGGTGTAGCTCAGTTGGTAGAGCGCCAGGTTGTGGTCCTGGATGTCGCGGGTTCAAGTCCCGTCACTCACCCTTGGTGACATGGCCGGTCCTGAGGGACCGGCCATCGTCGTTTTCTCCGGCATCGTCCCCAAACCAAGACTTTGCGAGTTATGCTCGCTGTCTACCGCTAGCGCCGGAAGCACGGGGGTCCCTCGGCGATCTGACCGACATCGTGCCCACGGAGGCCGGATGAGAGTCGACGACACCGCCTTCGGCGGAGTGTTCACATCCTTAAGCAAGCGCGAGGCAGAGGTCATGGATCTGATAGCCACAGGTCAGTCCAATGGCCAGATAGCGCAGCGCTTGTTCCTGAGCGAGAAGACCGTGAAGAACCACGTCAATCGCATCTACGCCAAACTCGGCGTGGATTCCCGCGTCACCGCCATAGGCCTGTGGAACTCAAGGTCTGACGACTAGCCCGTACGGCAGAGCCGCCCCCACCCCGAACCGCCACAAGGGCTGGGGGCCCTCCAGGCCGACGCTCCTCCGCCGCACCGCCTGACCGCCGTGACGCGCGCCCGCGCACCGGCCGGGTGGTCACCCCATGCCCACCTTCAGATAGCCGCTCGCCTCGGCGATCAGGCCGTCGCGCAGCCGCATGAGGTTGAGGCCCCTGGTGACGGCGCCGCCCGAGACGAAGCGCCACCGGATGACCGCCTGGTCGCCCTGCACGCTGACGTCCTCGACCGTCCAGGTGAGCGTCTTGTCCTCGGCCAGCGCCGACCAGAAGCGCAGCGCCTCGCCCGGCCCCGTGTAGGCCGCGCCGTCCACGTTCTCCAGCGCGCAGTCGTCGGCCACCAAAGCGGGCAGGCCGGAGGGGTCGTGGGTGCGGAAGGCGGCGTTGAAACCGTCGATCACGTTCTTCGTCATGCCGACGATCCTGCTCGGCGGCGCGCGGCGCGGCAATTCCCGGCAGGGAATCGTGGCTAGCGCCCGGTTTGGGCTAGAAAGTGCTTGTGGAACGATTCGGAAGCGCGCTGAAGCACTGGCGCGGCGTCCGCCGGGTCAGCCAGCTGGAGCTGGCCGGGCGCGCGGGCACGACGCAGCGGCATCTCAGCTTCATGGAGAGCGGGCGCTCGCGTCCCGGCAGGGAGATCGTGGTCCGCCTGTCCGACTCGCTCGGGCTGTCGCCGCGCGAGCGCAACGGGCTCCTGCTGGCCGCTGGATACGCTCCGGCCTTCCCGGAGTCCAGCCTGGACGATCCTGTGCTGGAGCCGGTCAGAGAGGCGCTGGAGCGCGTGCTGGAGGGGCACCTGCCGTACCCGGCCGTGGTGGTCCGGCCCTACGGCGAGCTGCTCGCCGCCAACGCGGCCTTCGAGGTCCTCACCGAGGGCGCCGCGCCGGAGCTGCTGGAGCCGCCGGTCAACCTGTTCCGGCTGGCGCTGCATCCGCGTGGCATGGGCGCGCGGGTGGCCAACCTGGCCGACTGGGGGCGGCACGTGGTGGAGAACCTGCGGGCCCAGCTGCTGCGCAGCCCGGATCCGCGGCTGGACGTCTACATCGGGGAGCTGGAGTCGTACCTGCCCGCGGCGGCGCCGGGGCCCGAACACCTGGGCTTCGCCGTCCCGCTCCGGCTGCGCTCACGGGACGGCGAGCTGTGCCTGCTGACCACGATCACCTCGTTCGCCACCGCGACGGACGTGACGGTCGCCGAGCTGCACTTGGAGGCGTTCCTGCCGGCCGACGCGGCCACCGCGGCCGCCCTGCGCGAGCGGGCACTCAAAACCAGGGCCTGAGCGGGCCCCTCAGACCAGGGCGCGTGCGATCGCCTTGAGTCCGTGGTCCAGGTCCTCTTCCGGGATGTTCAGGGCGGGGCGCAGCCGTACCGACCGCTCGCCGCACGGCAGGACCAGGACGCCCTCGTCCTCCCTCAGCCGGCTGACCAGCGCGTCGCGCCGGGCCGGGTCGGGCAGGTCGAAGGCGATCATGAAGCCGCGGCCCCGGGCGCTGGACATCAGGTCGGGGTGCTCGGCCTGGATCTTGGTCAGGCCTTCGAGCGCCTGCTCGCCGAGCGTGGCGGCGCGGGCGATGAGGTCGTCGCGCTCGATGATCTCCAGGAGCGCGCGGGAGCGGACCATGTCGACCAGGCCGCCGCCCCAGGTGGAGTTGATCCGGCTGCTGACACGGAAGACGTTGTCGGCGACCTCGTCCACCCTGCGCCCGGCCATGATGCCGCCCACCTGGACCTTCTTGGCGAAGGCCACGATGTCGGGTTCGAGGCCGAGCTGCTGGTAGGCCCAGGGGGTACCGGTGGTCCCGCCGCCGGTCTGCACCTCGTCGAGGACGAACAGCGCGTCGTACTCGTGGCACAGGTGCTGCATCGCCCGCAGAAACTCCGGGCGCATGTGGTTGTCGCCGCCCTCGCCCTGGATGGGCTCGGCGATGAAGCAGGCGATGTCGTGGGGGTGGGCCTCGAACGCGGCACGGGCCTGGGCGAGGGCGCGCGCCTCGGCGGCCTCCACGTCGCCGTGGTGGATCGCGGGGACCTCGACGCGCGGCCAGCCGAAGGTGGGGAAGCGGTCGGTCTTGGCCGGGTCGGTGTTGGTGAGGCTGAGGGTGTAGCCGCTGCGGCCGTGGAAGGCGCGCGTCAGGTGCAGGACCTTGGTCCCGAGGGTACGGCCGCGCCCGGCCGCCTCGTTGCGCCGGCTCTTCCAGTCGAAGGCGGTCTTGAGCGCGTTCTCGACGGCCAGCGCCCCGCCTTCCACGAAGAACAGGTGGGGCAGCTCCGGGTCGCCGAGCACGCGGCTGAAGGTGTCGGCGAAGTCGGCCAGGTGCTCGGTGTACATGTCCGGGTTGGCGGGCTTGTTACGCGCCACCTCGCCCAGGAGCCGGGCCGTTTCCGCGTCGAACGGGGGGTTCACGCCCAGCGGAGCCGAAGCGAAGAACGTGTAGAAGTCCAGGTACCTGCGGCCGGTGCGCAGGTCGGTGAGCCAGGAGCCCTGGCTGCGTTCGAGGTCGAGCACCAGCCGGTAGCCGTCGACGAGGAGATGGCGGGCGAGGCGGTCGAGTACATCCATGTCTTCCTCCCGGGTGAGCCAGACACGACATACCTTCCCTATAGATGCCGTAAATACCCGTAAACTTTCCGTGCCCACCGCTTCACGGCGCCAGCTTCTTCACCTTGAAGGACAGGACGACCATCGCGATGCCGTAGATGATCGCGAAGACGCCGAGCAGCCAGGTCAGCGTGAGCATCCCGGTGGCCGGCCAGATGATGAGCAGGATGCCGAAGATCACCGAGAGCACGCCGCCCAGGATGAGCATCCACTCGTTGTCGATCTCCTTGCGGAGCGCGATGCCGGCGACGATCTCGGCGATGCCGGTGAAGATCGCCCAGAAGGCGATGACGTAGAGCAGGGCGAGCGCGGTGATCCCCGGCCAGGCGAAGGCCACGATGCCGGCGAGGATGCCGATGATGCCGGAGATGATGAGCCAGGCCCTCGACTGCACGTTGTGGCCGAAGGCGGCGAAGAGCGAGAAAAGGCCGCTGACGATCGCGTAGGCGCCGAAGAAGATCACCAGGACGTACAGCGTGATCCCCGGCCAGACCAGCGCGAGGATGCCGAAGATGATGGCGCAGATGCCTCGGATGAGTACGAGCCACCACGTGCGCGCGATTTGCTCCATGCCCCGATGCTTTCCAGAAAGATCACTCATGGAGACCCCGATGGGGTCAAATATCGGTGATCCGGATGGCAAGAGTTCCGGTGGCACCCCTTCTGAGCCGGCTGCCCAGCAGGGTGATCCGCCCGATCAGGCCGTACTTGCGCCGCAGCAGGACGCGCACCCGCTCGGTCTCCCCGGCCGGGAGGATCTCCGCCGTGCCGTCCACGGCCGGGCCGCTCACCTTGCCGCGCAGGTCGCACGGGGCGACGCTCACGCGCGGGTTGGCGCGGATGCGCTTGACCTTCCACGAGTCGGCGACCGTCCAGATCACGACCGCCTCGCCGTCGCGGGCGCACCAGACCGGGGTGGCCACGGGGGTGCCGTCGCGCTTGAAGGAGGTCACCGACACGTACTGCTCATCACCGAGGTTCACACGTGGGAGTACACCACGATCGAGACGGCGATGTACTGCACCAGGTACGCGGCGAGGGTGAAGGCGTGGAAGACCTCGTGGAACCCGAACCACGCGGGTGACGGGTCCGGGCGGCGCAGGCCGTACACGATGGCTCCGGCGCTGTAGAAGACGCCGCCCACGGCCACCAGCACGACGGCGGCGAGGCCCGCGCCCTCCAGCAGCTGGGGCATCACGAAGATGGCGGCCCAGCCGAGCGCGAGGTAGAGGACGGTGTAGAGCCAGCGCGGCGCCCCCATCCAGAAGACGCGGAACAGCACGCCCATCAGCGCTCCGCCCCAGATGACCGAGACGACCGCGATGCGGGCGACGCCGGACAGGGCGAGCAGGGCGAAGGGCGTGTAGGTGCCCGCGATGATCAGGTAGATGTTGGCGTGGTCGAACCGGCGCAGCACCTCTGCCAGCCTGGGGCCGAGGGTGCCGCGGTGGTAGGTGGCCGAGATGCCGAAGAGCAGCCCCGAGGTGACGGCGTAGATCGCCGAGGCCAGCCGTGCCTGCAGCGTCGGGCCTAGTGCCACGAGCGCGAATCCCGCGACAAGCGTCACGGGCAGCGCCCCCGTGTGCAACCAGCCGCGCAGCCTGGGCTTCGCGAAGGTGGTCGTCATATAACCTACGGTACCGTAGGTTAGGTACCCCTTAGCAACCCCTACAGTCCCTGCAGGAACCGCGCCGCGATGGGGACCGCGGCCGAACGGCCCGAGCCGCCGTTGCGGACGAACACGCAGAAGGCCAGGTCGTCCCGGTAGCCGATGAACCAGCCGTGCTCGCTCTGCGTGTCCACCTCGGCCGTGCCGGTCTTGCCCGCCACGCCCTCGGGCAGGCCGGCGCCGGCGGCGGTGCCGTACTCGACCACGGCCCGCATCATCTCGCGCAGCCCCTCGGCCACGTCGGTGTCCAGCTCGACGTCGCGCAGGGGCGGGCCCTCCAGGTCGGCCGCCTCGTCGGCGGGCAGCAGCCGGGGCGAGCGCCACACCCCGCTCTCGACCGCGGCGGCGACGGCGGCCATGCACAGCGGCGTGGCCTGCACGCTCGCCTGGCCGATGACGGCCTCGCCGAACCAGTCCAGGTTCAACTTCTCCGGCTCGGGGATCTGACCGCAGGCGCCGCCCGCGCCGGTGGGCAGCCGCAGGCCGCGAAAGCCCCAGGGCGCGGCCGCCTCGATCAGGTCGCCGGGCTCCATGCGGGTGGTGGCCTCCTCGACGAAGGTGGTGTTGCAGGAGTGCGCGAACGCCTCGGTGAAGCTGATCGTGCCCCGGTCGGCGGCGCCGGCGTTCCTGAAGGATCTGAAGCCGGGGATCTGGTAGGTGGCCGGGCACTCGACCTGCGACGATCCGGACAGCCCCGTCCCCATCAACGCCGCGGCCACCACGGTCTTGAACGTCGAGCCGGGCGGGAACAACGACGTGAACGCCTTGCTGCCGCCCTCAAGCCGGTCGGCCACGCCCAGAATCTCGCCGGTGCTCGACCGGATCGCCACGATGGCCGCGTCCGAGACGCCGTCCAGGGCCCGCGCGGCGGCGGCCTGCACGGCGCGCGAGAGCGTGGTCTTCTGCGCCTTGGGCTTCGACACCTTGCTGATCAGCGTCTGGGTGCTGTCGTCCGGCAGGATCGCCTGGAGCGCGGTGCCCTTCTTGTGCGGGTACGCGTCGGCCAGCTTCTCCAGGTAGTACTCGGCGTAGCTGTTCTCGGGGAAGCGCTCGCCCTCGCTGGTGACCAGTTCGACCGAGGGCGCCTGCACCGTGGCCAGCTCCAGGATGCCGTTGTCCTTGAGCAGCGGGTGCAGGGTCTCCGGGGTCCAGAGGACGTGCCAGCCCTTCTCGCGTACGGCCAGCCTCAGCGTGCCCTGGAACTCCCACCAGCCGAGCTCGCGTAATTTCCGCCTCCCGGAGAACGGCACCTCGGCGCTCTCCTCGCCGGTCATCGTGAGCGTGCCGGGGGCCAGCTCGATGGCGTCCACGCGCAGCGAACTGGACAGGGACAGGTGCCGTGCCATGAAATCGTCGGGCACCTGGAAGACGAGCCTGCTCATGGCCTGCACGTCGCCGCGGCGCCAGGCGGTGAAGTACGACTCGGCCGTCTTCTCCGGGCTTCCGTGCGTGCTGTTGGCCGCGAGGACCGCGAAGGCTCCCGCCCCCATCACCGCCAGAAGCGCAATAAGGAGGACAATCAGCCTTCGTCGTCGCATACCGTTTCTCCCAGGAAAGGGGACAGAAAGTGGCACGTGGACAGCGGGAGCCGATGCCCGGCCGGTACCCGGTGACGTTCGGTGAGGTCGAGCTTCTCCGGGATCTGGACAGGCAGGACGGCTGGGTGCTGTCCAAGGATGGCGTACCTCAGTCCTATATCGACCTACAAGACCCCACATTCCTGGAATTTGAGTATGTGCGGTTGATGGCCGATGTGATCGACGTCATGGACGACGGCCCGATCAGCTGTCTGCACGTCGGCGGCGGCGCGTGCTCCATCCCCCGCTACGTCTCCGCCACCCGCCCCGGCTCCCGCCACATCGTCCTCGAGCCCGACGGCCTGCTGGTCAACCTCGTGCGCGAGCAACTCGACCTGCGCTCGGTCCCCAAGCTCAAGGTGATCGTCGCCGGAGGCAGGGAGGGCACTCAGAAGGTCTGGGACGAGAGCGCCGACCTGGTCGTGCTCGACGCCTTCACCGCCGCCACGATGCCGGTCGAACTGGCCACCGCCGAGTACCTGGCCGACCTGGCGCGCGTGCTGCGTCCCACCGGGACACTGCTGATCAACATCGCGGACGGCAAGGGCCTGTCCTTCGCCCGCCGCCTGCTGGCCACCGTCACCGCCGCCTACGGCCACGTCGCGCTGCTGGCCGAGCCCGCCATCATGCGCGGGCGCCGCTTCGGCAACCTCATCGTCGCCGCCTCCCGCACCGCCCTGCCCGTCGACCTGCTCACCCGCCGCGCGGCCGGCGGCCTCACCCAGGCCAGATGCGTGTACGGCGAGGCCCTCACGAACTTCGTCGCCGGCGCCGCCCCCATCCGCGACGGCGACCCGGTCCTCGCCCCGGTGCCGCCGCCTTCTGTTTTCGGATGACGCGACTTCGGATGAGGTCTCAGCCCTCCAGGTAGGCCAGCACCGCGGCCACCCGCCGGTTGACGTCGCCGGTGTTCTCCAGCCCGAGCTTGGAGAAGATCACGTTGACGTTCTTCTCCACCGACGACAGCGACAGGTGCAGCGCCCGTCCGATCGCCGGGTTGGACCGCCCCCGCGCCATCTCCCGCAGCACCCCGCGCTCCCGCTCGGTCAGCGAGCCGAGCGGCGAGTCGCCCCCGCCGCGCACCTCCCGCCGCGACATCAGCCCCTCGACCACCTTGGGGTCGATCACCGAGCCGCCCTCGGCCACCGCGGTGATCGCGCCGAGCAGCTCGTCGAGGTCGCCGACCCGGTCCTTCAGCAGGTAGGCGAAGCCCTCGGTGCCCTTCTTGAACAGCTCGAAGGCGTACAGCGCGTCGCCGAACTGCGACAGCACCACCACCCCGACCCCGGGATACGCCGACCGGACGGCGTGGGCAGCGTCGATGCCCTCGAACCCGGCCCGCCAGCCCCCGCCCGGCATCCTGATGTCGGTGAGCACCACGTCGGGCGCGAACCTGCGGACCGCGTCGAGCAGCTCGTCGGCGTTGCCCACAGCGGCCACCACCTCCACCCGCCCCGACGTCTCCAGCAGCCGCCTGGCGCCCTCGCGCACCAGGTAGTGGTCGTCGGCCACGACCGTACGCAGCGGCTCAGCCATGTGCCGGCACCCAGGCGCTCACCGTGGTCCCCTTTCCTGTCGTGCTGGTCACCTCCAGGCCCCCGCCGAGCGCGCTCAGCCGGTCGGCCAGGGCGCCCAGGGCGGTCGCGGCCGGCTCGAACCCCCTGCCGTCGTCACGGACCGAGGCCCGCAGCCGGCCGTCGTGGTGCGACAGCCGTACCTCTATCTTCCCAGCGGCGGCGTGCTTGAGCGCGTTGGCCAGCGCCTCGCTGACGGTGAAGTACAGCGCGCCCTCGATCTCGTCGGCGAAGCGGGCCGCGCGCAGCTCCGGATCGGCCAGCACGGTCGTCGGCACCGGCAGGCGGGCGCAGCGCGACTCCACCGCCTCCACCAAGCCGCCCTGCGCCAGCACGGAGGGGTGGATGCCGGCGGCCAGCTCCCGCAGGTCGTCGAGGGTCTGGCGGGCCTGCTCGCGCAGCGGCGGCAGCATCTCGGGGGCGCCGCCGGAGGCGCGGGCCAGCTCCAGCCCGGCGATGAGCGCGACGAGCTGCTGCTGGACGCCGTCGTGGATGTTGCGCTCCAGCCGCCGCCGCTCGGCCTCCTGGGCGTTGACCAGCCGCCCGGCCAGCGCGGCGCTGCGGATGGCCAGCCCGACCGGCACCGCGAACGCGTGCAGCAGCCGCCGGTCCTCCGCGGTGAAGCGCCCCTGGTTCTTCTCCCCCACGGCCAGTTCCCCGAGCCCGCCGGCCACGCGCTCGCGCACGGTCGCCTCGCCCTGTCTGCCGCCGGCGGTGAACCGCGCGCCGCCCGTGAGCGACACCTCCGCCCACCGCACGTCCAATCCCTCCCGTACGGCCCGCGCCAGCCCGGCCAGTTGCTCTCCTGGCTCGGCGTCCTGGAGCTCCGGCGACAGCTCGGACAGCAGTTCGCTCACCGTGGGCCGCATGTCGAAGACGAGCGAGAGCCTGGAGCCCCGGATGCCGAGCCGGATGTCGAGCAGCCGGTGCCGCACCAGCGCGACACCGATCGCCCCCGGCACGGCCGCCAGCACGGCCAGGGTGCCGATGCTCACGATCGCCAGGTGGCCGACGACCACGTAGATCAGCACCACCGCGAACCCGATGACGCCGAGTGCGCTTCCGCAGAGCATCCACAGGTACTGCGGCCGCTCCCGCGCCCCCGCGCGCCGCCACCGCACGACCAGCCCGAAGAGCACGACGATCGCCATGATGTACACGACCAGCTGCGCCATCCCGCTGACCACCGAGGCCACCAGGTCGGCCGGTCCGGTCATGACGGGCGGCCCCTGCTTGAGCGGGTCCAGGGACGACAGGGTCGTCGCCACCGCGTGCAGGACGATCGCCACTCCGGCGATCCAGGCGACCGGCCGCCACCGCCGCGAGGGCAGTCGGCCGTCGGGGAACAGCAACGGCAGGAAGACCCACACCAGCCCGTAGAAGACCGCGAACAAGGCGGCGAACCACTTGCCCGGAACATCCGCGCCGACGTGCCGGGCCAGCGAGCTGCCCAGCGTGCCCACCCCGAGGAAGCATGCGGTGGCCAGCAGCAGCCAGCCGTACGGGATCTCGGGGCGGCGCAGCGTGATCAGCCAGCCGAGCACGGGCGTGAGCAGGCCGATCAGCATGTAGAGCCACTGGCCGGCCCCGGTGCCGTCCATCATCGAGCCGATGATCAGGCTCGCCCCGGACAGCGCCGCCAGGGCGCTCGCGAACGCTCTCATGGGTGTCCATCCTGCTCAGAGGGCATGCGCCACGTCTATGCGGTTGACCGCATACCGGTGTGCGGTCAACCCGGTGGGTACGGCGGGCCCGCGTCGCCAGAGTGGAACCATGATCCCTCAACTGACATCGAAGTCCCTGCTCGCCCTGGCCGTCGCCGCGACGCTGCTGGCCGGATCAGGCGTCGCGACCGCCGCCGGTGCCGCGGCCGGCCCGTCGCCCTCCCCCACGGGCTCGCCCGGCGTGGAGATCCCCGCGACGCCCGCCGGGCAGCAGTTGCGCTGGGTGCTCGACGCCATCGGGCGCGCGCCGGTCCCGGAGAGCGAGATCAAGGAGCACATCGCCGACAGCTACCTCGCCGCGGTGCCGCCGGCAGAGGTCAACACGTTCCTCCGGCAGCTGTCGGGGCTGACGCTGAACGCCGTGGACAGCTCCCGGCCGAAACAGATCGAGGTCACGGCCACTCTGGCGGGCCACAAGTTCACGGTCACGCTGGGAGTCGACGGCACCGGCAAGATCGATCTCCTGGGCGCCGAGCCGATCCTGCCCCTGCCTCCGGAGCCCAAGACCTGGAAGGAGCTGGACGAGCGCCTCGCCAAGGTGGCGCCCCGGCATGCCTACCTGGCGGCGGAGCTCAAGGGGAGCCGGATCCGCCCGATCCACGCGATCGGCCAGAACACCGACCGGCCGATCGGCTCGATGTTCAAGCTCTACATTCTCGGCACGCTCGCCAAGCAGATCCGCCAGGGCAGGCTGTCCTGGAACACTCAGCTCACGATCACGCCGGAGCTGAAGAGCCTGCCCAGCGGCGAGTTGCAGGACCGTCCCGACGGCAGCAAGGTCAGCGTCCTCGAGGCGGCCACGCTGATGATCTCCATCAGCGACAACACCGGCACGGACATGCTCCTGCACAAGGTGGGCAAGAAGGCCGTCGAGAAGACCATGCGAGCCTGGGGCGCCCGGGACAAGAGAAACTTCCCGGTCCTCAGCACCCGGGAGATGTTCACGCTCAAGGGCGCCGACTATCCCAAGCACACCAAGGCCTACCTCGCGCTCGGCACTGCGGCGAAGCGCGCCTACCTGCGTGACACGATCGGCAAGCTGCCGCTCACCTCGATCACGCCGTGGCTGAAGCCGCCGCGCGAGCTCGACACCATCGAATGGTTCGCCTCCCCCACCGACATCGCCCGCGCCCACGCCGAGCTGCGAAGGTTCACCGACCCGAACGTCGGCCGGGTGATGTCGGTCAACCCCGGCAGCCTGGCGGAGGGCACCTGGTACAAGGGCGGCTCGGAGGTGGGCCTTCTGGCCCTCGGCCATTCCTACCGGGCGGCGAACGGGAAGGTCTACGTCATCACCACGCTGGCGGCCGACCCGTCCGCGCCGTTCCCGGCCACCGCGACGCCCGAGTTGGTGTCTCTGACACGGGGCGCGGTCAAGCTGGCGAAGTGATCGCCAGATCCAGGAAGAGGGCGGCCGACCAGCCGAAGCCGCTGGTCGCCCGCTTCGCCTTCCTGCCCGTCTCCGGGTTCCAGTACTCGTAGAGGCCGCCGCCGTCGCGGACCATGGCCAGCGTCCTGGCCACCAGGGCGTCGGCGGCCTCGCCGTACCCGGAACGGCGCAGCCCGTCGGCGAGCAGGTAGTTGACGTTCAGCCAGACCGGTCCGCGCCACATGGCGTCGGGGTCGTGGCGGGGGTCGTCGAAGGCCACGGTGGGCACCGGACGCTCGCCCCAGAAGGAGGGCGAGCGGAGGTCGGCCACCAGGCGGTCGGCGACCTCCTTCGGCAGCCGGCCGGTGAACAGCGGCATCAGGTCCAGCGGGGTTCTGACCTCGGCCTCAACCTCGCCGACCAGGGTGCGGAAGCGAGCGCCCGTCCAGCGCCGCCCGACCATGAGATCGGTGAGCGCCTGGGCCCTGGCCCGCCAGTCCGCGGCCTCGGGTCGGCCGAGCTCGGCCGCGATGTCGGCCAGCCGGTCGTACTGCAGGGCCAGGTAGGAGTTGAGGTCCGGGGGCTCGGCGCGGGGGCCGTGATCCCAGATCGGGCTGTCGTCCAGGCCGGAGGAGTACGGGTGCAGGTACTCGGCCAGGCCGTCGCCGTCCGGGTCGGAGCGCTCGAACCACCACTCCTGCGAGCGGACCAGCTTCGGGTAGACCTCTTCCAGGAAGCCGCGGTCGGGGGCGGCCTCGTGGATCTTCCAGACGGCCCACGCGGTCAGCGGGGGCTTGGTGACCGGCACGACCTCCCTGATCGGCTCGCCGCCGACGTGCTCGGCCAGGCGGGCCAGGTCGGAGCGGGGCAGGTCGGTGGTCTCGGCCAGCGATCCGTGGTCGTGCACGACGTCGGGGATCAGCCCGTCCTCGCGCTGGTTGTCCAGCAGGATGCGGATCTGCTCGCGGGCCAGCTCCGGGTCGGCGTGCCGCAGGGCGATGGCGTGGAAGTAGGAGTCCCAGTTCCACAGGCCGACGTAGCCGTACTTGGAGGGGACGAGCGACTCGCGGCCCCTGATGTCGATCAGGTTGACCGCGAGCGTCCACCAGGCCATCTGGGCGCGCTCGCGCAGGTCCGCGCGGACGGCGGGCAGCTTGGCGAACCACGCCGCCCACCTGGCGGCCGCCTTCTCCAGGACGTCCTCGTGGACGCCCTCGCCGACGAGGGTGAACGTTCCTTCCACGGCGGCCTCGCCCTGGTCCCAGACCGCGCGGGCGCCGGCGCCGACCAGGACGAGGGCCTCCGGGCCGGCGAAGGCCAGGCTCACGCCGTCCTCGAAGTCGATCCGGTCGGGCAGCGCCTGCCGTACCCGCAGCTCGTGGTCGCCGCGGAAGAGCCGCAGGCCCGTCAGGACGGTCGTCTCGCCGAGGCGGGTCTCGTACTGGGCGCGGGCGATCCAGAGGGAACCGTCGGCGGCGGCCATCACCAGCAGGCGGGAACCGCGGTCGGTGAAGGGGCGCTCGCGCAGGTCGAGGGTGAACAAGGTCAGCGTCCTCCGAGGCCGGAAGCGGCCATCGAGTTGATGATCTTCCGCTGGCCGATCAGGAAGGCGATCAGCGTGGGCACGACCGCGATCGAGGAGGCGGCCAGGATGAGGCCGTAGTCGATCGCGCCGAACTGCTTGGCGTAGGTGGCCAGGAGCAGCGGCACCGTGAACAGCTCAGGCGTGTTGAGGAAGATCAGCGGGAAGAAGTAGGAGTTCCAGGCGGCGAGGAAGGCGATGATGCCCATGGCGCCGAGGCCCGGCTTGATGTTGGGCAGGACCACGCGCCAGAAGATCGTCCAGCGGCCGGCGCCGTCGATCCTGGCCGCCTCCTCCAGCTCCATCGGCACCGCCCGGATGAACTGGCGCAGCAGGAAGACGGCGAACGGGTTGACGATCGTGGGCACGATCAGCGCCAGGTGCGAGTCGACCCAGCCGACCTTGGCCAGCATGAGGTACAGCGCCGTGATCGTCACCTGCGGCGGCACCATCTGGGTGGCCAGGAAGAGCACGAACAGCGCGCCCGAGCCCCTGAACTTGATCCGCGCGAAGGCGTAGGCGGCCATCGCCGAGGTCAGCAGCGTGAGCGCGACGTTGACGACGGCGATGTAAAAGCTGTTCCAGTACGCGGGAAGGATCGTGCTCTCGCCGAGCACGTCGCCGTAGTTCTGCGGCTGCCACGGGCTGGGCAGCCAGTCGGTCGGGTTGTTGAGCATCTGGTGCGTGCCCTTGAAGGATGTCAGCAGCATCCAGACGAAGGGGAACAGCATCAGGAGCCCGCCGACGGTCAGCGAGACGTGCAGGGCGACCTGCCTGGTTCGCATGGCGGATCCCTTAGGAGTCGTAGTGGACGAAGCGCTTCTGCGCCATGAACTGGACCAGGGTGACGATCAGCGTCAGCACCAGCAGCAGGACGCCCGCGGCGCTGCTCATGCCGAACTCGAACTTCTTGAAGCCGAGGTCGAAGAGGTGGTACACGATCGTCTGCGCGCCCTCGTTGTCCTTCGGGTCGACCAGCACGTAGATCAGGTCGAACGCCTGCAGGGAGCTGATGACGGCGACCACGGTGGAGAAGAAGATCGTCGGTGACAGCAGCGGCAGCGTGACCCGGCGGAACGTCTGGAAGGCCGTCGCGCCGTCGATCCTGGACGCCTCGAAGATCGCCGGCGGGATCGTCTGCAGCCCGGCCATGAAGATGACCACGTTGAGCCCGAGCGAGGACCAGATGGTCACGGCCGCGATCGAGACGATCACCCAGGCGGGGCTGCCCAGCCAGTCGGGGCCCGTGATGCCGAACAGGTTCTGCAGCGTGGTGTTCAGCACGCCGTTCTCGTCGTTGGCCAGGATGACCTGCCAGATCAGCGCGACCGCGACCGAGCTGGTGACGACGGGCATGAAGTACAGCACGCGGTAGACGTTGCTGCCCTTGAGGTTGTTGAGCCCCACCGCGACCAGCACGGCCAGGGTCAGGCCCACGGGCACGGTGATCAGCGCGATCGCCACCGTGTTCCAGACGGCCCTGCCGAAGTCCGGGCTGCTCAGCTGGGCGGCGAAGTTGTCGAAGCCGACCCACTCCGTGGCGCCGAGACCGTCCCACTTCATGAACGCCAGGACCACGGCGAACAGCAGCGGCACGATGAGGAACAACACCAGGCCCAGGACCTGCGGCGCGAGGAAGAAGGCGGCCCACAGGCCGTCCCGGTTCCGGACCTTCTTGGAGGAGGTCCGGGCCGGGGCGGCCGTGGGGCGGGTGAGCGTCGCCACTAGCCGAGCTTGCCTTCGACGAGCTTCTGCAGCTCGGTCATGCCCTGCTCGACGGGGACCTTGCCCTGCCAGACCTTCAGCAGATGGTCGTTGATGTCCTTGGTCAGGCCCGGCACGGCGACTTCCTCCGGGTAGTTGGCGAAGCCGTTGTCACGCACGTCGATCAGGGTCTGCGCGTGCTCGGGGTAGCCGTCCAGGACGACCGACTCCGCGCCCTTGATCGACGGCACGGCGCCGCCGCCCTTCATGCGGGTGATCTGGCCTTCCTTGCTGACGAAGTTCGTGAAGAACTGGAAGGCCTCCTTCGCGTGCGGAGTGTCCTTGTTGATCGCCAGGTAGGAGGCGGCCACGGCGCCCGACATCGGCTTCCCGTCCGGGGAGGGGAAGGGGACGATGTCGTAGTTGGACTTGTCGCCGCCCTTCTTGAGGATGTCGATCACCCAGCGGCCACCGGCGTAGAAGCCGGCCTTGTGCTTGAGGAACTGCGTGTTGCCGCCGTTGCTGGCCGGGAGCAGGTCGATCGAGACGAACGTCTTGTCCTGGTAGCCCTTGGCCAGCGTCTGCAGCGCCTCACGGGACTTGGGGTCGGTCGTCGCGGTGAACTTGCCGCCGTCCCACGCCTTGCCGCCGAAGCCGTGGATCATGCTGTACGTGGAGCCGTACCAGTTCCAGAACAGGGAACCGGACTTGCCCGCCTTGACCAGCTTCTGGCCCATCTCCAGGTACTTGGGCATCGTCCACTGGCCGGCGGCGTACAGCTCGGCCGGGTTCTCGGTGATGCCGGCGTCCTTGAGCGCCTGCTTGTCGAACCAGAGGACCTCGGGGTTGACGTCGTTCGGGACGCCGTAGATCTGGCCGTCCTTCTTGGCGCCGCCGTACACGCCGTCGAAGAAGTCCTCGGGCTTGCTCTTGGAGTCGGCGCCGGCGAGCTTGTCGTTGAGCGGGGTCAGGACACCGGCCTGGACGAACTTGCCGATGTTGTCGTCGCCCACGAAGAACACGTCGGGCGCGGTCTTGCTGGTCAGCTGGGTGAGGAGCTTGGGGTGGTAGTCGTCGTACTTGGCCACCGGCTCAAGCTTGAGCTTGATGTTGGGGTTCTTGCTCTCGAACTCCTTGACCAGGGGCTCGTAGAGCTTCATGTCCTCCGCCGACCCCCAGGCCGACCAGCGAATGGTCACCGGGCCGCCGGCGGCGTCCTTGCCGCCGGAGCCGGCGACGCCCGGTGCGCCGCCGCCGCCACTGCACGCAGTGGCAGCGATCGCGAGGATGCCGATGACGGCCGCCGCACGCTTCATGTCTTACTCCTGAGGGGTGTTACGCGAGCCCGCCGCCGTCGACGACGAGCGCTGATCCGGTGATGTAGCTGGCGGCGTCACTCGCCAGGAAGAGCACGGCCTGAGCGATCTCCTCGGGGGTGCCCGAGCGACCCATCGGCCGGTCGGCGGCGTCCTTCTCGAACGCCGCCCAGTCCTCGTTGAGCTGCTTGGCCTCGTCGCGCAGCATCGGGGTGTTGGTGTCGCCGGGATTGACGGAGTTGACGCGGATCCCGGCCTTGGCGTGGTCGATCGCCAGCGCCCTGGTCATGTTGACCACGGCCGCCTTGGAGGCGCAGTAGGAGATCGCGTTGCCGCCGCCCTTGAGGCCCCAGCCCGAACCGGTGTTGACGATCGAGCCGCCTTCGGTCATGGCCGGGATGGCGTACTTGCTCATGAGGAACACCGAGCGCACGTTGACCGCCATGACCCGGTCCCACTCCTCGACGTCGAGGTCGAGTGCGGTGGTGCGGCGGATGATGCCGGCGTTGTTGAACAGCACGTGCAGGCCGCCGTAGGTCTCGACCGCCGTGCGGACGATCAGCTCGCAGTCCTCCGGCCGCGACACGTCGGCCGGTACGGCGGTGCCGCCGATCTCCTCGGCCACGGCCCGCGCGCCCGCGGCGTCGACGTCGGCGACGACGACCTTCGCGCCCTCCTTGGCGAACAGGATCGCGGTCGCGCGGCCGATGCCCGAGGCACCGCCGGTGACGACCGCTACCTTGCCGTCGAGCGTGCTCATATCTGGAACTCCTCACTTGCCGGACAGATCCGGTAGATCGTGCTTTCGCGGTAACCGGTGATCACCCGGACGTGCCCGCTGAGCTTGCTGTCTGTCTCGTCGTCGCCGGTGTCGGCCAGCAGCGGCCGGCCGTTGAGCGCGGCCAGCTTCTGCTGGGTGGCCAGCACGAACAGCTCCCCTCCGCCGTCCCTGACCGCGTCGAGCACCCGGGGCGAGACCTGCTGGTTGCCGCGGCCGAGCACGAAGCCCTGCCCGCCGATCACCGACAGGACCAGCGCCGACCGCTCGCCGCTCACCAGCTCGAACAACTCGGGCTCCGAGACGTCCGCACCGACCACGACACCACCGACGCCGCCGAATCCCGAGCCGCCACGCTCGACCACGTCCACGCCCAGCAGGGTCGTGGCCAGCCCCAGCTCCCTGCCCACGGCCAGCGTGGTCGCGCCGGGGCCCAGGACGTAGCGGATGCCGGGGCGCATCGTGGCCACGACCTCGCGGGCGATGCCCTCGACGGTCCCCTCGGCCGTCGCGGACGAGCCCGCCTTCCTGCCCGACAGCGCCGCACGGGCCGCGGGGACCCTGAGCGAGCCGTACAGGCGTGGACTGACCGCGCCGCGGCGGTAGAGCTCCTCGTCGAGATCCACCACCTCGGCCTCGGCCGTCGTGCCGTCGAAGTCGGCGGCCACGAACCCGGCCGTGGCCGGGCTGAGGGCGAAGCAGCCCGAGTAGACCTTGACACCCGCCGGGATCCCGAGGACCGGAGGGGCCGCTTCACCCAGCTCCCGGACGGCGTCCAGGACGTCGCGCGCGGTGCCGTCGCCGCCGGCGAACAGCAGCAGGTCGACATCGGCCAGCGCGGCCACCGCCGCCCTGGTGTCCGCCGCCGTCGTCAGCCCCACCCCGCCGGCGATCCGGCCGGGCTCCGGGTTGTGGGGGGCCGGTGGCCGTACCAGCTCGTGGGCGCCTTCGACGCCCATCGGGCCGGGGACCGTGGCGATCCGGACGCCGGGACGGCGGGCGAGCAGCGTGCGGACGGCCTGCGCCGCCCGCTCCCCCGCCCGCGGCCGCGCGCCCCTGGCCAGGGCCTCGCGCTGGACGTCCGGCCCGTCGCTGCCCTTGAGCCCGGCCGAGCCGCCGAGCCCGGCCACCGGATTGACCACCAACCCCACGGTGAACATGGCTCAGTCCCGGCCCTGCAGGTGCTTGCGGACGTAGGCGCGCCAGGTGGGCGCCCACTGCTTGGGGTCGTCCAGCGACGTCATGTCGATCTTGTGGATCGTCTGGTTGTACGGCGCGCCCTTGACGAACTCCGGATCCCGGCGCGCCTCATCGGCGACGTGGGCCAGGATCGCGGCGTACTCGTCGAGGTCCTCCTTGGCGTAGGACTCGGTCGGCTCCAGCGTGAAGGGCTCGGGCACCAGGTAGGGGTGGTGCGAGGTCCAGTAGTGGACGCCGAAGTCGGCGGCGCGCACGCCGATCTCCTCCGAGTGCACGCCGGTCTCCTCCGACAACTGCTGCCAGGAGTAGCGGGCCTGCTCGACGTGGCGACTGTTCCATGGGACGGAGGCGCCGGGAATCTGGAGGATCTTGTGCATGAGGTAGTTGTTGTTGAGCACCGCGGTCTCGGCGACCTGACGGAGCCCTTCCGCGCCCAGCGACATGATCCATGCGTAGGCCCGGACGACGTTCGGGGTGACGCCGAGGAACGGGCGGATCTTGCCAACGGACTTTTCCGGATATTTCAGCACAAAACGCTCAGTGCCGTCGAATTCAGTAGTGTCGGATTCAACCCGGTCGACGGTCGGCTCGGGCAGGAACGGCTCCAGCGCGGACGAGACGCCACAGGCGCCCGCCGCCGGTCCGCCGCAGGCGTGCGGGGTGGAGAACGTCTTGTGCAGGTTGAAGTGGCACAGGTCGAAACCGACGTCACGCGCCCGGGTGATGCCCAGGATGCCGTTGGCGTTGGCCTGGTCGTAGCAGGCCAGGCCGCCCACCGAGTGGACCAGGTCCACGAACTCCTTGATCCGCGGGTTGAAGACGCCCGTGTCCTCGGGGTTGGTGATCATCAGCGCGGCGGTGCGCGGGCCGATGGCCGCCTTCAGCGCCTCGATGTCCGGCAGGCCCTCGGCGTCCGGCATCAGCGTGATGACCTCGTACCCGGCGGTCTTGGCGCAGGCCGCGTTGGACGGGTGCGAGAACATCGTGGTGATGACCTGGTCGCGGCCCTCACCGCCGTTGGCGGCGTGGTAGGCGCGGATCATCGCGATGTTGGCGTAGATCGCCGCCGACCCCGAGCCCGGCTGCAGCGAGACCCGGGACATCCCCGAGATCTCCGCCAGCATCCGCTCCATGCGCCAGTAGATCTCCAGCACGCCCTGCACGGTGTCCTCGTGCTGGTGCGGGTGGAGCGGCCCGGTCGCCTTGGCGAACAGGTCGTTGACCTTGGGGCTGTACTTCATCGTGCAGGTGCCCTGGCCGACGTCGATGTTGAGGTCGAAGCCCAGGTTCTCCTGCGACAGCCGCAGATAGTGCCGCAGCACGTGCAGCTGCGACATCTCGGGCAGCTTCGGCGCGTGCTCCCGACGCACCGACGCGGGCAGCTCCACCGCGGGCCCCTCAGCCTTGGGCACGGCGATGCCGCGCCGTCCAGGGTGCGAGAGCTCGAAGATGATCGGCTCGTCCCACCGGGCCTGGTGGAAGCGGCGCAGCGGCGGCTTCGGCGCCACCGGCAGCTCGGCGAACGACTCTCCGTGACCGCTCATGCGCCCAGAACCTCCTTGACGGCCGCTGCGAGCCGGTCGATGTCGTCGGTGGAGTGGCACTCGGTCACGCACACGAGCACCGTGCGGTCGTCGAGGGCGACGCCGCCGAAGATCCCCTTGTCCCGCAGCCCGTCCAGGAGCGCGCCGGACGAGGGCACCTCGATCGCGAACTCGCGGAAGTGCACGGCGTCCTTGTGGCGCACGGTGACGTGCCGGCCCAGGGCGTCCATGGCGTAGCGGGTGCGCGACAGGATCGTCTCCCCGAGCTCCTTCATGCCCTCCGGGCCCATGAGCGCCAGATAGACACCGGCCGTGATGCCCCACAGGGCGGCGGCCGTACCCACCCATTCCTTGCCCTCTTCGCGGTGGGCGAAGGAGGTGCGGTCGTAGTAGACGTCGCCGAAGCCGTACTCGCCGGGGACCTTCGTCGGCGCGATGCCGAACAGGCGCGAGGGGAACTCCGCGACCAGCGGCTCGTGGTCCTGGGTGGCGATGTAGCCGGCGTGGCCGCCGCCGAAGCCCGGGTGCATGCCGAGCGGCTGGATGTCGCCGCAGGCGATGTCGGCGCCGTAGGCGGCCGGGGGCGCGAGGACGCCGAGGGAGATCGGGTCGGCGCTGACGACCAGCAGCGCGCCGTTGGCGTGCGCCAGGTCGGCCAGTTCCTTGCCCCGGGTCTCGACCACGCCGTAGACGTTGGGGGTCTCCAGGTAGATCGCGCCGAAGGTGTCGTCGATCGCGACCTCGCCGATCTCGCCGTTGGCGGCGACCGGCGCGAAGACCATCTCGATGTCGTGGCCGAGGAAGTCACGCAGCTTGCTCAGCTTGTCGGCGGCGATGGCGCCGCTGAGCAGGACCTTGGGCCGGCCGGTGTAGCGGCAGGCCATGCGGATGGCGGTGCCGGACGCCTGGTAGCCGTCGTAGGTGGGGACGTTGACCACGTCCATCTCGAGCAGCTCGCCCATCATGCTCACGTACTCGAACAGGGCCTGGAAACGCCCGTGGTCCTCGTACGGCTCGCCGGCGTAGGCGGTGAGGAACTCGCTGCGGGAGTTGACCTCGTCGCAGACGGCCGGGACGTAGTGCGCGTAGCTGCCGTGCCCGAGGAAGCTCAGCCCGGCCACGTTCTTGGCGAACAGGCCCTCCATGTGGCGCACCAGGTCCTGCTCGGCCACCAGCGGCGCGGGCAGGTCGAGGGGACGGTTCAGGCGGAGCTCGGCCGGGATGTCGGCATAGAACTCCTCGACGCTCCGCGCGCCGACGGCGGCCAGCATCTCGGCCCTGACACCCGGCTCGGTGTTCGGGATATAGGGGTGTGTCAACGGATCTCCTTCAACACGATGGCGTCTCGGGGGGCGAGCTCGATCTCGCCGTGGAGGTTGGTCTGGGTGAGCAGGTCCTCGCCGCGGTGCGGGAGCGTGACCCGCCGGGTCTCGGCGGTGTGGTTGAGCAGGAAGAGGTACGCGCCCCTCCGCACGGCCTCCACCCCCTCGGGAACCTCGACGCCGCGGACGCCCGCGCGGGCGAGCACGTCGTCGAGGATCGGCGTCACGTCGTCGAGCAGGCAGCTCAGGTAGGTGGCCCGGCCCTTGCGGGTGATCGCGGGCCGCCCGTCGAGGTCGCCGCCCTGGTAGCGGGCGAGCACCTCGGCGTCGATCGGCCGCAGCCACTCCGCCCACGTGTGCGCGCTGCCGCCCTCCACGGGCTGGCGGACGCCGTCGGGCAGCGGCCACCACTCGTCCACGGCCACGCCGAGCAGCTCGCGCAGCGGTCCCGGCGCGCCGCCGTCGTGCACCTGGTCGTTGGCGTCGACTACGCCGCTGAACGGCCCCACGACCAGCTCTCCCCGGTACGCCGCGAGCTCGTCACCGGCGAGGTAGAGGTTGGGCGCGATCACCAGCTTGTAGCCGGACAGGTCCCGGCCGGGCGGCGTGAGGTCCACGGCGATGCCGCGCGCGTGCAGCGGCGCGTACCAGGCCAGCAGGAGGTCCTTGAGCTTGAGCCGGTTGGACGGCATCGACTCGGGCGCCTCCAGGCCCCACCAGCTGTCCCAGTCGAGGACCAGGGCTACCTCGGCGTCGCTGTGGGAGCCGGCGACCTCGCCGAGCCTGCGCAGGTCCGCGCCCAGGCGCAGGGTGTCCTGCCAGCCCCGGGTGTCGGTGCCGCCGTGCGGGAGCATCGCGGAGTGGAACTTCTCCGGGCCGTACTTGGCCTGGCGCCACTGGAAGAACATGACGCCGTCGGAGCCGTGGGCCAGCGCCTGCAGGCTGTGCAGGCGCATCATGCCGGGCGGCTTGGGCGCGTTGACCTCGCGCCACGACACGGCGCTCGGGGCCGACTCCAGCAGCAGCCACGGCTGCCGCTTCAGCGAGCGCATGAGGTCGTAGCTGAGGGCCACGGCCACGTGCGAGCGCGGGTCGGCGGGGTCGGGGTAGGCGTCGTCGCTGACGAGGTCCTCGGCGGCGGCCCACTTCCAGTAGTCCAGGCCGTGCAGGATGCTCATGAAGTTCGTGGTGACCTTGACCTCGGGGGTCACCCGGCGCAGCACGGCCTTCTCGGCCTCGAAGAGCTCCAGCAGGGCGTCGCTGCAGAAGCGGCGCCAGTCGAGGAGCTGTGCGGGGTTGACCGGGCCGGGGGCGGTGCGGGGCGGCTCGACCTGGGCCAGGTCGGTGTAGTGCTGGCCCCAGCAGGACGTGCCCCAGGCGGCGTTGAGGCCGTCGGCGTCCTTGTAGCGCTCGGCGAGCCAGCGGCGGAAGTGCCGGGCCGACTCCTCGCAGAAGCATTCGAGTGTGTGGTCGGCGTACTCGTTGCCGATGTGCCACATGGCCAGGGCCGGGTGGTCCTTGTAGCGCTCGGCCATCGCCTCGGCCAGCCGTACGACGTGGTCCTTGAAGACCGGGGAGCTGGGGCAGTAGCCCTGCCGGGAGCCGAACTCCAGACGCACGCCGTCGGCGCTCACCGGCATCACCGAGGGGTGCTCGCGCACCAGCCACGGCGGCGGGGTGGCGGTCGCGGTGGCCAGGTCGGCGGCGATCCCGTGCTCGTGCAGGAGGTCGAGGACGCGGTCGAGCCAGCCGAAGTCGTACTCGCCCCGCCTCGGCTCCAGCCGCGACCACGAGAACACGGCGACGGTGGCCATGTTCACGCCGGCCTCGGCCATCAGACGCATGTCCTCGGCCCAGACCTCCTCGGGCCACTGCTCGGGGTTGTAGTCCCCTCCGAACAGCAACCCCGGCACCCGGGTCAGCCCCACGCTTACTCCTCTTGTGCTGTGTACTATTTTGTACACAGAATTCATAGTGCAGTATTTTGCATCACGTCAAGCGCTACGCTGATCAGGGAAGATCACACCGAAGGAGTGCCATGCCGATCGAGCGGCGACCACTGCGCGAGCAGATCAGGGACGAGCTCTTGAGAAGGCTCGATCGCGGCGACTTTTCCGCGGGCACGGACATCAACGAGGCGGCGCTGGCGGGCGAGCTCGGCGTCAGCCGTACTCCCCTGCGTGAGGCGCTCATCACACTCGCGGGCGAGGGCGTGCTGGAGAGCTCCCAAGGCAGGGGCTTCCGGTTCGCACCGGTGAGCAAGAGGGAGTTCAGGGAGCTGTGCGAGATCGTCGCCGCCCTGGAGTCACTGGCGCTGGAGACCTCCGACCCCGGCTACCTGCGCAAGATCGCTCCCGAGCTGCTACGGCTGGCGCGCGACTTCCCCGACCCGGTCGCCGAGCAGCAGATCATAGAACGGCACGACGACGAGTGGCACGACCTGCTGCTGAGCGGCTGCCAGAACGAACGGCTGCTGGACCTGATCACCAGCGTCAAGGCCGGCATGCGGCGCTACGCCCACCTGATCGCCGGCGACGACGCCCCCCTGGAGCGCGAGGCGGCCGAGCACTGCGAGGTGGCCGAACTGCTCATGGCCGGGCACCTCGACAAGGCGACCGAGGCGCTGCGCGACAACTGGGTGAACGGGATGGAACGCATGATGTCCCGCATCCCCTCCGCTTAGACCCGGAATAGTTGAAAGATAAACTGGGTTAGGCCCTGCAGACACCGCAGGAAGGAGCCCGACATGCCCGCCGTAACCGTCGAGAACCCGCTCACCCTCCCGCGCATCCCGGCCCACACCGGTCCGCAGCGCAAGGTGCTGGCGGTCGAGACCGCGCCCACCGGCTTCGAGGGCGAGGGCTTCCCCGTCCACAAGGCCCTGGCCGCCATCAAGCCGCAGTACCTCGACCCGTTCGTCATGATGGACCAGATGGGCGAGGTCGACTACGCCGCCGGCGAGCCCAAGGGCACCCCGTGGCACCCGCACCGCGGCTTCGAGACCGTCACGTACATGATCGACGGAGTCATGGACCACCTCGACTCCAACGGCGGCGGCGGCACGATCACCAACGGCGACACCCAGTGGATGACGGCCGGCGCCGGCATCCTGCACAAGGAGGCGCCGCCGGAGTGGCTCGTCCAGAAGGGCGGCCTCTTCCACGGCATCCAGCTCTGGGTCAACCTCCCCGGGTCCAAGAAGATGATCGCCCCCCGCTACCAGGACATCGGCAGGTCCAGCGTCGTCCTGCTCAGCAGCGACGACGGCGGCGCGCTGGTGCGCCTGATCGCCGGCGACCTGGGCGGGCACGCCGGGCCCGGCTCCACCCAGACGCCCATCACGCTGCTGCACGCCTCGCTCAGCCCCGGCGCGCGCCTGACGCTGCCGTGGCGCAAGGACTTCAACGCCCTCGCGTACGCGCTGTCAGGGAACGGCAGCGCCGGGACGGAGAAGACGGCGTTCGGCAGCGGGCAACTGGCGGTGTTCGACGGGTTCGGCAACCGGCCCGGAATGGCCACCTCGGGTGAGGCGATCACGCTCACCGCGGCGCCGCGTTCGGCGCTTGAGGTGATCGTCCTGGGCGGCGAGCCCATCGGGGAGCCGGTGGCGCACTACGGGCCGTTCGTCATGAACACGCGGGCCGAGCTGGTTCAGGCCTTCGAGGACTACCAGGCGGGCAAGCTGGGCGTCATCCCGGCCGAACACGCCTGACCTCATCCGGCCCGCTTCTCCGATTCCGCGGCCGCCCACGCGAAGACGCTTCTGGCCATCAGCGACTGTTCGCCCGCCGCCCTGGCGGCGAAGACCTCGGCGCGGACCCGGTGCACGCCCGGGTCGCCGGGGGCGGCCAGTGCGGCCATCTCGGCCAAGTGGCCGGCCAGGCGCTCGTCACCCTCGCCCAGGGCCTTCAGCGCGGCGTCGGCCAGCACCGAGGCGCCGCCGGCCAGCCCGGCGACCGCCGCGGCCACGGTGGCGTCCGGGGCGGGCTTCAGGGTGGCGGGGTTGCCGTCGTACCAGCCGCCGTACAGCCGCCAGAGGTTCCTGACCACGAACTCGGGCTCGTCGTAGCGGGCACGCAGGTACGGCCGGTCGGACAGGTGCGCCGGCGGGCGTACCGTGTGCATGATCTCGTCCAGGCGGGCGCCGGCGTTGAGGAGGCCGAGCGCCTGGGTGACCAGGGACTCCAGCCATTCCGCCGTCTCCAGGAGCGCCGTGCGGACGCGGTCGCGGCCGAAGACGGGCGCGCCGTGGCTCGGGAGCATGATCTCGGCGTCCAGGGCCGCCATGCGGCGCAGGGCGTGGACCCACTCGCGCGGGTAGCGCTGGACCTTCTGCGGATTGCCGCAGTTCGGGGTGACCCAGATGAACAGGTCGCCGGGCAGCAGGAGCTTGTGTTCCGGGACGTAGCAGACGCTCGCGTCGTCGGTCTCACCCTTTGCGTGGAAAAGGTCGAAGGTGAGGCTGCCGCGCCGTACCGTCAGAGAGTCGTCGAAGGTGACGTCGGGGTGACGGTAGTCCATGGGCCAGCGCAGGTTCGGGGCCTGGAACTGGCGCTGGTTGATGATCGCGTTGTAGCCGTTCGTCAGCACGTAGCGGTGGAAACGGGCTACAACTGCTTTGTGGGCGTAGATCGTCGCGCGGGGTCCGGACTCCTCGAAGGGCGCGGTGCCGAAGACGTGGTCGATGTGGCCGTGAGAGTAGAAAGCCGTGGTCAGCGGGGCCTTCGACCAGGCGCGTACGTCGGTGTGGAGCTGGGCAGCCGAGAAGGGGCTGCTGGTGTCGAAGAGGACCAGTTCGCCCTCGGTCTCGAAGGTGATCACGTTTCCGAAGCCCGGCCACCACCCGAGCCCGTCCGCGATCGGCTGGACGCCCTTGCCGTCCATGCCCGTGTCCACGATGCTGTCGTCCGACTCGCCGTTCCAGATTCGGTCCGCGTACTCCTCAATCATGGGCATCACCTTGTTCTAGAACACGATTCTAGGCAAGGGGTCACGGAAGCGCCTCACAAGGTCACGGGTCGATTGCGCCCTCTTGACGGGAGTCACCGGACATTCGTACGTTCGGCAAAACGTTTAGGAAACTTTCCTAATTGATCCCCTTCAGGAGAGATCCGTATGTCCCACCCGGGAGAGATCACACGGCGCCAGCTGCTGCGCCGGATCGGCCTGACCGCGTTCGTCGCCGGCCCCGGGGTGGGCCTGCTCTCAGCCTGCGCCACCGGCGGCACGGCGGCTCCGTCCGCCTCCGCCCCCGCACCCGCCTCCAGCGCCGGCTCCGACCCGAAGAACCCCTTCGGCGTCGACGCCAAGAAGGGCCTCGAGGTCGTCATCTTCACCGGCGGCTTCAAGGACGACTACGCCAAGCTCGTCCACGAGGCGATGTACACCAAGTCCTTCGCCGGCGTCTCCATCAAGCACACCGGCACCCAGAACGTCGGCACCATGCTGCGCCCGCGCTTCCTGGCCGGCGACGCGCCCGACGTCGTCAACAACTCCGGCCCCGAGGCCATGGACGTGGCCGCGCTCGCCGCCGAGGGCCACGTCGCCGACCTGGGCCCGCTCTGGGACGCCCCGGCGCTCGACGACCCGGGCAAGAAGGTCCGTGACACCGTCACCCCGGCCGCGCTCGAGGAGGGCAAGCTCAACGGCAAGGACATGACGCTCAACTACGTCGTGTCCCACCGCGGGCTCTGGTACAACAGCAAGCTCTTCGAGAAGGAGGGCTGGACGCTCCCGCAGACCCTCGACGAGTTCAAGGCGCTGGGCGACAAGGCCAAGGCCAAGGGCATCCACCTGTTCGCCTACCCGGGCCAGAAGGGCCCGTACTACATGCTGTGGAACATGCTCTACCAGGCCGCGAAGATCGGCGGCAACCAGGCCATCATCGACATCGACAACCTGGTGGACAACGCCTGGAAGTCGGAGGCGTTCAAGGCGTCCGTGACCGCCTGGCACGAGATCTTCACGAAGTACAGCGACAAGTCCTACCTCGGCCTGGACCACACCCAGACCCAGATCAAGCACCTGCAGGACAAGTTCCTGTTCTACCCGACCGGCTCCTGGCTGGAAGGTGAGATGGCCAAGGACAAGCCCGACACCTTCGAGTACGCCCTCGCGCCGTTCCCCACCGTCACCGCCAACGACACGATGCCCTACGGCGCCATCCAGGTCGGCACCGGCGAGGTCTTCTTCGCCACCGCGAAGGGCAAGAACCCGCAGGGCGCGCTGGAGTACCTGCGCATCATGCTCTCCAAGGAGGGCGCGAAGGGCTTCGTCCAGCAGACCAAGAGCCTCACCATCGTGAACGGCTCCGCCGAGGGCGTCGACCTGCCCCCGGGCCTGGCCTCGGCCAACAAGGTGCAGACCGCCGCCGGTCAGAGCCTCATCACCTCCGCGCGCTTCGAGGGCTGGTACAAGGAGCTGTTCGACTACGCCTGGGCGCAGCAGAACATCCTCATGGGCGGCCGGATGACCGTCGACGAGTTCCTGGACAAGGTCCAGAAGAAGGCCGACGACATCAAGGCCGACTCCTCCGTCGCCAAGCAGACCAGGAACGCGTAACTCGATGGAGCGGCTTCGCAAGTACGGTTTCGTCCTGGGATTTCTCGCCGTCCCGGTGACGCTTTACGTAGTCTTCGTGATCAGTCCGTACATCCAGGCTTTTCAGCTCTCGCTGACGAGCTGGAACGGCTACCAGGCGAACCCCGCCTTCGTCGGGTTTGAGAACTTCACCAGACTCTTCAACGACGAGGTCTTCTGGAACGCCCTGCGGACCCACGGGATCGTCCTGCTTGTGATGCCGCTCGTCGTGCTCGCCCTCGCGCTGGTCTTCGCCTTCCTGCTCAATCTGGGCGGCGGCTCGCGCGGGGCCGGCATGCGGGGCGTGTGGGGCTCGACCTTCTACAAGGTCGTGTTCTTCGCGCCCCAGGTTCTGGCCGTCGCCATCGTCGGCGTGCTCTGGAAGGCGATCTACCGCCCCGACGAGAGCGGCGTGATCAACGGCGCCGTCATGAAACTGGGCGGCGAGCCGATCGGCTGGATGAGCGACCCGAACCTGGCCCTCTGGTCGCTCATCGCGGTCATGGTCTGGCAGGCGGTCGGCTTCTACGTGGTGCTGTTCTCCGCGGGCATGTCGGCCATCCCGAAGGACTACTTCGAGGCCGCCGCGCTCGACGGGGCCGGCCGGTTCACCCTCTTCTTCCGCATCACGCTGCCGCTGCTGCGTGACACGATCCAGGTCGGCTGGGTCTACCTGGGCATCGCCGCCTTCGACTGCTTCGCCCTGGTCCAGGTGCTCACCCTGGACGCCGGCGGCCCCGACGGCGCCACCACCGTGCTCCCCGTGGAGATCTTCAAGACCGCCTTCTCCTACAGCAAGGTCGGGTACGCCTCCGCGATGGGCGTGGCGCTGTTCTTCCTGACGGTCACCTTCGCGGTGCTGACCCTGCGCGTCACCCGGCGCGAGAAGATCGAGATGTGATGGATCCGAAGCGACACGCATCCATCCGTCATCGCTCCGCAAGAGGACTCTGACATGCGAAACAAGCCGAAGCCCAGCGCCCTGAGCGGCCTGTCGCACGTCGCGCTCGCCGTCTGGGCGCTGCTGATCATCCTGCCGCTCCTGTGGACGTTCCTGGCCGCGTTCAAGGACAACACCGAGATCTTCGGCGACGCGCTCCAGTTCCCCGGCGCGGCCCGCTGGGACAACTGGGCCCGTGCCTGGGAGAAGGCCCACGTCGGGCAGTACATGATCAACACGGTGATCGTCGTGTTCTTCAGCACGCTCGGCACGATGTTGTTCGGCTCGATGGCCGCGTACGTGCTGGCCCGCTACAAGTTCGTCGGCAGCAAGCTCATCTACCTGCTGTTCGTCTCCGGCATGGCGTTCCCGGTGTTCCTGGCGATCACCCCGCTGTTCTTCGTGGTGAAGCAGGTCGGGCTGCTCAACTCCTATCTCGGCCTGATCATCGTCTACATCGCCTACTCGCTGCCCTTCACCGTGTTCTTCCTGGCCGCCTTCTTCCGTACGCTGCCCGAGGCGGTAGCGGAAGCGGCGAAGATCGACGGGGCCTCGCACACCCGCACGTTCTTCCAGGTCATGCTGCCGATGGCCAAGCCCGGCCTGATCAGCATCACCATCTTCAACGTGCTGGGCCAGTGGAACCAGTACCTGCTGCCGCTCGCGCTCGTGCCGGCCGACCGTTCGAAATGGGTCATCACGCAGGGCATCGCCGACATCTCCACCATCGCCGGCTATGAGGCCGACTGGCCTGCCCTGTTCGCCGCCATGAACCTGGCGATCATCCCGGTGCTGATCGTCTACATCATCTTCCAGCGCCAGATCCAGTCCGGGCTCGGCGCGGGAGCCTTGAAGTAACGTTGCCCTCATGAGTGAGTGGACCCGCGAAGGTGAGGAACTCCGGCGCACGATCACCGCGCCGGACTTCCCCACGGCCATCCGCATCGTCGACGAGATCGCGGTCAAGGCCGAGGAGATGAACCACCATCCCGACATCGACATCCGGTGGCGTACCCTCCACCTGGTCCTGACCACGCACGACGCGGGCGGCCTGACCGACCTCGACCACCGGCTGGCGGCCATCATCGACGACATCGCGGCAAAACACGGAGCGTAGGCGCCCGATCACTCGCTAGAGTTGGCGGGCCCACAGCCCGTCACTCCGGGGAGAGAGCATGCGCCGGCCCGCCATCCTTCTGTCGTTGTTCGTGCCGCTGCTGGCCGCGGGCTGCACGCAGTCCGCCACCCCCGCGGCGGCCCCGTCACCCGCCGCCGCCGTGACGCTCAAGGGCGCCGGCCGCTTCACCGACGCCAACACCGCGGCCATCGCCTACGACCGCGCGCTCGCCCCCGCCGGGTCACAGGCCAGCCTGACCGCCGAGTCGATCGGCGGCAGGACAACGTCGTCGCTGGTCGTGGAGGGGCTGCTGCCCAAGCGTGCGTACGGCGCGCACCTGCACACCAACCCGTGCGGCGCCAAGCCCGACGACGCCGGGCCCCACTTCCAGCACCACGGGAAGAGCGCCAGTGCGGCGAACGAGGTGTGGCTCGACCTCACCACGGACGCCGAGGGCACGGGGCGCGCGACAGCCCGCAACGACTGGGCCCTGGAGCCGGGCCATCTCCCCCGCGCCCTGGTCATCCACGCCCAGACGACCACCAGCACGGGACCGTCAGCGGGCACCGCAGGCCCCCGAGTAGCCTGCCTCACCCTCAACTAGCCTCACCCCTCCCCCGGCCCCGCCCCTCCCCGGGAGGCGGCGCCGCTCATTCAGCTGTGAGCGCCGCGCCACCCGCTCTCCCTCGCAACGCCGCTTCACGTCGCCACCACGTCCGCATCGCTGCGTGCCCCGCCCTCGCCGCGCGCTTCGCTTCGCCTCGCCCCGCTCACCCGCGCGCGCCGCCCGTTTCGCGCCGCCGCTCCCTTCGCGCTCGGCCTTTCGCGCACGCCCGCTGAAGCGCCCCACTCCCGTGCCCAGGTCTGGGCGGACTTGTCGGCTATGGCCCTAGGATGCTTACACAATTACGTCGAAGGGCTTGAAGAATGTCTGAACGCCGGTGGCAGCCGCCCCGCTTAAGGCTTTTCGAGGGTGACCACAGGCGCGCCACCTGGCTGGAACTCCTGTACGACCTCGTGTTCGTCGTGGCCGTCGCGGAGCTCGCCGACGTACTGGCCCACGGAAACGGCCTGGCCTTCGTCGGCCTGTTCGTCCCGCTCTGGTGGGCCTGGGCGGGCTATGTCTTCTACGCCAACCGCTTCGACACCGACGATGTCAGCCACCGCCTGCTCATGCTGCCGCAGATCCTCGCGATCGCCCTCATGGCGGCCAGCGTCGGCGACATCGGCAACCGGTCGGCGTTGTTCGCCGTGTCGTACGTCGTCGTACGCCTGCTGCTCATCGTCGCCTACATCAGGGCGCGCAAGCACGTCCCCGAGGCCCGCGCGCTCACCACCCGCTACATCCAGGGCTTCGCGATCGCGGCGGCGATCTGGCTGCTGTCGCTGGCGTTCGAGCCGCCGATCCGGTACGTCCTGTGGGGCGTCGCCGTGGCCATCGACCTGGCGACGCCGTTCCTCGCGCGACGCCATCAAGGCTCACTGCCGCCGCAGACGGAACACCTCCCCGAGCGGTTCGGACTGTTCGTCGTGATCGTCCTGGGCGAGGTCGTGGCGGCGGTCGTGTTCGGCCTCAAGAGCCACGCCGTGACGCCGGGCAGCGTCCTGATCGCGCTGAGCGGGATCGCGGTGGCGATGGCCTTCTGGTGGCTGTACTTCGGGCACCTCGACGAGTCCGTCGTCCTGCGCACGCGGCTGGCCGGGCAGGTATGGGTGTATTCGCACCTGCCGCTCGCGCTCGGGCTGGCCGCGTTCGGCATCGGGGTGGAGCACGCCCTGGCCGATCCGGGATCGTCCGGCTGGTCGGTGGGCATCCCCGCCGCGCTCGTACTGGCGGCACTCGGCCTGCAACACCTCTGCTCCGGCGACCGCCGTTCCTCCACCGTCCGCGCCGCGAGCGCCGGGCTGATCCTCGTGTTCTCGTGGCTCCCGGTGACCGCTGTGCTCCTGTTCGTCCTGCTCCTCGGCGCCGGTCAGGTCGCGTACCTGCTGGCCCGCCCCGTCACCGGAGACGCACAATGATCGAAGACCTCTTCACCCGCCAGCTGACGGCCATCGCCGACGGCGACCTGGAGGCCATCCTCGCCCAGTACCACGAGGACGCCATGATCGTCCGCCTGGACCACGTGGCAACGGGCCCCGAGGAGATCCGCGCCTTCTTCACCGCCTACCTGGCGCTCAAGCCCCAGGTGGCGGAGATCAAAGCCCTCCAGGCCGTGAACGACACCATCTTCTACAACGCCGTCATGACGGTGAACAACAACCAGGTCAGCGCCTACGGCACCCTGATCATCCGAGACGGCCGGATCTGGCGCCAAACCGCCGCCGCCATCCCCCTGTAGCCCACCCTCCTCACCCGACCGCGCCGCACCGCCTCAGGCGCGGCGCCCTTCATCCGGTACGCCGTCCAACCCGGCCTCCACCACAACCCACGCCCTACCCCGGCCAGTTCGCGCGCCTACACCCTCACGGCCACATCACGCTGCTCCACCCCCAGCCGCATCGCACGCACGCCCCTACCTCGGCCGCCTCGCGCCGCCCTACACCCTCACGGCCACATCACGCTGCTCCACCCCCAGCCGCATCGCACGCACGCCCCTACCTCGGCCACATCGCACCGCCCTACACCCTCACGGCCACATCACGCTGCTCCACCCCCAGCCGCATCGCACGCACGCCCCTACCTCGGCCACATCGCACCGCCCAACTCCTACGGCCACCTCGCGCCGCCCCACTCCCTCGACGGAACCAGCCCTCTCTGCGCGGTCAACACCCGCACACCCGCACACCCGCACACCCGCACACCCGCACACCCGCGCACCCGCACACCCGCACACCCGCACACCCGCACACCCGCACACCCGCACACCCGCACACCGAGGCATTGCACTGCCTGGCAGCACGGATCGCCCAGGGACCGCTCCATCACGGGCCTCCCTGGGCGCGGGTCCCGATGCCCTGAGGCGGCCCCCGCGCGAGGGGAGGCGTCGCCTGGTCGTTCGCCGGTGTCAGCCGAGGTGAGCGCGGGTTTCGGCGAAGGCGGCGTCGGTGCCTTCCAGGGCGCGGGCCACGTCGGCCTCCGTGTGGGCGGCGGACATGAACCAGTTGTGCCACGGATGGATGTACACCCCATGCCGCAAGCACGCCGAACTCCAATGCATGGCCACCGACAGATCGGCGTCACCCTCGAAGCTCAACCAGGGAATCGTCACCGGCCCCGTCTGCTTCACCGTGAACCCGTGGGACTTGGCCTGCGCGTACAGGCCTTCACGCAGTTGGGTGCCGGCCTTCTCCATGGCGGCGATGCCGTTCGTGTCGCGCAGGGTCTCGATCGTGGCCTTGGCGGCGGCCATGGCCACGGCGGAGAACCAGAAGGAGCCGGTCGAGTACAGGGTCTGCGCCGGCCCGCGCAGTGCGTCCGTGCCGGTGACCGCGGCGATCGGATAGCCGTTGGCCATCGCCTTGGACCAGGCGGTCAGGTCGGGCCGCACGCCGTACGGCTCCCAAGACCCGCGCAGATCGATCCGGAACCCCGCCCGAACGTCGTCGATCACCAGCGCGGCCCCGAGCCGATCGGCCAGCGCCCGCGCACCCCGCGCGAACGCCGGCTCCACGAGCTCCTGATCCTCGAACGAGTCGTGCTTGAACGGCGTCACGATGATCGCCGCCACATCCCCCTCAACCGTGGCCGCGGCCTCCTCCAGGCCGGCCAGCGAGTTGTAGGCGAACTCCACGAGATCGGCCCGCTCATTGGGCGTGGTCCCGGCCGGCGACGGCGTACACCAGGGATCGGCCCCGTGGTAGGCGCCATGGGCCATCAGCACCTTGTTCCGCCCCGTGGCCGCCCTGGCCACCATCAACGCCTGGGTAGTGGCATCGGTGCCGTTCTTGGAGAACATCGCCCAATCAGCGCTGGGCACGGTGTCGACCAGCAACTCCGCCAGCTCGACCATGACCGCGCCCGGCCCGTTGAGACAGTCCCCCTTGGCCAGCTGAGCGGCCGCCGCCTCCTCCACCTCGGGATGCCGATGCCCAAGCACCACCGGCCCCCAACTGCACATGAAGTCGATGTACTCCCGCCCGTCCACATCCCACTGCCGACACCCATCCCCGCGCTCAAAGAACTGCGGGTAGCCCGGCGCGAAGATGGCAGCGTTGAGATGCCCATACATCCCGCCCGGCACAACCTTGTTAGCGCGCTGACGAAGTTCGCTATCTGTCATCTCAATTCCTTCCGGCGTCGCCCCCCAGGAGTCACCCCTCCAAGCCACACGTCCCGGGTACCGCACGATCTGGGTACCGCACGTCTCGGGTCTCGCGCGTCCTGAATGCCGCGCTCCTCGGGTGGCGCACCTCTCGGGCGGCATCTGCCGGGTGGCGCGTCCCGGCCGTGGGGCGAACTGTGGGGTTGTGGTGGCGGGTCGAGGTGGGCTGATCGGGCCAGCTGCCTGGGGCGGCAAGTGGGGGTGGGCAGTGCGGTCGTGGGCCACAGGAGCGGGCAGTGGCGGGTCGAGGTGGCGTCGCCGGGATGGTCCGGCGGGGTGGTCGGGGCGACGGGTAGCGGTGGCGTGGACGGGTGGTGGGTGAGGTGGTGCATGGGGGTGGGGCGGGTGGTTGGGGTGGGGCGGGTGGTTGGGGTGGGGCGGGTGGTTGGGGTGGGGCGGGTGGTTGGGATGGGGCGGGTGGTTGGGATGGGGCGGGTGGTTGGAGTGGGGCGGGTGGTTGGAGTGGGGTGGGGTGTTAGGTCGGGGTGGTTAGGAGGGTCAAGGTGGAGGGGAGGTCGGTGATGCCGGCGTCGGAGCCCAGGCCGGTTGCGACGCGGGCGGCGGCGGCTGTGCCCCAGTGGGCGGCGGTCAGGACGGTCTGGCCGTGCAGGAGGCCGGTGATGAAGCCGGCGCAGTACGCGTCGCCGCAGCCGGTTGTGTCGCTGACCTCGGCTTTCAGGGCTGGTACCACCTCCACGGTCACCGGGCCTCCGGCCACGGGGGTGGTGTGGATGCGGCTGCCCTTCTCGCCCATGGTGATCAGGACGGCCTTCGGGCCCTCGGCCAGCAGGGCTGCGGCGGCCTCTTCCAGGGTTGGGGCGCCGGTCATGAGGAGGGCCTGGGACTCGTTCGGGAGGACGTAGTCGACGTGCGGGAGGAACGCCTTTGCCATGGCCAGGAGGTCGGGCATCTCCGAGAGGAGGTCCATGGTGATGATGGTTCCGGCGGCGCGCAGTGTGTCCAGGAGAGCGAAGAACGCGGGGTCGCCCAGGCCGAAGGTCACGTCTACGCCGCCCAGGTGGACGGCCTTGGCCGTACGCAGGATGTCGGGGTCCACGTCGGCGGGGGTGACCGAGAGGTTGGCGCCGGGGACGTGGAAGCTGGGACGGCCGCCGTCGGGGCGGATGGGGAGGATGGAGGCGGCGGTCTGTTCGCCGGGGCGGCGGCGGATGTGGGAGACGTTCACGCCGTGCCGGCCCATGACCATGAGGAGGAAGTCGCCGAGCTCGTCGTCGCCTATGGCACCCAGGGAGATCACCTGGTTGCCGAGTTTGGCCAGGTCCACGGCAGTGCCGGCGGCGGCGCCCGCGGCGGTGAGGCGGATCTGGTCGACGAGCACGGTGTCCTGGCCCGGGGGGATGTGTTCCACGGGGCGGGTGAGGATGTCGACGATGTGCACGCCGACTGTGACGACCGTCATACCGCGTTAGTAGACAGACGTCCGACTAAAAAGTCAATACAATGCCCGCATGCCGAAGATCGTGGACCACGACGAGCGCCGGCGCGACGTGCTGACCGCCGCCAGCAGGGTCATCGTGCGGGATGGCATCGACGCGGCCACCACCCGCGCCATCGCCAAGGAGGCGGGGCTCTCCAATGGTGTTCTGTCCCATTACTTCGCCGACAAGGACGAGATCCTGCTGTCGGCGTTGCGGGAGTCGCATCGGCGGATCCGGGAGCGGCTGACCGCCAAGGTCGGCGAGCTCGGCGGGCTCGCGGCCTTGCGGGAGGTGTTGCTGGACAACCTTCCGCTCGACGCGGAGCGCACCGAGGAGACCCGGCTGGAGGTCAGCTTCTGGAGCCGGAGTCTGGCGTCGGAAGAACTGGCCGAGGTGCAGCGGGAGGAGGCGGGTGAGTTGCGCGCCGCCGTACACGGACTGCTGGTCGAGGCTCGGGCGGCGGGAGAGGTACGCGCGGAGGCGGACCTCGATGATGCCACCGAGCATCTGCTCGCCCTGGTCGACGGGTTGAGTGTGCATCTGCTGCTGTATCCCGGCCGGCTGCGGGATGCGGACCTTGAACGGCTCATGAGGGTGGCGATCGACGGACTCGCGACAAGTTAGGGTTGTCGAATGGGCGTCGACAACTTAGCATTGTCGGCATGGACAGCCACGCGCTGAACACCCAGGCCATGATCGAGGCGGTGGCCGAGCGGGCCGCCTCGCCGGAGCCTCTGGCACAACTCGAAGCCGCCATCGCCTACGCGGCGCTGGCGGGCGCCGCCGCCGATGGCATGGTCGACCACTACGTCGACGCCGCCCGCACCGCCGGGCTCTCCTGGACCGACATCGGCGAACGGCTCGGCATCAGCAAGCAGGCCGCTCGCCAGCGGTTCGCGCCGAGGCTGGAGGTGAGCGGCGGGCCCGCGGCCGAACCGGCGCCGGTCGCGCCGCGGCTGTCGGTGTGCGTCGAGGTCGCGCAGGCCCTCGCGGACGCGGAGGGAAGCGTGCCCGGCACCCAGCATCTGCTGCTCGGGCTGCTGGAGGTGGGGGTCGCCGCGAGTGTGCTCGACCGGGTGGGGGTGACCAGGGAAGGGATCCGCGAATCGGCCGCGCGGCTGCTCGCGCCGCGTGGGGGCGTGGTGGGGGACGGCGAGGCGTACGACAACGTGATGCGCGCCCGCCGCCTCGCCGCGAGCAGGGGGCAGAACCTGACCCGCACCCAGCACCTGCTGTGGATCCTGGCCATGGATCCCGGTTCGTCGGCGCGGCGCGTCCTGGACGATCTCGGCGTCGACCCCGCGCGGATCAAGAAGGAGCTCAACGACCTCATCCCGCCCCCTCCCCGGCCCGGACGACGCGGACGGAAGCTCGGCAAGCGGGACGTTTCGGCCTGCTCGTTCTGCGGCTGCGTGGATCCAGGGCGGGCGATGGTCAACGGGCCGGGCGTGCGGATCTGCGGCGAATGCGTCGGGTTCGCCACGGAGATCATCCACACCGCCCACGGCGCGGCGACCGCGCCCGGCCGCCGCCTGATCCCCTGACCGGTTCGCGATAGATTGTCCGGCATGCTGCTGGCCGAGCTCAGACAACAGATGTGCGAGTACGGCCGGCGCGCCGTCGACCAGGGCCTGGTCATCGGCTCATCCGGGAACCTGAGCGCCAGGGAAGGCGACCTCGTCGCGGTGACACCGTCCGGGGTCCAGCTCGACCGGCTCACCGCGGAGGCGTGCCCGGTCGTCGACATGGACGGGTACCTGGTGGAGGGCGACCTCCAGCCGTCGTCCGAGACCCCGATGCACCTCGCCGTCTACGCCACCACGTCGGCGCGGGCCATCGTGCACACGCACTCGGTGTTCGGGACGGTGGTGGCCACCACGATGACCGAACTGCCTCCGGTGCATTACAACGCGCTCATGCTGGGCGGGGTGGTGCGGGTGGCCGAGTACGCCACGTATGGGACGCCTGAGCTGGCGGCGAACGTCAGGCTGGCCATGGAGGGCAAGCAGGCGGCGTTGCTGGCCAACCATGGCGGGGTGACGATCGGCGGCACGGTGGAGCAGGCGTTCGAGGCTGGTCGGCTGCTTGAGTGGTTGTGTGAGGTGTACGTGCGTGGGTTGTCGATCGGGAAGCCTACGGTGCTGACCGAGGACCAGCTGGCCGCGGTGATCGACCGCTCCTTCAACCCACCCACCTTCCCCCGCCGCACCCCCTGACCACCCTTCGTGGTCCGGGGTCCCCCGGTAGCCGGAGCTTGGGGAGAACACCGGAAGGGAAGCCCGCGGACGGGACCAGGAGACGCGAAGGGCCACAGGCCAAGAGCCGAGGCCCCTGGGAGGCGCAGGCTCAGGCCGGAAGGGCGGGAGCCGCGAGGCCCGGAGGCTCGGGACCGGGGCCCCGAGGCTCCCGGAGGGCAGCGGCCCAGGCGTGCGGGAGCCGCGAGGCCCGGAGTCGCGAGAGCCCGCGACGCCCGGCGTGCGGAGGCTTGCGGGGGTTGGAGCCCGGAAGGGCGGGAGCCCACGGGATCGGGCGCCCCGGGGCTCCAGGAGGGCAGCGGTCCGGAGGGGTGGGAGCCCGGGTCTGCGGGGTTGGGGGCTCGGGGTCAGGGGTGGGTCAGGGCCTTTTCGGCCAGGCCGAGGGGGAGGCCGCCGGAGCCGGCCAGGCGGTCGTGGAACGACTTGAGGGTGCCCGGGTAGGACTCCCGGATGCGGTCGATCTCGATGGCGCCCGTCAGGTACGAAGGCGCCTGCGTGGGCCAGGCGCAGTACCGGTTGACCTCCCCCTGCGCCGTCCCCGGCGACAACGACGCCCGCGTGGCCATGAAGGTCTCGGCCTGTTCGATCGTCATGTCCCCGCAGTGCAGCGCCGTGTCCACGACGATGCGGGCGGCGCGGAAGATGCGGCAGTCCAGGTGGGCCAGTTCGGTGGCGGGCGTGTCGAAGTAGCCCTGCTCGTGCAGCATCTTCTCGACGTACAGGGCCCACCCCTCGGTGAAGTACGGCGTGCGGAACACCTTCCTGACCGTCCGGCGGCTCTCGGCGATGTGCGACAGGTGCCAGTGGTGTCCCGGGTAGGCCTCGTGGACCGCGATCGACGGCATCTGGGCGCGGGCGTTGGTGCGCAGGCGCTGCCGTATCTGCTCGTCGGTGAAGTCGTCGGGGGTGTAGGGCACGTAGAAGATGCCGGTGCGGGAGGTGCTGAGGGGCGGCGGGGCGAGGTAGTGGGCCACCGCGAGGATGGGGCGCGTGTACTCGGCCGAGGGCAGCACCTTGCACTCCTCCCCTTCGGGGAAGGTGACGAGGTCGCGGTCGCGGACGAATTCGCGGGCCCGCTGGGTCTCGGCCTCGTATTCGGCGCGCATGGCTTCGAGGGTGGGCGGGTGGTCGTCCATGAGGGATTCCATGGCGGCGCGCCAGTCTTCGGTGCCGTTGACGCGCTGGGCCACCTCGCGCATGCGGGTGTCGAGGGCGGCCCACTCGTGTTCGCCCTTGGTGTGGAGGTCGGCGGCGCCGTACCCGAGGAGCTCGCGCTCGCGCAGGAGGACGGTGTAGAGCTGTTCGCCCATACGCCAGGTGCCGCCGCACTCGAAGCCGTCGAGGAAGGTGACGAGCTGGTCGAAGGCGTCGGCGGCGGGTTCGGCCGCGGCGGCCAGCTTGGCGCGCAGGTCGGGGTCGTCGACCAGCGACGGGAGCGTGGAGGTGAGGAAGCGGCGGCCGGTACGGGCCTGGCCGAGTCCGCGCTGGATGAGCAGCGGCGCGGCGATCGTGGGGTCGAGGTTGGCGCGGCAGTCGGCCAGGACGCCGGGGATCTCGGCCAGCCGCGAGATGGCGGCGGCGACCAGTTCGTGCTCGGGCTTGAGCTTCTGCTGGAACGGCGTGTTCAGGGAGGTGAACACGAGGGCCACGTAGAACGCGGGGTCGCGCCGCCACGCCGGCCACTGCGCCATCGCGACGGAGCCGCGCAGCTGCGACAGGACGAGGTCGCGATCGATCGCGTCGTCGAGGGTCGGGGGCTCCAGCTCGGACAGGCGGGTGATCCAGCGGCGCTCTTCGTCTTCGACGGCGATCAGCCCGGCGGCGGAGAAGTCGCCGAGCGTGTGGTCGTATCCGTCGGCGCCGAGGTGGTTGGCGAGGATGGGGTGGTTGGTGAAGTACCAGGAGAGAAACTCGTCCACGGATCGCACCATATCCTGATGAAATGCCCCTACAGATCACCGGCGCGCTGGGTGACCCCGACCTGATCCGGCTGCCCTGGGAGACCCCTCTCGCCGAGTGGCCGCAGCACCATCTGGTCGACCTGCCCCGCGGCATCTCGCGGCACGTGGTCCGCTTCGCCCGCCTGTCCGGCAAGGTCTACGCGATCAAGGAGATCAGCGAGAGGTACGCCAAGCGCGAGTACCAGCTGCTCTGGGACCTGGCCAGGCTGGATGCCCCGTCGGTGGAGCCGGTCGCCTACGTCACCGGCCGCGACGAGGGCCTGGACGCCGCGCTGATCACCCGGCACCTGCAGTTCTCGCTGCCCTACCGGGCGGTGATGTCCGGCACGCTGCGCCCCGACACGCTGACCAGGCTGCTCGACGCGCTGGCCGTGCTGCTGGTGCGCCTGCATCTCAACGGCTTCTACTGGGGCGACTGCTCACTGTCGAACACACTCTTCCGCCGGGACGCGGGCGCGTTCGCCGCGTACCTGGTGGACGCCGAGACCGGCGAGATGCACCCGATGATCAGCGAGGGCCAGCGGCTGGCCGACATCGAGACCGCGCACGTCAACATCTTCGGCGAGATGCTCGACCTGGAGACCGGTGGCCTGCTGCACCCGTCGATCGATCCGATGGAGACGGCCGAGGACATCGTCACCCGCTACCACCGGCTGTGGAGCGAGATCACCCAGGACGAGATCATCGAAGAGGTCGACTGGCACAAGGTCGAGCAGCGTATCCGGCGGCTCAACCTGCTCGGTTTCGACGTGGCCGAGATGATGGTGCGCCGCAAGGTCGGCACCGGGCGGCTGATCGTGCGGCCCAAGGTGGTCGACGCGGGACACCACCAGCGACGCCTGCTCCGCCTGACCGGCCTGGACGTGGAGGAGAACCAGGCCCGCAGGCTGCTCAACGACCTGGACGGCTTCCGCGTCGCCAAGGGCCTGCGGCACGAGGACGAGGCGATCGTGGCGCACCGGTGGCTCGCCGAGGCCTTCCAGCCGACGATAGAGGCGATCCCGGCCGACCTGCGCCGCAAGCTCGACACGGCGCAGGTGTTCCACGAGGTGCTCGACCACCGGTGGTACCTGTCGGAGGCGGCGGGCAGCGATGTGGGGCTGAGCGCGGCGGTGAAGTCGTACATCGACGAGGTGCTGGTCCACAAGCCGGATGAGAAGGCCCTGCTGCCCGACGAGCCCACAATGTGAGGAAATTTCGTTTGTAGCCGGGCATTGTGCCTGGTGGGGGCTATATATGCCACCTGGTGGGGATATCTTCCGCTGGGGAGCAAAGCCCTTCCCCGCGGCCCGGGGCGGGATGGCCGTCCGGCTCTACGCTGCGTCAGTGCTCGCACTTGACGACTGCCTCCTCAGCGTGATGGACATCCCGGGTGTCCTCGACGCGCTGGTGATGGATCACCTCAGCGGAACCGTGATGGCCTCCGGCGGGCGCGGCGAGGCCGAGCGGTCGGCGCCCGCGCTCGGCGAGACGCTGCGCGTCACCATGGACGCCCTCGCCGGCGCCACCCACCGTGGAACGGTCCGCATCGACGACCTGATCGTCGTCGCCGACGACGGCTACCACCTGCTCCATCCGGTGGAGATGCCCTTCGACGGCCCGCTGGTGATCTACGTGCGGCTCGACCTCGGCCGCGCCAACCTGGCGCTGGCCCGCCACCAGCTCAGCTCGATCAGCGGCCGGCTGCGGGGCTGACGTCGTGGCCGCCGTCCATACGCTGCTCACCGGTCTGGCCAGGGAACGCGCCACCGGTTCGCTCAACGTGCCGCCGGCCGGCAAGGCGTACCTGCGCGAAGGGCGGATCGCCCACCTGGAGTGCCCGCGCACGCCGTCGGTCGAGCGGCTGCTGACCGCGCACGGCGGGGCGGGCGCCTACAGCAGGGCCGAGCTGGAGTTCTGCGTGGCCGGCGCGGTGCTGGACGCCGCCTACTTCCTGCTGCCGGCCGAGCTCCCGGCGGCGCGGCCGAAGTTCCGGCCGGGCGAGTGCCCGCGGCCGGACACCCGGCTGGAGTTCGAGCTCGCCTGGCTGGTCGGCGAATGCGCGCGAAGGAGAGCCCAGTTGGCGCAGATCTGGTCCTCGGCCGAGCTGGACGACGTCCCGGTGACCCCGGCCGCGCGGCTGCCCGGGCATCGGGCGACCGTGAGCGCGCTGGAGTGGGAGATCCTGCTCGGCGCCGACCGGGTGGCGACGCCGGCCGAGCTCGCCGACCGGCTGGGGCAGCCCGCCTACTCGGTGCTGCTCGCGGTCCGCCGCCTGGCCGCCGCGGGGCTTCTGGTCGCGCCGCTGATGCCGCGCCGGCGCGGGCGGGCGCTGGATCGGGCCGTGCCGCCGGCTCTCCCGCAGAGTGACCCGAATGTCCTGGCCGCGGTGAAGAGGGCGCTGGAGGAGCTGGCGTGAGGTTCTCCGCGACGAGCCTGCGCCTACGCGCCCTGCGACGGAACGGAAGGAGACCCTCCGTGGAACTCTGCGAGCGGGTGCTCAGCGAGATGTCCAGGCTGCGCGAGCGCGTGCCCGAGGTCAGCGGCAGCGTCGCCTGCACCGTGGACGGGCTGCCGATCGCCGGCGACCTGCCCGGCGACCGGTGCGACCAGACCGCCGCGCTCTCGGCGGCGGTGCTGGCGCTCAGCCGGCGCATGGCCGACCTCGCGGGAAAGGGTGTGCTGCAGGAGACGCTGGTGTCGGCCAGCGCCGGGTTCGCCGCCCTTTACGCCGCGGGACCCACCATCGTCCTCACCGTCGTGGCCGAGCCGGGCGCCAATCTCGGCCTGCTGCGGCTGGAGGGGCGCAAGACGGCGGCCGCGCTGGCCGCCATCGCATCGCGACAGCGGTGAACACACACAAGGAGGTACGCATGGCCGGCATGGACGTCTCCCTCAAGGAGATGATGGCCATCGACGGCGCCGTCGGCGCGGCGGTGGTCGATCACGGCAGCGGCATGGCGCTGGGCACCCTCGGCGGCTCCAAGGACCTCGACCTGCAGGTCGCGGCGGCGGGCAACACCGAGGTGGTCAAGGCGAAGATGCGCACGATGGACTCGCTCGGCCTCAAGGACGCCATCGAGGACATCCTCATCACGCTCGGCACCCAGTACCACATCATCCGGCCGATGGCCGGGCGCGGCGGCAAGGGCCTGTTCCTCTACCTGGCGCTCGACCGCGGCCGGGCCAACCTGGCGATGGCCCGCCACCACCTGCGCAACGTGGAGGAGAAGCTGGAGGTCTGAGGGCGTCGCGCGGCCGCCGTGGGGGAACGGCCGCGCGACGCGGGTCACCCGGCCGTGTGTTTCGTGATCTCTTCCACGAACCGCGACCAGAGTGGCTTGGGCAGATCGTGCCCCATTCCGGGGAACGTGACCAGTCTTGAGCGCGGAATTGCCGCAGCGGTTGCGTGGCCGCCGGCGACCGGAATGAGCGCGTCGTCCTCTCCGTGCAGGACAAGCGTGGGTACGGCCAGCCGGGCCAGCCTTTCGGTCCGGTCACCGGAGGCCAGAATGGCGGCCAATTGACGGGCCGTCCCCGCCGGGTCGTGCGCCCGGTCATAGGCGAGCCCCGCCAGCAGGGCGATCCGCTCGGTGTCCAGGTCGTATCCGGGCGAGCCGATCACCGCCCAGGTCCGCTGGGCCAGCGCGATCGCGGCCGCGCGGTCGGGCGGCGGGGGCGACATCAGGGCCGCGCCGGCTTCCGGCGTGGGCGGCGCGACCTGCGGTCCGGGCGTGGACATGATCGAGGTCAGCGTGCGCACCCGCCCGGGATGGTCGAGTGCGAGTTGCTGCGCGACCATGCCGCCCATGGACGCGCCGACGACGTGCGCGGCGGGCCAGCCGAGCGCGTCGATCAGCCCGGCCGCGTCCCGCGCCATGTCCGCCAGCAGGTACGGCGAAGCGGGCGATCCGAATTCCGGAACGCCCGCCTCGTGAAGATGCGTGGATTCACCGGCGTCGCGGTTGTCGAACCGGACGACGTGGTGGCCCTGCTCGGCGAGGAGCTCGCAGAACTCCTCGTCCCAGTGGATGAGCTGGGCGCCGAGCCCCATGATGAGCAGCAGCGGCCGTGCTTGTGGCGAGCCGAAGCTGTCGTAGACGATCTCGATGCCGTTGACGGCGGCGCGCTGACCCATGAGGAACAGAATCACATTCTGTTCCTCGTGAGTAAAGAGGTCAGCGGTCGAACGCCTTGCGGATGCGGCCGCGGGCCAGGAACATGCCGCCGCTCAGGAGGGCCAGAGCGCTGATGAGGGCGAGCCCGCCCACGCCGTTCGACTCGGTCTCGCGGGTGGTGACCGCCGCGGCCAGCTCGGCCTGCGGCGCCTTGTCCTGCGCTGAAGCCTTCACAGGGGCCTTCTCAGGGGCCTGCGCGGGAGCCTTCTCGGCGACCTGGGCGGGAGCGGCCGGGGTCTCGGGCCTCTCCTCGTCCTTCTTCTCGGTCTTCTCCTCCGCGGTCACGACCGGGGGCGTGGCCGGCCGGGCGTCCTTGCGGGACCAGGCGCCGGTGGAGAAGGCGACGGGGTGGTTCTTCTTGCCCACGCCGGGGCCCCACTTGGTGATGACGTATTCGATCTTGATGTGTCCCTGGCCGCCGACGCCGTCGACGCTCAGCGAGCTGGAGTTGAACTTGCCGCCGGTCAGCGAGGCGAAGGTCTTGGCGTCGAGGTCGAGCATGATGCCCCTGTTCGACGGGACCCCGGGGCCGCGGTCGCCGACGAAGAACGGCTCCTTCTTGCCCTTGTAGATGACGTAGCCCTCGGTCAGGAGGGGCCAGCTCGGGCTGGCGGCCAGGCCCTTCTGCATGGGCTTGCCGGAGGCGGGAAGACCGGTGTCGCCGTTGCGGCCGGAGGCGTCGTCCCAGTAGTAGGAGGCGGTGGTGGAGCCCTTGAGAAGGGGCTTCTTCTCGGAGAAGTCATCCGCGTGTGCGGTTGCGCCGGTGCTGAGGGTGACCGCGCCGATGACGGCGACGGAGGCGAGCATGGTGAAAGAACGCATGCCAAAGCGGGAAGACATGAAGAAGAGAAGTCCTTTGTGCGGGGACAGGGGAAATGCGCTCGTCAAAGCGGCGTAGCCGGGCACAAAGCCGAACGGACGCTACGCGAAAGCGCGGGGGGAAAGCCTGGGGAAGGGGCCGCTCAGTAGGCGGCGGGTGAAACTACGCGGAATGGGGGTTCATCGCGGTGGTGCATGAAAAGATCAGTCCTCTCCATCGCGCCTACCGGGTTAGCTGACGGGTTCGGGCGTGGAGATGCCCTACCGACGCGTACGTCGGATTCACCCCAAGGAACATTGGTTCCCCGGTTCCCGCGGGTACGGGATTCGGCGCCAGCCGGCCGCCTCTTCCTGGTGAAGGGTCGGGTCGCCAGCTGGTAACGCTTAGGACTGTAAGTGCCAAAGACGGCAAAAGCAAAACAATCGCCATGAAACGGGCGAAGATCTACCTAAGAAGGTCAAGAAAAAGGGGGGTACGGCCAAGCCGTACCCCCTCAGAACGCCGACTCAGCCGCCGCTCTTGCGCCGGAACGAACGCTTGCTGGCAGCAGGGCCGTGTGCGCCGTGGATCTTTGACTGATCCGTGCCCCTGCCACCCGCACCCGAGTCGGAGTGCTGATTGCGCTTACGCTCCAGGGCCTCCCGGAACTTGCGCTTCATCTCGTCCTCGGGAGTTTCGCTGACTTCCGGCTCCGGTGTTTCCGCCATGAGGACCTCCTGGTGTTGGGGACCACAACAGCTTCGCACGACGGCCGACCTGACGCGAAACCGGGCACCGCGTCAGCCCAGCCTGGCCAGCTCCTCCTCGGTGAGCTCCAGGTCGGCGGCGGCCAGCGAGTCGAGGATCGTCGCCGGGCGGCTTGAGCCGGGAATCGGGATCACCACCGGGCTCCTGGCCAGCTCCCACGCCAGGCAGACCCGCTGCGGGGAGACCCCGCGCTCGGCCGCGACCTCCCCGAAGGCGGCGTGGCGGCGGCCGAGGCGGCCGACGTGGTTCATGCCGCCCAGCGGCTCCCACGGCAGGAACGCCACGCCGATCTCCTCACAGACGTCCACCTCCGGCTCGCTGCTGCGGAAGCTCGGCGAGTACTGGTTCTGCACGCTCACCAGCCGCCCGCCGAGGATCTCGTTGGCCTGCCTGATCTGGGCCGGGTTCGCGTTGGAGATCCCGGCCATCCGGATCTTCCCGGCGTCGAGCAGGTCCACGAGCGTGCCGATCGACTCCTCGTACGGCACCGCCGGGTCGGGCCGGTGATGCTGGTAAAGCCCGATCGACTCGACGCCCAGCGCCTTGAGCGAGCGGTCGCAGGCCCGCTTGAGGTACTCGGGCCGGCCGTCCACGTCCCAGCGCCCGCGCGGCCGGGTGTGCCCGCCCTTGGTGGCCACCAGCACCGCGTCCTTGTCGCCGCCCCAGCTCGCCAGCGCCTTGGCCACGATGCGCTCGTTGTGCCCGACCTCGGCCTCCGTCGGCGTGTAGGCGTCGGCGGTGTCGATCAGCGTGATCCCGGCGTCCAGGGCCGCGTGGATGGTCCTGATCGACTGCTCCTCGTCGGGCATGTGGCCCTCCACCGACATCGGCATCGCGCCGAGCCCGATGGCACTGACACTCATCTGACCGATCAGTCGTGTCTGCATGCGTCCATGGTCATACATTCCGGCCGCTGAGTCGCCGTGGTCACCGTGAACAGGCCGACCTTCTCCCGCCTGCTGACGACGTCGGCGTACCCGGCCTCGACGGCCCAGGTGTGCAGCTGCTCGGCCGAGCGGCACTTCATCACCCACAGCCGCCCGTCGCGGTTGGGCAGCACGTTGGCGATGAACTCCAGCTGCGGGTGGCGGGTCTGCGTGGTGAAGATCAGCACGCCGTCGTGGGCGAGCAGGTCGCGCAGCCTGGCCAGGGACTTCCTGATCGTCTCGTCGTCCAGGATCAGCTCGTACAGTCCGCTGACCACGATGATGTCGGCCGGCCGGTCCAGCGGCTCGGGGTCGAAGGCGTCGCCGCGCTCGTAGCGGATGTTCGCCAGACCGCGTTCCTTGGCCAGTTCCCTTCCCAGGCGCAGGCCGTCGGCGGCCAGGTCACGGCAGACCACCTCGGCCTCGGGCTGCTCCCTGGCGACGTCCTGCAGGTAGCGGCCGGGCCCGGCGGCCACGTCGAGGATCAGCGCGCGGCCCGCCCTGGCCGAGACCTCGTCCCTGATGACCTCCTTGAGCAGATCGCGGCGGGCGCGGATGGCCCGCCAGCCGACCGAGTTCAGGTAGATCCGGTCGAGGGGCCGGCCGTGGGCCTTGTTGACGTAGACGTAGTCGAGCATGGTGCCGCTGTCGAAGCCGTGGCGGTAGCCGATGCGGATGCCGCGGCTGGTCCGGCCGACGGTGCGCATCAGGAGCCGCATAAGTGCCCACTTCATGAAATTTCACCCTTCGGGAGTTGTCGGGAGCTGTCGGGAGCGCATGAGGTGGTGTGCCGTCTCCAGGTCGGACACGGGCGGCAGGAAGCGGACCGTCACCGGGGCGCGGCTCAGGCGGCCGTGCACCGGCAGCACCCGGCCGGTCCCCTCCAGCAGGACCGGGACGATCGGGACACCGGCCGCCTCGGCCAGCCGCGCCGCGCCGCCGTGGAAGTCGCCGACACGGCCGTCGCGCGAGCGGGTGCCCTCCGGGTAGACGACCAGGACCCGGCCTTGGTCCAGCAGTCGTACGGCTGCCGCCAGGTCCCTGGAGCCGCCACCGCCCCGCCGTACCGGGAAGCCGGAGACCAGCGTCCGGCAGACCAGCGCCCGCGCCCGGTTGGCGAACCAGTAGTCGGCGGCGGCCGCCACCGACGGGCGCAGCCGCGCGGGCAGCGCGGCCAGCAGGGCGGCGGTGTCGGCGTGAGAGCAGTGGTTGGCGACCACGACGCACGGCCCGCCCGGCACCGGGCCCTCGACGGCCAGGCCGCCGCTGCAGGCGAAGGCGGTACGCCACAGCCGCCGCCGCATCGCGGCCCCGAGCCTCACGGCAGCACCACCACGACGGCCAGCGCCACGAGCAGCGAGTCCACGCGGTCCAGCAGGCCGCCGAAGCCGGGCAGCCAGGTGCCCGCGTCCTTGACCCCGGCGCCCCGCTTGAGCATCGACTCCAGCAGGTCGCCGAGCGGCGCCCCGGCTGCCACCGCCAGCGCGGTGACCGGGGTGAGCTCGCCCAGCAGGAACAGGACGGTCAGGCCGCCCACGGCGCCGCCGACCACCCCGCCCCAGGTCTTGGCCGGGGACAGCGGCGACAGCGCGGGCCCGCCCAGGAGCCTGCCGCCGCACCAGGCGCAGACGTCGGCGAGCGCGACGGCCAGGACGAGGGCGAACGCGGTCGCCGGAGCGAGCGTGACCAGGGCGCTCAGCGGCGCGATCCAGAGCAGTCCGAAGACCGAGTACGCGGCCCGCCTGCCGCCGTCCTCGGCGTCGCCGCCGAGCACCGGGACGAGGACGAGCGCCAGCAGCAGCAACGGGCCCGCGGCGAGCGGCGAGGGCAGGAACGGCAGCACGGCGGCGGCGCCGGCGAGGATCAGGGCCTCCGGCGGGCGCAACCGGACCAGCCGGGCGTACTCGGCGGCGCACACGACGCCGAGCGCCGCGGCCAGCGCCGCCGCGCCGACCGGACCGGCCAGCAGCGCCAGCGTCACCACCGGGGCGGCCACGGCCCAGGTCAGCCAGCGCTGGACGAGCTCGCGCCGGTGCGAGATCCACACGGCCACGCCGCTGGCGCCGAGCGCGCCGGCCAGGAAGGGAGCGGTCTCGAGTATCACGCCAGTTCCTTTCCGATGCGCGCCAGCCGTACCAGGGCGGTGATCGCCGAGCCGGCGGCGAGCACGATCAGCCACGGCGCCCAGCCCGTGAGGGCGAAGGCGACCAGCAGCACGCAGCGCTCGGTCTTGCCCACAGGGCCGCCCTGCGCGCGCCGCGCCCCCGCGGCGGCACCGGCCAGGGCGACCCACGACGGCAGGGTGGCCGCCAGCGCCGCGCTCGCCACCAGCGCGGGCGGGGCCAGGACGAGGCAGCCGGCGAGCACGGCCAGTTCGGCGAGGCGGTCGCCCAGCTCGTTGACGACGGCGCCGAACCGGGTGGCGCGCCCGCTCTCGCGGGCGACGCCGCCGTCGAGGTTGGCACAGGCCAGCCGGGCGGCCAGGAGCAGCGCGACGGCGAGCGCGGCGAGCGGCCCCGCGGGAGCGGTCGCCAGTACGGCTCCCGCCGCGGCCGCGAAGGCGACCCCGGCGGCCGTGATGGCCCACGGGGGTACCTCGCGGGCGACCAGGAGGGCGCGCACGCCACCCAGCCGGGCGGCGTACCAGGGCTTGAGTGCGTAGAGGCCGTTCATGTGACCAGGTTCTGACCTGGAGAGGGTCCGACACATGGGGCTTTAAGCGCATATGAGGTGAGTAGCCCTACTCAACCCGTCAAAGGATCGAACGTTCTTGAGGTTGTGGTGGAACTTCGCCGGATATGAGGCTCAACATGACCCGCCGACCGATTGGTGCGATATGAACCCCATGCGCATCCTGGGCCAGGATCTGGCGCTGGACCTCGGAGCAGCCAGCACCCAGATCTACGCCAGGAAGCGCGGCATCGTCATCAACGAACCCTCACTCGTCGTCCGCTGCGCCACCACCGGCAAGGTGATCGGCTACGGCGCGGACACCCCGCCGGGCACCGGCCCCGACCCCGTCGCGATCCGGCCCGTCGTCGGCGGCGTCCCCGCCGACGTGGACCTGACCACGCGCATGATCCGGCACTTCCTGCGCAAGGTGCACGGCCATCCGTTCTCCCGTCCGCGCATGGTCATCGCGCTGCCCGCCGACAGCACGGGCTTCGCCGGCAACGCCCTGCGCGACCTGGCCTTCCAGGCCGAGGCCCGGCGCGTCTACCTCGTCCACCACGGCCTGGCCGCCGCGCTGGGCGCCGGCCTGCCGGTGAGGGAGGCCGCCGGGAACATGATCATCGACATCGGCCGCGACACCACCAGGATCGCCGTCGTCTCGTGCGCCAGCGTCGTGCACGCCGCCACCGTCCAGTCCGGCGGCGCCGACGTCAACCGGGCCATCGTCGCCCAGGTCAAGCACGACCACGGCCTCGACATCACCGAGCAGTCCGCCGAGGTGGCCAAGCGCGGCATCGGCTCGGCCTGGCGGCCCGTGACCCGGACGGCGAGCGTGCGGGGCGTCGACCGCTCCGGCCGGGCCGGCATCGTGGCGATCTCCGCCGGGCAGGTGTACGAGGCCACCCGGCAGACCGTCAGCATGATCGTACGGGCCGCCCGCGAGGTCATCGAGCGCTGCTCCCCCGACCTGGCCGCCGACGTGGCCGACCGGGGCGCGGTGCTGACCGGCGGCGGCGCGCTCATGCGCGGACTGGCGCGGCGGCTGCGGCTCGAACTGGAGGTGCCGGTCCAGCGGGCCGAGCGCCCGGTCGAGACGGTCGCGCTCGGCCTCGGCCGCTGCGTGGACGACATCGGCCGGATCAGCAAGGACGCGCTGATGCACCCGTAGGGTCGAAGGATGGACGACACGCTGCACCTCGGCCTGCTCGGCCCGGTCCGCGCGCGGCGCGGGCCGGTCGAGCTCGACCTGGGCTCGCCCAAGCAGCGGCTGCTGCTGGCCGCCCTGGTCCTGGCCGAGGGCCGCACACTCGGCCGTGACCAGCTGATCGACGTGCTCTGGGCCGACGACCCGCCCGCCACCGCCCGCAACGTCCTGCGGACCTACGCCTCCCGGCTGCGCGGCGTGCTCGGCCGCGAGTCGCTGGTGTCCGTCGGATCCGGTTACCGGCTCGTCCGCGTCTCGACCGATCTGGCGGAGTTCGAGCGGCTGCGGGACGCAGGGCGGCTGCCCGAGGCGCTGGCCCTGTGGCGGGGTGAGCCGCTGGCCGACCTGCCCGGCCCCTACGCCGAGGCCAGGCGGGCCGCGCTGGAGGAGGAGCGGCTGGCCGTGCTGGAGCGGCGGCTGGCCGCCGACCTGGAGGCCGGGGTGGAGGTGACCGGCGAGCTGGGCGCGCTGGTGGCCGCGTACCCGTTGCGGGAGAGCGTGCGCGCCCTGCTGATGCGGGCGCTGTACCGGGCCGGGCGGCAGTCGGAGGCGATCGGGGTCTTCACCGAGGCGCGCCGCGTCCTGGACGAGGAGCTGGGAGTCGAGCCGTCGTCCGAGCTCGCCGACGTCTACCGGCAGGTCATCACGGGCTCGCTTCCCGCCGGCCCGCCCTTTGCCGGTACGGCGGGCCCGATCCCTGCCCAGTTGCCGGGGGACATTCCCGATTTCACCGGGCGGCGGGAGGCCGTGAAGGCAGTCGAGGAGCTTCTGCGGACCGGCGTGGTGGCGATCTCCGGGCTCGGCGGCGTCGGGAAGACGGCGCTGGCCGTCCACGTCGCGCACCGAGTCAGGGAGCGGTACCCCGACGGCCAGCTCCACGTGGACCTGCGCGGTGCCGGAGCGGACCCGGCCGACCCCGCCCTGGTGCTCGAACGTTTCCTCGACGCCCTCGGCGCCGGGCGCGTCCCGCCCGGCCAGGAAGCGCGGGCCGCCCTGCTGCGCACGCTCACCGCGGACAGGCGGGTGCTGTTCCTGCTGGACAACGCGGCCTCCGCGGCCCAGATCCGGCCGCTGCTGCCGTCAGGGCCGGGCAGCGGGGCGCTGGTCACCAGCCGCGCCCGGCTGTCCGACCTCATCGGGGCCCGGCACGTGGACCTCGACGTGCTGCCCGAGCGCGAGGCCGTCGCCCTGTTCACCGCGGTGGCCCGGGTTCCCTCCGGGCGGACGGCCGCGCAGGTGGTGGCAGCGTGCGGGTACCTGCCGCTGGCGGTGCGGGTGGCCGGAGCGCGGCTGGCGGCGCGGCCCCGGTGGAGCGTCGATGACCTGCTGGCCCGGCTGTCCGAGCAGCGGCTGGGTGAGCTGCGGGTGGGGGATCTGGGGGTGGAGGCGTCGTTCGCGCTGAGCTATGACCAGCTTGGGGAAGAACTGGCCAGGGGGTTTCGGCGGCTGGCCGTACCCGACAGCGCTGAACTGACCGTGGAGCTGGCGGCGGCGGTGCTCGGCCGCGACGCGCGGGAGGCCGAGCGGACCTGCGAGGAACTCGTGGACCTCAGCCTGCTGGAGTCGGCCGCGGCCGGTCGCTACCGCTACCACGACCTGCTGCGGGACTTCGCGCTCGCCCGCACGCCCGAGACGGAGCGGCGCGCGGCGCTCGCCACCGTGCAGGCGAGCTGGCTGGCGGCCGTCACCGGCGCGGCGGAACGTGCCATGACCGATCCCGGCGCCCGTGACCTTCTGCTGGAGGAGGCGTCGTGCCTGGCCGCCATGGACCGGCGTCACCGCGGCGCGCCCGACCCCGAGCTGACGGTGGGCAGCACGCTCGTGGTGGCCCGCGCGCTGGCCCTGGTCGGGGCGCTCGACCCGCCGCCCGCCGACCCCTTCTCCCCCGCCGACCCCAGGATCGCCTACGCCCGCGGCCTGCTCGCCCTCGGCCTGTGGGAGGCCGGAACGCACCAGGTCGTCCACGGCAAAGCCGCCCTGGAGGCCGCACTCGCCGCGCTCGGGCGTTGAAGACGGATTCCATCGTTCTTCAACACCCGCGCTCCAGGCTGTTCCCCATGACCGGTATCGAAGGATTCACCTACCAGCGCGTCCCCGTCGACGGGGACGTCTCGCTCAACGTGGCCGTCGGCGGCTCCGGCTCGCCGATCGTGCTCCTGCACGGCTTCCCGCAGACCCACCTCATCTGGCGGCACGTCGCCCCCGCCCTCGCCGCCGGCCATCAGGTGATCGTCCCCGACCTGCGCGGGTACGGCGCCAGCGACAAGCCGGCCGACCTCGACGGGCAGACCTACTCCAAGCGGCGCATGGCACAGGACGTCGTCGAGCTGGCCCGTGCGCTCGGGCACGAACGGTTCGCGCTGGCCGGACATGACCGGGGCGGGCTCGTCGCCTTCCGGGCCGGGCTGGACCATCCGGACGCGATCACCCATCTGGCGCCGATCGACATGCTGCCCACCGCCGACATGTGGGAGGTCATGAACGGGGTGGCGGCCGCGGTCGGGTTCCACCTGTACCTGATGGCGCAACCGCCCGGGTTGCCGGAACGGCTGATCGCCGCGGCGTCCGACGAGTTCTTCGGGCACTTCCTCGACACGTGGGTACTCCGGGCCGAGGCGATCCCGGCCGGCGTGCGGGCGGAGTATCTGCGGGCCTCGCGGGAGGCGGTGACCTCGATCGTGGCCGACTACCGGGCCAGCGCCGGCGTCGACCGTGAGCATGATCTGGCCGATCGGGCGGCGGGGCGGCGGCTGGGCATGCCGGTGACCGTACTGCAGCAGGACTGGGGTGCCGTGCTGCCTTACGACGCCGTCGCACTCTGGGGCGCCTGGGCGCCGGATCTCGAGCATCGCACGATCACCAGCGGGCATTTCGTCGCCGAGGAGGACCCTGAGCTGGTGCTCAAGGCCCTCCGCGACCTGTTGTCCCGTCGGTGAGGTGCTATTCGGCGCTCGCGGTCCAGGCCGCTGCCTGGGCCGCGGCGAGTGCGGCCAGGCCGCCGCCGTCGACGTTGTAGTCGAGGACGTGCAGGCCCAGGGCCGAGTTGGAGGAGCGGATGCCGTCCAGCCCGTCCACCTGCAGCCAGTCGAGCCTGCCCTTGCTGGTGTCGGTGCGTGCGCACCTTCCCGTGGCCAGGTCCGCGTACGCCGCGAAGCCCGTCGGATGCGCGGTCGGCGTGAAGTTGAGCAGCAGGCTGAGCGAACCGGCCGGTGCCAGCAGGTTCCCCCTGAGGAGCTTCTTGGTCGGCATGTAGGGGCGCATGGGGGTGGTCGCGTCCGCGGGTCCGCCGGCCAGGACTGCGGCCGGGTTCACGCACAGGACGCGGTGCGCCGGGTCCGGCGCGCGGCCGAAGGCGACCGTCTCCTCGTGGCCGGGCTGCAGATCGGCCGAGTTGAACGCCACCACACAGCCGACCGGCACGGGGGCCTGGCCGCTCGGCCGTTCACACGCCGGCAGGTGCTGGAACGTCGAGACCGGGTCCGAGCCGCCCCCGGACGGCGCGTCGACCGGCACCCTGACCTCGGCGCCGACGATGTAGGCGGCGACCAGGCTCTTCGTGTTGGCCGCGTTGCCGTCGAACTCCTCCTGCAGCAGGCGGGCCAGATGGAAGGCGCCCTGCGAGTGGCCGAGCAGGATGACGCCGCGCCGCTCGCCGGTGGCCGGGTCGATGTTGTCGGTGTCCCAGTACTGGCGGAAGGCCTGCTTCAGGTCCTGGTACGCGGTCTCGAAGTGCGGCGGGATGATGGCGCCCAGCAGGTAGCCGGTGAGAGCGACCTGGCGGTAGAGCGGCACGAACACCCGGCAGTTGCTCGTCAAGCGGCCCATCTGCGTCAGCGTGACGGCGGCCTCGCTCTCCCTGGCGACCGGCGGATTGCCGCCGAGCAGCAGGAGCGGGTTGGCCAGCAGGTTGACGGTGGGGTAGGCGTAGAAGCAGTCCACCTTCGGGGACTGGGGTGGGGGCAGCGGTTCGTTCGTCGTGGTGCCGTCGGGGCGGATGACGGTGGCGTCCAGGCCGACCTGGTGGCCGTCCGGGTACCTGCCGGTGATCACGGGGTCCATGGGGTTGCCGGCGGCGTCCTGGCCACAGGGGTTGGCCGTCTTGCCGGGACGGCACAACCAGACGGGCTGGGCCAGCGGACCGGTCAGCAAATCCTTGGCCTCCTCCTCCGCCGCCAGGCCCTCCGCAGCCTCGCCGTCCCCAGGCGAGCCGCCCGCGGGCGTCCCGCCCTCTGGCTGCCCCGGTCCGTCTGCGGACTTCCCATCCCCGGACGTCCCATCCGCGGGAATCCCGTTCACAGGCGTGCCGCTCGTAGCTCGGCCGTCCTCTGACGGTCCGTCCGTGGCCTTGCCCTTCACCGGCGTGCCCCTCAAGGGCGTCCCGTTCACAGGCGTGCCGTTCGTGGCTGGGCTGTGCTGGCCGGACAGGGTGAGGGCGGTCCCGGTCTGATCGGATGACGCTTGGGTGGTGGTTGGGGGTGGGGTGGTGTGGGCGGCGGCCGGGGTGGTCGCGGTTAAGCACGCTGCCGTGATCAGGCAGGCGGCGGACAGTACGGCGGTGCGTCTGCGCATGCGCTGCTCCAAAAAACCTACCGACTGATTGGTAGCCTCACCGTAGGGCCAGTGAATCACCCCGTCAACGGCCTCGGCGAATGCCTACCAATTGATCGGTAGTTTTTGTTAGCCTCGCCGTACTGCGCGCCCTGACCGCGAAAGGAAACGCATGACAGACAACCCTCTCGACCGGCTCACCCTCGCCGAGCGAGCCGCGCTCACCTCCGGCGAGTCGCTCTGGCGTACCCAGGCCATCGAGCGGGCCGGGATACCGTCGATCACGCTCAGCGACGGGCCGCACGGCGTACGCCGCCAGCCGGACGACGGCGACCATCTGGGAGTCGGGCACAGTGCGCCCGCCACCTGCTTCCCGCCCGCCGTGGCGCTCGGCTCCTCCTGGGACCCGGACCTCGTGCGCAGGGTGGGCGAGGCGCTCGGCCGGGAGTCGCGTGCGATGGACGTGCAGGTGCTGCTCGGTCCCGGCGTCAACATCAAGCGCTCCCCGCTGTGCGGCCGCAACTTCGAGTACTTCTCCGAGGACCCGCGCCTGTCCGGCGTGCTCGGCGCCGCGCTCGTCCTCGGCATCCAGTCGCAAGGCGTCGGCGCCGCCGTCAAGCACTTCGCGGCCAACAACCAGGAGACCGACCGCATGCGCGTCAGCGCCGAGGTCGACGAACGCACCCTTCGCGAGATCTACCTCCCCGCCTTCCAGCACGTCGTCACCGTCGCGAAGCCGTGGATGGTGATGAGCGCGTACAACCGGGTCAACGGCGTGTACGCCTCCGAACATCCGTGGCTGCTGACCGAGGTGCTGCGCGAGGAGTGGGGCTTCCGTGGCGTCGTCGTGTCCGACTGGGGCGCGGTCGACGACCGGGTGGCGGCGCTCTGGGCGGGCCTGGACCTGGAGATGCCGACCTCCGGCCGCGCCTCCGACGCGTCGGTGGTCAAGGCGGTCGAGGCCGGCGCGCTCGACCAGGAGTTGCTTGACGCCTCCGCCGCCCGCGTCCTGGCGCTGGTCGCGCGGGCCCAGCCCGGCGAGGGGACGTTCGACGCCGGCGCACACCACCGGCTGGCGCGCGAGGTGGCCGGTCAGTGTGCCGTGTTGCTGAAGAACGACGGCGTGCTGCCTCTGGGGTTCCAGGATTCGGTGGCGGTGGTGGGCGAACTCGCGCGTACCCCCCGATATCAGGGGGCGGGCAGCTCCCACATCGTGCCCACGCGGCTGGACGACGTGCTCACCGAGATGCGCGCGCTGGCCGGGCGGGAGCTGGAGTACGCGCCCGGATACCGGCTGGGCGACGCCGGCCGTTCACCCGAGCTGGAGGAGGAGGCGCGGGCCGTCGCGGCGCGCGCCGCGACCACGGTCGTCTGCCTCGGGTTGCCGCCGGAGGACGAGGGTGAGGGATACGACCGTACGCATCTGGAGCTTCCGGACAATCAGCGGGCGCTGCTCGACGTCGTGGCCGCCACCGGGACGCGGGTGGTCGTCGTGCTGTCCAACGGCGGTGTGGTCAGGGTGGCGGACTGGGATGGGGCGGCCTCGGCCGTACTGGAAGGATGGTTGCTCGGACAGGCCGGCGGCGGCGCGATCGCCGACGTCCTCTACGGCGCGGTCAACCCGTCCGGGCGCCTGGCCGAGACCATCCCGCTGCGCCTGGAGGACACCGCCTCCTACCTCGACTTTCCCGGCGAACTCGGCACCGTCCGCTACACCGAGGGCGTCTTCGTCGGCTACCGCTACCACGACGCGCTCGACGCGCCGGTCAGCTACCCGTTCGGGCACGGCCTGTCTTATACCGAGTTCGGCTACTCCGACCTCGATGTCCACACCCGCGGCTCCGGCGAGGAGCTCGTCGTCCGCGTCAGCGTCCGCATCACCAACCTCGGCGACCGGGCCGGCCAGGAGGTGGCGCAGGTCTACGTCGCCGCCCCCAGCCACGACGTCCGCCGCCCCGCCCGCGAACTGCGCGCCTTCCGAAAAGTCCCTCTAGAGCCGGGTGCCTCCACGACCGTGCGCTTCTACCTCTCCTTCCGCGACTTCGCCTACTTCCATCCGGTACGGCGGCGCTGGACCATCGACCCGGGCACCGCCACCATCCACGTCGGCGCTTCCTCCCGGGACCTGCGGGTCGCGGCCACGGTGGAGATGGAGGGCACCAAGCAGCCGCTACCGGCGGCCATCACCCCTGATTCGCCCTTGGCTGATTGGCTTGCGGCGCCGGGTGGGCTGGACGTGCTGCGACGGGAGATGCGACCGCCTGCCGAGACCGGGCAGTCCCATTCGCGCTTTCTCACTGAGCCGGCTCTGCGGATGGCCGGGTCGGTGCCGGTGCGGCGGCTCGCCCGGTTTCCCGGGGCCTATTTGGATCCGGAGCGGTTGGACAAACTGGCTGACGAGGTGAATGAACGGGCGGGCTGGTGAAACCGTTCCCCTGCTGAGGTCGACCGCGAGCCGCGCTCCCACCCGGCGGCGCTCTCCACACGGCGCTCTCCGCGTGAGGCGGAGTAGCGGCTTGGGTCCGGCCGGCGCGAGCCGGCCGGTGCTGTAGGTGGGGCCCGACCGGCACGTCCGGAACCGGGTGACCGGGGCCGGGCGGTGAGGGAGCCGGTCGGGCACGTACGCGTCGGGGATCACCCGGTGATGGAGTCCAGGTAGGCGTCGAGCGCCCCAAGCAGGTCGAAGTCCGACTCAATGAGCCACTGGATCTGCAGACCATCGAGCACAGCGATCAGCAACGGCCCGTTCACCGGCCGGGTGATCTCCCCATTGGCACGGGCCTTGGCCAGCGTGGCCGAGAACAGCTCCCGACTCGTCCGGTACCGCTTGACGAAGAAGTCATGCGCGGGATGCCCGGGATCGGTGGCCTCAGCCGAAAGCGTCACGAACAGCCGCATGACCCCGGGATCGGCCATGTTCCGCACCATCAGCTCGCGAACGGCCAGCCGAAAGCTCCCCAGCTCGGCCCACGTCTGCTCGAACCAGGGGACGTCCATGTCGGTCCGCTGCTGAAGCACCTCGGCCAGCAGCTCTTCCTTGGACGGAAAGTAGTGCAACACTCCAGCCAGCGTCAGCCCGACCTCCGCCGCCACGTCTCGCATCGACGCGCCCCGGTAACCACGGACGCTGAAGAGCTCTCGGGCCGCCTGAAGGATCTGCATTCTCCGGGCGATCCCCACGGCGTACGGTCGTTTCGACGGCATACCCGCCACCCTAACAAATCAACCAACCGATAGGTCGTTTTTCCACCCCAGCACAACTCCTGGCCAGCACCGCCCCGCCACAACTCCCGGCCGACACCGCCCGGCGCAACTCCCGGCCGACACCGCCCGCCGCAGTTCCGCTCGGCCGACACCGCGCCTCCACGGCTGCCGCTCGGCCAGCACGCGCATCTCGGTGAGCACATCCGAACAGCCGCCCTCCCCAACCGCTCGCCCTCCCCGCGCGGCCAACCTCCCCGCCCGCCCAGACACCAGAACCCCAACAACCCCGTTCCGACATGACGCCCAACCACCGCCACCGAGCCGTGAGTCCGCAAGCCTGCGAAGAACCCGCGAACCACCAGAATCACAAGCCCGGCGACAACGCCGGCGCCCATGGGGCGCGGAACCACCTCGCTTCTGGCGAGGCCTATCGCGTGATGCTGTCGAGGTAGGCGTCCAAGGCGGTCAGAAGGTCGAAGTCCGGCTCCAGCAGCCACTGCACCTGCAGCCCGTCCAGCACGGCGATCAGCAACGGCCCGCTCGCGCCCTCCACCACCTCGCCCCGCTCCTGAGCCTTGGCCAGCGTGGCCGAGAACAGCTCCCGACTCGTCCGGTACCGCTTCGCGAAGAAGTCGTGCGCCGGATGCTGGGCGTCAGCGGCCTCGGCCGACAACGTGACGAACAACCGCATGACCCCGGCCCGCCCCATGTTCCGTACCTGAAGCTCCCGCACCGCCAGCCGGAAGCTCCCCAGTTCAGCCCACTTCTCCTCGAACCACGGAATATCGATGTCATCACGCTGCTGAAGCACCTCAGCCAGCAGATCCTCTTTGGACGGGAAGTAATGCAAAACCCCCGCCAGGCTGAGCCCCACGCGCGCGGCCACGTCCCGCATGGACCCACCGCGATAGCCCCTGACGCTGAACACCTCACGAGCGGCCTCGAGAATCTGCTCCCTGCGAGCCACCCCGACGGCATAGCGCCTCTTGGCTACCATGCAACAAACCTTACCAAAAATTACCTATCAGTAGGTAGGTTTTCCCAGCTACCAAGCACTCGGTAGCTTTCTCCCCGCCGCCGGGCAGGGTCCGCGTGCACCCAACCAAGCGCGTACCGCGTCCACCCACCCCAGCGGGTACCGCGTGCACTCACCCGGCGCACCGCATGCGGCCCCTGGGTCGGACGGGGTCAGGGCTGGGGGAGGGGGACTTTGCGGGCGGCCAGGTCGGCGGCGGCGCGGGCGGCTACTTCGCGGGTGATCGGGTACGCGGCGAAGGCCAGGGCGCCGACGATGCCGATGGCGGCCGGGATCAGGCTTTGGGCGTACAGGATGCCCTGGATCGCTTCTGAGCCCTGGGCGACGCCGCCGCTGCGGTAGCCGGTGGCGGCCAGCGTGTACGCGAGCAGGCCGCCGCCCACACCGCTGCCCGCCTTGGTGGCGAACGAGGTCATGGCGGCGAGGGAGGCTTCGGTGCGGAAGCCGTACCGCCACTCGGTGTAGTCGGCGAGTTCGGCGAGCAGGACCAGACCGAGCGCCACGGCGCCGCCGAAGCCGAAGCCCGTCAGCGCGAAGCAGGCGAGCACGGGCAGGGGCGTCGGCGGGACGGCCATCAGCAGGGCGAGACCGGCGATGGAGACGGCGAGGCTGAGGAGGTACCAGGGTTTGGCGCCGTGCCGCCTGGCCATGACGGGGACCACGATCGCGCCGATGACCATGGGCACGGCCATGACCAGGGCTGCGGCGGAGAGGTAGGCCTGGTCGCCGATGTAGTAGAGGAAGAAGAACGGCATGGCGGCGGTGAGGGAGCCGCTGGCCGCCTGTACCGCCACTTTTGAGGTGAGCAGGATCGGGACGGCTCGGTGGGCGAAGAAGACGCGGCGTACATCGGACAGCCGGTAGCGCTCCGGCAACAACGGCTTGACGCGCTCGCGCACGCGCACCGCCATGACGGTCACCAGGACGCAGCCCACCAGGGCGATCATGCTGACGTACGTGAGCCAGCCGCCCGTGCCGCCCCCGAGCGCCTTGACGATCGGCAGCGTGGCGCCGGTGCTCAGCGCCGCCGCCAGCAGGCCGGTGAGGCCGACGATGCTCGCGAGCTGACTTCTGGTACGCGCGTCGCCGGCCACCACGGGCAGCAACGACGTCAACGGGATCTGGAACAGGTCGAGCAGGAGGCCCCACAGCAGGTACGTGATCCAGGCGGCGAGCAGGGCGTTCGGGAACCAGGCGGGGGCGGCGAAGAGCGCCACCAGGCAGACGGCGCAGAGGATGCCGCCGATGAGCACGTACAGGCGGAACCGGCCCCACCGAGTGACTGGTAGGTGGTCGACGAGGTAGCCCATGATCGGATCGCTCGCGCCGTCGACGATCCGGGCCACCAGCATCAGGGTGCCGACGGCTGCGGCGCCGATGCCGACCACGTCGGTGAGGTACAGCAGGAGGAAACCGGAGGCCGCGCCCATCAGCGCCCCACCCGCGACGCCGCCGAAGAAGGCGAGCTTTTCCACCAGACCGGGCCGGTCTTCCATACGCCCTCCAAAAACCTACCAACTGATTGGTAGCAGACAGGCTAGGTGAGCTATGTCATTCCGGTCAACGCCCCAAAACCACGCTTTCTCAAGACCTTCGAGAGGGTACGGCTGCCGCCTGCGGGGGCGGATCGCGTCGGCCCACGGCAGGTCGCGCAGAGCCCTTCGCGCCCTTCGCGCCCTTCGCGCCCTTCGCGCCCTTCGCGCCCTTCGCGCCCTTCGCGCCCTTCGCGCCCTTCGCGCCCTTCGCGCCCTTCGCAGCGAAGGTCTTTGCGCTACAGGTGTGACCTGCAAGCACAGAGGATCCCGGGGCTCAATGCTTGTGTATGTCACCCTGGAGCGTGTTGCGAGCCTTCTAGGGCTGCACCCGGGCGGCAGCCCCCACCGGGGCGTGGGGGCCGCGCCCCCACTCAACACAGCCTGAGCCCCAGGCGCGAAGCGCCCCATGCGAAGCCCTTGGGTCCAAGCGCGAAGCGCCCCATGCGGAGCCCTTGGGCCCAAGCGCGAAGTGCCCTATGCCAAGCCCTTGGCCGTGCCGTCCGCCCCCGGCCAAGGGGTGGTCCAGTGGTAGGTGCCGGATGGGATGTCGAAGGGGGGTGTGTGGGGGAGGGTGACCTGGGCTGTGGTGTTCGGGGGGATGGTGGCGTTGGTGGTCATGGTGTTCCTGGTCAGGGTCCAGGAGAGTTCCACCCTTCCGTACGGGGTGCGGAGGGTCGCTTTCGCGTGTGTCAGATTCGCGCCCGGACGGGGGGCCAGCAGGATGCGGCGGTAGCCCGGCGCCGCCGGGGCTATTCCGGCCACCACGCGGTGCAGCCAGTCGGCCACCGCGCCGAACGCGTAGTGGTTGAACGACGTCATCTCGCCCGGGTTCACGGTGCCGTCGGGCAGCATGCTGTCCCATCTCTCCCAGATCGTCGTGGCGCCCATGGTCACGGCGTACAGCCAGGACGGGCATTCTCGCTGGAGCAGCAGCCGGTACGCGGCCTCCACCTGCCCGGCCTCGGTCAGGGCGTCGCACACCTCCGGGGTTCCGAGGAAGCCCGTGGCGATGTGGTGGCCGCCGTCGGCGAGTACTCGGGCCAGCCGTTCACCGGCGAACGTCCGCTGCTCCCGCGTGGGAAGCAGGTCGAAGCGCAGGGCGAGCGCGTAGCCGGTGGCCGAATCCCCCAGCACCATTCCCTCCGGCGAGACATAGGCGGCCGCGAAGGCCTGCCGGACTTGGGCGGACAAAGCGGTGTAGGGCCCGGCGTCCTGTCCCAGCACCGCCGCCGCCTCCGCGACGACCCTGGCGGAGTGCGCGAGGTAGGCGGTGGCGACAACCTCCTTGGGTGTACGCCCGTCGCCCGGCTTGTCCGGCGGCGCGGCAGGGTCCAGCCAGTCGCCGAACTGGTAGCCGCTATCCCAAAGCCGCCCATCACCCGCCAGCTCCGCAACATGGTCGACATAGCGCCGCATGCTGGGGAACTGCCGCTCCAGGAGCCCGGCGTCGCCGTACCGCTGAAAGAGGGTCCAGGGGACGAGGACGGCGGCGTCGCCCCACCCGGCGGCGGCGATCACGGCGCGCTCCCCCAGCACGTTGGGGACCACGACGGGAACGGCACCGTTCGGCGCCTGTTCGGCGGCGAGGTCGGCCAGCCAGGAGGTGAGCATCCCGGCGCAGTCGTGCAGGAAGGCGGCGGCGGGGGTGAAGACCTGGAGGTCGCCGGTCCAGCCGAGGCGTTCGTCGCGCTGGGGGCAGTCGGTGGGCAGGTCGAGGAAGTTGCCGCGCATGCTCCACACCACGTTCTCGTGCAGGCGGTTGACCAGCGGGTCCGAGCACTCGAAGTGGCCGGTGCGCTCCATGTCGGTGTGGCAGACGACGGCGCGGACCAGCGCCGGGTCCACGGGTCCTTCGACGGAGGCGTAGCGGAAGCCGTGGAAGGTGAAGCGCGGTTCCCAGACCTCTTCCGCGTCGCCGCGCAGGATGTAGACGTCGGTCGCGGCGGCGGTGCGCAGGGGGCGGATGGACAGTTCACCGCCCTCCAGCACCTCCGCGTGGCGCAGGACGACGCGCTCGCCCGCCTGCCCGCGTGCGGTGATGCGCAGGCGGCCGACGAGGTTCTGGCCGAAGTCGAGGATGGTCTGTCCCGACGGCGAGGTCAGGATCTCTTTCGGGGCGAGTTCCTGGGTACGGCGCACCGGCGGGCCGCTGGGAGCCACCAGCGTGGACAGGTCGTGCTCCAGCGTGTCGACGGGGCGCCATCCGGTGGGGGTTCGCAGGCGGGCGTCGTGGGTCTCGCCGTCGTAGATGCCGCTGGCCAGGATGGGGCCGGGGGCGCACTGCCAGTCGGGGCCGGTGCCGTACCGCTGGACGGTGCCGTCGGCGTAGGTGATCTCCAGCTGGGCCAGAAGCGCGAGGCGCTCGCCGTAGACGGCGACGGTACCGCCCTGGAAACCCAGGCGGCCCCGGTACCAGCCCTCGGCAAGGATCGCGCCGAGCGTGTTGGGGCCGGGGCGCAGGAGCGTGGTGACGTCGTGAGTCTGGTAGCGCAGGCGGTGGGTGTAGCTGGTCCAGCCGGGCGCCATGACGTGGTCGCCGACCGTGACGCCGTTGAGCTCGATCTCGTAGACGCCCAGGGCGGTGGCGTAGAGCCTGGCCGACGCTACGGCGGGCCGTACCGTGAACACGCCGCGCAGGAGTTGCTCCTCGCCCGGCGGCGCGACGAAGCGCGCGGTCCAGTCGGCCGGGCCGAGCAGGCCGGCCTCGGCGACGGCGGGCGGGCTCCAGTCCGTCCACGCGCCCTCCGCGTCGCGCACGCGGACGCCGACCTCCACGCGCTCGCGGGCGGCCAGCGGCGCGAACGGCCACGGGACCAACACCGACTCCGCCGACTCGACCAGGACGCGCTCGCCCCGGGCCGATATCTCGTAGGCGCTCTGGCGCCATCCTGGGCTTTCGCTGTCAACGGTCCAGGAGAGTCTCGGACGGCTTTCGCCCAGGCCAAGAGCCTCGTCGAGGTGTTCGAAGCGGGGAGCTGCGATGTCCATGAGGCATGCTTACTTACAACTAAGTAAGTTGTCCATATGAAGAACCGCAAGGAGGAGATCGCGGCCGTGGCCGCCGAACTCTTCGCCCGCACCGGCTTCCGCGGCACCGGAATGACCGAGATCGCCCAGCGTGTGGGCATCACCGAGCCGGGGCTGCTCTACCACTTCCGCAACAAGGAGGGCCTGCTGCGCGCGGTCATCGAGTGGCGCGACGGCAGGAGCCTCGACTTCGCCCGCGAGGCGGCGGCGCTCGGCGGGCTGGACACGATCCGCGAGATGCCCGCCTTCGCCCGGCGCAACCGGGAGGAACGCGGGCTGACCAAACTGTTCGCGGTCCTGGTGGCGGAGAATCTGGAGCCCGGCGCGCCCGCGCACGAGTACTTCCGCGAGCGCTACCGGGCGATGCGCGCCCTGGTGGCCGCAGCGCTGCGCGCGGGCCAGGAACGCGGCGAGATCCGGGCGGACCTCGACCCGGAGGGCAAGGCGGCCGAGATCATCGCCACGCTCGACGGCCTGGCGACCCAATGGCTGCTGGATCCCGAGCAGGTGGATCTGGTCGAGCGCATCGAGGCGTACGCGCTGTCGCTCCAGCGCGATCTGCCCTAAACCCAGAGGGCGTGCACCTCCGCACGGTGGTCCTCCACGACCGCCGATTCGGCGTCGAAGACCATCGTCGGCCGGGTCGAGGGGTTCCACGCGGGCCAGCCCGGCTCCCCGGTGATGGCGAAGCGCACCCACGCCGCGTGCATCTCGTCGGCCAGGCCCTGCGGCGGGTTCTCCCCCACCATCCAGCGCGACTCGGGCATGGCCAGCGCGTCGAAGACGAACGGGATCTCCATGGCGTGGGCCGCGCCCAGGTCACGCTCGGGCGAGCGCCAGGCGAACTCGTACAGCCACGTGCGCCCGATCGGCCGCCCCTCGGCCAGGCGGCGGTTGGCCAGCCGTACCAGGCGGTCGGTGAGCACGAGCCCGAACACCTCGCCCGGCTTGGCTCCCTGATACAACGCCTTGTAGCCGCGCCAGATCCGCCCTTTCACCCCCATCTTGAGCATCGCCAGGCGGGCCATCAGCGGCCCCATACGGTCGACGCCGCCGGTCGGCACGAACCACAGCCGGTACTCCTCCGTGGTGTGCCCGATCAGCACCTCCACCTCGGGGTCGACGTTCTCCTCCGGCGGCCCGGCGACCAGCTCGCCGTCGATCACGGGCCCCAGCTCGGGCCCGCCGGCCAGGCCGCTCCTGCTCATGACCGCGGCCTGCGCGTCGAGCAGCCGTTCCTGGTCCACGTCGGCGAAGGCGGCGGCGGTGGCGGGCACGCCGAGGCGGCGCGCGATCTGACCGGTCGCCTTTCTGACGGCCGCGCGATGGCCGGCGGCCGGCCCGCCGCTCTGGATGATCGCCCGGTTCAGCAGCCGCCGGGCCGCCGGGATGCCGAGCAGTACCCCGAGGTCGATCGCGCCGGCCGACTCGCCGAAGACGGTGACGTTGTCCGGATCGCCGCCGAACGCCTCGATGTTCTCCCGCACCCAGGTCAGCGCGGCGATCTGGTCGAGCAGCCCGCGGTTGTCCGGCGCGTCGGGGAAACTGGCCCAGCCCTCGACGCCCAGGCGGTAGTTGATCGCCACCATCACCACGCCGTCGCGGGCGAACGTGCTGCCGTCATACAGGGGGACGGCGTTGGAGCCGTTGCGGTTGGAGCCGCCGTGGATCCACACCATGACCGGGCGCCGCCCGTCGAGGCCGGGCGTCCAGAGGTTGAGGTTGAGGCAGTCCTCGCCCGGGATGGCCACCTCGGCGAGGATCTCGTCCAGCGGCGGGCGGTAACCGCGCTTGGCCGCCGTGGGGCCGTTGGCGAGCGCGTCGCGCACGCCCTCCCACGGTGGGGGCGGCTCGGGCGCGCGAAAGCGCAGCTCGCCGAAGGGCGGTGCGGCGTACGGCACGCCGCGGAAGACGGCGACGCCATCCTCCAGCAGGCCGCGCAGCTTGCCCGGCCGGGTCTCGACGATGATCTCCATGGCGCCTGCCTTCAGCGATAAGGGCGGTGGCTCCATTTTCCTGGAACCTCGTTCTACCGGCACTGGGCCATAGACACGGCTTTCCGGTCAGGGTTTGGGCGCTGGCACAAGTCGGTGGCCGATCAGGGCGGCGTACAGGGCGGCCACGTCCCCGGGGCGCTCCAGCGACCGGCCGGTGAGGCGTTCGATCCTGCTCAGCCGGTTGCGGACGGTGTTGCGGTGGCAGTAGAGCCTGCGGGCCAGCTCTGACGTGGACTCGCCGCTCTCCATCCACGCCGACAGCACCTCCAGCAGGGCCCCGGCGTCGGGGCGGTCGAGTACCGGGCCGAGCACCGCGGCGGTGACCCGTTCCGCCAGGTCGGGGGCTGCCGCGACGAGCGCGCCGATCGGGCGGCTGTCCACGGTGGCCGCCTCCCTGCTGCCCGGCGGCAGGCCCGCCCACACGAGCCTGGCCAGGCGGAAGGCGGCGGCGGTCTGCGGCAGCCGTTCGTAGGGGGCGCTGATCCCGATCCTGCCGCGCCCGGCCAGCGCCGCCCGCACCGCGCCCGAGTCGGCCACGATGCCCACCTGGTCGTCGGCGCGCAGCCGCCACGCGCCGCGCAGCCCGATCGTGGACAACGGCACCGCCGGGTCGGCCACCACGCACACGTACGGCCCGCGCGCCGGCAGCCCGAGCGCGTGCGCGCTGCCGCCCAGCACGCTCCAGTCGGTGACCCGCCCCTCGATCAGGGCGTCGAGCAGCACCTGGCGCTCGCGCTCGTCCTGCCTGGCCAGCTCCAGCATGGCCTCGTGGTAGCTGTCGGTGACCGCCACGGAGTAGCCGTCGATGAGCGACCAGACCTCGGTCATCGAGGTGGCGAGCGTCTCGACGGGGTAGCCGGGGTCGGCCATGGCCCGCGCGACCAGGCTCTCCCAGACCACCCGGAACCCGATGCGGTAGGCGTGCAGCACCGTGCCGAGCGGCACCCCCTGCCCGGCCCGGCGGCGCGCGGTCTCCCTGGACACCACGGCTTTGACCGGGCGCTGTTCCGCCAGGTCGAGCAGGTGCTCGTCGAGGTTGCGCCGGTTGTACTCGCGCACCTCGGCCAGCCGTTCCTCCGGCATGGCGGCGTAGGTCTCGTCCTCGGCCACGATGGCGGCGAACATGCGGTCGGCGAGCCCCTGCACGTCCTCCAGCAGCTCGGCGGCCAGGCGCGCGATCCGTGGGTCACCCATGCGCGGCAGCATAACGGCCACCCCTTGTGCCCCCGCACATGAGAGCAGGTCAGCGGCATGCCGCACCGCACGTCAACAGCGCGATGCGCTGCCCACCGCAGGTCAGGACCAAAGGTCAGCGCTGCGGGTCAGCGGGTCATGACGGTGGCGATCGAGTTCACGACGGTCGCGCGCCACTCGCGCGAGGAGGCCAGCATCCCGGTCAGGGTGTGCGAGCCGTGGACGTGCCCGGGGAACTCGCGGAAGGTCACCGGCACGCCCGCCTCGGCCAGCCGCGCGGCGTAGCGGCGGGCGTCGCCGGCCAGCGGGTCGCACTCGGCCGAGAGGATCACCGCGGGCGGCAGCCCGGCCAGGTCGGCGGCGTGCAGCGGCGAGGCGATGGGGTCGGTGGCGTCGTGCCCGGACAGGTAGGTGCCCACGCACCACTCCAGCTCCGGCTTCGTCAGCACGTGCCCCTCGGCGTAGGTCTCCACGGTGGGCGAGGACATCGTCAGGTCGAAGGCGGGGATCTCCATCACCTGGATCACCGGCATCGGCCCGCCCCGCTCCTTGGCCAGGAGCGACACGGCCGCGCTCAGGTTGCCGCCGGCGCTCTCGCCGCCCACGCCCACCCGCGTGGGGTCGAACCCGAACCGCCCGGCCTGCTCGACGGTCCACTCGAAGGCGCGGTAGCAGTCCTCGGCGGGAACGGGGAAGGGGAACTCGGGCGCCAGCCGGTAGTCCACGTTGACCACCACGACGCCGGCGCCCGCGGCGATGGCGCGTGAGCGGCGGTCGCTGTCGTCGATCGTGCCCATCAGCCAGCCGCCGCCGTGGAAGAGCACCATCGCCCCGGCGTTCTCCTCCGCGGGCCGGTAGACGCGGACTGTGATCTCGCCGTCCGGGTCGGCGACCTTGACCTTCTCCTCGAAGACCGTCGCGATCTCGGGCTCCACCTGCACGTAGTCGCCGTAGGGGTCGGCCCCCTCCGCCTTGCGCTCGGCGTTCATGCGGCGCCGGGCGACGGGGTCGTGGGGCGCCGGAGGCTGGGAGTGGATCATGGCGATCAGGGGGGCGATCTGCGGGTCGACGGGCATGTGAACTCCTCGGATCGGCATCGTTACCAAAAGCCTACCAATTGATAGGTAGTTTTTGTTAGCCTCGCCACACCCCCATCCGAGGAGGTTCCGATGCCGAGATCTCGCGGGACGGCCTTGGCGGCCGCCGCCGTCGCCCTCGCAGTCGCGGGCACCGCATGTTCAGGCGGCGCTGCCGAACGCGCCGCCACGGCGGAGCGCATGCTCACCCTGGCCGTAGCGGCCGACGTCTCGTCCTGGGACCCAGCCGTCGGCGCCGGGGGCAACTCCCTGGGCTACCTGCAGGCCGTCTACTCGTCCCTGACCACGCTCAACGCCGACTTCTCCGTCTCGCCCGGCGTGGCCACCACCTGGGCCTACGACCAGCCCAAGACCACGCTGACCATGACCATCCGCGACGGCCTGACCTTCTCCGACGGCACCCCGCTCGACGCCGCCGCGGTCAAGGCGAACCTGGACCGCGGGCTGAGCACACCGGGCGCCACCCAGTCGGCGCTGGCCGGCATCGCGAGCGTCGAGGCCACCGGCCCGGCCGAGCTGATGGTCAAGCTCAAGAAGCCCGATCCCGGCCTGCTCTACCAGCTCTCCATGGTCCCCGGCATGATCGCCAGCCCCAAGGCCTTCGCCACGCTCAAGACCAACCCGGTGGGCAGCGGGCCGTACGTGCTGGACCTGAACGCCAGCACCCGCGGCACGTCCTACACCTTCACCCGCAACCCCAAGTACTCCCTGCCGGCCACGTTCGGCTTCGACAAGCTGGTGATGAAGGCGCTGCCCGACACCAACGCGATGGCCAACGCCGCGCTCAGCGGCCAGGTCGACGCCGGCGGCGTGCCCATGGCGAGCCTGCCGCAGGTTCAGGGCGCGGGCCTGGAGCACAGGAAGATGCCCGGCCTGATCATGGGCATGTGGATCGTCGACCGCGCGGGCAAGCTGGCTCCCCCGCTGGCCAAGCTCAAGGTACGGCAGGCCGTCAACCACGGTCTCGACGCCGAGGGGATACTCAAGGCGGTCGACAAGGGCAACGGCGACCGGCGCACCCAGATGTTCGCCGCCGGCACCCCCGCCTACGTGGCCGCGCTCAACTCCCGCTACCCCTACGACCCGGCCAAGGCGAAGCGGCTGCTGGCCGAGGCGGGCTATCCGGACGGCTTCGAGCTCACCCTGCCCAGCGAGAACACCTACGTGCCCGCGCTGTACCCGATCGTCGCCCAGCAACTGGGCCAGATCGGCATCAAGGTGAAGTACAAGCCGGTCTCCAGCAACCTGATCACCCAGCAGTATCTGGCCGGCACCTACCCGGCCTTCATGTACACCTACACCGCCACCGAGAACTGGCTGGACGCCTCGCTGTTCCTGGCCAAGGGCGGGGTGTTCAACCCGTTCCACGTGGAGGACCCGGTGGTCGCCAAGCTCATGGACCGGATCGCCGTCGCGGAGGAGGCCGAGCGCGGCAAGCTGTTCCAGGAGCTCAACACCTATGTGGTGGAGCAGGCGTGGTTCGCCCCGCTGTACGCCGCCACCAACCTCATGGTCTGGAAGAAGGACAAGGTCAGGATCGACGCCGCCGCCGACCAGATCTTCGTCTTCCTGCGCGACTACCACCCGGTGGGCTGAGGTGCTCAGGCTGCTGTCGCGGCGGCTGATCGCGGCGGGCGTCCTGCTCGTCGTGATCACCGCGCTCACCTCGCTGCTCACCACGCTGGTGCCCGACCCCACGCACAACCTGCTCGGCATGACGGCCACGGCCGAGCAGATCGCCGCCAAGCGGGTGGAGCTCGGGCTGGACCGGCCGGTCAGCGTGCGCTACCTGGACTGGCTGGGCGGGGCCGTACGGGGGGATCTGGGGGTGTCGTGGTTCACCGGGCTGCCGGTGGTCGAGACGATCACCGCCCGGCTGCCCATCACGGTCTCGCTGGCGGTCATCGCGACGCTGGTCTCGGCGGTGACCGGCATCGCCTTCGGCATGGCGGCGGCGCTGCGGCGCGGCTGGCTGGACCGGGCGCTGCAGGTCGCGGCGGCGCTCGGCTTCGCCGTACCGGGGATGTGGGTGGCGTTGCTGCTGGTCATCGTCTTCGCGGTGCAGTTGAGGTGGCTGCCGGCGACCGGGTACGTGGCGTTCGCGGAGAGCCCGGCCGACTGGGCGCGTTCGCTGCTGCTGCCGGTCGTGGCGATCGCCGCAGGGTCGGTGGCGGCCGTGGCGGCGCAGACCCGCAACGCGGTGGCCGCCGTGCTGAACCAGGACTACGTGCGCACGCTGCGCGGCCGGGGCCTGCCTCGGCGCCGGCTGCTGCTGCGCCATGTGCTGCGCAACGCCGCGCCCACCGCGCTGACCGTGGTCAGCCTGCAGTTCATCGGTCTGCTCGGCGGGGCCATCATCGTCGAGCAGATCTTCGCGATCAACGGGCTCGGCAGCCTGGCCGCCGCCGCATCCAGCCGCTCCGACATCCCGGTGGTGCTGGGCGTGGTGGTGGTCGGCGTGCTCATCGTGCTCACCGTCAACCTGGTCGTCGACCTGCTGGTGAGCTGGCTCGACCCGAAGGTGCGCACCCCATGAGCGGAACTCTCCCGGGCCCGAAGGCTGCGCCCCTCATGAGCAGAACTCTTCTCAAAAGGCCCGCCGCGCTCGTGGCCGCCGTCGTGCTGCTGCTGGTCGTCGTCGCGGCGGTGGCCGGGGCGTGGCTGGCGCCGTACGGGCCGGACCAGGTCGACCTGCGGGCCGCCCTGGCCGGTCCCGGCCCCGGGCATCCGCTCGGCGGCGACGGCTCCGGCCGCGACGTGCTCAGCCGGCTGCTGCACGGCACCCGGGCCACCGTGTCGGGCGCGCTGCTGGCGGCCGGGGTGGCACTGGTGATGGGCGTCGTGGCCGGGACGCTGGCCGGATACTTCGCTCGATGGGCGGACGCGGTGGCGAGCTGGTTGTTCAACCTGCTCATGGCGCTGCCGGCGTTCATCGTCGTGCTGGCCTTCGTCGCGGTGATGGGCCCGGACCTCGTCGGCACCATGGCGTTCGTCGGCTTCCTGGCCTCGCCGTCCATCTACCGGCTCGTCCGCGCCGCGACCATGCGGGTGCGCGGCGAGTTCTACATCGACGCCGCCCGCGTGTCCGGGCTGTCCGACCTGCGCGTCGTGCGCAGGCACGTGCTGCCGGTGGTCCGCTCGGCGATCATCGTGCAGGCGCCGCTGCTGTTCGGCGCGGCCCTGCTGCTCCAGGCCGGCATCGACTTCCTCGGCCTCGGCGAGCCCGGCGCCGCCAGCTGGGGCGCGATGCTCAACGACGCCGCCGCCAACGTCTTCCGCGCCCCGTGGCTGTCGATCTGGCCCGGCCTCGCCATCGCCGCGACCGTGCTCGCGGTGACGGTCCTCGGCAACGCCGTACGCGACGCGCTCGAGGACACTCCGATCCAGGCGGCGGGCCGCGCCCCCTCTACCCGCCGGCCCGCCGCCTCCTCCCCCGCCCCGGTACCCGCCGACGGCGCCCTGCTCACCGTCTCCGGCCTCACGGTCACGCACCGTACGGCCGGCGGCGAGGTCACCGTCGTCGACGGCGTCGACCTCCAGGTACGGCCGGGCGAGGTCGTCGGCCTCGTCGGCGAGTCAGGCTCGGGCAAGACCCAGACCGTCCTGGCCGCCCTCGGCCTGCTGCCGCCGAGCGGCCGGGTCGCCGCCGGATCGGTCCGCTTCGCCGGGGCCGAACTGACCGAGCTGACCGAACGCGAGCTGAACCGCGTGCGCGGCCCCCGCATCGGCTACGTCTCCCAGGAGCCGATGTCCAACCTCGACCCGAGCTTCCGCGTGGGCAGCCAGCTCGTCGAACCGCTGCGCGCGCACCTCGGCCTGTCCGGGCGGGCCGCCCGGCGCCGGGCGCTCGAACTGCTGGCCAGGGTGGGGATCGCCGAGCCCGAGCGCATCTACCGCGCCTACCCGCACGAGATCTCGGGCGGCACCGCCCAGCGCGTGCTGATCGCGGGAGCCATCTCCTGCGACCCCGAGCTGCTGGTGGCCGACGAGCCCACCACGGCGCTGGACGTCACCGTGCAGGCCGAGGTGCTCGACCTGCTGCGTTCCCTGCGCGGTGAACGCGACATGGCGGTGCTGCTGGTGACCCACGACCTGGGCGTGGTGGCGGACATGTGCGACCGGGTCACGGTGATGCGCGACGGGCGCCTCGTGGAGAGCGCGCCCACCCGGACGTTGTTCGCCCAGCCGGCGCAGCCGTACACGAAGGATCTGCTGGCGGCCAACCCGCACAACGCCGCGCCACGCGAACGGAGTGCGGCGGTCGGGGCGCCGCTGCTGGAGATCGACCGCCTGCGGGTGGACTACCCGCAGCGCGGCCTGGGGCGCCCGCCGGTGCGGGTGCTCAAGGAGGTCAGCCTGACCGTCGGCGAGGGCGAGACGCTCGGGCTGGTCGGCGAGTCCGGCTCGGGCAAGACGACGCTCGGCCGCGCGGTGCTGGGCCTCGCGCCGGTCGTCGGCGGCTCCATCCGGTACGGCGGGCAGCCCCTACCCGGTCGCCGTGCGCGCGCCCGCCAGATCCAGGCGGTCTTCCAGGACCCGTTCAGCTCGCTCAACCCGGCCATGAGCATCCACGACATCCTGGTCGAGCCGCTGCTCGCGCACGGCGTGGCCGACCGGGCGGAGGCCGACCGGCGCATCGCCCTGCTGCTTGACCGGGTCGAGCTGCCGGCCGGCACCGGCGCGCGGCGCGCCCGCGAGCTGTCGGGCGGGCAGCGCCAGCGGGTGGCCATCGCCCGCGCGCTCGCCCTCGGCCCGCGCCTGATCATCTGCGACGAGCCCGTCTCCGCGCTCGACGTCTCGACGCAGGCGCAGGTGCTCGGCCTGCTCACCGAGATCCAGCGCGACACCGGGGTGAGCTATCTGTTCATCTCGCACGACTTGGCGGTGGTGCGCAACGTCAGCGACCGGGTCGCGGTCATGTCGCAGGGCGTGCTGGTCGAGACCGGTGACGCCGAGCAGGTGACCACCGAGCCGCGTGATCCGTACACGCGGCGGCTGCTGCTGTCGGCGCTGGTGCCCGACCCGGACCGGCAGGCGGCCCGGCGCGCGGCCCGGCTCGGCCTGGCCGCGAAGGAGCAGGCGTGAAGGAGCAGGCGTGAAGGAGCAGGCGTGATCGACAGGGAGCGGCTGGTGCGACGGCACGCGGTGGTGCTCACGTCCTGGCATCCCTCGTGCACGCTCAGCCTGGGCAACGGCGACTTCGCGGTCAACGTGGACGTGACCGGGCTGCAGACGTTCCCGGAGGCGCACGAGCTGCCGCCCCGGCGCGAGCCCGGGGTCTTCGATCCTGACGACTTCCCGGTGCCGTTGCGGATCCAGTCGAGCTGGGGCTGGTACTCCACCGACCCGGGCGTGCCGTACCGGCTGGAGGAGGCGGGGACGGGCTATTCCACCCGCACCCGTATGGTGCGCTACCCCGACCGGATGCGGATCGGGGCGGACGGCGTGGCCTCCGCCGACGCGGGCGGCTGGCTCTACGCCAATCCGCGGCGGCTCGATCTCGGGCGGATCGGGCTGCGGTTCGACCCGGCGCTGGAGCTGACGGAGACGCGCGTGGAGCTCGACCTGTGGACGGGCAGCGTGCGCTCGGCTTTCCTGCTCGGCGGGCAGCCGGTCGAGGTGCGGACCGTGGTCCATCCCGAGCTGGACGTGGTCGCCACGCGGGTGCGCTCGCCGTTGCTCGCGGCCGGTGCGCTGGGCGTCGCGATCACCTTTCCCGGGCAGCGCGATCCGCTCTCCCCGGGCGAGCGGCTGGCGCAGACCACCTGTTACGGGCCGGAGGGGATCTCGCGCGACGTCGGCGACGCGCGCTACCACCTGCGCGTGCGGACCGACGGGCGCTGGGGGCCGGGCCCGGTGGTGGGCACCGGAGCGGCGGAGCTGAGGCTGAGCGCCGCCTTCTCCGCCGAGCCGCCGGACGAGCCGCCCGCCTTCGACGCGGTGGAGGAGGCGGCGGCCGGGTACTGGCGGGCGTACTGGACGTCCGGCGCGGCGGTCAGCTTCGAGGGCAGCGCCGATCCGCGGGCGGGCGAGCTGGAGCGGCGGGTGGTGCTCTCGCAGTACCTGACCGCCGTGCACTGCTCGGGGTCGGCGCCGCCGCAGGAGTCGGGGCTCGTGCACAACTCCTGGGGCGGCAAGTTCCATCTGGAGATGCACTGGTGGCACGCCGCCCACTTCGTCCTGTGGGGACGGCCCGAACTGCTCGAACGCGGTCTCGGCTGGTACCGCGAGATCCTGGGCCAGGCCCGGCGGACCGCCGCGGAGCAGGGCTACTCCGGCGCCCGCTGGCCCAAGCAGGTCGGCCCGGACGGCCGCGAGGCGCCCAGCCCGATCGGCGCCTTCCTCATCTGGCAGCAGCCGCACCCGATCCACTACGCCGAACTGCTCCGGCACAACGGCGTGCCCGGGGCGCTGGAGCGCTACGCCGACCTGGTCTTCGCCACGGCGGACTTCATGGCCTCCTACGCCGAACCGGACGAGGACGGCGTCCACCACCTCGGTCCGCCGCTGGTCCCGGCGCAGGAGACGTACTTCCCCGGCCGGGCCGGCACCGCCGACCCCACCTTCGAGCTGGCCTACTGGCACTGGGGCCTGCGGGTCGCGCAGGAATGGCGCGAGCGGCTCGGCCTGGAGCGGGAGCCCGGGTGGGACGCGGTGCTGCATGGGCTGGCCAGGCCCCTGGTGCGCGACGGCGTGTACGCGGCGGTCGCCACCGAGCCGTACACGCTGCCCGACGACCACCCGTCGATGCTCATGGCACTCGGCTTCCTGCCCGCCACCCCGCTGATCGATCCCGGGATCATGTCGGCCACGTTCGACCACGTGCTGCGTACCTGGGATCTGGGGAGCACGTGGGGGTGGGACTACCCGGTGCTGGCCATGTGCGCCACCCGGCTCGGCCGTCCGGGCGACGCGGTCGACGCGCTGCTCATGGAGACGTACAAGAACCACTACCTGCCCACCGGGCACGTGCCGCAGTTTCCCGGCGGGCTGTCGGTCTACCTGCCGGCCAACGGCGGGCTGCTCGCGGCCGTGGCGCTCATGGCCGGCCGGTTTCCCGAGGGGTGGCGGGTGTCGCACGAGGGGCTGGGGACGTTCCCGCCGTGACCGCGCGGCGGTCGAGCGCCTGCGCCCATTTGACCGCGACGGCCGCGACCTGGATCAGTTCGGTGCGCAGCGCCTCGGAGCCGGACTCCGCGAACGCCTCCAGCACCTCTTCGGCCAGGATGTGCCGCCAGGTCAGCGTGCCGTCGTCGGCCGCGGCCGAGGTCTCGCGCTTGGCCTCGTCGGCGGCGGGCGTACGGGATGGGGAGGTTCCGTCGGGCATGTCCTGGATGCCCCAGCGCGCGTCCTGGGCCCGTCGTTCCCCGGCGATCTCGTCCAGGACGCGCGCCAGCGAGCCGGGCAGGCCGTAGTCTCCGTCGTTCACAGGGTCTCCAGGACACGGAAGCGTTCGGTCACCACGAGGGTGTCGTCGTCGATCACGGGCGCGCGGCCCAGGTGGGCCACGTGCTCGGGGCTGAGCCAGAAGCGCTCGTGACCGGCCCGCCACTCGGCGACGCCGGCGTAGCCCTCGCCCTCGTCGTGGGCGAAGCGCTCGTCGATCTCCCGGATCGGCGCCACCTTCACCTCGGTGGTCTCCAGCAGCGCCACGCGCCGCCCGGCCGAGTCGATCAGCGCGTCCCAGGAGCCCGCCACCGGAAGCGGCTCGTCCTCGTGCTCGTAGTCGGCCAGCAGCGAACTCGTCGCGGTCTTGCGCCCGGCCAGGATCGCCGCGACCAGTTCGTCCCGCAGCGGGCCCGGGTAGGCGAACTCCGCCTCCCCGACCTCCCCGAACGGGAAGCACGCCCGCCGCCGCCACGTCTCGCCGTCGAAGACCTCCAGCGTCACGCCGCTGGCCCGCATCCGCACCGGCAGCCCGCTCAGGCCGCGCTCGATCGCGTCCGCGCTCTCGTCGTCCATCCCCTGCCCGACCGTGAGGTGCGGCGTGATCTCCCCATATTTCCCCTGGTACGGCTGCGCCTGCGGCCACCGCGCCACCACGGCCTCGGTCAGCTTCCTGACCGGCTCCGCCGGCTCGGGAGCCAGGTAGACCACGCCGGGAAACCGCGCGAACCGCTCGAAGACCAGATCGAAGCGTTCACAGGAGGCGAACAGTTCGCGCAGCGCGTCCTCGTCCACCCGGGCGGCGTCGAGGAACGGGTAGAGCACGGTCACGTGGGCGGGCACGCCGTAGGCGGTCGACGGGTCGTAGCGCTGCCGCCACGGGCCCACGACCTGCTCGGCGGCGGGCACGGTGACCGTCAGCGCGGTCTCGCCTCGGGTGAACATGGCCGGAAGTATCCCATGGGGCCGGCGTTCGAGCCGCGACTCAGGATGATCACCCTTGACCTGGCATTACCCCTGGAAGAAAAGTTTGTTTACCAAAGGAAATGCCAGCTCACGCCCCTACTTCATTCCACGAAATATCCATGATGCCGACTTTATATCGCGACATATCCCGGTATTGACATGTCAGATCACCCACAACCAGTATGGGTCCCCGGTCACCCGACTGCGGGTGGTGGCCGACGGGGAAACACCCTTAGCGACTGCATTGCCAGTCGGTCCGTTGGGGGTCTGAACGTGCACCGCCTTCTTTGTCGTTCAATTTTCAAACAGGCCTGCTCAGCATGAGCGATGCCACCGTATTGGCCCTGGTCGGGACGGGGAGCCTGGCTCGCGCATTCTGTTACTCGCTCGCCGTCGTCGCGACCAGTCCGATCCGTGTTGTGATACTCGGCCGTAACATCGACAAAACACACGAAGCCGCCTATGTGTCGTCAACTCGCGCCGCACTTTCCGGCGCCCCGGTCGTCTTCGAGGCCCGAAAAATCAGCTTGACCAGCAATGAAGCACTCGCGGAGACACTCGGTCAGATCGTTCCCAATGGCGTGCTCGTCGCCGCCTCCACCCAGTCACCCTGGGAACGCCAGAATTCCCCCTCCAAATGGACGGAATTCCTGGAAAAGGCGGGATTCGGGGTCACTCTGCCCTTCCAGGCGGAGGCCGCGCTCCGGGTCACCCGCGCGGCCCCGGCGGGGACCTGGGTGATCAACGCCTGCTTCCCCGACGCGGTGAACCCCCTCGCCGCGGCGCTGGGACTGCCCCTGTGGTGTGGCATCGGCAACGCGGCGCTGCTCGCCGCGAGCGCACAGGCCGCGCTGGGCCTGTCCGACCAGCGTGACCTGCGGATGCTCGCCCACCACAGCCACCTCTATCCACCGCGGGACGGCCACCCGGAGGCGCGCGCCTGGCTCGGGGACGAAGATCGGGGCGGAGACCGGGGAGCGGGTCGGGAAGAGGATCGGGAGCTGGCGGACGTGGGCGGCCTGCTGGCCGCGCAGCGCGCCGCCGGGCGCGCCGAGCTCAACCACGTCACCGGCCTGGCCTCCGCCCGGCTGGTCGCCGCCCTGATCGCGGGCCACGACATGCCCACCCACCTGCCAGGACCGCTGGGGCTGCCCGGCGGGTATCCGGTCCACGCCTCGCTCGCCTCGGGGATACGGCTGCGCCTGCCGTACGGCGTGGAGGAGAAGGAGGCGGTCGACTTCAACCAGCGGGCGGCCCTGCGCGACGGGGTGGTCGTCGAAGACGGCCGCGTCACCTTCGCGCCCGCCGCACGAGAACAGCTGGCCGCCGTCGCACCCGACCTCGCGGACGGCTTCCCCGTCACCGACCTGGAGCCGGCCACCGCCGCCCTTGAGCAGCTCAGAACCCGGCTCCGCCGCGCGCCGGCCGGCCGGCAGGACACCGGCCGCGAACCGGCCTGAACCACTTCAGCGGTCCCGAACCCGGAACCGCCGCACCACCACGGTCCCACCAGGACCATCGCCAGGAAGAGGGGCGTTGACGCCATGCCGAACTCCTTACGCACCGTCGAGACGACCGCCAACCTGCTGACCGACTTCTACGACCAGTTGCCCCGCTCGATCGCGGCCTGCGTCGCCGACCCGGAGCCGGTCAGGGAGCCGGCCGGCTTCTCCCCCGGCTTCCTGCTACCGGAGCTCGACGACGACGTACGCGGCTTCCTCGACGTGGCGACGGCGGCGTGGCGGCCGCTCGGCGACTACGGCGGGCACGACCTCAGCCTCCTCGACCTGACCGGAAACCCGGGCACCGGCACCACGAAGACGTTCGCCTCGCTGCTCATCGTGGCGCGCGCGGTGGAGTACATCCGCCGCCACGGCGAGCCGATCACGATCTTCTCCCCCACTTCGGCGAACAAGGGCACCGCCCTGCGCGACGCGGTGCTGCGCGCGATCGACCACGGCCTGGCCGACCCCGCCCAGCTGCGCGTGGTCATCCTGGCGCCGGAGTCGTGCCAGGCCAAGCTGCGCGCCTCGCGCCTGTCGTCCGATCCGGCCCTGGCCGCGCTCAACCCGATGCTGGTCTACGGCGGCGAGCACCCGGAGGACGTCAAGGCCATCGGCCGACGCTTCGCCGACAAGTACGCCGGCGAGTTCCGCGCCGCCGGCGGCAACCTGTGGTTCTCGCTGGAGCTGGGCAACTACCTGGTGGCCGACACCGCCCGCGCGTTCTTCGAGCAGCGCGCCGCCCCCGACGCTGGGCCGCGCCTGCACGCGCACGCGGTCTCCAGCGCCTTCGGCCTGCTCGGCTACCACCGCGGCCGCGAGGTCCTGGAGCTCGCCGGCCTGGCCGACCCGGCGGCCCGCCCGGCGAGCCTGCTGGTGCAGCACCTCGGCACCCCGGACATGGTGCTCAACCTGCGCCACGGCGGCTTCGAGCGGGACAACGCGCCCGTCTACGAGGCCGTGGACGGTCGCTACGTGCAGAGCGCCGACCCCCGCTTCCCGCAGGTCACCTACGACCCGGCGGAGGTGCTCGACCCGACCTTCTACACCCACCGCCCGGCCACCTCCCCGGCCATGAACGAGCTGATCGCCAGGCACGGCGGCGACGGCATCGTGGTCTCGCTGGCCGAGTGCGTCGAGCGTTATCCGCGGCTGCGCGAGATGCTCGCGGGCACCGGTCGCGAGCTGCCCGCCGACTTCCGGACGCTCCGCGAATGGTCGCTGGTCATGGCGCTGACCGGGGTGCTGAACGCGATCGACCGCGGCCTGGTCGAGGCGCCGCGCGACGTGGTGGTGCACGGCTCGGGCAGCTACTCCACCGCCGATTACGAGGTGCTGCCGCGCTCCGCCCAGATCATGGTGGACGGCGCCGAGGACGTGGCGCGGGCGGTCCTCGGCTGATGGACGGCTCGTACACCGGCGACGAGATCGCCATCGTCGGCGTGGCCGGCCGCTTCCCCGGCGCGGCCGGGGTGCCGGAGCTCTGGCGCAACCTCCTCGACGGCGTGGACTGCGTGCACGACTACACCGAGGCGGAGCTGCGCGCGCTCGGCCTGCCCGAACGGCTGATCGCCGACCCCGCGCACGTGCCGTCCGGCGGCCGGGTGGACGGCGTGGACGGCTTCGACGCCGACTTCTTCGGCGTGCCAGCGGACGAGGCCGTGCGCATGGACCCGCAGCAGCGGCTCTTCGTCGAGCAGGCGTGGGCGTGCATGGAGGACGCCGGCCACGCCCCCGGCTCCTACGACGGCGTCGTCGGCGTCTTCGCCGGCTCCTCGGTCAACCGGTACTTCCTGTACCGGCTCCTGGCCGGAGGCCAGCCCGACGACTGGGAGGAACGACTGGCCCCCGGCTGGACGGCCGACTACCTGCCCGCGCAGGCCGCCTACCGGCTGGGTCTCACCGGCCCGGCGGTGGCCGTGCAGACCGCCTGTTCCAGCTCGCTCGTCGCGGTCTGCCAGGCGGCGCAAAGCCTGCTCGACTACCGCTGCGACCTGGCGCTGGCGGGCGGGGTGAGCGTCATCGAGCCGCGCTTCAAGCACGTCGAGGGCGGGATGGTCGCCCCGGACGGCCGCTGCCGCGCGTTCGACGCCGCCGCCCAGGGCGCCGCCTACGGCAGCGGGGTCGCGGTGCTCGCGCTCAAGCGCATGGAGGACGCGCTCACCGACCGCAACCACGTGTACGGCGTGCTGCGCGGCTGGGCGGTCGCCAACGACGGCGCGGCCCGCGCCGGGTTCGCCGCTCCCGGGCTGGAGGGCCAGGCGGCCGTGGTGGCCGAGGCGCTGGCGGGGGCGGAGCTGAACCCGGGCGACATCGGGTTCGTGGAGGCTCACGGCAGCGGTACGCCGGTCGGTGACGCGATCGAGGTGGCGGCGCTGGCGCGGGTGTTCAGGGGGCCGCTGGTACTGGGGTCGGTCAAGACCAACCTGGGCAACCTTGACGCCGCCGCCGGGGCCGTGGGGCTGATCAAGGCGGTGCTGGCCGTACAGACCGGGCTGATTCCGGCCAATCTCCACTTCAAGACGAAAAATCCGGATCTGGGGGACGTGCCGTTCGTGATCCCCCAGCAGACCGTGACCTGGGAGGATCCCATACGGCGAGCCGGAGTCAGCTCGTTCGGGCTCGGCGGCACCAACGCCCACGTGATCGTCGAACAGCCCCCGGAACCACCCGAGCGCCCCCCGCTCACCGGCCGGTACGCGCTCCCCCTCTCGGCCCGCACCCCCGAGGCGCTCTCCCGGCTCGCGGCCGCCCTCGCCGCCCACCTCGCCGCCCATCCCGGCCTCCGCCTCGACGACGTCGCCCACACCCTGTGGAACGGACGCCGCTTCTTCACCCACCGCACGGCCGTCCTGGCCGAAGATCTCCCCGGCGCCGTCGCCGCCCTGGCCACCGCCACGCCGGGCACCGTGGCCCCGGCTCCCCGGACGGGCGACGCCCCGCACGAGCCGGCCGAGCGGTGGCTGCGAGGCGAGCCCGTCACTCCGCCCGAGCATCCCGGCGCCCGCCGGGTCCCGCTGCCCGGCTACCCGTTCGAGCGACGCACGTACTGGTCGGAGATCCCGCGATGACCACCCCCATCCTCTTCTGCATCCCCTACGCCGGCGGCGCGCCGAGCGCCTTCCGCGCCTGGCAGGCGATCGCCGGGCACCGGCTGGACGTGCGCGCCGTGGCGCTGCCCGGACGGGAGGCGCGGTTCCTGGAGCCGCCGGACGTGAACGTGGCCCAGCTCGCCGACGACATCGCCGGGCAGGCGGGCGGCCGGCCGTACGCGATCTTCGGGCATTCCATGGGCGGGCGGCTGGGCTTCGAGGTGGTGCGGGAGCTGCGCAGGCGCGGCGAAGACCTGCCGCTGGCGCTGTACGTGAGCGCGTGCCGCGCGCCCGACACGGTCGAACCGCTGTCGGAGCTGGCAAGGGCGGACGACGAGGCGCTGTTCGCGCGGCTGACGGAGCTCGGCGGGATGCCGCGCGAGATCCTCGACGACCCCGAGATGCGCGAGCTGCTGCTGCCGGTCTTCCGCGCCGACTTCGCCTGGCTGGACACCTACGTCTACGAGCGCGAGGCCCCGCTGGAGGTGCCGATCACGGCCTTCGCCGGCCGGGACGACCCCTCCATCGACCCCGGGCTCGTGGACGGCTGGCGCCGCGAGAGCACCGCCGGCTTCGAGCTGCGGACCGAGCCCGGCGGCCACTTCTTCGTGCACGAACGCGCCCCGCAGATCCTGGACGCGATCTGCCACGACCTCGGCAGGCAGCCGCGCCATCTGCTGCCGCTGGGCGGGACCGGCTGGTCGGTGTGGAAGGACGCGGTGCTGCGCAGCACCGGCTTCCCCGCCGACGGTCTGGCGCGCTTCTCCGCCCCCGAGTGCGCGCGAGCCGCCGACGCCTTTCTCGCCGGGGAACTCGACGAGGAGACCTTCGCCAAGACGCTGGCCGCCGCGCTCGCCGCGGGCAGCGAGGACGCCTGCGAGCTGGCCGCCGACCCGTTGTTCCGCGAGGCCGTCACCTGGCAGAACCGCACCGCCCTCGCCGCGCTCGACGGCCTGGTCAAGGGCGGTCCCGGCCAGAAGCGCAACAACAAGCGCCGCGAACGCGAACAGATCATCCTCAAGTACTGGCAGCGCTACACCGCCAAGAACGACAGCGTCGGCTTCTTCGGCCCGGTCACCTGGGCCGGAATCCGCGCGGACGGCCCCGCGGTCACCGCCGAACCCGGCCCCGGCCTGTTGGCGAGCCGCCGCGTCCGCTTCGAGGACTGGGCGCTCAGGGCATTGGCCGCCAAGCTCGCCGAGGACCCCGCCGTACGCCGCGGCTACCCGCCGGTCCTGCAGCCCCACCTGACCCTGGCCGGACGCAAGCTTCTGCGCCCCGCCTTCCCGCCGGTGCCGATCTCGGCGGCCGAGGAGGCCGTGCTGAGCCGCTGCGACGGGCGGCCCGCCGTGGAGATCGCCGGCGAGCTGATCGGCGCCGCCGGCTTCAGGTCGCCCGACGATGTCTACCTGACCCTCGACATGCTGGCCGAGCGCGAGCTGATCGACTGGACGGGCAACGTGCCGGTCACCGAGGAGGCCGAGCGGCACGTGCACAAGCTGCTGACCCGCGCGGGCCACGCCGGCGCGCTGGCCGTGTTCAAGGACCTGCGCGCCGCCAGGGACCGGGTGGCCGACGCGGCGGGCGATCCCGACGAGCTTCTGGCCGCATTGCTGGCGCTGAACGACCGGTTCACCTCGGTCGTCGGCGAGACCGTGCGCCGCCCCGGGCAGACCTACGCCGGTCGTGGCCTGCTCTACGAGGACACCACCCGCGACCTGCGCGTGGTCTTCGGCGGTCAGCTCCTCGACGACCTCGCCGAGCCGATGGCGCTGATGCTCCAGGCCGCCCGCTGGCTGACCGTCGAACTGGTCAGGGTCTACGGCGACGCGCTGCGCGAGCTCTTCGACGAGCTGCGGGCCGACACCGAGGGCGAGGTCCTGCTGGCCGACGTGTGGTACCTGGCCCAGGGCGCCCTGTTCGGCTCGACGCGGCGGCCGGTGGACGAGGTGGCGGCCGGCTTCGCCGCCCGCTGGCGCGCGGTGTTCGGCCTGGACGACCTGCCCGAGGACGCCTCCGAGGTACGGCTGACCGCCGCCGAGCTGGCCGGGGCGGTGGCGCGTACCTTCCCGGCGGCCCGCCCCGGCTGGTGGGCGGGCCGGTTGCACGCCCCCGACCTGCAGATCTGCGCGCCCGACGCGGACGCGGTCAACCGGGGCGACTACACGGTCGTGCTCGGCGAGATGCACGCGGCCTGGCCGACGTTCGACACCTGGGTGTTCACCGGCGCGCACCCGGACCCCGGCGCGCTCGCCGACGCCCTCGACGCCGACATCGGGCCGAACCGCCTCGCGCCGCTCTACCCCGACACCTGGCCGCTGCACACCGGCAGGGTCTCGCGCGCGCTGGCGGGTCCCGGCCTGCGGCGGCTCGGCTGGACCGCCGCGCCCGGCGCGGACCCGGCCACGATCCTGCCCGCGACCTCGATCCAGGTCCGCGAGGTCGGCGGCGGCCTGGTCGCCGTCGCGCCGGACGGGCAGCGCTGGCCGCTGGTCGAGGTGTTCTCCGAGCTGCTGGCGATCCACGCGGTCGACGGCTTCAAGCTGGCCGCCGCCGGTGGGCACACGCCGCGGATCTCCATCGGCCGCCTCGTCGTCGCCCGGGAGACCTGGCGGACCACGGCCGGGGAGAGCGGCCTGACCGAGGTGACCGGCGAGCGCGAACGCTACCTCGCCGTACGCCGCTGGCGCCTGGCACTCGGCCTGCCGGAGCACGTCTTCGTCAAGCTGAGCAGCGAGATCAAACCCACCTACGTCGATCTGACCAGCCCGTTCTACGCCTCGATGCTCTGCATGATGCTGCGCTCGGCCCAGGCGCGCGCGGGCGGCGGCGTGAAGGTCACGATCACCGAGCTGCTGCCCGGCCCCGGGCAGGCGTGGCTGCCCGACGCGCGGGGCCGCGGCTACTTCAACGAACTGCGCCTGCACCTGGTCGATCCCGCGACTCCCGGAGGTCTCGCGTGAGCCTGGCTGAACTCATCCTCTCCCGGGCCGCGCGGCGGCCCGGCGCGGTGGCCGTCCGGCAGTGGGCGGACGTGCTCACCTATGGCGAGCTCGCCGCCCGTGCCGAGCGGCTGGCGATACGGCTGCGCGCCCTCGGCGTCGGCCCCGAGACGCTGGTGGGCGTGTGCCTGCGGCGCCGGCCGTCGATGATCGTCGCGATTCTGGGCGTGCTGCGTGCCGGTGGCGCGTACGTGCCGCTCGACCCGGACGGCCCGCCCGTCCGGCGCGAGGAGATCCTCGCCGACGCGGGCATCACCACCGTGATCGTCGACGACGACACCGCGGCCGGGTTCACCGGTGTGCGGCGGGTGCGCGCCGACGCCGGCGACGACGGCCCGTGCCCGCCGTCGGGCGCCGGGCCGGGCAACGCCGCCTACGTCCTGTACACCTCGGGCTCGACCGGGCGGCCCAAGGGCGTCGTGGTCGAGCAGCACAGCGTGGCGGCCTTCGCCGACGGCTTCGCCCGGCACACCGGGGCGGGGCAGGACACCAGGGCGCTGGGGTTCGCCGCGCTCACGTTCGACCTGTCCGTGCTCGACATCTTCGTCACGCTGGCCACCGGCGGCGCGCTGCAGCTGGCCGGGGACGCCGACCGGGCCGACCCCGGCCGGCTGCAGCGGTTCGTGGCCGGGCACCGGGTGGACTGGGGCTGGATCCCGGTGGTGCTGCTGACCCTTCTGGAACCGGCCGGGCTGCCGGAGTGGCGTACCGTCATCACCGGCGGCGAGGCCCCCGGGCCCGAGCAGGTCGAGCGCTGGACCTCGACCGGCAAGCGCTTCCTCAACTGCTACGGCCCCACCGAGGCGACCGTCTGGGCCACCTCCTTCGAGGCGCGCGGCCGCTGGGAGCGCTCCCTCCCGATCGGCGCCCCGCTGCCCGGCTACACGGCGGCGGTCTTCGACGAGACCGTCGGCGCGATGCCCGACGGCGGCACCGGGGAACTGCTGCTCGGCGGCACCGGCGTGGCCAGGGGCTACCTGGGGCGGCCCGCGCTGACCGCCGACCGCTTCGTGCCCGACCCCTCCGGGCACGGCGCCCGCCTCTACCGCACCGGCGACCTGGCCAGGCGCGACGAGCAGGGCCTGCACTTCCTGGGGCGGAGTGACCGCCAGGTCAAGATCCGCGGGCAGCGAGTGGAGATCGGCGAGGTCGAGACCGTCCTGCGGGCCCATCCGTCGGTCGAGCACGCGGTGGTCGAGGCCGTGGACGGACCCTCGGGTCCGCGGCTGGTCGCCTTCTGCAGCCCGGACGCGGACGCGTCCGACCTCCTCTCCCACTGCGCCGAGCGCCTGCCCGCCGCGATGGTCCCCGCCCAGCTCGTACGGCTCGCCGCCCTCCCTCTGACCCCCTCGGGCAAGGTGGACGGCCTGGCCCTGCGCGCCCTGACCGAGAACGGCCGGACACCGGACGGCGGCTTGGCCGGGAACGGCCGGACGCCGGACGGGAGCTTGGTGGACGGCCGGGCACCCGGCGGCGCGGTCGGCGCGGTCGTGCCCGCCACCCCGCTGGAACGCGCGCTGGCCGACCTGTGGACCCAGGTGCTGGGTTACCGGGACGCCGCGATGGAGGACGACTTCTTCGCCATGGGCGGGGACTCGGTGGCCGCGATGCGCCTGGTCGCGGCCGTGGGCGGCACGCTGGAGCTGGCCGTCGCGGTGGAGGACGTGTTCGCCGGGCGCACCCTGGGCGGCTTCGCGGCCCGCGCCGCCGCCGCCGGTCCACGGGCAAAGCGGCTCCCCACCGGCAACCCGCCCGCGCTGTCACCGGCGCAGCGCCGCCTGTGGTTCGTGGACAAGCTCGCCCCCGGCGCCACCGCCTACAACCTCGCCCTGGCCGAACGCCTGCACGGGCCGCTGAACGTGGCCGCGCTGGGCGGCGCGCTGGCCACGGTGATCGCCCGGCACGAGGTCCTGCGCTGGCGGGTGCCGGACGCGGCGGGCGTGCCGTACGTGGAGGTGGACCCGCCGACGGCGGTGCGGCTGGCGGTGGAGGACGTTTCCGAGGAGCGGCTGGAGGCGGTGCTGGCGCAGGAGTCCGGGCACCGCTTCGAGCTGGCGGCTGGGCCGTTGTGGCGGGCCAGGCTGTTGCGGCTCGGGGAGCGGGAGCACGTGCTGGCGCTCACCTTCCACCACGCGGTCTTCGACGGCTGGTCGCAGCGCCCGTTCCTGGAGGACCTCGGCCGGGCCTACGCGGGCGAGGACCTGCCCGCCCCGCCCGCGCGGTTCGCCGACTACGTGGCCTGGCGCGACCGCCAGGAGCGCGAACACGGCCAGGACCATCTGAACTGGTGGAAGGCGCACCTCGACGGCGCCCCCGTCGTGCTGGACCTGCCCCGCGACCGCCCCCGGCCGCCGGTGCAGACCTACGCGGGCGGCCGGGCGAGCCTCACGCTGGGCGCGCACACCTCGGGCGCGCTCAGGACACTGGCCGTCGAACTCGGCACGACCCCGCCCACCGCCATGCTGGCCGCGTTCGCCGAGGTGGTGCGCCGGGTCACCGGCCGCGACGACATCCTGGTCGGCACGCCGTCGGCCGACCGCAGGCACGAGGCCTTCCACGACCTGGTCGGCTTCTTCCTGGAGGTGGTGCCGCTCCGGCTGCGCGCGGACGCGGGCGACAGCTTCGCCGACCGGGTACGCGCCGCCGCCGGCGAGTTCCTGTCCGCCCTCGGTCACCACGCGGTGGCGCTGGACCGGATCGTGGACGCCGTCGCCGTGCCCCGCGACCCGGGCCGTGCCCCGCTGGTGCAGGTGCTGTTCAACGTCTACAACTTCCCCGAGCCCAGGCTGCCGCTGCCCGGGGTGCGCTCGGAGCGGGCGGTGCCCGGGGTGGCCGGCTCGCCGTTCGACCTGACGATCTACGCGGTCGAGCGCGACGGCGCGTACGCGATCGACTGCGTCTACAACGCCGACCTGTACACGGCCGCGCGCGTGGAGCGGCTGCTGTCGGCCTACGGCGCGCTGCTCGCGGCGGCGGCGGCCGACCCGCACGCCCCGATCGGCGCCCACGAGCTGCCCGGCGCCGGCGCACTGGCCGAGGGCGTCCGCGAGCTGCCCGGCGCCGGCGCACTGGCTGAAGGCGTCCGCGAGCTGCCCGGCAAGGCGCCGGGCGAGGGCCCGGCGCGGGCGGCGCCGATGGCCGGCTCGGCGCGGCCGGTCACGGTGACCGAACGGCTGGTCGCCCGGGTCTGGCGGGAGGTGCTCGACCGCGAGGACGAGGTCGGCGCCACCGCGAACTTCTTCGACGCCGGCGGCAACTCGCTGGCCATGGTCAGGGTCAGGGCCCGCCTCGCGGCGCTGCTCGGCCGGGAGCTGACCATCGTCGACCTCTTCAAGCACACGACAGTCCGTGGACTCGCGGCCTTCCTCGACGGGGAGTCCGGCACGCCAGAACTGAACAGAGCCGACCGGCGCGCCCAGGCCCGCCGGAGCCGGCAGGAAAAGCGCAGGAGGATCTAGTGACGGAGTTCGCCGCCGAGCCCATCGCCATCATCGGCATGAGCGCCCGGGTGCCGGGCGCGGCCAGCATCGAGGAGTTCTGGCGCAACCTCGTCGCCGGCCACGACTCGCTGACCGTGACCACGCTGGAGGAGCAGCTCGCGCTGGGCGCCAACCGCGAGATGGTCGAGCACCCGGCCTTCGTGCCCGCCGCCCAGATCATCAGCGACATGGAGTACTTCGACGCGGGCCTGTTCGGCATGAACCCGCGCGAGGCCGAGATCGCCGACCCGCAGCTGCGCGTCTTCCTGGAGCAGGCGCACGCGACGCTGCTCAACGCCGGTTACGACGCCACCCGCTTCGACGGCGACATCGGCGTCTACACCGGCACCGGCCCGAGCGTCTACCAGTGGCTGAACATCCGCACCCACGCCGCCCAGTCGCTCGGCGCCATCGGCGTCGGCGTGGCGGTCAGCAACAACATCGACTACATCGCCACCACCGTCTCCTACCGCCTGGACCTGCGCGGCCCGAGCATGACGGTCTCGACGGCCTGCTCGTCCTCGCTGGTGGCCGTCCACCTGGCCTGCGAGGCGCTGCGCAGCGCCGAGTGCGACATGGCGCTGGCCGGCGGCGTGTGCCTGGAGTTCCCGTGGGGGCTCGGCTACCCGTCCATGGACGGGTTCACCTCCTCCGACGGCCACGTACGCCCGTTCGACGCCAAGGCCGACGGCACCATCTGGGGCAGCGGCACCGGCGTGATCATGCTCAAGCGGCTCAGCGACGCGCAGGCCGACGGCGACCACGTCAGGGGCCTGATCCTGGGCAACGCGATCAACAACGACGGCGCCGGCAAGGCGGGCTTCTCCGCGCCGAGCGTCGAGGGCCAGGCCGCGGTCATCCAGGAGGCGCTCGGCGTCGCGAACGTGGACCCGCGCACCGTCGGCTACGTCGAGGCCCACGGCACCGGCACCGCGCTCGGCGACCCGATCGAGGTGGCCGCGCTGACCAGCGTCTACGGCCGCGACGCCCAGGACACCGGCTGGTGCGGCATCGGCTCGGTGAAGTCCAACATCGGCCACCTCAGCCAGGCCTCCGGCGTGATCGGCCTGATCAAGGCGGTGCTCACGCTGGAGCACGGGATGATCCCGCCGAGCATCAACTTCGACGAGCCGAACCCGGCCATCGACTTCGACGCCGGCCCGTTCTACGTGGTCACCGCGCCCACCAAGTGGCTGGCGGGAGGCGAGCCGAGGCGGGCGGCGGTCAGCTCGTTCGGCATCGGCGGCACGAACGCGCACGTGGTGCTCCAGGAGGCGCCCGCGCCCGAGCCGCGTCCCGCCCCCGCCGGCCGTCCCCGCCTGCTGCGCCTGTCCGCCCGTACGGCCGGCGCCCTGAGCACCGCCCGCGACCAGCTCGCCGCCCACCTGGAGAAGACCGCGGACCTGGTCCTGGACGACGTCGCCCACACGCTCGACGTGGGCCGCTCGGTCTACAAACACCGCGCGGCCGTGGTCGCCGCCGACCTGACCGACGCGGTGAGCGCGCTGCGCGAGCGCCGCCGCTTCCTCACCGGCACCGCAGGCGACCCGGCGCCGGGCGTCGCGCTGCTGTTCTCCGGCCAGGGCGCCCAGTACGCGGGCATGGGCGCGGAACTGTACGAGACGGAGCCGGTCTTCGCCGCGGCGATCGACGAGTGCGCCGAGCTCGCCGCGGCCGAGCTGGGCGAGGACCTGCGGGCGGCGATGTTCGGCCGCGGCCCGGAGTCCGACGCGCTGCTGCGCGAGACCCGCCGCACCCAGCCCGCCCTCTTCATGATCGGGTACGGCCTGGCCAAGCTCTGGCGGCACTGGGGTGTCGAGCCGGCGGCCATGATCGGCCACTCGATCGGCGAGTACGTGGCGGCCACGCTCGCCGGCGTCTTCACCCTGCCCGACGCGGTGCGCCTGGTGTGCGCCCGTGGCCGGCTGATGCAGTCGATGCCGGCCGGGTCGATGCTGGCCGTACAGCGGGACGAGGAGTGGGTGGCGGCGCGGCTGCCCGAGGGCGTGGGCATCGCCACCGTGAACGGCCCAGGCGTCTGCGTGGTGGCGGGGCCCGCGGCGGCGGTGGACGCGTTCGCGGCGCGGCTGAAGGACGAGGAGGACGTCAAGACCACCGCGCTGCGCACCTCGCACGCCTTCCACTCACCGATGATGGACCCGATCCTGGCCGAGTTCACCGAGGTGGTCGCCGCGGTGCCGAGGCAGGCGCCGCTGCTGCCGTTCCTGTCGAACGTGACCGGCGACTGGATCACCCCGGAGGAGGCCGTGGACCCGGCGTACTGGGCCCGGCATCTGCGGCGGCCGGTGCGTTTCGCCGACTGCGTGGCGACGCTGCTGGCCGAGGGCCGGTGGGTGCTGCTGGAGTGCGGGCCGGGCAAGCAACTGGCCGGTCTGGCCAGGATGCAGACGCCGAAGGACGGCCTGGCGCCGCTGGCCAGCCTGCCCGCGGCGACCGAGCGGGCGGGCGCGGCCGAGACGCTGCTGACCTCGGCCGGGCGGCTGTGGACCGCCGGGGTCGCGGTGGACATCCCGGTGCCGGGGCGGCGGGCGCCGCTGCCCGGCTATCCGTACGAGCGTGAGTACCACTTCCTCAGCCCGTCGGCGCCGGAGGCGGTCGCCGCCCCGGTGCTGCCGTCGGGGCCGCGGGGTCTCGACGACTGGTTCGAGGTGCCCGCCTGGAACGAGGTGCCGACGGTCGCGGCCGGTGAGCCGTTCGCCCGGTGCCTGGCCTTCGCCGGCGACGCCCGGGGCGAGGAACTGGTCGCGGCGTTGCGGGCGGGGGGCACGGAGGTCGTCACCGTGCGTCCCGGTTCCGGCTTCGCCCGGCTCGCGGACGGGTACACGCTCGTGCCCGGCGATCGGGCGGGCTATGACGCGCTGGTCGAGGCGCTGGTGAACGACGGCGGCGTACCGGCGAGGATCGTGCACGCCTGGCCGCTGACCGGTCACCCGGCCGGGACCGACCCGGAGGCCACCGCCGCCGCCCAGGAGAACGGTCTCTACAGCCTGCTCTGGCTGACGCAGGCGCTGGCCGCCGCGCAGGTGGCCGCGGGCGTGCGGATCGACGTGGTCACCGACGGCACCCAGGACGTGCTGGGCCACGACCTGACCCGTCCCGAGCACGCCACCGTGGCCGGGATCGCCCAGGTCGCCCCGGTGGAGATCGACGGCCTGACCGTCGGCCACCTCGACCTCGACCCGGCGGGCACACCGGTGAAGGCGCTGCTGGCCGAGCTGCGCCGGCCCGCCGAGCAGGGCACGCTGGCCCTGCGCAACGGGCGGCGCTGGCAGCGCGGCTTCCGCCCGGCACCGCTGCCCGCCGACGTGCCGGGCGACGTGCTCAAGCCCGGCGGACGCTACCTGATCACCGGCGGCACCGGCGGCATCGGCATCACCATGGCCGAGGAGCTCGGCACCCGGCTGCGCGCGCGGATCGTGCTGCTGAGCCGTTCGGGACTGCCCGAGGGCGACCCCCGCACCGCGCGGGCCTCGGCCGCGATCCGGCGGGTCGAGGCCGCGGGCGGCTCGGTGAAGGTCGTCGCCGCCGACGTCACCGACCCCGTACGGCTGCGCCGGATCCGCGAGGAGGCGGTGGCCGAGCTCGGCGGACTCGACGGCATCGTGCACGCGGCCGGCCTGCCCGGCGGCGGCATGGTCGAGCTGAAGGAGCGCGGGGAGGCGCAGGCCGTCCTCGCCCCCAAGATCTACGGCACGCTCGCCCTCTGGAACGCCTTCGGCGACCTCGACCTGGACTTCGTCGCCCTGTGCTCCTCGGTGACCGGCATCGCCGGCGGCTTCGGCCAGGTGGACTACACGGCGGGCAACGCCTTCGAGGACGCCTTCGCCCGCTCCCGCCAGGGCGGCCCGCGCGTCCTCTCGCTCAACTGGGGCGTCTGGCTGGAGGTGGGCATGGCCGCCGACACCGACGCCCCGGCCGCCGTCGGCAGGAACGCCGGCGTCACCGCCGCGGTGCCCGTCGAGCACGGCATCCTGCGCAGCCGGATCGGCCACGAGGTACGCGGCCCGATCTCGGCGGAGACCCACGCGATGCTGGACGAGCACCGGATGGGCGAGGTCCCGATCATGCCGGGGACGGGGCAGCTGGAGTGCGTGCGGGCGGCGTTCGAGGCGGTCGTGCCCAGCCCGGGTCCCGGCCACGTCATCGAGCTGCGCGACCTGGCCTTCGTCAAGCCGCTGGCCGTACGGCCCGGCACCACCGGCGAGGTGGTCGTGGAGGTGGTCACGACAGCGGACGGCGGCGAGCTGGAGCTGCGTACCCACGAGGGCATGCACGCCCGGGGCAGCGCCGTCTGGGCCGAGGCGCGGCCGCCCGCGCGGGTGGACCTGGACGCGCTGCTGGGCGGGTTGCGCAAGGCCACCGCCGAGGAGATCGTCGGCGTCCACGACAGCGTGCTCAACTTCGGGCCGAGCTGGCACCACCCCGAGCACGTCTGGTTCGGCGAGCGCGAGCAGATCGGCCTGGTCGAGGCGATCGACGCGGTGGCCGCCGACCTGGACCGGTGGGGGCTGCACCCGGTGCTGCTCGACATCGCCACCTCCTTCGGCACCGGCGACGGCCGCCAGACGGGGCTTTCCTACATGCCGCTGGCGTACGGGACCGTGCGTGTCCACGACCGGCTGCCCGACCGCTTCTACAGCCACCTGCGCATGGGCGACTTCCGCAGGGACAGCCGGATGGTGGCGCTGAACTTCACGCTCATCGACGAGTCGGGCAAGGTCCTGGTGGAGATCGAGGACTTCGAGGTGCGCCAGGTGGAGCCGGGCACGGTGAGCGCGCTGGGCGACGTGCCCGAGTCCGCGCCGACCGGCTGGAGCTATGCCGGGGCGAGCGGGGAGCCGAGCGACGGCATCCGGCCGGTGGACGGCGTCGAGGCGTTCCGCCGCGCGCTGGCCGCCGACGCGGGCGCGCAGATCGTGATCAGCTCGATGGCGATCGCCGAGATCATCGAGGGCGAGCGGCGTTTCTCCGCCGACGAGCCCGCGCCGGAGCAGGCGGCCGAGGCGGTGCGGGTGGTCCGCGACGGCGACTTCCTGGCGCCGGAGGGCGAGCTGCAGACGACGCTGGCCGGGATCTGGAGCGGGGTCCTCGGGGTGAAGGACATCGCCGCCGACGACGACTTCATCGACCTGGGCGGCAACTCGCTCGTCGCGGTCCAGCTCATCGCGCAGGTCAGAACCACTGTCGGGGTGCGGCTGCCGATGCGGGCGCTGTTCGAGGCGCCGACCATCGCGCAGATGGCGGCCAAGATCGAATCGCTCAGGGCCGCCCAGGACGGCGCGGCCCCCGCCGCCGCCCCGTCCGCGTCGGCGCCGATCCCCCGCGTCGCCCGGCGCATGTCCTAGAACCCACCCACCCGGAAAGGAGCTCGCGATGCCGGACTTCAAGGTAGTGATCAACGACGAGGAGCAGTACTCCGTCTGGGCCGCCGACCGCCCGGCGCCCGCAGGCTGGCGGGAGTCCGGCTTCGCCGGCTCGCGGCAGGAGTGCCTCGACCACATCGACCAGGTCTGGACGGACATGCGGCCGCTCAGCCTGCGTACGGCCATGGGCGGATGAGCATGGAAGGCTACGTGCTCCCCGCCTCGTTCGGGCAGGAGCGCCTCTGGTTCGTGGACCAGATGGAGCCCGGTCTGACGGCGTACAACATCGCGTTCGTCAAGCTGCTGCGGCGCGGCCTGGACCCGGACCGGTTCGAGGCGGCGCTGCGGGAGCTGGTGAAGCGGCACGAGACGCTGCGCACCGGGCTGGAGCTGCGCGACGGCGAGCTGGCGCAGATCGTGCTGCCCGAGCTCCACGTGGACGTCGAGCGGACCGACCTGCGCGGGCTGGACGAGAGCGAGCAGGCGGCGCGGCTGGCGGAGATCCACGCCGCCGACGCCGCCCGCCCCATCCCGCTGGACCGGGCGCCGCTGTGGCAGACCAAGCTCTTCCGGCTGAGCGAGGACGAGTGGCAGGGGTTCTTCCTCTTCCACCACATCATCTTCGACGGCACCTCGGTGGAGATCTTCATCACCGACCTGGCCGCCCTCTACGACGGCAAGACCCTGCCGGAACCGCCCATCCAGTACGGCGACTTCGCCGCCTGGCAGCGCGGCCGGTGGGACAACGGCGAACTGGCCGACCAGCTCGCGTACTGGAAGAAGCAGCTGGCCGAGCCGCCGCCCCCGCTGGAGCTCTCCCCGCGCGCCCCCGACCCGGAGATCTCCCGGCACGCGGGCGGCGACGTCGGCTTCGACCTGCCGCCCGAGCTCACGCGGCGGGTGCGCGAGCTGGCGGCCGCCCGCGGCGCGACGCCGTTCGCCGTGCTGCTGGCCGCCCTGCAGGCGCTGGTCGGGCGGCTGACCGGCCGTGAGGACGTGCTCGTGGGCACGCCCGTCTCCGGACGGGACCGGCCCGAGACCGCCGGGCTGATCGGCATCATGGTCAACACCGTGGTGGTGCGCGGTGACTGCCGCCGCGAGGTGCCGTTCACCGAACTGCTCGCCCAGGTGCGGGCGAACCTGCTCGACGCGCTGGACAACCAGGAGGTGCCCTACGAGCGCCTGGTCGAGGAGGTACGCACCGAGGGCGCCGACGGCGAGCCGCTGCACCAGATCGTCTTCAACCTGCTGCCGCTGGCCGAGAACATCCAGCTGCGCAACGGCACCGCCAAGGTCGACCTGCTGATCGACCTCGTCGAGGAGGGCGACCGGATCAGCGGGCGGATGGAGTACGCCAAGGCCCTGTTCGACTTGGAGTGGGCCGAGAACTTCGCCGCCCGGTACCGGCTGCTGCTCGGCGGCGTGCTCGCCGATCCGGCCACTCCGGTGGGGCGGCTGCCGATCCTGCTGCCCGGGGAGGAGCCGCGGGGCCGTACCGGGGAGATGCCGGAGCGCAGGAGCGTCACGGAGGTGTTCGCCGCGCTCGTGCGCGAGCGGCCCGGCGCGGTGGCGGTCGCCGACGCGGACGGCGGCGCGCTGACCTACGGCGAGCTGGACCGGCGCTCGGGGCGGCTGGCCGCGCTCCTGGCCCCGCACGCGCGGCCGGACACGCCGATCGCGGTCCTGCTCGGCAACGAGGTGGAGCTGGCCGTCGCGGTGCTGGCCGTGCTGAAGGCGGGCGCGGCGTTCCTGCCGCTGGACGCGCGGCATCCGGTGGAGCGGGTGCGCTACCAGCTGGCCGACTCCGGGGCGACCGCGATCGTCACCGGCCGGGCGACCAGGCTGCCCGAGACGGGGCTGCCGATCCTCGACCCGGCCGACGCGCCCGGCGAGGCGGCGCCCGCGGTGGCGCGGCATCCCGGCCAGCTCGCGTACGTGATCTACACCTCCGGCTCGACCGGGCGGCCGAAGGGCGTGGGCGTCGCCGACGGCGAGCTGACCGCCTACGTCTCGGGCGTCACCGGCCTGCTCGGCCTCGCGCCCGGCCGCCGCCTGTCGATGCTGCAGCCGCTCACCTACGACTTCGCGATCACCGTCTTCTTCGGCGCGCTGCTGACCGGCGGCACGCTCCACCTGGTGCCGCGCGAGCTGGCCACCGACGCCTACTGGGTCGCCGAGCACCTGCGCCGCGAGGCCGTCGACATCTACAAGGTCACGCCGTCGCACCTGGCCGCGCTGCAGAGCGGGCTGCCCGACCCGGCCGCGCTCCTGCCCCGCCGCACGCTCGTGCTCGGCGGCGAGGCCTCACGCTGGGAGTGGGTACGCGAGCTGCGCGCCGCGGCCGGTCCCGAACGGTCGGTCGTCAACCACTACGGCCCCACCGAGACGACCGTCGGCGTGCTCGCCCTGGCCGGTGACCAGACGCCGCACGGCGCCGGAACCATCACCCCGGTCGGCCACGCGCTGCCCCACGCCACGGCCTACGTCCTGGACGCCGGCCTGCGGCCGGTGCCCGACGGGGTGCCCGGCGAGCTGTGCGTGGGCGGCGTGAGCGTGAGCCGCGGCTACCTCGGCCGCCCGGCCTCGACCGCGGCGGTCTTCGTGCCCGATCCGTTCTCCGGCGTGCCGGGCGCCCGGCTCTACCGGACCGGCGACCGGGCCAGGCGGCTGCCCGACGGCTCCGTGGAGTTCCTGGGCCGGGCCGACGACCAGGTCAAGATCCGCGGGTTCCGCGTGGAGCCCGGTGAGGTGCAGGCGGCGGTCGCCGCGTACCCGGCCGTGCGCGAGTGTGCCGTCGTGGCCCGCGACGGCGAGCTGACCGCCTACGTGGTCGGCGCGGTCGAGGCCGCCGCGCTGCGGGCGCACCTGGCCGAGCGGCTGCCCGACTACATGGTGCCCGCGCACGTCGTCTCCATGGACGGGCTGCCGCTGGCCGCGCACGGCAAGCTCGACCGCTCCCGACTGCCCGCGCCGGCCGCCGCCGCCGCGAGCGCGGGCGCGCCGCCGTCCGGCGCGAGCGAGGAACTGGTCGCCGCGTTGTTCCGGCAGTTGCTCGACTGCGGCCCGGTCGGCAGGGACGACAGCTTCCTGGAGCTCGGCGGCCACTCCCTGCTCGCGATCAAGCTGATGAGCCGGGTCAGAACCGCCTTCGGGGCCGCGCCGCCACTGCGCGCCCTGTTCGAGAACCCGACCGTCGCCGGGCTCGCCGCGAAGATCGACGCGGCCCTGAGCAGGCGGGGCGAGCGGCTGCCGCCGGTCGTGCCGGTCCCGCGCGGCACCGGCCTGCCCGCCTCCTACGGCCAGCGACGCCTGTGGTTCCTCGACCAGCTCGAACCGGCCGCCGCCGTCTACAACACGCACGTCTGCCTGCGCGTGCGCGGCGACCTCGATCCGGTACGGCTGGCGCGCGCCCTGCTCGGCGTCGCCGACCGCCACGAGGTGCTGCGAACACGGCTGGAAGAACGCGACGACGACCTGATCGTGCGGGTCGAGGACGAGCCCGAGGTGCCCTTCGCCGTCACCGAGCTGCCCGGCGGCGGACCGGCACGGGCCCTGCGGCTGCTGGAGGAGGAGGGTTCGCGGCGCTTCGACCTGACCACCGAGCCGCCGCTGCGCGCCCACCTGGTCCGTATGGCGGCCGACGACCACGTCCTGCTCGTCACGCTGCACCACGTGGTCAACGACGCCTGGTCGGCGGTGCTGTTCCAGCGCGAGCTGGCCGAGATCTACGCGGCCCTGGGCGAGGACCGGCGGCCCGGCCTGCCGGAGCTCCCGGTGCAGTACGCCGACTACGCCGCCTGGCAGCGGGCCCGGGTCGAAGGGCCGTTGCGGGAGACGCAGCTGGCGTACTGGCGTGAACGGCTGGCCGGGCGGCCCGAGCGACTGGAACTGCCCGCCGACCGGCCCCGACCGGCCCGGCGGAGCTACGCGGGGGCGAACGTGCCGATCAGCGTTCCGGCGCCGCTGGCCGAGCGGCTGCGCGGGCTGGGCGCCGAGGAGAACGCCTCGCTGTTCATGACACTGCTCGCGGCCTTCTCGGTCCTGCTGGCCCGGCACTCCGGCCAGGACGACATCCTGGTCGGCACGCCCGCGGCGAACCGGCCCAGGCCCGAGGTGGAGCCGCTGCTCGGCTTCTTCCTGAACACGCTGGCCGTCCGGGCGGACCTGTCGGCGGACCCGACCTTCCGCGAGCTGCTCAAGCAGGTCAGGACGACGTCGCTGGAGGCCTTCGCCAACGACGAGGTGCCGTTCGAGGTGCTCATCGAGGACCTGCAGCCGCGCCGTGACCTGGGCGGCACACCGCTGGTGCAGGTGATGCTCAGCCTGGAGGACGCCGAGCGGCCGCCGGTGTCGGCAGGCGGGCTGCGGTTCGAGTGGCTGCCGTCGGGGACCGCGCACGCCAAGTTCGACCTCACGCTCTATCTGCGGCGGGAGTCGGACGGGCTGCACGGCATCCTGGAGTACCGCACCGACCTGTTCGACGCGGGCACGGTCGAACGGCTGGCCGCCCGCTTCCTCGCGCTGCTGACCGCCGCGGTGGCCGATCCGGACCGGCCGGTCTCCTCGCTGCCGCTGCTCACCCCTGCCGAGAACGCGCTGATCGAGGAGTGGAACGACACCGGCTCGTTCGCGTCGTCGCCGTCGTTGCCCGAGCTGCTGGCCCGGCAGGTGGCGGCGACGCCGGAGGCGGTGGCGGTGGTGGGGCCTTCCGGTGACGCCCTGACTTACGCCGATTTTTCGGGACGGGTCCGGGGGTTGGCCGGTGCGCTTCGAGCGGCCGGGGCCGGGGCCGGGTCCGTGGTGGGGGTGTGCCTGCCGCGGAGCGTGGATCTGGTGGTGGCGGTGCACGCGGTGGTGACCGCCGGGGGCGCGTACCTGCCGCTGGAGCCCTCCCATCCCGACGAACGGCTGACCTTCCTGACCGGCGACGCGGGCGCCCACGTGATCATCACCGACGCGGCCGACCGCTTCCCCGGCCACACGACCGTGCCCCCCACCGCCTCTCTGCCGGCCACCGCCCGCCAGTCACCCACCGCATCTCGGTTGCCCACCGCATCTCTGTTGCCGAGCGCGGCGGGCGGGGACGCGGGGGGTGGTCTGCCGGAAATTTCGCCACATGCTCCGGCCTATGTGATCTACACCTCGGGTTCCACGGGCACGCCCAAGGGGGTCGTGATCTCGCATGCGGCCATCTCCAACCGGCTGCGATGGATGTCCGAGGCCTTCCCCCTCACCCCCGGCGACCGGATCCTGCACAAGACGCCGTTCACCTTCGACGTCTCGGTCTGGGAACTGTTCTGGCCGCTCATCACCGGCGCGAGCATGGTCGTGGCCGGACCCGGGGCGCACCGGGACACCGCCGAGCTGGTCCGGCTGATCGGCGAGCACCGGGTGACCACGGTCCACTTCGTGCCCTCGCTGCTGGACGCCCTGCTGGAGGAACGGCCCGCGCTGCCCTCGCTCCGGCGGGTGATCTGCTCGGGCGAGGCCCTGCCCACCTCACTGGCCGGGCGCTTCCACGCCGCCCTGCCGGACGTCGAACTCCACAATCTCTACGGCCCGACCGAAGCGGCCGTCGACGTCACCTGGCACGCCTGCGAACCGGGCGAGAGCCGTACCCCCATCGGAAGACCGATCACCGGCATCCGCGTCGAGATCCTCGACCGGAACGGCGAGCGGGTCCCGATCGGCGCGCCCGGCGAGCTGTGCATCGGCGGCGTCGGCCTGGCCCACGGGTATCTGGGGCGGCCGGGGCTGACGGCGCGGCAGTTCACGCCGTCGCCGCACGGCCGCCTCTACCGCACCGGCGACCTGGCCCGCTGGCTGCCCGACGGCGAGATCGAGTACCTGGGCCGCATCGACCACCAGGTCAAGATCCGCGGCATCCGGGTCGAACCAGGGGAGACCGAGGCGGCGCTCACCGCGCACCCCTCGGTCAGGTCCGCGGTGGTCCTCGCCCGGCGCGGCTCGCTGGTCGGCTACCTGGTCGCCGAGCCGGAGATCGACCTGCCCGCGCTCACCGCCCACCTGCGCGCCCGGCTGCCCGAGCATCTGGTCCCGGCCCAGTACGCGGTGCTGGAGGAGCTGCCGCTCACCCCGAACGGCAAGCTCGACCGCAGCGCGCTGCCCGAACCCCGTCCGGCCGCCGCGCCCGTCCACGAGCCGCCCGCCGGGCCGGAGGAGGAGGCGGTCGCACAGGTGTGGGCACAGGTGCTCGGCGTCGGGGACGTCGGCGCGCACGACAACTTCTTCGCCCTGGGCGGCGACTCCATCCAGTCGCTCAAGGTCGTGGCCAGGCTGCGGGGCCGCGGCTACCGGCTGGCCCTGGAGCGGCTGTTCACGCACCAGACCGTGCGCGAACTGGCCACCACGCTGGAGCACGGCCCCGCCGCCGAGAGCGCTACCCGCGCCGCGTTCGGCCTGCTCGGGGCCGGTGACCTGGACCGCATCAAGCGACGCTTCCAAGGAGGGCGACCATGACGGCGCTGCAGGACGCCTACCCGCTCACCGCGCTGCAGGCGGGCATGTTGTTCCACAGCTCCTACCAGGAGGGGTCGCCGACGTACCACGACGTGTTCACGCTCGTGCTGCACGGACGCTACGACGCCGCGGCGCTGCGTGCGGCGCTGCGGGAGGTCATGGCGCGGCACCCGGTGCTGCGCACGTCGTTCGACCTCACCGGCTTCGAGGAACCGCTCCAGCTCGTGTGGGACGAGGTCGAGCCGCCGCTGACCGAGGTCGCCGAGCCGATCGGGGCCTGGGGCGAGGCGGAGCGTGGCCGGGCGTTCGACTACGGGGACGCGCCGCTGTTCCGGGTGGCGGTGGAGGTCAGGGGCGCGGCGGAGTTCGGGCTCGGGCTCAGCTTCCACCACGCGATCCTGGACGGCTGGAGCGTCTCCACGCTCACCGGCGACCTGCTGCGCCGCTACTCCGCGCACCTGGCGGGGACCCCGCTGCCGGTGGAGCCGCTGGAGCCGAGCTTCCGCGACTTCGTGGCCACGGAGAAGGCGGCGATCGCCGACGAGAAGACCGCCGGGTTCTGGCGGGACCTGCTCGACGAGGCCCCCGACGGCGTCCTTCCCCGGCTGCCCGGCTACCGGGCCGGTGACACCGAGCAGGCCGTGTCCCGCCCGGTCGCCATGGACGAGCCCGTGGTCGCGGGCCTGGCGGAGGCGGCCACGCGGTTGCGGGTGCCGCTGCGCACGGTGCTGCTCGCCTGCCACCTGCGGGTCCTCGCCCTGCTCACCGGCGAGGGCGAGGCCGTAACCGGCGTGGTCACACACGGGCGGCCCGAGCACGAGGCGGCGGGCGAGGTGCTCGGGCTGTTCCTCAACACCGTTCCGTTGCGGGTACGCACCGACGTGCCCACCTGGGAGGCGCTGATCAGGGGCGTCTTCGAGACCGAGGTCGCGCTCCATCCCCACCGCCACTACCCGCTCTTCGAGATCCAGCGGCTCACCGGGCGGGCCCCGGCCTTCGACGCGCTCTTCGACTACCGGGACTTCAAGGCCTACCGCGAGCTGGGCGGGGATGGCCTGGCCGTGTCGGAGACCGAGTTCTTCGAGCAGACGAACCTCGCCTACGCCGCCAACTTCACCTGGTCGCCGCGGACGCGGCGGCTCGGGCTGACGCTGAAGTACGACCGCACGCAGTTCGCCGCCGGCCAGATCGAGCGGGCTGCCGCGTACTACCGGCGGGCCTTCGCCGACGTCGCCGCCGACCTGGCCATCGATCCGCGGGAGAGCGGCGGGTACGTGGCGGCGGACGCGGCGATGATCGCCGGGTGGAACGCCACCGGGCCGGGCGTCCCCGGCACCCTGCCCGCGCTGCTGGCGGCGCAGGCGGAACGGACGCCTGAGGCCGTGGCCGTGGTGGGACCCTCCGGCGACACCCTGACTTACGCCGATTTTTCGGGACGGGTCCGGGAGTTGGCCGGTGCGCTTCGAGCGACCGGGGCCGGGGCCGGGTCGGTGGTGGGGGTGTGCCTGCCACGGAGCGTGGACCTGCTGGTGGCGGTACACGCGGTGGTGACCGCCGGAGCCGCCTATCTACCGCTGGAGCCTGCCTATCCCGATGAACGGCTCGCCTTCCTGACCGGCGACGCCGACGTCCAAGTGATCATCACGGAGGAGGCGGGCCGCTTCCCCGGCCGCACGACCCTCTCCCCCGTGGCCGCGCAGGAGGGCGGCCCGATGCCGGAAATCTCGCCACACGCTCCGGCCTATGTGATCTACACCTCGGGCTCCACCGGCAACCCCAAGGGCGTGGTCGTCTCCCACGCGGCCATCTCCAACCGCCTCCTCTGGATGTCGGACGCCTTCCCCCTCACCCCCGGCGACCGCATCCTGCACAAGACGCCGTTCACCTTCGACGTCTCGGTCTGGGAACTGTTCTGGCCGCTCATCACCGGCGCGGGAACGATCGTGGCGGGCCCCGACGACCACCGCGACACGGCGGCCCTGACCCGCCTCATCCGCGAACACGCCGTGACCACCCTGCACTTCGTCCCGTCGATGCTGGAGGCCCTGGTCGAGGAGACCCCGGTCCTGCCGTCGCTCCGGCGGGTGATCTGCTCGGGCGAAGCCCTGCCCACCTCACTGGCCGAACGCTTCCACACCGCCTTCCCCGGCGTCGAACTCCACAACCTGTACGGCCCGACCGAAGCGGCCGTCGACGTCACCTGGCACGCCTGCGAACCGGGCGAGAGCCGTACCCCCATCGGAAGACCCATCACCGGCGTCCGCGTCGAGATCCTCGACCGGAACAACGAGCGGATCCCGATCGGCACCCCGGGCGAGCTGTGCATCGCCGGAGCCGGGCTGGCCGACGGGTACCGGGGGCGGCCGGGGCTGACCGCCGCCCAGTTCACCCCGCACCCGGACGGCGGGCGCATGTACCGGACCGGCGACCTGGCCCGCTGGCTGCCCGACGGCGAGATCGAGTACCTGGGCCGCATAGACCACCAGGTCAAGATCCGCGGCATGCGGGTCGAACCGGGCGAGGTCGAGGCCGCGATCAGCCTGCACCCGCACATCAGGAGCGCCGTCGTGGTGCCGTACAAGGGCGGGCTGGCCTGCTACGTCGTGCTCGAACCCGGCACCGTGGCCGAACTGTCCGACGTCACCGCGTTCCTGCGGGCGCGGCTGCCCGAGCACATGGTGCCGGGCGCGTTCCTGTCGCTGGAGCGGCTGCCGACCACGGCCAACGGCAAGCTCGACCGCAAAGCGCTGCCCGATCCGGCTCCGGCGCCGCGCCCGCCGTACGAGGCGCCGCGGGACGAGCTGGAGGAGCACCTCGCCACGTTGTTCGCCGACGTGCTCGGCGTGGAAGAGGTCGGGATCCGCGACGACTTCTTCGCCCTTGGCGGCCACTCCCTGCTCGCGCTGCGCCTGGCCATGCGGCTGCGCCAGGACCTCGGCCGGGAGGTGCCCGTCGCCACGATCCTGCCCGCGCCCACGGTCGCCCAGCTCGCCTCCGCGCTGCGGCACGACGCGGACACGCCGATCGGCAAGGGGTGGATCGTCCCGCTGCGCGAAGGCGGGGACCGTACCCCCGTCTTCCTCGTCCACGCGCTCGGCGGCGAGGTCTTCCGCTACCAGCCGCTCGCCACGGCGCTCGGCGAGGACCAGCCCGTCTACGCGATCCCCGCGCACGGCCTGGCCGAAGGCGAGACGCCGCACGCGACGATCGCCGAGATGGCCGAGGCCTACGCCGCCTATGTCCGTTCGGTGCGGCCGCACGGCCCGTACGTGCTCGGCGGGTTCTGCATCGGCGGCAACATCGCGCTGGAGGTGGCCAGGCGGCTGCGCTCGGACGGCGAGGAGGTTCCGGCCGTCTTCCTGGCCTGGTCCTCGGCCGACGAACCGGTCGTACGCAGGTCGCTGGAGGACGACCTGGAGCTCATGGGGCACGCGCTGGCCGGCGGGCTGACCACGGTGGACATCCAGGAGTTCAGGCACCTGGAACCGGCCGAGCAACTGCTGTCGGTCATCAACGCCGCCTCCAGCGAGGGCACACTCCGGCAGCGACCCGACGACCTCGCCTACATCCGGCGCTACCTGGACGTCTTCCGCGCCAACGCCCACGCCGTCGGCCACTACACCCACGAGCCCTACGACGGCCGCGCCGTCCTGCTCATCCCCGAGGGTGACGGCGTCTCCCTCGACGAGGACTACGGCTGGCGCGCGGTCTGCGACCGGCTCGACGCCGGTTACCTGCCCGGCGCCCGCTTCAGCTCGTTCTTCCCGCCCTACGTCGCCCGCACCGCAACCGAATGGAGGAGGTGGATGGATCATGGCACAGGAGACGACGGCCAGTGATGCGCCGCCCGAGACGCCCAGCCTGTGGAAGCACAGGGACTTCCTGAAGTTGTGGAGCGGGTTCACCGCCTCCGCCTTCGGCAACGCCGTCACCGAGGTGGCCTTCCCGCTCGTCGCGATCGTCCTGCTCAGCGCCTCGGAGGAGCAGCTCGGCTTCCTCGGCGCGATCGGGCGGGTGCCGATGCTGCTGTTCCTGTTCGCCGGGTTCTGGGCGGACCGGTTCCGCAAGCGGCCCACGATGATCGTCACGGACGTGGTGCGCGGGTTCGCGCTCATGCTCATCCCCGTGCTCTGGCTGACCGGCTCGCTCAACCTGGTCTGGCTGGGTTTGGTGTCGTTCGTACTGGTCACCATGTACGTGTTCTTCGAGGTGGCCAACATGTCGCACCTGCCGTTCCTGGTGGGGCGCGAGCAGCTCGGCGACGGCAACGCCAAGCTGCAGCTCAGCACCTCGGTCGGCAAGATCGCCGGGAACACGCTCGGATCCGCGCTGGTCACCACCGTCAGCGCCGCCGTGATCCTGGTCATCGACGTGGTCTCGTTCTTCGCCTCCGCGGTCCTGTGCGCGCTGATCAAGAAGGAGGAGCCGCGGCAGGATCCCTCCGAGGACAGGCCGGGCGTGATCTCCTCGATCAAGGAGGGGCTGGTCTGGGTCTGGCGGCAGCCTCTGGTACGGCCCGGCGTCATCGCCAGCGGCTTCTACATGTTCTTCTTCACCGGCATCCAGGTGCTGCTGCCGTTCTGGATCACCAAGAGCCTGGGCATGGAGCCGTACTGGGTGGGTGTGATGTTCGCGGTCGGCGCTCCGGGGGCGATTCTCGGGTCGCTGCTGGCCGTACCGGTGATGAAGCGGATCGGCATGGGGCCCGGCTTCTTCTGGGCGACCGTGGTCGGCAACGGCTCGCTCATCCTCATCGCGCTGGCCACCGGGCCGTTCTGGCTCGCGCTGACCATGATCGGCATCTCGCAGTTCCTGCTCGGCGTGACCGGCCCGATCGCGGGCGTCAACCACACCGTGCTCAGGCAGGGCGCCACACCCGACCGGCTTCAGGGCCGCGTGATGGCCTCGCAGCGCGCCGTCGCGCTGGCCTTCGCGCCCGTCGGCGCCGCCCTGGCCGGACTGCTGGCCGCCGGGATCGGCGTCCGGCCCACGCTGATCATCTGCGCGCTCGGGGCGCTCGTCCCCGTGGTCATCCTGGCCCTGTCCCCCGTGCCCCGTACCCGCGCGATGCCCACCCCTCAGGAGTGACCATGCCTGCCACCACCGTCGCCACGCTCGACCACGCCGACCCGGTGAAGACGGCCGAACTCCTGCTCGAGCACGGCGCCGTGCTCCTGCGCGGGCTCGGCGTCTCATCCGCCGAGGAGTTCCACACGGTGGTACGCGCGTTCGGCGAGCCGTTCACCACCTACCGGCACGGCAACTCGCCGCGCGAAGCCGTACACGAAGGCGTCTGGACCTCCACCGAGTACCCGGCCGAATACCGCATCTCCCTGCACAACGAACTCTCGCAGGCGGCGCTGTGGCCCGAGCGCCTGTTCTTCTGCTGCCTCGACGCCGCCGACACCGGCGGCGCCACCCCGATCTCGGACGGCCGCGCCCTGCTGGCCGCGCTCGACCCCGAGGTGCGCGAACGCTTCACCACCCGCGGCGTCACCTACCTCCAGAACCTCCACGGCGGTTTCGGCCTGGGCAAGTCCTGGCAGGACACCTACGAGACCGCCGACCGCGCCGAGGTCGAGTCGGTCCTGAGCGCGGCGGGCGCGCGGTTCGCCTGGAGCGACGAGGGCGATCTCCGCGTACGGCAGACGCGCCCGGCCACCAGGAAACACCCGCTGACCGGCGAGGAGGTCTGGTTCAACCAGGCCGAGCAGTGGCACGTCTCCTCCCTGCCCGCCGACGAGGCCGAGGCGCTGCTCGGCCTGGTCGAGTCGGAGGAGGAACTCCCCCTGCACGCCCTCTACGGCGACGGCGCCCCCATCCCCGCCGCCGATCTCGACCACGTGCGCGAGGTCGCCCGCGCCGGCGAATGGGCCGAGCCGTGGCGGGAGGGCGACGTCCTGGTGATCGACAACATGCTGGTCCTGCACGGCCGGCACGCCTTCACCGGCACGCGCAAGGTCCTGGTGGCGATGACGTGAGCACGCTCGTCGTCCCGGAGCACCGGGAGTTCCGCGCCGAGTGGCTGGCGGAGTCGATCCCCGCCCGCTTCCTGGCCGCCGCCCGTACCCACCCCGACCGGCCCGCGCTCGACGGCCTCACCTACGCCGAACTCGCCCGCCGCGCCGGGCGGGTGGCGTCCGCGGTGCGCGGGGCGCGGCGGGTGGCGCTGCTGCTCGACCACGGCGCGCAGACGATCGCCGCGATCCTCGGCACGCTGGGCGCGGGCGCGGCCTACGTACCGCTCGATCCGCGCTATCCGCCGGTACGGCTGCGCCGCATGGCCGCCCTGGCCGACGCGGACGTGGTGCTGACCTCGCCCGGCCACCTGGCTTCGGCGGGTGAGCTGCTGGAGGGGTGCCGCGTGGTGGACGTGACCGCCCTGGCCGGGGAGTCGTCGTCCGGCTGGGTGCCGGTGGATCCGGACTCGGCGGCGTACATCCTGTTCACCTCCGGCTCGACCGGGGAGCCCAAGGGGGTCGTGCAGACGCATCGGGGGGTGTTGTTCCAGGTCGCCGCCCACACGAACAACCTGCGGATCGGGCCGTCCGACCGGGTCAGTGTTCTGTCGTCGTTCAGCTTCGACATGGCGGTGACCGACACGTTCTCCGCCCTCCTGAACGGGGCGTGCGTGGTGCCGGTGGACGTGCGGGCGGCGGGCCTGTCGGAGCTGGCCGTCGCCGCCCGACAGATCACCATTTATCACTCCACGCCGACGGTTTTCCGTTATCTGGTGGATGCGCTCGCGGACGGTGAACGGCTGTCGCGCATGCGCGCCATCGTGCTGGGCGGCGAGGCCGTGGTGGGCGCCGACCTGGAGCGCTTCCGCCGCCACTTCGGCGGCTCCTGCGTCTTCGTCAACGGCTATGGCGCCACCGAGATCTCCTTCGCCGTCCAGAACCACCTCACCCAGGCCGACGCCGCCCTCGTACCGGCCGGAGTCGTCCCCATCGGCCGCCCCCTCCCCGGCACCCGGGTCACCCTGGAGCCGGCCGGCCCGGAGGGGCAGATCGTGATCAGAAGCCCCTACCTGGCCGGCTACTGGTGCGCGCCGGCCGGGGACGCCGCCAGGTTCGGCACGGACGCCGACGGCACCCGCTTCTACCTGACCGGCGACCTGGGCCGCCTCCTGCCCGACGGCCAGATCTCCTACCTCGGCCGCCTGGACCGCCAGGTGAAGATCCGCGGCCACCGCGTGGAACCGGGCGAGGTGGAGGCTGCCCTGTCGGCGCTCCCCCGCGTGTCGAAGGCGACCGTCGTGGCCCGAGACGAACACCTCCACGCCTACGTCATCGCCGAATCCGCGGCCGGGCTCCGCGACGCCCTGTCCGAGGTGCTGCCCGAGTACATGCTGCCCACCTCGTTCACCGCCCTCAGCGCCTTCCCCCTGACCCCGACCGGCAAGGTCGACACCGCCGCGCTCCCCGCACACCGGCCGGTCGCCACGCCGTCCACCCTCACCGCCCTGGAAGAGGTGATCGCCGCCGCCTGGCGCACCGCCCTGGACCTCCCCGAGGTGCCCAGGGACCAGAACTTCTTCGACACCGGCGGCCACTCGCTCCTGATGGCCAAGGTCCAGCTCCACCTCGAAACCGCTTTGGGCCGCCGCCTCCCCCTGACCACCCTCTACACCCACCCCACCATCGCCACCCTGGCCCACCACCTCACCCAGCGGCCGACCCCCGAACCCACCCCGTCCCCCACGGACCCAACGGACCGCATGACCCGCCGCCGCCAGTCCCGCCGCGACCGCCCCACCCCACCCTGACTCCGCGCCCACAGCCCCGCCCGCACACCCCGTGCCCAGACCCCCGAGCCCACCGCCCGGCCCGCACACCCCCAGCCGACCCACGCCCCGGTCCCCTTGAGTTACGACCGCTCACCCCACGGGCTCCTGTCCCCTCCGAACGCCGGGCGACCGCCCTGCGGTCCCGGCGGACATCCCGGCGTTCCGGCAGCGACGCCGGATCCCGGCTGGTCGAGCCGGAGATCCGGCGGGTGCCCCTGAGCACGGATCGGGCCCCGACAACCGTCCCGGAGTTCTGACCGCAATCCGGAGCCCGGCTGGTCGAGCCGGGGATCCGGCGGGCGTCCCAGATCACGGGTCGGGCCCCGGCAACCGTCCGGGGGATTCGGCGGAGTGCCGGGGGCCGGCTGGGTGTGTTGGGGATCCGGTGGTTAGCGGGGTTCAGCAGGTCGTGCCGAGGGTGGTGCCGGAATTTCGGGGGTGGGGGTTCAGGGGCGCGGGCGGGCCGGGTCAGGGGGTGAGGTGGAAGGCGGCGCTGGCTCTGACCACGCCGTTGACCATGATCTCCAGCGTGCGCGGCCCCGGAGGCTCCACGCGGGTGGTCACTGGCCGGAACGAGTGGGACCTGGTCAGGAGAAGGCCTCCCCCGCCACCCCGGCCACCCGCTCGCCCAGGTGGAACACCCGCCGCGACCCCTCACGGCACACCGCGTAGCGCAACACCACAGGTCCGGGCTCAGAGGCCGTGACCACCACGGTGAACGGCAGCTTCTCCCCCACCGCCACCTGCCCGGCCGCCAGCGTCAGCGACTCCACCGCGCCCCCGCCCGCCCGAGCCCCGACCAGCCCCAACGCCTCGGGATGCCCTTCACGCAACAACCCCCGTACGGCATGCCGCACCACCTTCTCCACATACGACCCGCCCGAAGCCCGCCACCCGGCCAGCAACGCGATCGCCGCCTCCGGATGCCCCTTCGTGAAGTCGTTGACATGGTTGGCCACGGACCGGCGCACGTACTCGCTCGGGTCGTCGCGCAGCCGGTTGAGGATCGGCAGCGTCGGCCCCGGCTCCATCAGCCAGCTCACCCGCGTGGCCCAGGGCAGTCGCGGCCGGGTGCCCTCGGAGGCCAGGCGGCGCAGGTGCTCGTCGGCCGAGTCCGCCCAGCCGTACATGATCTCCAGGGTGGCCCGCCCGTGACGTTCCAGGAAGGGGCGCACGGCGAACTCGGCGGTGGCGTGCGGCGTGATCGCGGCCAGCGTCTCCATCGCGACGTCGAGGTGGCCGAGCCCGTGGAGCGCGACGTAGTCGGTGGCGGGCCAGCCGCTCCACATGTCGAGCTTGGGCGCGCCGGCCCGCAGGGCGGCGGCCACGGAGGGGAACGGCAGGCCGGCGACCAGGCCGAGCGTGCTCGCGACGTGCCGCACGCGGTCCTTGAGCTCCAGCGGGCCGAGGCCGGAGACGGCCTCGTGGACGAAGCGCTCGCGCGCGAAGCCGGGCAGCGAGGCGGCGAGACCGTCGGCGAGGACCCCGACGGAGGCGGCGTTGACGAGCTCTTTCAGGGGTTGGGCCACAGTTCCACACCGTGCCACATGGCACCGACAGTTCTGGCTCGCTCCTGCAGGAACTCCTGCTCGGCGGCGTTGTCGCTGAGCTCCGGCGCGGCGGCCGGGCCCTCGACCGTGGCCAGGGCCACCGCCCGGTTGAGCGCGACCACGGGTGACGGCCAGATCCGCTGCAGCTCGCCGTACAGGATGAGGATCCGCGGCCAGACCGTCACGGTGCCGCCCGCCGCTGTGAGTCCTGTCTCACTGCCGCCCACACGCGGCTCGTAGTCGATCTTCCACAGCCGGCCGTCCGCGCGGACGGTGATGGCCTCCCGGACCTCTTCCGGCGAGCCCTCCAGCTCGCCCTGCCAGCGCACCTCATGGCTCTGGACATGATCGGTCTCCTTCGTCGTCCGGTGCTTTACCCATCCGACAAACGAGGCGAGCGGAAATCGACAGCTGGTCACAAAGGATTGACTTTAAGCAAGGGTAGCCTAACCTTATGCCCGTGACAGGGAAGATCTCGCTGGCCGGAGCCGATCTCCGCCTCAGCTACCACGGTACGTGCGTGGTCGAAGAGGGCCGTATCGACCTCCGCCCCGGCCAGGTGACCGCTCTGGTCGGTCCGAACGGCAGCGGCAAGTCCACGCTTCTGCGCGCGCTGGCCAGGCTGCACCGTCCCGAAGCGGGCACGGTGACGTTCGGCGACGGCGGGTCCGCACTGGACCTGTCGCCCCGCGACTTCGCCCGCCGCGTCACGCTGCTCGCGCAGAGCCGCCCCACCCCGAGCGGGGTGCAGGTCAGCGACGTGGTCGGCTACGGCCGCCACCCGTACCGGGGCCGCTGGAAGGCCGGCGACCCCGACGGCGCCGCCGCCGTCGCCCGCGCGATGACGCTCACCGGCGTCGCCGCGATGGCCGAACGCCCGGTGGACGAGCTGTCCGGCGGCGAGCTCCAGCGCGTGTGGCTGGCCACCTGCCTGGCGCAGGACACCGCCGTCCTGCTGCTGGACGAGCCCACCACGTTCCTCGACCTGCGCTACCAGGTCGAGTTGCTGGAGCTCGTCCGCGACCTGGCCGACGAGCACGACGTCGCCATCGGCATCGTGCTCCACGACCTCAACCAGGCGGCCGAGATCGCCGACCGCATCGTGCTGCTGCACGGCGGCAGGGTCCGGGCCGACGGCCCGCCCGCCGGGGTGCTCACCGAAGAGCTCCTCACCGACGCCTACGGCATCCGCATCGACGTCACGCAAGACCCCCAGACGGGCACGGTGCGCACCCGGCCGATCGGCCGGCACCTGCCCGTCGCGACCTGACAGGAAAGACATGCTCCCCCTGCGCACGGCCCTCGCGGCCCTGGCCGCGATCGCCGCTCTCAGCGCCTGCGGCACCACCGAGACCCCCGCCCCCGCCGCGTCCTCCACCTCCGGAGGTACGGCTCCCGCCACCGCCACCCCGGTCACCGTGACCGACGCGCGGGGCAAGCCGATCACCCTTGAGCGCGCGGCCAGCAGAGTCGTCAGCCTCGAATGGGGCGAGACCGAGATGCTGGCCAGCCTCGGCGTGATGCCGGTCGGCGCCGCCGACGTCAAGGGCTACGCCACCTGGGTGACCGCCGCCCCGCTCGACGCGTCGGTCAAGGACGTGGGCCTGCGTACCGAGCCGAGCGTCGACTCCATCGCCTCCCTCCAGCCCGACCTCGTCGTCATGGAGACCGACGACGAGGGCCTGGTGGCCCAGGTGGAGAAGATCGCACCGGTGCTGGTCTTCAAGGGCAGCGACGCGACGGGCAACTTCCAGCGCATGCGCGAGGAGTTCAAGACGCTCGCCACCGCGGTCGGCAAGACGGCGGAGGCGGACAAGGCGCTGTCGGACTTCGACGCCGCCCTGGCCGACGGCAAGCAGAAGCTGGCCGCCGCCGGCGTCGCGGGCAAGCCGTTCGCCATGGCCGACGGGTGGAAGGAAGGCAGCACGATCTCCGTCCGCCTGTTCGGCAAGGGCGCGCTGGTCTCCGACGTGGCCGAGGGGCTCGGGCTCAAGAACGCCTGGACCGGCAAGGTCGACAAGGTCTGGGGCCTCGGCAACACCGACGTCGAGGGCCTGACCGCGCTCAAGGACGCCGACACCCGCTTCTTCTACAGCGCCTCCGACGGCGTCGACGTCTTCGCCGACGGCCTGGCCTCGAACGCCATCTGGAAGTCGCTGCCGTTCGTGAAGAAGCAGGGCGTCACCAAGCTGCCCGACGGCATCTGGACCTTCGGTGGCCCGGCGTCGTGCAAGCAGTACGCGGAGGCGCTCGTCAAGGCCCTCACCGCTTGAGCACGCTCACGTCCGTCGAGGTCCCGATCACGCCGCTGAGGCGGGTCGGGACCGCGGGGGTCTTCCTCCTCGCGCTGGCGGCGCTCGTGCTGGTCTCGGCCGTGCACATCACCCAGGGCACCTCGTCGGTCGGCGCCATGGACGTGTTGTCCGGCGTCTTCGGCGGCAGCGACGAGGCGGTCAGGGTACTGCTGGCCTCCCGGCTGCCCCGGCTGCTCGCCGGGGTCGCGGTCGGCGTCGCGCTCGGCGCGGCGGGCTCACTGCTGCAGTCGGTCGCCCGCAACCCGATGGCCTCGCCGGACACGCTCGCCGTCAGCAACGGCGCCTACCTGACCGTCGCCACGGCGGCCGCGTTCGGCCTCTCGCTGCCGGTCGTGCTCTCCGGCGGCCTCGCCTTCTTCGGCGGGCTGGCCGCCGCCGCGCTGGTGCTGGCGTTGTCGGCGGGCGGGCGTACTGGCACCACCCGGCTCATCCTGGCCGGTTCCGCCACCGCGCTGGCGCTCGGTTCACTCACCAACCTCGTCATGATCCTCTTCCAGGAGGGCACGACCGGTCTGTACGCCTGGGGCAGCGGCTCGCTGGTCCAGAGCGACCTGGACGCGGTCACCCAGCTCGGCCCGGTCATCCTGGCCTGCCTGCTGGCCGCCATGGCCGCCGGTCCCAAGCTGGACATCCTCGGCCTGGGCGACGACACCGCCTCCGTGCTCGGCGTCAACGTGCGCAGGCTGCGCCTCGTCCTGACGTTGCTGGCCGTGGTGCTGGCGGCGGCGGCCGTGACGATCGCCGGTCCCATCGGCTTCGTCGGCCTCTGCGCGCCGGTGATCGTTCGGCTGCTGCCCAGGTCGATCCCCGGCCTGCACCGCAACCGCTCGTTGCTGCCGCTGTCCGCGCTGGCCGGGGCGCTCATCGTGCTCGGCTCCGACATCCTGCTGCGGGCCGTGCTCGGCGCGCAGGCCGGGGTGGACGTGCCGCCCGGCGTGGTCACGACGCTGCTGGGCGCGGTGGTCATGATCTGGCTGGCCCGCCGCTACCGCGACGCCGGTCCCACCCGGCAGCCGCCCGCCGTACGCACGGTCGTCGGCCGTTCCCGCGTCGCCTTCCTCGTCGTCGTCGCGATCTGCCTCGCGCTCCTGACCGGGGCCGCGGTGCTCGGCATGCTGGGCGGCGACACGTGGCTGCTCACCGGGGACGTGGCCAACTGGCTGCAGGGCCGTACCGGACGGGCCCTCACCTACGTGCTCGACCAGCGCTACCCGCGCGTGCTCGCCGCGTTGCTGGCCGGAGCGGCGCTCGCCGTGGCCGGCACCGCCGTGCAGGCGGTCTGCCGCAACCCGCTCGCCGAGCCCGGCGTGCTCGGCGTGACCACGGGCGCGGGAGTGGGCGCGATCGCCCTGCTGACGACGGTTCCGATGGCGGGCATCTGGGCGATGACGGGGGCGGCGGGCGCGGGCGCGCTGGTCGCGTTCGGCCTGGTCTACCTGCTGTCGTGGCGCGGCGGCCTGAACTCCGACCGGCTCGTCCTCATCGGCGTCGCCGTCCAGGCGGCCTGCACGGCGATGACCGTCCTGATCATCGTCAAGTCGGACCCCTGGAACACCGCGAAGGCCCTGACCTGGCTGTCCGGCTCCACCTACGGCAGGATGCCGATCCAGCTGATCCCGGTCGCGCTGGCGCTGGTGGTGTCCGTCCCGCTGATCGCCTGGCTCCGCCGCGACCTGGACCTGCTCGCGCTCAACGAGGACACGCCGCGCGTGCTCGGCGTCCCCCTTGAGCCGGTACGGCTGGCCGCCCTGGCCGCCTCCGTCGTGCTGACCGCGACGGCGGTGTCGGCCGTCGGCGTGGTCGGATTCGTCGGCCTGGTCGCCCCGCACGCCGCGCGGGCCCTGGTCGGCGCCAAGCACGCGCGTGTGCTCCCGGTCGCCGCGCTGCTGGGCGCGCTCCTGGTCAGCCTGGCCGACACCCTGGGCCGCACGGTCATCGCCCCCGCCCAGGTTCCGGCCGGGCTGGTGACGGCGCTGATCGGCACGCCGTACTTCGTCTGGCTCCTGTGGCGCTCACGCGCCCGCTAGAGCCACTCCAGGAACTGGCCGTGCGGGCCCGTGCGCGCCACGGGCTCGCCGTCCAGCGCCAGCGTGAATCCCTCCCGCCCCGGCTCCGCCTCGTTGGAGATCCAGCGCACCGGCAGCCGCCGCATCGTGCGCGCGAACCGCTCACGGTCCTCCCGCGCGAGGTACCAGAGCACGGCGCTGTGGAAGACCACCGTGGTCGCCCCTGACGGCGCCCGCGCGACGAGCTCCTCGATGTGCTCGTTGAGGTCGCCGCGCACGATCAGGGGCCGCGGCTCGGCCCGCGCCAGGTCGAGCGCGGCGCGCAGCCGCGCGAGCCGCTCGTGCTGCTCGGGCCAGACGAGCGCCTCCAGCCAGCGGGTCTGCTCTGGGTCCGTGATGTCGATCGGGTTGAGGTCGATCCCGGCCCGCCAGGCCACGTCCGGCATCCGTTGCGGAAGCGGTCCTCCGGTACGGCAGGCCAGCGTCACCGGGCTCGCGGGCCCGAAGGGCGGATGACCGGAATACTCGTATCGGTATTTATCCGGAAAAAGGCAGAGCCCTGCCGACGCCCCGACCTCGATCAGCGCCAGCGGCTGCGGCAGCCGGGCCAGCAACGGCAGCAGGCTCGCGCACCGGCCCGGCTCGTTGGTCTGGGTGCTGTGGGCCAGCATGACGGCCGCCACCTCGCCCCAGCGGGCGGCGGCCCATTCCCTCAGCCCGCCGTCGACCGGGCCGCCGAGGAAACGGATCGCGGCGAACAGCAGGTTGGGCTGCCGTTTCGGCTCGGGCAGCGCGTCCAGCAGGGCCAGGAAGGCGGTGTCCCCGGCGATCTCCTCACAGCGTGCGGCGTAGGCGGGCGAGTTCCCCTTCGCCTCCGACCGGCCGAAGCTCAGGTAGCGCTCGGCGGTCGTGGACTCCGACATTCCGATCATCCGTCATTGGTACCACTTGGCCGGTTATGGGGGCCGTTGCGGTGGTGCGTGTGTCCGACGTGAGAAGCGACCCCCACGATCGGCCCCCGCCCGCGTCGGCGGGTGGGGGTGGGGCGGCTGGGCCGTGACGTAGGGGGGATTATCGCCCGAAGCAGATCGTACGGCCGGACAGCACCGCCTCGGGTTTGTAGGAGACCTGGTCGACCAGCGCGCCCGCGCCGTCGGTGAGGACCAGCGCGTCGCCCGCGTTGCCGAGCTGGAGCGCGCCGCTCAGCGTCACCTGGTGGACGTCGCCGCCGCCCAGCGTGCCGGACAGGGCGTGGCGGCCGCCCGCGGCGTCGAGCAGCGCCCAGTCCTGCAGGTTGACCGGGCTCGGCGTCGTGTTGATCAGCGTGACGCGCTCGCGGCCTCCGTCGGGGCCCACCGGGTCGGGGAGCGCGGCCACGATGAGGACGTCGCCGATCGCCGCGGGCCTCGGGTGGACGGGCGCGCCGGGCGGGGCCGGGTCGGGGCTGATGATGAAGTCCTCGGGCCAGGCGGTGAGCTGGATCTCGTTCCCGGCCGCGCGTACGACGTCGTGCATATTGCCGTACTCGCCCTTCTGCAGCAGGAAGAGCTGGTCGTCGCGGTTGACCGGGTCTTCACGCAGCCACGCGTCGAAGCCGTCGAACGTCGTGCGGCCCGAGGCCAGATAGGGGACGAGCCGGCGAAACAGCTTGGGCCAGATCACCGCCTGCTGCAAGGCCTGGAGGTCGGCGATCTTGGCGGTGCCGTCGGGGTCGCCGGTGGCTCTGGGCCAGATGCCCGCGTTGCCGTCGCGGGCGGTACGCGAGGCCGTGGCCAGGTGCTCGCGCAGGCTCGCGGCCAGGGTGGCGTAGAAGGCCGGGTAGGCCAGGCCGTTCTTGAGCAGGGCGGCGTTGACGGAACGGTCCACACCGGCCTCGTCCAGGAACACCGCCGAGCCGTCCGCGCCCGGATGCTCGCCGGTGAAGGCGAAGGCGATCAGGCGGCCGTTGCCGTCGATGCCGTTCGACAGCACGTGGCCGCGGATCGTGTCCTGGTCGGCCGACTGGACCTTGTTCGGCAGGTCGGGGAAGTAGACGACGTTGGTGAAGCCGAGCAGGCGCAGCAGTTCGTCGCGGGCGGCGTTGGCTCCTAGCAGCTCCTGGTGGGTGTCGCCGAAGTGCGTCTCCAGGGCGTCGATCGCCTCCAGGCGGGTGGAGATGCCGCGGCCGTTGATCTTCGGGGGCGTTCCCGTGGGGCGGGGCAGGCCCTCGACCAGCGCGGGGGCGTCCGGCTTGAACTTGACCGTGTCGCCGTCCGGTTCCGGCCCCTGGCGGGGAAGATCGGGGTAGCGGATGACGAACTCGCCTTTGAGCAGGGTGTAGCTCATGGTGCCCCCTCGACGGGACTGGGTGTCTGACGGGAACGTAACCCAGCCCCGGGCCCATGTCTCGAATTATGCGAGGGTCTCGATGAATGCTGTCAGTTGTTGGACATTTCGACATTCATGCATGGGGATCACCGTGGCGTAGGAGGAGGCGATCGAGTCGCCGGTGTCCCATTGGGCCGTGGGCTCGGGATTGAGCCAGTACGCGTGGCGGGCCCTGGCGGTCAGCGCCTTCAGCGTGTCCAAGGCCGGGGGCTGGTAGTTGCTGCGGGCGTCGCCGAGGATGAGCAAGGACGTCCTGGGTCCTACGGCGTCGCCGTACCGCTCCGCGAAGCCCTCGAAGGCGTGGCCGTAGTTGGTGCGCCCGAACCTGATCATGTCGGACTCGTTGGCCAGCGTGGTCATCGCCTCGACCACGTCCGCGCCGGGGACGAAGAACCTGGTGATCTCGTCCACCCGGTCCACGAAGCCGAACGCGCGTACCTTCGTGAACTGCTCCCTCAGCGCGTAGGTGAGCAACAGCGTGAAATGTGCGAACGACGCCACCGAGTCGCTGGTGTCGCACAACACCACCAGCTCGGGGCGGTGCGGCCGGGGCGGCTTGAACACCGTGGTCAGCGGCACCCCGCCGCTCTGCAGCGAGGCCCGGACGGTCCGGCGGAAGTCCAGGCGCCCCCGGCGACCGCGCCGGTGCTTGATCGTGAGGCGCGCCGCCAGCCTGCGGGCCAGCGGATACACCTCCCTGCGCAGCCGTGCCAGGTCCGCCTTGGTGACGCGCAGGAAGTCGATCTGGTCGAGCGGCGGCTTCACGGTGGAGCGGGCGATGCGCTCGACGCCGGAGTCCTCGGCGATGCGGCGCCGGACGTCCGCCGCCACCGCGTCCTGAAATCGCGCGATATTGGCGTTCACCCGCTGCCGGGCCGTCTTCTCGGCGAGCCCGCCGCGTTCCTGACCGGCCAGGACCTCCCGGAGGATGCGCGCCATGAGCGTCTCCGGCGACAGGGCGCGCAGGACGCTGTAGCTGAACCAGTTCTGCCGCCCCGGTCCGGCGGCCTGGCGTCCGAACCGCTCGACCATGGCGCGGGCGAACTCCGCCATCTCCGCGTCGCCGGAGTCGACCAGCAGGCCGGCCAGCCGTTCGCGAGGATCGCCGTCCTGATCAGCCGGGACGTGCAGCCCGCTGATCACCGGCGGAAACCACAGGTCGAACAGCACGTCGAACCCGGCCCGATACCCCGGCTTCTTGATCAGCGTGGTCGCGTAGGCGGCCCGCAGCGCCTCCCGCTGCGACAGATCGATCACCCGCAACGCGCGCGCGGCATCCAGCCCCTCGGCCAGCGACACCGGCACCCCCGCCTCGCGCAACGCGTGCACGAACCCGACATGCCTGTCGACCAGCGACATCAGAGCCCGAGTTCCTTGACCGCCCGCACATGGTCGGAGTTGTGTTTGAGCACCACCCCGAGCGTGGCGGCGACGGTCTCCTCATCCAGTTCGTCCCGCCCGAGCGCCAGCAGCGTCCGCGCCCAGTCCACCGTCTCCGCCACCGACGGCGCCTTCTTCAGCTCCAACGCCCTCAGCGTGGCCACGGTCCGCGCCAGCTGCTCCGCCAGATCCGCCCGGATGGACGGAACCTGGCTGAGCACGATGTCCCGTTCCCGCTCCGGGGTCGGATAGGCGATGTGCAGATAGAGACACCGCCGCTTGAGCGCCTCGGACAGCTCACGCGTCGCGTTCGAGGTCAGCACCACGTACGGCCGGCGGACCGCCGCGATCGTCCCCAGCTCCGGAATCGTCACCTGAAAATCCGACAACAACTCCAGCAGCAGGCCCTCGACCTCGACATCCGCCTTGTCCATCTCATCGATGAGCAGCACCGTGGGCTCGCTCGCCCGGATCGCCCTGAGCAACGGCCGCTCCAGCAGGAACTCCTCGCCGAAGATGTCCTCATCGGTGCTGGTCGCCTGAATCCTGAGCAGCTGCTTCTTGTAGTTCCACTCGTACAGCGCCCGAGCCTCATCCAGCCCCTCGTAGCACTGCAACCTGATCAACGTCGCCCCGGTCGCCTCCGCCACGGCTTTGGCCAGCTGGGTCTTCCCCACCCCCGCCGGTCCTTCTGCGAGCAGCGGCTTGCCGAGAGCGGCGGCCAGGTAGACGGAGGTGGCTATGGAATCGTCGGAGAGGTAGCTGGCGGCGGCGAGCCGCACGGACACATCGGCGGGCGAGTCGAACATAGCGCTCCTGTCGAGGCGGGTAGGCCGAACTTTATTCTAATCGTTGAGGCCGCCCGGTATCGATTCGCGCTTGGTGGGGAGGACCGGTATATTCCTCTCTGCAAGCGCCGCTAGCTCAGTTGGTTAGAGCAGCTGACTCTTAATCAGCGGGTCCGGGGTTCGAGTCCCTGGCGGCGCACCTGCACAGAAACCCCAGCTCAGTACCCTGAGCTGGGGTTTCTCAGTTCTAGGAGAGCCTCGAACCGTCTCTGGTGAGACCGAGGCGCGGCATCGGTTGCTCGCGGGGACTCTCCGGCACGTGGCCCGGGGGCCCCGTCGTCCGGTTTGGCCCCGCACGTCAACTCAGACGCCCAGGACGGCCAAGGTATCGCCACGCCGAAAGACCTCTGCGGGCGCCCATGTCCAAGATTCGCTTGCTCGCATTCCAAGTGACGCTGAGATTGCCTGCTGAGCAGAAGCCGGTCGTTCATGGTGACTGCCGTCCTGGCCCGCATCCGGATGGCACCTGGGCTTCGCTGACGCGCACCTGCGTGCACGAGCGCGTGGTCTCTAAATGGAAACCGAAAGGTCAATATCAAGTGTGTGACGCGACCGATTGTTCTGGAAGGCTCTCAACCAGCGGCGCGGCTGCGCGCACATGTCACCGCTTGGTCATGTCGAAGCCTCTCATGTCCTCCTGCCCAAGAACCGCAGGCCTGTCATCACCCTGGAACTGCGACGAGCCTGTGGAGCGCAAATACTCGGCCTCGCATCGGGTGGCTAGGCGGAAGAACCACGAGCGGACATACTGGTCCAGGTCGCTGAAAGCACAAGGGATCAGCGCGGCGGCCTGCAATGACAGTAGAAGCTGGTTCAATCAGTCGTCGCAGAAATCTGCAGCGATCAGCGGCCACCGTCGAGGCACGCCACCGACTCGTGACTTCGGCCCTGGTCTTCACCTCCGGGAACACCGCTAATGCTTCGGGAAGTTTATGGCGGTCGTCTGGGTGGGGGGCGGGGGCTTGATGGTCAGCTTTGTGCCCCAGCCCGAGTATCGGATGTCTTCGGCGAAGCCAAACCATCCCTGCCCGTTAGTAGCGCCCTTGAGCGAGCTTTGGTCAGACTCTCGCCACGTGACCCAGGCGCGGCGTACGAGACCATCCTTGCCAATCCACAGGCGCCATTCGATCGGCCATGAGCTGCTTTCGTCTTCACGTTTCGGCCGCAGTTCCGGCCGGACTTCCCACAGCTGCCGAAACGTCATCACCCCCTGGTGGAGGGTCGTGGACACACTGTCATAGGTACCGGAGGGTCGCTCCGACGTCGCGGTGGACAGCACGGCGGCGAGCACGGCCGGCTTGTCCAGACGGAGATCGCCCGCCCCCAGACGCAGATCACACTTCCATGGATAGGTGACCCATTTCTTGCCCTTGGGGTCATTTCCCCATGGCTTGTACTGCCATATGCGTTTGCCGATGCAGATGTCGCGGACGCCTTGCATCTGATGGTCCACCAGGTCGGTCGCCATCACCTTGCCATCGCCGAACCCGACAACACCCTTGGTGGGCTTGAAACGGCGCCATCCATCGCCATTGTTGGATGTGTTGTATACGACTACCCGCACACCACGGCCTTTGACCAGCTGGTGCTGGATCGCAGCAACCGGATCGCCAACCGCAGCCACACTGGAAGCGGGTGCGCCTGGCAGGGCGAATCCGGCCAACGCGAGGGCCATGACCGGTGTCCATCGCCTCATCAGGGGACATTCTCCCTAAGGGTTGAGGGCGGCACTTCCGCCGCCTAAGCCGAAGCGACCAGCGTCGCACGGGTAGGTCACGCCGTGATCACAGCACCGCCTGGTCCTCCAGCAAGAAAAGGCAATCGCATTTGGCGTGCGCTTTCTACGGGACTACAGGCAAGGCGAGGAATTGATAGATGATAAAGATGCCCAAGACGCCTGTGAGAACATGCAGCCAAATCGACTTCGCCGAAGCCAGCACAGCACAGCACCCAGAGTTGGAACACAAGTAAGGAAGAGAACTACGTACCTTGCTGCCGTCAAACCGCGTCCGGGTCGATCGCGGCAGGATATCTGTCGATACCTGCAGGCGAGGTTGAGGCCACCAGAGCCGCGCAATCATGCCATTAGTGTGGTTACTCTTCGGCCGTCGGCACGCCGAAACCATTCGCGGCATTCTGAAAGCGACATTGATTGATGCAGCGATACAAAGGCAACATATTGAGCAACCCCAGCTCAGTACCCTGAGCTGGGGTTTCTTTGTTCATGCCGGTGGGAGCCATCGTCGCACCAGGTCACGGGGGATGGTGGCGTCGACGTGCCACAGCTTGCGGGCCGGGTCCCATTTGGCGCGTGCCCCGGCGTCTCGGGCCAGCTGTTTGAGTTCGTCCTTCTCCTGGCGGGAAACGTCGAGATAGAGGCGTCCGTCGGACACGATGCCCGGGGCGATTCGGTCGTCGTCGGGGGGCTTCGGGGTTGGTGGTGGCCAGGGGCGGGCCGGGCGCTCCATGCGGGCGCGTTCGACGATGTTCCGGACTCGCTGGCAGCAGGTCGGGTCGGTGATCCGCATCATCAGCTCCGTGGGGCCGATGTTGGCCAGGAGATTGAGGGAGCCGTGCCACAGCACGGTCTCGTCGAGGATGAGCACCTTCTCGTGCATACGCTCGCGCAGCGTCACCTGGCACCCGGCGGCGCGCAGTTCGCCGACGAGGTCGTCCCGGCGCGAATCCTGCGACTGGTCGCGGGTGTGGACGGTGACGCCGACACCGGCCTGTACGCGGGGGACGAGGTGACGCAGCCAGGTCCGGACCGGGGCCGGGTCGAGGAAGGCGCAGTAGATCTCGATGGATCGTTCGGCACGGGCGATGTCCCAGGCGACGGCGCGTGGCACCTCGTCGGCGGGGAAGAACGCGGGCCGGGCCAGCTCTTCAGCGGGTAGCCCCGCCAGGTCGGCCGCGCTGCGGAACGGCACGAGGTCGTCCACCGGCAGCCGTTGGGCGTGCCGTTCCAGGTGATCGAGCATGCGGGCGGCTTCGCCGGCCGGGTTGAGCTTGGCGTGGAGGAACCCTGTGTCGGCGACCACGACGAGGTGGTCCTGCGCCCGGCTGAGGGCGACGTTGAGCAGGCGGCAGGTGGAGGAGGAGAGGCCGAGTCCCTCGTAGAAGTAGCCGGCCTTGCTTCCCCCGCCGGCGACGGTGTCGATGATCACAAGCGGGCGCTGGCTGCCCTGGAAACGGTGGACGGTGTCGACCAGCCCGTCGTACTGCTGGCCGAAACGGTAGGTCAGGCTGGCTTGGAGCGCTTTCACCTGCGCCTTGTACGGGGCGATCACGGCCACCCGGCTCGTGGGCCGCTCGTCGGCGGACAGGTCCGTCCATTTGCGGGCCGGCAGGATCCGGTCGTACTGCAGGCCGCGGATGAGTTCGTGGATGACCGCCTCGTGCACGGAGTTGGTGGTGTGCGCGCCGGCGCGGTACTCGGGGTTGGGCAGGCGGCGGGTGGTGGTGTCGATGAGGATGAGCGGCCCGCCCAGGAGCGGGGAGTCGGGAAGGCGGCCGCGATCTGCCCGGCCGGTGCGGAGCGGTGAGTCCGGGTACGCCACGGTGTTCACGATCTCGCAGATCGGCCGGCGCATCCGGTATTGCGTGTCCAGGCAGACCATGCGGGGATCGGCGCGCTGGGCCGTACCGGAGAGGTCGACGAGCCCGGCCAGGCTGAACGGATCGCGGTCCATCCACAGCCGGGCATGCTCCTGATCGCCGGGCGCGGCGTCGCGGTCCGAGGAGGCCTTGGTGACCGCGGGCAGTTGCCGGAAGTCGCCGGCGAGGATGAGCCGGCGGGTGGCGAGCCCCGCCGCGCACCACGCCGAGGGGGTGTTGACCATCCCGGCCTCGTCGATGATGACGACGTCGATCGTGTCCATGAGTTTGCGCGACTGCACCGCCTTGGCCACGGTGGTGCCCATGATCCGGCAGTTCGCGCGGACCACGTCAGCGATCTTCCGGAGCTCCTTCTGGAGCCGCGACAGCTGCTGCTGCGCCTGGTCGACGGCGTGCTGGAGCGGGCCACGGGGCGGGATCGCGCGCAGGCGTGCGCGCAGGGCGAGCGTTTCGGTCTCGGCCCTGGCCGCCTCGGCCGCGTGGTGTTGCCGGGCGTCATGAGCGGCGCGGAGTTGCCGGTCGAGGGCGGTCAGCTCGTGCCGGGCCTCCCACAGCATCCGGCCCAGGTGGTCGAGCTTGTCCTGCTTCCGCTTGGCGAAGAGACCGGAGGGCGTGCCGAGGTTGTGGATCTCGCGGTCGATGTCGCCGATCGCGGCCTGCCGTAGCCGGATCTGCTGCTGCAGGGAGCCGGCGTGGCGATCGGCCTCGTCACGCCGGGCGCGGAGGTCCGCGAGCCGGGTCTCCGCCTCCGCCGCCTCGACGTGTACGGCGAGATCCCGGCGCGCCGCCTCAAGGCGCTCACGGATGCCGGTGATCTGCGCGGTGAGCGCGGTGGACAGCCGTTGCGTGACCCGGATCGGGTCGATCTTGTCGCCGAACGCGTCCGCCAGTGACGCCAGCTCGATCTCCCCCGCACGTTGCACGAGCCCCGCGTCGAAACCCTCCTCGCCCGACAGCAGGGCGCAGATCCGTTCCAGCGCCTGGTCGACGGCCACCTTCGTCGGCGCCACGAACAGCACCCGCAGCCCCTGCCGGTAGCAGCCTTCGGCGATACAGCCGACCACGTCGGTCTTTCCGGTGCCCGGCGGGCCCCAGATGAAGGTCAGGTCGCTGCCGAGCGCCTGCTCGACCGCTCGTCGCTGCTGGTCGTTGAGCGCGCGCTCCCGGTACCCGCGGACGAAGCGCTCAGGTGTCGCGCAGCGGTCGATCCGCGGGCGCCCCTGGCCGGTCAGCCAGCCCGTGGTGGTCAGGTTGACCGGGGAGTCGCTCCCGGCGGCCGACTCGAGCCTCTCGGCGACGGCTTCCCATCCGGCCGTCTCGTCCTCGCGTACCTGCACGTTGCCCGGCTGTTCACCGAGGTCGGCCACGGTACGGACCCTGACCCTGCCATCCGGCATACGCTGAACCTCGGCGGGCTCCCAGGCACCACGAGAACGGGACAGGCGGATCAGCTGCCGCTCCCCGGCGAATCTGTCCTTCCACGCCTTGCAGGAGAACAGGTACTCGTGCCGCTCTCCGTGCTTTCCGATCCTGCGGCCGGCCGACAGGGACAGCTTCTCCCCGTCGCCGTCTCCACGCAGCTCAGCGGCGACCTCCAGGCGTACGGCTCGCAAAAGCTCTTCCACGGGGAACGGCTTGCGCTGCGGACCTGTCATCGTGCTCCCGGGGTGAGGAGATCAAGATGGCCGTGCGGATCAGGACCTTACCCATGCCGGGCCCGGCACGCACTCGACCATATGTTCAGGGGCAGAGCGGGTCGGTGTGGGCGCCGTCCGGCACCAGCTTCTTGATCTCGTCGGACTCGGCGGCCAGCTCTCCGTACACCCGGCACAGGTGAGCCAGCTCCGCCTCGACGCCGGGCGAGGGGACCTCGACGGCCTGCGCCGCCATCGCGGCGAGCAGGTCGGCGGCGCTCCGCCCGCCCGAGGGAAGCAGGAGCCCGATCTGGTCCGCGGCGACCAGGGCGAAACCGTCGTCGCCGACCGGGAGCAGGGTCCGCCACGCCATGGGCAGGTGGAGCTGCCCGCCCCGCTGCCCGCCGGGAATCGACCAGCGCGTCACCCGCTGCGCGTCGCTCAACTGGGCGGCGAAGGCCTGCATGTCCTCCAGCGACAGGCTGCTCGGCTGGGCGACCGGGAAGTCGAGCCAGGTGTTGTGGAAGGTGGATCCGGTGGCGTCGAAGGCGGGCGAGCCGACCGACTCCGAGAGGCTCATGTCGTCCAGCCGGGCGATCTGCCGGCCCGTCCCGGTGTCCCAGATCAGGAAGGCCGGCTGCTTCTCACGCTCCTCGAACGCCGCCACCCGGCGTCCGTCCGCGCTCATCGTGACGATGGAGCTCGCCAGGCTCTCGTGCAGCACGGTGGTGGTGCCGTCGGAGGCCAGGCGGAGCAGCCGGTGGCCGGTCGCGTTCTGCTTCCCAGCCTTCGCGTCGGCGGAAAAGACCAGCTGTCCGAGTACGGCCCCGCCGGAGATGAGCCGGAAGAACGAGATCGAGTCGTTGGGGCCCACCTCCAGCGGCACCGCGGGCAGCGCCTTGCCGCCGGAGAGGTCCCAGCGCATCACGCTGCTCTTCCCCGCCCTGGCCGCGACCAGCCCGACGCTCTTTCCCCCCGGATCGACGGAGAGCGGTCCCGGCACGACGTCGCCGGGCAGGACGAGGGCGAAGGCGGTGGCCCTGCGGGCGAGGTCGGTGACCACCAGGCAGACGCGCACCACGGTGAAGGCTTCATGCGCGGTGGGCGAGTCGGGCACCTTGATCACGCATCTCCCGTCGGGCGCCCTGCCGTACGGCGTGACCGTGATTCTGGCGGTGTAGGTGGCGGCGGCGTAGCGGCCGTCGGCGCTGAGGGCGATGTGGTTCGCGCTGTCACCGCCCTCGTCGGGGAGCGTCACCGGGTACGCGGTGCCGTTGCCGAGCTGCCACAGGACGACTCTGCTGTCCGGAGAGCGGGTGAGCAGCGCCCGGCCGTCTGTACTGACTTTTCCGGACAAGCTGCCGCCGGGGCGGGCCTCCCCCTTGAAGGAGACGAGGCCGACCGAGGTGTCGGGGATGATCCGGGCCAGCGGCAGGGCGTCGCCGTACAGCTCGTGGATCTTCTTGCGGGTGTCGGGGGTGTCGCGTGTCCTGTGGGCGCGGATGGCCAGCTGGGCCGCGCCGTAGGGGTCCGTGGCGGCTCGCTGCGTGGCCCTTTCGAGCAGAGTCTGCGCGGCGTTGGCGGAGACCGCGCCGCTGAGCGGGATCCAGACGGCGAGCCCGGCCGCCACCACCACGGCCAGGCCGGCCGCGCGCCGCCGTCTGACGGATCGGCGCCGCCGTACGCTGAGGCCGATGAACTCCCGCTCCTCCTCGCTCAGATCGTCGGGCCGCTCCTTGAGGCGGCGCAACGCGTCGCCGAGGTCCGCGCCGGCGAGCAACCTGGCGGGGAGGCGGTCGTGCTGCCGCCAGAGCGCGACCCGCCGGCGCAGTGATTCCTGCCAGAGCCGGAATTCGCGGGCTTGACCGGCGAGTTCCCGCAGCCGGGTCCAGCGCGTGACCAGCGCCTCGTGGACGAGGTCCGCGCGGCGTCCCTCCTCCACGACGACCAGGCGGGAGACGGCCAGGCGTTGCGCGAGCGCCCACTGGGCCGCGTCGAGTTGCTCGCGCGGCGCGCTGCGCCGGGTGATCTCCTGGCCCTCCGGGTCCGGGCGGGTCAGCTGGATGAGCAGGCGCTCGGCGTCCCGCTGTTCGCCCGCGGTCAGTTCCCCCCAGACCTGCTCGGCGAAGCGGTTCAGGCCTTCGCGAACGCCGCCGATCTCTTCGTAGGCCTGGTGCGTCAGCTTCCCGCCCGACTGGCGTTCCCAGAGCTGGGCCAGGGTGAACTGCAGCAGCGGGAGCCGTCCCGGCCCCACCCCGAGGTCGTCCAGGAGCCGGACGGCGAGGCCCCGCTCATAGTCCACCAGCGGGATCCGCGTGATCGGTTCGAGCACCGCGTCACGCAGGCCGCTGGTGGAGAGCTCGCCCACGTTGATGGTGCGCTCCCCAGCCGCGAGCGGTGCGAGCTCCGCGTCGCGCAGGATGGGCGTCAGGTAGTCGGTCCGTAGCGCGGCCAGCACCCCGAGCGCGGAGTTCGGCCGCTCGGCGTGGAGCAGGGCTCGGGCGAAGGCCGTACGCTGCTCCTGCGGTGCGGAGAGCACCTCTTCGAGCTGGTCGACGACCAGGATGAGCCGGGACGCGCCGAGCTGGTCGAGAACCGCGCTGACCAGCTCCGGCATGGCGCCCTGCTCCAGGTGCCCGGCGAGCTCGTCGGCCCTGGTGAGGCGGTCGGCCGGGTCTCCACTGGTCAGCGCGAGGGCGAGCGCGTGCAGCGGGCTCCGTCCCTGTCCGGGCCGGAAGAGGGCGACCGCCAGGCCTTGGAGGCGCGGGATCACGCCCGCCTGGATGATCGAGGACTTGCCCACGCCGGACGGCCCGGTGACCGTCACGACCGGCCGTTCCGCGACGAGCCGGGAGATCCGGCCGACCTCGTCCGAGCGGCCGAAGAAGCTGGCGGTGTGCTCGGGCCCGAACGGCAGCAGTCCGCGGAAGGGCGTGAGCGGACGTACGGCGTCGCGTAACCCCGGCCAGGCCTCCAGCAGCCTGGCGGTGGGGATGAGGTAGCCGCTGCGCCGGCCGCCCGTCCACGCCGCGACCACCATGCCGACGACGTCGCCGCGATCGAGGTGCCAGGCGGGAGTGCCGGAGAACCCGCCTTCTATGGGGAACCGGCTGCCGTCCTCGACGTCGACCTGGAGCCAGCCTTGCGCCTGGGGGCCGCGGAGCACGCCCACGCTCCACACCCCCTGCTCCTTGCCGTCGGGAAAGCCGAGCATGGCGACCCGCTCGTCGAAGGAGGCGTGGTCGACGAGGGGCGCGGGCGCCACGTCCACGTTCCGGCCGAGGCGGAGGACGGCGACGTCGCGTTCCCCGTCCCAGAGCATGATCTCGGCATCGAGCCGGGCGCCACCGGGCAGGAAGGCCACCGGGACGCGGCCCTCCGGCGGGAGATCGACCTCGAACTCGAGACCGGCGGCGAGACTCACCACGTGGGCCGCGGTGATCAGATGCTCGCCGGTCACGGGGAAGGCCGCCCCCACCGGCCGCCCATCCCGATCCAGCACACCGGCCACGCTCGGGGCGCTCGTCCGCATGCGAACCACGCTAAGCCCAAACGGCTTGCCGTACGCTCCCTTCGTGACCTACGTGGAGATACCGCTGGACGGCGGCGGCAGACTGGTCGTCGAGGTCGAGCCCGGGGAAGCCGAGGAGATCCAGCGGGCGGGTCGCGCCGGTCGTGCCCTCCGCCAGGCCGGCAGCACCCTGCAGGCGGCGATCACCAGCGTGACCCCGGCCGTGGAGAGCATCGCGCGCAAGCTGCGCGACATCGAGAACCCGCCGGACCGGCTGGAGCTCACCTTCGGCATCAAGATCTCCGGCGAGGCCGACGTGGCCATCGCCAAGACCTCCTCAGAGGCGCAGTTCCAGGTCGTCCTCGAATGGGGACCGGCCGACTGACCCAGAAAAAACACATTGCCGCAGGTAGGCAATGAAAAGTATGGTCTTACGCTCGTGATCAGAGTAGTGGAACGGGTGCTGCCGGCCCGGCTGGGGACAGGGTTCCGATGGTTGCTCGCGTCGAGCTGGCTGACGAATCTCGGCGACGGCCTCGCCGCGGCCGCCGGTCCGCTGCTGATCGCGACGTTGACCCGCGATCCGCTGATGATCTCACTGTCGGCGCTGGTGGGCTGGGCCCCGCAACTGCTCTTCAGCCTCTACGCCGGAGTGCTGTCGGACCGGTATGACCGGCGCCGGATCGTGATCGTCGCCAACCTGGCCCGCGCGGTGGTGCTCGCGGTGCTCGTCGCGCTCCTGGCCACCGGCACGGTGACGGTGGTGACGGCGCTGATCATGCTGACGCTCAGGGCCGTCGCCGAGGTGTTCGCCGACAACGCGACCGCCACGCTGACCCCGACGATGGTCGACCGGGACGATCTCGTGGTCGCCAACGCCCGCCTGGGCACCGGGTTCATCACGCTCAACCAGCTCGCCGGGCCGCCGATCGGCGCGGCGCTGTTCGCCGTGGGCTACACCTGGCCGTTCGCCAGCCAGCTGCTGCTGGTGCTGGCGGGAGTCCTGCTGGTCAGCCGGATCAGCCTGCCGCCCCACGGCCGGCAGGCCGGAGACCCCAAGCCGGACACGATTCGGGAGCTCGTCGCCGGGTTCCGATGGACCATCGAGCACGCGGCGGTACGCACGCTGGCGCTCACCATCCTGATCTTCAACTTCACGTTCGGCGCCGCCTGGTCGGTGCTCGTCCTGTACGCCCAGGACCAGCTCGGCCTCGGCGACATCGGCTTCGGCCTGATGAGCACCATCAGCGGGATCGGCGGGCTCATCGGCACCGCGCTGTACGGCACCATCACCCGCAGGGTCAGCCTCGGCGCGCTGATGCGGATCGGGCTCATCATCGAGACCCTCACGCACCTGGGGCTGGCCCTGACCCATTCGCCGTGGGTGGCCGGGGGCATCTTCCTGGTCTTCGGCGCGCACGCCTTCATCTGGGGCACCACCTCGGTCACCATCCGCCAGCGGGCGGTCCCGCGTGAGCTGCAGGGCCGGGTGGGCGCCGTCAACACCATCTGCGTCTTCGGCGGCCTGGTGGTCGGTTCCCTGATCGGCGGCATCCTGGCCACCGGCTTCGGGGTGGCGGCGCCGTTCTGGTTCGCCTTCGCCGGCTCCGCGGTGTTCGTGGTGCTGCTGTGGCGCCAGCTCCTGCACATCGCCCACGACTAGGGCTGCCGGAGACGGGCGAGCAGATCGTCGAGGACCTCGCCGAGAGCCGCGGAGTTGGCTTCGGTGAACCAGGTGGTGCGGACGCGTTCGTTGCTCCCGTTCGGGGTCTCGTGGTCGGCCGCGAGCTGACGCAGGGAGCGGGCCTCGTCGCTCAGGCTGCGTCCGACGCCCTGGAAGAGACTGCGGACGTAGCGGTCAGCGACCTCGTCGGGCACGCCGTGGCCGACGGCCCACGACGTGAGCGTGGCGAGGTAGGAGTAGTGGGTGGTCAGCGTCCCCGTCAGGGCGGAGAAGACGTTGAAGGCCGCCTCGTCCTCGACCGGGAGCGCGCCGCCCAGTCGCTCGAACAGCGCGTCCACCTCCGGGTGCGACGGGCACGTCACCGTCACGGAGTCGCGGTCGCGTACGGGCGGCAGCGGGATGGCCCGCACCACGGGGACGTCGGTGCCGAGCATCCGGCGCAGCTCGTCGACGCCGACGCCGGCCATCAGGCTGACCACGATCGTGCCCGCGTCCACCCGCAGGCCGGCCAGCGCCTCCTGCCGGTCGTAGGGGCGTACGGCGATGACGACCAGCTCGGAGCGGTCCACCACGGCCTGGTTGTCATCGCACACGTGCACGTTGTCGTAGGCCGCCGACAGCTCCGCGGCCGTGTGTGCTCCCCGGGGAGAAAGGAACACGTCGGGAGCCCACTCGGACAGGCCCACCACGATGGCCCGGCCGATCTCGCCCACGCCGATGATCCCGATGCGCTTCATGGTGTCTTCCTTACCGGACAGGGTCGGTGAAGGACACTACCAGCGCCACGGCGGCACGTCGGTGCTGGACAGGGCCTCTCCTCCGGCGGCCACGGCGTAGAGCTGTTCCAGCACGGTGTTGGCGGCGAGCCCGGCGGCGCCGGTGATCGATCCGTTCTCCTTCAGAGTCGAGGGGACGATCGGCGGCGCCGGCCGTACCGTGCAGAGCTCGTCGACGTGGCGTCGCAGCGGCTCCAGAAAGGTGTCGCCTGCCCGTGCGTTGCCGCCGCCGACCACCACGACCTCGGGGTCGACGGCCAGCACGAGCGCGGCGATGCCGATCGCGATGACGGCGCTGAAGCGGTCGACCGCCCGCACGGCGTCCTGGTCGCCCTCGGCCGCGGCGGCGAAGACCTCTTCGCGGTTGATCCGGCGTCCGTCGGCGAGCCGTACTTCGTGCAGGTGCTCCTGGGCGTGCTCCCAGCCGAGCTGCGGGAGCGCGCCTATCTCGCCCGCGGCGCCGTTCGCGCCGCGGAAGACGGTCCCATTGAGGACGAGCCCGGCCCCGGTGCGATTGCCCGAGTGCACGTAGATCATCGAGCTCGCCTCGGTGGCACTGCCCTTCCAGGCTTCGGCGAACGCGGCCAGGTTGGAGTCGTTGTCCACCGCGATCGGGCATTCGAAGTGTGGCTCCAGGGCCGCGCGCACGCTGAAGCCGCCCCAGCCCTCGGCGCCCTTGGTGATGATGTCCCGGTACACCACAGCGGGTACGGCGACGCCGATCGCCCACACATCGGGCCGGGCCCGCCCCTGCTCGGCGAGAAGGCGGTCCACCACCCCGAGCGCGTCGGCCATCAGCGCGCCGGGCGGGTCAGCGGCGGAGGCCGCGACCGATCCGCTGGTCAGCACCTCGCCGTTGAGGTCGGCGAGTTCGGCCCTGGTGGTGTGCCGGCCGATGTCGATGCCGACCACGACCGCCGCCTCGGCTCGGAAGCGGTAGCGGGTGGCCGGGCGGCCGGCGCCGGTGGGCGCGAGCGGTTCCACCTGCCCGGCCCAGCCGAGCGTGACCAGGTTGGCCACCACGGAGTCGGCGGCGGTCTTCGACAGCCCGGTGACCTGGGCGATCGTCGGGATGGTGAGGGGCTCCTGCCGGATGGCCTCGATCACGGCCAGCGAGTTGAGCCGGCGCAGCCGGGCCAGTCCGCCGGCACGGCGCAGGGGGCTCTCCTCGCGTCCGATCAGCACACTCATACCTCTAAATCCTCCCGCACGACGTAGGCCACGGCGACCCCTTCCATTAATACACACACTGTCTTTATTATCTCACCTCATACCTGGTTCGCCGAGCCAGCACCTCCCCGAAGGGACCCAGCAATGCGCAAACGCATCCGCGTCGCGGTCGCCGCGACCGCCGCCGGCGCGCTTCTCGCCCTCACCGCATGTGGCACGAAGCTCCAGGACACCCCCGCCCCCACCTCCTCCCTGCTCTACTGGGGCAAGTGGGCCAAGGGCACCCCGCAGGCCACCCTCTTCGAGCAGGTCATCGCCGACTACGCCAAGGAGCGCGGCGTCAGGGTGGACGTGCAGTGGCTCGGCAACGGCCAGGAGGACCAGGTCGAGACGGCCATCGCGACCGGCCAGGGCCCCGATCTGTTCGACACCGCCATCGACCACACCGCCGGCTTCCGCGCCGCCGGCGCGCTCGGCGACCTGTCGGCGGTCTTCAGGACGAAGATCCCCGGGGAGAGCGCCACCATCGAGGAGGTCCTGCCCAAGAGCGTGCTGAAGGCGATCAGCGACGACAAGGGCTACGGGTTCGTGCCGCACAGCGTCTTCTCCATCGGCCTGTGGTACGACGCCGCCCGCCACCCCGGCTTCGCCACCGCACCGCCCAAGACGTTCGCCGACTTCATGGCCACCGCGCGCAAGGAGAAGGCCGCCGGCCGTCAGCCGATCGCGCTCGACGGCACGATCAACTCCTACAACGCCTTCTGGCTCTATCAGATCCTGCTCACCACCGCCGGGCCCGGCAGCCTGCGCCGGCTCGCCGAGGACCCGGCCGCCTGGGACGACCCCAAGGTGAAGAAGGCGGTGACCGAGGTGGAGTCGCTGGTCGAGGCGGGACTGTTCCAGCCCGACCACATGGCGACCAAGTTCCCGGAGGCGCAGAACGCGTGGGCGGCCGGCGAGCACACCTTCAACCTCAACGGCACCTGGCTCGGCAGCGAGACCGCCTCGCTCCGGGTCAAGGCGGTCCAGCCGCGGGTCATCTCGCTGCCGCCGGTGGATCCGGCCAAGGGCTCGATCGTCACCGTCGGCGCCCTCGGCTGGGGCGTCAACCCCGGCTCCAAGAACCAGCGGGCCGTCGCCGACTTCCTGGCCTTCGCGATGCAGCGCAAGTACATCGACCGGATCGCCACCGACGCCGCCAACATCCCCGCGCGCGCCGACTCCCCCGCGCCCGACGAGCTCACCGCCATCCAGCGCGCCATCCGCGAGGCCACCGAGATCAGCCTCGACTTCGACGGCGTGGCCACCGTGCGGCCGAAGTGGTACAACGACGTCTTCCTGCCGCTCGACGACAAACTCATCGGCGGTTCGATCGACGCCGCGACGTTCCTGTCGGAGGGCAAGTCCCGGACCGCCGCGCTGGCGAGCGACTAATGTCCGTCTCCGGCGCCCTGCACGCCGAGCGCCGCCGGCTCTACCTGCCGATGTTGCTCCCGGCACTCCTCACCTACCTGCTCTTCTTCGTACTGCCCTCGCTCTTCGGCGTGGTGCTCAGCTTCGCGGAATGGTCGGGCCTCGGCACCGCGTTCTCGTGGACCGGGCTGGGCAACTACACCGAACTGCTCACCAGCCGGATGTTCCTGACGTCGTTCCTGAACACCGTCCTGCTGACGTTGCTCGTGGGGGCGGCCCTCTTCCTCATCGCCGCCGCCGCGATGATCGTTCTGCGTACGGCACGCGCCGGGGCGTTCATCCGCTCGGCGGTCTTCCTGCCCTTCATGATCTCCCCGATCGCGGTCGGCCTCGCGGTCTCGTTCCTGTTCAACCCGAAAGGCATGGTCAACACCCTGCTCGGGCTGCTCGGCCTGTCCGCGCTGCGCCAGCCGTGGCTCGGTCCCGAGCTCATCTTCCAGGTGATCATGGCAGGGGTGGTGTGGAGCGCGGCCGGGTTCTACGTCGTGCTGGTGATGTCCGCGGTCGACGGCATACCGCCGAGTCTCTACGAGGTGGCCCGCATCGAAGGGGCGGGCCCGCTCCAGCAGTTCAGGCACGTCACTCTGCCGCTCACCCGCGACATGCTGGCCATCGCGGCGGCGCTGTGGGCGATCGCCGGCATCAAGACGTTCGAGATCGTCATCGCCTTCGTCGGTACGGCCGGCACCCCGCCGCCCGAGGCCCGCACCCTGGCCGTCGAGCAATGGCTGCGCGTCACCGGCGGCCGGGTGGGCGGCCTGGCCCAGCTCGGCGAGGCCGCCGCGATCGGCGTGGTCATGACCGCCGTCACCGCCTTGCTCATCGTGTTGTCGCGCCGCATCCAGCGGCGCGACCGGCTGGAGTGGTCGTGACCGGCTTCCCGCGCGCCGCCTTCGGGACCGCGGCGGTCGCGCTGATCAAGCTGGGCCTGTGGGTCTGGGTGCTGTTCAACGTCGGCATGGTCCTGTGGGTCATGCTGAACTCGGTCAAGTCCTCGCGGGAGATCTTCGCCAACCCGGTGGGCCTGCCAGGCACCTGGATGTGGGAGAACTTCGCGACCGCCTGGTCCGGCTCGGGCCTGGGAACCGCCACGGTCAACTCGGTCCTGCTGACGGCCGTCTCGGTCACGTTGATCATGGCGCTCAGCGTCCCGGCCGCCTACGCGGTGGCGCGGCTCGGCGCCCGGTCGAGCGGGCCGGTGGCGACGTTCTTCGCGGTCGGCATGAGCATCCCGTTCCAGGCGTTCGCGGTGCCCATGGTGCTCATCGGCATCGGCCTGTCGCGCTTCATGGTCGATTGGATCACCGGCGCCTGGGATCCGCGCGTCACCGTGGCGATCTTCTACGTCGTGCTGAGCCTGCCGTTCAGCGTCTTCGTGCTGATCGGCTACTTCCGCTCGTTGCCCGGCGAGCTGGAGGAGGCCGCCTCGCTCGACGGCGCGACGCCGTTCCGCACCTTCTGGAAGATCATGGTCCCGCTGGCGCGGCCGGGCATCACCACCGTGGCCGTGCTCAACGCGCTGAGCCTGTGGAACGAGACGGTGATCGTACTGATGCTGGTCCCGGACCAGCGCATGCAGACGCTGAACGTCGCGCTCCTCAACTTCTACTCCAACATGCAGTACACCTCGAACTGGGGTGGGCTCTTCGCCGGTGTCGTCATCGTGGTGCTCCCGATGATCGCGACCTACCTGTGGTTCGGCCGCCGCATCGTCAGCGGCATGACGCAGGGCATCGGCAAATGACGATCGACAGCGCGCGCCGCGCGCGGGAAACGGACGGTCACTCCATGCACAGAACGGTCGGACTCATCGGGGCCGGCGGCATCGCCAACGCCCACCTCCCGGCCTGGCTCGACCTCGGCTACGACGTCGTGGTCCATTCTCCCGCCGACGACGCGGAGCAGCTCGTACGCCGCCACGGCGGCGGCCGGGTGGCATCCGGGCTCGGCGAACTGCTGGCCACGGCCGCGGTCGTCGACATCTGCACCCCCACCGACACCCACTTCGACCTGGCCCTGGCCGCGTTGGAGCACCGCCTGCCGACGGTGTGCGAGAAGCCGCTGACCCGCACGCTCGGCGAGGCGGAGGAGCTCGTGGCCCGCTTCGCCGAGGCCGGGGTCCCGCTCTTCCCCGCGCACGTGGTGCGCTACTTCGCCGAGTACGCCGAGCTCAGGGCCGCGGTCGCCCGCGGCGACGTGGGCCGGGTCGCGGTGCAGCGCCACACCCGCCAGGGCCGCAGCCCGCACAGCGGCTGGTACCTCGACGCGGACCGGTCCGGCGGCGTGCTGCTCGACCTGATGATCCACGACATCGACGTCTCCCGCTGGATCGGCGGCGAGGTCGAACGGGTCTTCGCCCGCACCCACGCGGTGGACGGGAGCCAGAGCACGCAGGCGTTCCTGACCCACGCCTCAGGCGCGATCTCGGTGCTCACCGCGACCTGGACCACGGCCCCGATCGGCTTCCGCACCCACTTCGAGGTCGCGGGCTCCCACGGCGTCCTGCACGGCGACTCCGACGAGCGCCGCCCCTTCCGCTACCAGGGCGAAGCCGCCGCAGACGCGGGAATCCTGCCCGACTTCTCCCCCCTGACCAGCCCCTACCGGGCCGAGCTCGGCGACTTCCTCGACGCGATCGCGACCGGCGGCACGCCGCGCGTCACCGCGCTCGACGGCCTGCAGGCCATGCGCGTCGCCGACGCCGTGGCGCGCTCGGTCGCCGAGAGCCTGCCGATCGATCTCAAGCCCGCCACGGAAGAGGCCTCCGCCGCATGAGAATCGCCATCCTCTCCTTCGCCCACCCGCACGCCACCGAGTACGCCGCCGCGCTGCGCCGCAGCGACGGCGTCGAGGTCGCCGCCTGCGACCCCGGCCACGCCGAACGGCCGGCGGCGGAGTCGGGCGGCCGCGAACTCGCCGCATCGCTCGGCATCGCCTCCTTCGACACCGAGGACGAACTCTGGGCCTGGCGCCCCGACGGCGTGGTGATCTGCGCCGAGAACACCCGTCACCGCGACCTCGCGGCCCGAGCCGCCGCCCATGGCGCGCACGTGCTCTGCGAGAAGCCGCTGGCGACCTCGGCCGCCGACGCGGCCGCGATGATCGAGGCCGCCCGGGCCGCGGGCACCGTGCTCATGACCGCCTTCCCGGTCCGCTTCGCCCCCTCATACGCGGAACTCCGGGCGGTGGTACGGCGCGGCGACCTCGGCCGGATCGTCTCGATCGCCGCCACCAACTGCGGCGGCGTGCCCACCACGCGCTCATGGTTCGTCGACGCCGCGCTCAGCGGCGGCGGCGCACTCACCGACCATGTCGTGCATGTGGCCGACCTGCTCGCCGATCTGCTCGACGACGACCCCGTCGAGGTGTACGCCATCGCCAACACCATCCCGAACCCGGAGCTGAACCACGCCGGCAATCCGGTCGAGACCGCCGGACTGCTCTCGCTGCGCTACCGCGACGGCGTCATCGCCTCGATCGACTGCTCCTGGTCGCGCCCGCCGGGCCGGCCCAACAGCGGCGACCTGGTCACGCTCACCGTCATCGGCACCGAGGGCATGGCCGAGATCGCGCCCTTCGCCGACGTCCTGACCGGCTGGAACGACCGCGGCGTAGTCGCACGGGGATACGGCGCGCCGCTCGACGACCTGTTGATCCGCGCCTTCCTCGACGCGGTGCGCTCAGGTGAGGCCCGTCAGCCGGACGCCCATGCGGGCCACCGGACGGTCGCGCTCGTCGAGGCCGCCTACCGCTCGCTCGCAGAGTCCGCTTCCGTGCCCGTGGAGATCCGATGATCCGCCGCCTGCTCAGCGTGGCCGCCTGCGCCTTACTCGTGCTGCCCATCAGCCCGGCCGCCGCCGCGGCGGACGCCGGCCGTACCACCGTGACCTTCACCGACACCCACCAAGTCCTGCACGGCAACCCGTACACGGGCACCGCCTTCGACATCAACTCCCCCAAACCCGCGGGGCAGCGGGGCTGGGTCTTCACCGACGACCCGGCGATCACCGACTTCGTCCAGGGAACCAAGAAGATCCCGGACGACGCGGACATCGTGCGGCTGCAGATCGCCTGGGCCGACTTCGAGCCCAGGAACGACGAGTTCACCTGGGACCGGCTCGACGCCTTCATGCGGCGCATCGTCGAGCAAGGCAAGACCGTCGAGTTCCAGCTCCTGATGTCGGAGGCGCCCGACATCGAGAACGACCCGAGCGTCTTCGCCTACGAATACCCGCCTGCCTGGCTCTTCGACGAGGCGGGGGCGAGGTTCCGGCTCGCGCCGTACAACACGATCTACAAGTCGAAGCAGCCGATCTACCACGACCCGATCTACCTGGCTGAGCTCAAGGAGGCGGTCAGCGCCTTCGCCGCCCGCTACGACGCGAACCCGGGTATGGCGTGGGTGGACCTGCGGGCCTTCTCCCTGTTCGGCGAATGGTCGGGCTGGAACGACGCCATGAACTTCCCCTGGCCGGACAGCACGACCCGCACCACCACCCTGCGCAAGATCATCGATATCTACGCCGACGCCTTCACCCGCACGATGGTCATGATGCCCAACCCGGGCGCGGACGTGATCGCCAGTGACCCGGACGCCGGCTCCCAGGCCAAGCGGTACGCCGCCTTCGGCTACGAGCACGCCGCCCGCAACGAGAACTGGGGCCTGCGCTCCGACACGGTCAACAGCGCGTTCGCGTGGATGAACCACAGCACCACCAGCGAGAGCGTCTGGATCAACCGCAAGCTCCGCCGCGACATGATCCAGGTCTCGGAGGGCGCCGGCTGGGACAGCGGGATCATGCTGAACAACCCGCGGCTCGTGGTCAAGAACGCGCTGGAGGACTACCGCTCCAACCTGCAGGGCATCAACAACACCAGCTTCACGCACTGGGAAGCCATGAAGACGGCCTACGGCGAGTGGTTCACCACGCTCGCGCGCTACTCCGGCTACCGCTTCCTCATGCCGTCGGCGACGTACGACTCCCGTGTCGCGCCCGGCGGCACGTTCGCCCTCGACCACACGTGGACCAACAACGGCGTCGGCTTCAGCCCCCGGCGTTACCCGCTGGAGGTGCGTTTCACCAACCGGGCCACCGGCGAGGTGGTGTGGCGCGGCACCGACGGCTCGCTCGACCAGACCAGGTGGTTCAAGGGCGACGTTCGTGAGCTCCGCTCGACGTTCACCCTGCCGGCCGGGGTGCCCGCAGGGGCGTACGAGGTGGGCATCGCCCTGCTCGGCGAGGACGGCGAGCCGCGCGTCGAACTGGCCATGCCGGACGGGTCGGGCAAGGTCTACCCGGTCGGCACCGTCGAGGTCGCCGCCGGCGCCACCCGCCCGGCCGTCACCACGGCGCCGCTCACCCAGTTCAAGGTCGAGAACGAGGACTACACCGCCGCCCAGGGCGCCTACGGCGTCGAGGCGCCGCCCGAAGGCGGCTTCGGCGCGCTCTATCTGGACGCGGCGGGCGAGTGGGCCGAGTACGACAACGTGGTGGTGCCCGAGGGCGGGACCTACCGTGCCGAGTTCCGTGTCTCCTCCGAGGCGGGCAACCGCTTCCGCGTCGAGATCGACGGCAAGGACGCCCTGGGCCCGATCACCGTGCCCGACTCCGGCGGCTACAACGTCTACCGGACCGTCGAACGCGGCCTCACCCTGCCCGCCGGCCGCCACACCATCAAGATCATCCGCGAGGACGGTCGCTGGTTCTTCCTCAACTGGATGCGCTTCACCCGCGACCGCCCGGAATCGCGCACCATCCAGGCCGAGCGGCCGGCCGCCCAGGAAGGCGTCTGGCTCGCCGCCGCCGACGCGGCCGACGACGACGGCACACCCGGCGTCTCGGTGATCGACACCGGCGACTGGCTACGCTACGACGGCGTCGAGATCCCCTCGACCGGCGACTACCTGCTGCAGATGCGCTACTCCACCGTCAACGACGCCCCGCTGAAGTTCCGGGTCGAGGTGGACGGCACCGACGTCACCGGCGAGCTCAGCCTGCGTCCGACCGGCGGCGTCGAGCGGATGCGGACCGAGGACTTCGTCCTCCCGCTCACCAAGGGCAGCCGATCCGTCAAGGTCGTGTGGACCGCGGCGAGCTCGAACGCCGTGTGGAACTGGCTGCGCCTGGACGCGCAGCGGGCCTTCACGCAGACGATCGAGGCCGAGCACTACACCATGCAGTGGAACCTCGGCCAGGAATGGTCCTGGCAGGGCCACGACACCGGCGTCGTCGTCGGCTCGCACCCCGGCCCCGGTGGACAGGTCAAGGCGGTCGGCCGCATCAGCACGAACGACTACCTGCGCTACGAGAACGTCTTCGTCCCCCACACGGGCCTGTACAAGGTCGCCTTCACCGCCGCCTCCGACAGGTCCGCCACCTTCCGCTTCGAGGTGGACGGCGACCGCTCACAAGTGCACGTACCGGACACCGGCGGGGCGTTCAAGCCGGTCACGACCTGGGTGAAGCTCACCGCCGGGGTCCACACCCTGCGCATCGTCGCCGACGTGGACTCCGGCCTGCTGCTCGACCGCTTCTCCATGACGGCGGGCACCGCGGCGGTCAAGGCGCTGATCGCCAGCGGCGCCGCCGAACTCAAGGTGGGCCAGACCGGCAAGGTCACCACCCAGACGGTGAACGCCGACGGGAGCCGTACTCCCGTCTCCGAGGGCGTCGTCTACACCAGCTCCGATCCGATGATCGCCAAGGTGGACGCGCAGGGCGCGGTCACCGCGGCCGCCTGGGGCACCACGACGATCACGGCCATCTACGAAGGCGTGTCCGACAGCTACCAGCTCACCGTCACCGATCCCTCGGTGATCCTGACCTACGTCAACGACGACTCGCAGGTGCGCTACACCGGCCAGTGGGGCGTGGACCGCGGCCGGGGAGTCGGCGACCACAACGACGACGTGCATTACTCCACCGAGACCGGCGACCACGCCGAACTGACCTTCACCGGCACCGGCATCAGCTACCTCACAGAACGCTTCACCGACATGGGCGTCGTGGACATCTACGTCGACGGACAGCTCAAGGCCACGGTGGACTGCAACGGGCCCAGGCGGCTGGCGCAGCAGCGGGTCTTCCGGCTGGCCGGGCTCACGCCCGGCGAGCACACCATCCGCGTGGTGAACAAGCAGCGCTTCTCCGAGACCGGGCGGATCGCGCTCGTGGACGCCTTCATCGTCGAGTCACCCCGGCCCTGGGCCGAGGGCAGCGCGCTGAAGGCGGACAAGGTCAAGCGGACCTCGGTCAAGCTGTCGTGGCCCCAGGCCACGGTGGCGGCCAGGGGGTACGCGGTCTTCGACGGCGAGCGCGAGATCACACGGGTCAAGAAGGGCAAGGCCAAGATCGGCTCGTTGGTGCCCGGGTCCACGCACCGGTTCACCGTACGGGCCGTGCTGCCCGGCGGCGCGCTGCTGCCGGACGGACTGTCGGCCGAAGTGACCACCCGAAGTTAGGAGCCGAGCGGTATCCGCAGCGAGACGGCCCCGCGCAGGTCGAGCCAGGCCGCCTCCGGACCGCGGACCAGCCGCATCACCACCTCGTCACACCCGGGGCAACGGGCGACCAGCCCCGGATCGGGCCCATAGACCCGCAGACCGGCGACCGGACCGACCAGCCCGCAGGAGGCGCACGTACCCGAGGCCTCCGACAGGTCGACGGCGAAGATCTCGCTGAGCGGTCCGGCCATCGCGTTGCCGTCGAGGTGGTTCATGAGGACGCTCCAAAACGCTCGGTCTTGATACGCGCGGGGTCATGGCCGAGCCCCACGAGCAGATCGGCCGCCGCCTCGACGAACCCGGTCGGGCCGCAGACGAAACAGTCAGGCCCCGGCCCCGGCAGATCGGCGGCGGTGAGGCGGCTGTCGCGCACCCGGGTGTACACCAGCGACACCTCGACGCCGGGATCGGGTTCGCGCAGCTCGCCGGCGTAGTAGAGCTGCTCGGGCGAGCGAAGGGAGTAGATCAGGTGGAACGGCGTGGCCACGCCCGCCGTACGGCGGGTGCGGATCATCGCCATGAGCGGCACGATCCCGGCGCCACCGGCGACCAGCAGGACCGGCGCCGGATCCTCCGGCCGCCACACGAACCAGCCCCCGACGGGCCCCCGGATCTCCAGCCGGTCGTCCGGCTCCATGATCTGGGTGAGGTACAGCGAGACCTCCCCGTCCTCCAGGCGCTGCACGGTCAGCTCGACGCCTTGGGTGGTGGCCAGGGAGTAGCTGCGGCGGGCGGTGTAGCCGTCTTCGGCGGTCAGCCGCACGTCCACGTGCTGGCCCGCCAGGTGACCGGGCCAGCCGGGCACATCGAAAATCAGGGTCCGCGCGCTGGACGTCTCATCCCGCGCCTCGACCAGCCGCGCGGGCCGCCACTTAGTCATCGGCGTACCGCTGCTCACGCCAGGGATCGCCGTAGTTGTGATACCCGGCCGTCTCCCAGAAGCCAGGATGGTCCTGGTTCAGCAGGCGGATGCCGCGTACCCACTTGGCCGACTTCCAGAAGTACAGGTGCGGCACCAGCAGCCGCGCCGGCCCTCCATGCCGAGGCTCCAGTTCTTCCCCGCCGAAGCGATGGACGATCCACGCCTTCCCATCCAGCAGATCCTCCAGCGGCAGGTTGGTCGTGTAGCCCCCATAGGAATGGACCAGCGCATACTCGGCGACAGTCTCGACATCCTCGAAGAGCACATCCAGCGAGACACCCTGCCAGGTGGTGTCCAGCTTGGACCAGGTGGTCACGCAATGAATATCAACGGTGGGCGTCTCGACCGGCAGCCCCATCAATTCTGCCCAGGTCCACCGATGCACCGCTTCGGCTTCGGTGTCAATGACGAACTCCCACCCGTCCAACGGCACCCGCGGAGTGGGCCCGGCCGACAACACCGGAAAATCCTCCGTCAGATACTGACCCGGCGGAAGCCGATCATCCTGACGCCGCTTACCACGAAACCCCCGCGAAAAGACCCCCATGCCTCACCACCCACTCTCCGGAACATCGCCCCCGCTCAGTATCCCGCACCGTGGGCATCAGCCATGGTCAGGGGGCTGGAGTTCCGTCGGGCCAGATGCAGGGGGACGACGCGCCGAGAAAGATGTGGTCACCCTCAGCCCAGGTAAGGAACAGCCTGAATCCGTCAGGCTGAGACTCCCCACTCAGGTCCGGATTGCCGTTACTCCCCATGGATACGATGCGATGACCTCGAGACTGCCAGAACACTCGAATCTGCCGAGAAATAGCCAGATTTTGATCTTTCGGGACATCGCGCAGCCAGTATGCGCGGCTCACGATGATCTGATTTTTGGAGGCTCCTTCGCCCAGGCAACCACTTGGCGCGTTGAAGGACGAGATCACCTCCAGTCTGGGCCTGGGATTAATCGCTCGAACCGTCTCGCTGATCAGCTTGTCGTTGATGGCGATCGCCTGTCCCTGACTGAAAGTGGGCTTGTTCACGGTGCATCCGATCAAGAGGAGGAGAACGAAAGCAAGGAGAGCACGGAGCACATCGTCACCTGTTCGGATTGCGGGCCAGGGCGGGGTCGAACTCAGGCATGAGGAGTTGGGGCTGGCCGCTACCTGCCTGAGGCGTTGTCAGATGGTCGTATTGGCCGTTGATGAGACGGCCCATGTTGCGCAATGAGGTGGATCCGGCGTCCCAGTAGCTGCTGTGAGCGGCTGTGTAGACCTCCCGGCCGACGGGGAAGCGTTGGGCGCCGAATGACTCGTCTCCTGGATCCGCTCCGAAGCTGCCCAGTGTGGTTACCGGGTCGCCGCCGGCCTCGCCTACCCAGACGTGTTTTGGGTCGAGGCCCAGTTCGCGGGCGTGGTTGACGCCGACGCCGGGGCTGCCGACCAGGATGAGGTCGTCGGCCAGGCGGCCCGGGCGCAGGGTGGCGGCGTGGCCGCTGGTGAGGGAGCCGTAGCTGTGGCCGATGACGACGGAGCGGGCCGTACCGGATGGGTGGTGGGAGGCGCGCAGGCCGTCGGTGAAGGAGGCCAGGGCGGCGCCGCCCTTCGCGGCCGCGCCTTCGAAGGCTACGGATTTGCCGGGATCGAAGAGTCCGGGGTCGATTTGGGGTGCGTCGTAGCCCAGCCAGGTGATGGAGGCTATGGATTTTCCGCCTCCGGTCACCGCTGCCTGACGCCAGAGGGCTCGGGCGCGTTCCAGGTCGCCGTGGGCGGCGTCCAGCCCTGAAGTGAGGCCGGAGACGTTGGTCACGGTGATGTCGGCGGTGTCGGGGTCGCCCCAGGAGATGATCAGTCTGCCGTTGCCGGTCAGGTCGAAGGCGAGGAGCAGCGGGCTCGGGTAGCCGGGGCGGGGCTGGAGCTCTTCTTCGATGAGGTTCAGGCGGCGGAGCTGGTTGGCGGTCTTCTCCCAGCCGCCCAGGTCCTCAGGGCGATCGAACGACTTCTTCAGTTCTGTGGCCAGGCGGGCCTTCTCGGCGCTCAGCCAGTGGCGGTTGGCCTGGTCGCGGATGGCTGCGGGCAGGCCGTTGAGGTTGCCGAAGCCGGCGAGGGTGGTCGGCCGCGGGTCTTCGGGCAGGGCGTGCCACCAGGCGTTCACGCGGGCGGCCAGGGTGGTGTCCTGTCCGCTCTCCTGTACGGCCAGCAGCGCTGGGACCGCCCCGGCGTCTCCGGCGGCGACCCGGTGCAGGAGCTGACGGACCTGACCGGAGCCGGGCGCATGGGCGCCGAACAGGTCGTACGCCGCCAGCCCAGCGGGAAGCGTGCTCCAGGGGACGGATCGCTGGATGCGGGACAGGCGCTGCCGCAGGTCCCGGCCGCTTTCCGCGGACCAGCCGGCCACCTGGCCGAGGGTGTGGCCCGGCTGGGCGGACAGGCCGTGCCCGGCCAGTTCGGATCCCAGGCGGGAACCGGCCGACGCGAGGGTGTGGCCCGCGTGGTCGAGGACCGACACCAGCGTGCTCATCGCCTGCGGGTCGATTCCACGGAAGGCGCCTGCCGGGGCGCTCGCGCCGGTCGGTGAGGTGGTCAGGGCGGGGGTCGTGGGGTTCGGGCCGCCTTGCCGTACGACCAGGTCGCCCAGGGCGCGCATGGCGGCGGACAGCGAGGACTGGAGCCTGGTCCGGTGGCCGGTGAGATCGGTCGTGAACGCGGCGGCGCCGCCCCCGACCCAGGCGTGGGCGTGCATCAGCCGGGCGGCGGTGTCCAGCGCGGCGTGGTGTTCGATGGCCAGTGCCGTCACTCGTTGGAAGGCTGCCAGCGCCGCCGCGTACTCCGCCATGACCGGCTCAGGATGTCAGGCCGGGCGCCTCTTCTTCAGGCGGTCAGCGGCTTGCCCAGGCCTGACCCGAAAAGAGGCTGATCGGGTCAGAACAGGGTGAGCGGCGGCTCTTCGGCCACCGGCTCAGGCAGCGGGGCGAGGCGGGGGAGCTGGGCGCGTACCTCGTCGTGGAAGCGGCGGGCCAGGGTCAGTGCCTCGGCGTTGTCGGGGGTGTGGACGAAGACGGTCGGTGATCGTCCTTCGCGCAGCCAGGCCGCGGTCGTCTCCACCCAGAACCGCCAGCCTTCGACGGTCCTGGCGGTGTCGTCTCGGCCGAGGTAGCGGACGATCGGGCGTTCGGTGAGGGCGTGCGAGCGGCGGGGGACACGGGGTTTCTTGGTCCACGCGTCCCGCTCGGCGTCGCTGGTCGGCGGGGTTTCGAAGAGTGTGACGGTGTCGAACGGCACCCATTCGGCGTCCAGCTCGCCCAGCATCCTCTCCAGGTTCCCGATGGACGGGGCGTGGTCGAAGAAGGCGTGGTGCCGTACCTCGACCGCGTAGTGGTAGGCGGCGGGCATGCGGCGCAGGAACGTGGCCAGCACGCGCAGGTCGGACGGGGAGAAGGAGCCGGGCAGCTGCACCCACAGGGCGTGGGCGCGGGGGCCGAGGGGTTCGATCGCGTGCAGGAAGGCGCGGACCTGGTCGCCGACGTCACCGAGGCGGCCTTCGTGGGTGATCGTCCTGGGCAGCTTGATCACGAAGCGGAAGTCGGCCGGGGTCTGCGCCGCCCAGGTCTCGACGGTGGCGCGGGACGGCGTGGCGTAGAAGGTGGTGTTGCCTTCGACCGCGTTGCACCGGGAGGCGTAGGCGCCGAGCCGCTCGCCCTGCGGAAGCCCCCAGCGGGCATGATTCCACATCGCGCAACCCACGTGTAGATCCATATGTCCGACGTTACCGGTCCAGGTACGCTTCCAGGCCGCCGATCAGCAGGGTGACGGCGTCGTCGAAGGCGTCGGGGCGGACGCCGCCGGTCGACTCGGAGAAGATGAAGCCGCTGACGAACGAGCTGAGGATCTCGGCCGTCCGTGACAGTTCCTCCTCCGGGACGCCGGCCATGCGCAGGAGGCGGTCGAGCACCTCCCACAAGCCGCCCTGCTGTCTGCTCATCACCTCGGGGTTGTTGAACACGTACCGCCACAGCGACGGCTGCCGGTGGGCCAGTTCCCGGTAGGCGTGGCCGAGCGCCCGCATCTGGTCCTGCCACGGCGAGCCGTCGTCGGGGGGCATCGCGAGCTGGGCGGCGGTTCTGAGGCAGAGCTCGTGGATCAGGGCCGTCTTGTTCTCGACGTGGTGGTAGACCGACATGGGGTTGACGTCCAGCTCGGCGGCGAGCTTGCGCATGGACAGCCCCTCCACGCCGCCCGCGTCGATCAGCCGCCACGCCGCGGCGTAGATCTCTTCCGGAGTCAGAGGGGCACCCCTCCGCGCGCTCACTGCCATACGGCGTATGGTAGCGTCCGCCATACGGTGTATGGCTGACCCCTTGGAGTGCCCATGATCCCCTCACCGCCTGGCCTGCCCCTGCTCGGCAACATGCTTCAGGTGCCGGCGCACTCGCCGGCCGCCTACTTCGACGAGCTGGCCGCCCGCTACGAGGAGGGCCTGTTCCAGCTGAACCTGCTCGGGAACGACGTCCTGTTCGTCTACGATCCCGACCTCGTCGAGGAACTCTGCGACGAGAGCCGGTTCCACAAAGGCATCCAGCCGCCGCTGTCCTTCCTGCGCGACCTGGGCGGCGACGCCCTGTTCACCGCCCGGCACGACGAGCCCGTCTGGGGCCACGCGCACCGCATCCTGATGCCCGCCTTCAGCCAGCGCTCCATGCGCGCCTACTTCCCGCAGATGCTGGAGGTCTCCGACCAGCTGATCGACTCCTGGGCCGCCCGCCAGGGGCAGGACCTGCCCGTGTCCGACGACATGACCAGGCTGACCCTGGACACGATCTCGCTGACCGGCTTCGGCTACCGCTTCCGTTCCTTCGACCAGCCCGAGCTGCACCCGTTCCTGCGCGCGATGGGCTCGGCGCTGACCGAGGCGATGCTGCGCCTGCGCCAGCCGCCCGTGGTGACCAAGATGCTGCGCAAGCGCCAGGAGGCCTACGAGCGCGACATCCAGACGATGCGAGCCCTGGTCGAGGAGGTCATCGAGCGGCGCGCCGCGCGGCCGAGCGGCGCCTCCGACCTGCTCGGCCTCATGATGGAGGCGACCGACCCGCGCACCGGCGAGCGCCTGTCCGAGGCGAACATCCGCGACCAGGTCATCACCTTCCTCATCGCCGGGCACGAGACGACCAGCGGCCTGCTCTCCTTCGCCCTGTACAACCTGCTGCGCGACCCGCACACCCTGGCCAGGGCCTACGCCGAGGTCGACGCCCTGCTGCCCGGCGACACCCCGCCGACCTACGAGACGGTCATGAAGCTGGACGTGATCTCGCGCGTCCTGGAGGAGACGCTGCGCGTGTGGTCGCCGATCCCCGCCTTCTCGGTGTCGGCGTTCGAGGACACGGTGATCGGCGGTTCCTATCCGGTACGCGCCGGCCAGCAGGCGGTCGTCGTGCTGCCGTCGCTGCACCGCAGCTCGAAGGCCTGGGACCGGCCGGAGGAGTTCGACATCGACCGCTGGCTCCCCGAAAATCGCAAAAATCACCATAAATCCGCGTACAAGCCCTTCGGCAACGGCGAGCGCGCCTGCATCGGCCGCCAGTTCGCCCTCACCGAGGCCCGCCTCGCGCTCGCGATGGTCCTGCGCCGGTTCGCCGTCTCCGACCCCACCGCCTACAAGATCAAGACCAAGCAGACCCTCACCCTCAAGCCGGACGGCTTCACGGTCCGGGTCCGCGACCGCCGCCCCCACGAGCGCGGCGCCGCCCAGGAGCCGGTCCCCGAGCGGCACGAACGGCAGCAGGATCTCGCCGTCACCGGCACCGCCCTCACCGTGGCCTACGGCTCCAACCTCGGCACCTGCTCCGACCTCGCCGAACGCCTGGCCGAGCGGGCCGGCCGGGCCGGCTTCGCCACCACGCTGACCACGCTCGACGACCTGCGGCCGCCGGCCGAGGGCCTCCTGCTGGTCGTCGCCTCCTCCTACAACGGCCGCGCGCCCGACAACGCCCAGCGCTTCGACGCGCTGGAAGAGCTTCCCGGCCTTTCCGGCGTACGGCTGGCCGTGCTCGGCTGCGGCAACACCCAGTGGCCCACCTACCAGGACTTCCCCCGCCGGGCGTTCGACAAGCTGGTGGCGGCGGGAGCCGTACCCCTGATCGACAGGGGTGAGGCGGACGCGGACGGCGACTTCGACGGGGACGTCTCGGCGTGGACGGCGCGGTTGTGGGCGGCGCTCGCCGAGGAGTACGCGGCCTCGGCGGAGGCGGCGGGGCCGCGCTACGAGATGGAGGTCCTGACCGAGGCCGAGGTGCGGCCCGCGGTCGTGTCCGAGCGGGCGGTGCCGCTGCGGGTGGTCTCCAACGAGGAGCTGACCGGCGACCCCTCGGGGCTGTGGGACTTCTCGAAGGAGGCGCCGCGGGCGGGCGTGCGCTCGATCGTGGCCGAACTGCCGGAAGGCGTCACCTACGCCGCCGGCGACCACCTGGCGGTCTTCGCCAAGAACGACCTCGAGCTGGTGGAGTGGGCGCTGCGCGTCCTGCGCGTCCCCCGCGACCAGGTGGTACGGCTGCGCGCCCGGGGCGCCACCCATCTCCCCCTGGACGCCCCGGTCACGGCCGGCCTTCTGCTCACCGACTTCGTGGAACTGCAGCAGGTGGCCACCCGCGCCGACCTGTCCACGCTGGCCGCGCACACCGCCTGCCCCTGGACCACGCGGCAGCTCGGCGAGCTGACCGAGGGTTACACCGACGAGATCCTGGCCAAGCGCGTCTCGGTGCTGGCGCTGCTCGACCGCTTCCCCGCGATCGAGCTGCCGCTGCCCGTGTTCCTGGAGCTGGCGGGGCCGATCAAGCCGCGCTACTACTCCGCCTCGTCCTCGCCGCTGGCCGACCCCGGGCGCATCCGGATCACGGTCGGGCTGGTGGAGGGCGCGGCCTGGTCCGGGACGGGCGAGTACCGGGGGATGGCCTCGGCGTATCTGGCGGGGCTGGCGGAAGGCGAGGTGTTCTACGGCTACGTCCGCGTGCCCGCCCCGCCGTTCCGCCTGCCCGCCGACCCGGCGACACCGGTGATCATGGTCGGGCCGGGAACCGGGTTCGCCCCGCTGCGCGGCTTCCTGGAGGACCGCGCGCTGCGCGGCGCCACCGGGCCCGCCCTGGTGTTCACCGGCTGCCGCCACCCCGAGCACGACTGGCTCTACCGCGCGGACGTGGCGGCGTGGGCGCCGGACGCGCACGTCGCCTTCTCCGCGCGTGACGGCCGCCTCGTCCAGGACGCGCTGGCCGAGCAGGCCGACCGGGTGTGGGAACTGCTGGAGCGGGGCGCCCACGTGTACGTCTGCGGCGACGGGCTGCGCATGGCCCCCGCCGTACGGCAGGCCTTCCTCGCCATCCACCACGCCAAGACGGGGCGGCCGGGCGAGGAGTGGCTGGCGGCGCTCGACGCCGGGGGCCGCTACCAGCAGGACGTCTTCGCCTGAGGCGCGGCCAGGTCGCTCAGCAGCTCGGACAGGACCAGCTCCTCCTCCACGCGGACCGCCCGCCGCCGCATCTCCTCCGCCAGCGGCGGGTCCCAGGGCGTGGGCACGGCGCGTCCTGCCAGCGGGGCGTCACCGGCCGCCCGCCGGTAGGACGCGGCGTCGTACCGCCACGGCGCGAACCCCACACGCTCGTGGACGGCCGCGGCGATCGCCACGCCGCCCCAGTCGAAGTCGCCGTGGTAGGCGAACGACGATCCACCGGCGGCCAGCAGGCCGAGCAGCCGCCAGACGGCCGCGGACGGGCGGCCGTTCACGCAGACCAGAGGCGGGCAGGCGGCGCCGAGATCGTCCGCGGCGGCGGCCACCACGACCGGGTTCTCGCACAGGCGCACCAGGCCCGCGGCGATCGGCCCGGCGCGGCGGAGCTGGCGCAGCGTGCGCACGTGCGGCTCGCCCGGCGTGGGGTCGCCGGGCAGGCCGAGGCTCAGGACCAGCGACGACAGCTCGTCCAGGTGCACGCCGACCGCCGCCCATGCCGCCCGCCTGGCGTCGGCGCCGCCTTCGGCCGCGTACGGCAGACCGGCCAGGGCGCGGGCCGCCGACAGGGCCAGGGTCGCCACCGGGCGGCCGTCGTCGAGCGCGTGGGCGTCACCGCAGGTCTCGGCGGCGAGCCGGCCGATCGGCACACCCGTGGACGGCAGCCGCGCCAGCACCGCGACGAGCCGGTCCAGCAGCGATCCGGCGTCGGCGGGTTCGGGCGCGAGCCTGCGTACCAGGCCGGAGGAGTCCAGCCAGCCCCGCCACCCCGCGAGATCCTGCCCGCCCCCGACGCGCCTGGCGAGGTGCGTGTCCAAGACCGCGAACGCGGCGCGCCAGGCGGTGTCGCGGTCGGCGGCCAGGGCGGTCAGGTCGCGGATCGGGCCGCGCAGGACCGCGACCGCCTGGGCGAGGCCGTCGCAGGCGCCGCTGGCCCGCAGCACCCGGTCGACCTCCTCCAGCGACACCGACAGCGAGGCGCCGCTCCCGGCCCGGCGGCCGAGCAGCGTCTCGACCGCCCGCCGCTGGCCGTGCGTCGCACCCGTCAGCGAGACCGAGCCGGTCAGGGGCCTGCCGCGTTCCAGGCGGGTACGCGCCCGGTCGACCAGCCACGCCAGCTCGTCCCCGCCCAGGAGCCGCGCGAGCCGCTCACTCATCGGCCAGGCCTCCCGGTGAAGGGCGTTCGACCCGGCGGCGCTCCCTGCCGTCCCAGCGCCACGGCGTGACCAGGACCGCGTCGATGCCGTCGCGCCGCGACAGCTGGGCGATGGCCAGGCCGGGCACCTGCGGGTAGCAGCCCCACTCGCGCTCGCTGGTCATCACCACGTCCATGTCGAAGGTGGCCAGCAGGCCGAGGCACTTGGCCCGTGAGTCGTCGTCCACCCCGGCGAACGCCTCGTCGAGCGCCACCAGGCGCGGCGCGTACGGGTTGCCCGCCGACTTGTAGTGCGCCGACGCGGCGGCGAACAGCGGCACCGAGGCGGCCAGCACCCGCTCGCCGCCCGAGGCGGGACCGGTGGCGGGCCGCCACTGGCCCTCCTGGAGCCGCTGGATGGCGAACTCGTGCCACGCCCGGTAGTCCAGAGCCCTGGTCAGCGCCTCGCTCCAGCCGGCCGCCGGGTTGTCGGCGTGCTCCCTGGCGATGCGTTCCTGCAGGAAGGAGCCGACCGCCGCCCGGTCGTCCTGTGACCACGCGTCGACGGTCTGGCGCAGCTTGCCGCGGACGCGGTCGAGTCCTTCCGGGGCGTTCTTCGCGGTCTTCCACACCAGGCGCAGCCGCATGCCGGTGGAGGTGGGACGCGACTGGAGTTCCTCGTTCATGCCGCCGACCTCGTTCTCGGCCGCCGCGATGAGCTCGTGCAGCGTTCCTGCGACCTCGTTGAGCAGGTGATTCTCCAGCAGCTCGCGCTCCTTGGCCGACAGCAGCCGGGCGCGGCCGGCGGTCTCCTCCGCCAGCGCGCCCACCAGGTCGGGGATGTCGCGGGCCCGGCCCTGGAACGTCACGTCGACGATCATGACGCCTTCGGTGACGGTCAGCCCCGCCGAGTGGCCCTGCCTGGCCATCGCGTCGGACAGGAGCTTGTGCTCGTCGGCGACCTTGCGCTGCACGCGTTCCCACGGGCCGTCGCCGTCGTCGACCGCCTCCAGGTCGGCGTTGACCGCCCGCGCGAGGACGACCGTGGGCGTGGCCGACCAGGCGGTGGCCGGGTCCGGCACGTCGCGGCCGGGCAGCGCGACCTTGAGCAGGCCCGTCGCGGCGAACGCGCGGAAGTCGCGCACCGCCTCGTCCCTGGCGCGCGTGGCCTCGACGATCTCGCCGGCCAGCCGTTCGCGCACGCCTTCCGCCTTGCCGCGTTCGGTCGCGAGCCGCTGCTGCCTGGCGCGGGCGTCGCTCTCGGCCCGGTCCCGCCCGCGCAGCTCCTGCCGTACCTCCTCCAGGCGGCGGAACAGCTCCTCCACCGCCGCGCCCGCCGTCTCGGCGAGCGAGCGGTACACCTCGGCCGCGGCGCGCGCCCGCTCCCCCGCTTCCGCGGCCAGCTGCGCCGCCTCGGCCAGCCGCTCGGCCGCGAGCGCGACCTCCTGCGCGGCCTCACGTTCGCTCTCGCGGGCCGTGCTCAGCGCGTGTACGGCCGGCCACAACCTGGCCAGCTCCAGCCGGTACTCGGCCAGCGCCGCCCTGATCTCCCCCAGCGGCCCGCGCTCGGCCGGCAGGCCGACGTCACCGGCGAACTCGGCCGCCCGCACCTGGGCCGCGTCGAGCTCGGCCTGCCGGGTGTTCATGAGGCCGACGGCGCGCTGGTGGCGTTCGTGGATCGTTCTGCGGCGCTCGTGGGCTCCGGCCAGCTTCACGTGGGCCTCGCGGACCGGGGCGTCGGAGGGCAGGGCGCGGTGCTCGGTGGCCAGGACGGCCTGCCGTACCGCGAGATCCTGCTTGTCGCGGTCGAGGTCGTCGGCCCGCAGCGTGGCGTCGGCGAGTTCCTGGGCGAGCGCGGCCAGGCGAGCGCGGCGGGCGGACTCGCGCGCGCCCTCGCCGATGTGGTCGGCGGCGGCCTTGTGCCAGGCGCCGGCCAGCAGGCCGTTGACCCAGCGGCCGTCGGTGGCGATCCAGGTCGGCGAGCCGGGCCCGAGTCCGATGCCGGCCAGCACGGAGAGCACGATGGCGTCGTCGAGCGCGGCGGCCTGCGGGTCGGCGCGGTCGATCGCGGGGCGCAGCACGTTGGCGCAGGACGGCCCGCTGACCCTGCCGCGCAGGATCACCGTGTCGCCGGCTATCAGCTCGGCCTGCGGGGTCAGCCACGCGTCCAGCAGGCCCGCGGCCTCCAGGGCGGCCTCAAGACCGGCGCGGTGATCGGCGGGCACCCCGTCGGCGAAGTCCACGACCTTCCACAGCGGCGCCCCCGGCCGGGTGTCGCCGCGCGGGGCGCGCGTGTGCGGGGCGGGCGGCGCGTCGTGGCCGCCCGCCTCCAGCCGGGCGATCTCCACGGCCAGCTCGTCGGCGGCCAGCCGGGCGGCGGCGAGCTCGGCGTCCAGCTCGGTCTCGCGCCGGGCGAGCGCCGCCGTGGCCTGTCTCAGCGCGTCGTCGACGGCGGTGGCCGCGGGGTTGGGTCCCGCCGCGTTCTCGCTCCAGTCCCGGAGTACGGCCAGCACGCCGTCCCGGTCGGCCACCCGCAGCTCGCTCAGCCCGGTGAGGTATCCGGCGAAGGAGTCCAGCAGCTCGGCGGCCCGCTCGCCGGCCACCTGCCCGGCCAGCGCGATCGCCTCCGCGGCCTCGGTGAGCTCGCCGGTCAGCCGGTCGACCTCGGCCCTGGCCGTCGCGACCCCGGCGGCGGCGTCGGCCACCGCCTGCAGCAGGCGCTCAAGCTGGGCGATCGCGTGCTCCTGGCGGACGACGGCGTTCTCGGCCTCGCGCCGGGACTCGGAAAGCCCGACCCCGGCCCGGCCCGCGGCGTCCTCGGCCGCGTGGTGGATCGCGTCGTGCTCCTCCTGCGCCCGCGCGGCCTTCTCGCGCGCCGTCTCGGCCCGGCGGGCCAGCCGCCCGGTCTCGCCGTCGGCGCGGCTCAGCTCCTTGCCGGTGCGCTGGGCGTGCTCGGCCAGGCGGCCCGCCTCCTCGCGCGTCTGGTCCAGCCGTTCCGCGTCGCGCATCTCCGGGCTCTGCTGCAGCGCCGTACGGCGGGCGTCGAGCAGGTTCTTCTCCGTGGCCAGCTCGCTGAGCAGGTCGTCGACCGACTCCAGTTCGGCCTCCGCCTTCGACTGGCGCAGCTCCGCCTCGGCCAGGTCGCGGCCGAGCTTGTCGTAGCGGCTCTGCGTGAGCCTGGGCCCGGCGGCCTTCCGCTTGGTGGCCGTGGCCGCGTAGGCGCGGTAGTGGTCCAGGAAGCCGGCCGCGGCCTTGCGCGCCTCGTCCAGGCCGCGCAGCGCGTCGCGTTCCTCGTCCAGGCCGCGGAAGGCGTCGGCGACCGTGGCCAGCAACGTGGAGCTGAGCGGGGGCAGCGCCTCGGTGAGGGCCCTGGACAGCAGCTTCTCGTCCGGGCGCTTCGACAGCTGCGGCTGGCGGAGCTGGATCAGCAGGTTGACCAGCGCCTCGTAGCGGTGCTCGCCCAGCCAGAACAGCGCCTCGTCCACCGCGCGCCGGTAGTCGGCCGCCCGGTCGTAGACCATGCCGTGGCCGTCCACGGCCTCACGCAGGTTCTCCCTGGTCAGCGCCACGCCGGTGGGTGAGATCAGGCTCAGTCCCGCCCCGACGCGCTGCGGGGTGACGAAGAACCAGTGCCTGACCACGCCCCGGTCCCTGACCGCCTTCAGCCCGCAGCCGATCGTGCGGAACTCCTGGCTGCCGTCGGCGGCGCGGCGGCCGAACTCCAGCCACGTGTAGCCGAGCCGCTCCGGATGCGGATGCTTGCCGCCGAGCAGCAGGTTCCACTCCATGCGCTTCTGCCGGTCGCCGTCCGGCTCGACGCGGTGCGAGGTCAGTTCGCCGTCCAGCAGGAAGGGCAGGGTGAGCGCGAGCACCTTCGACTTGCCGGTGCCGTTGTTGCCGCGCAGCAGCAGGCGGCCGTCGTGGAAATGGAACTCCTCGACGTCGTAGTAGAACATGTCGACCAGGCCCGCGCGCAGCGGCTTCCAGCGCTCCGCGCCGGGGGTGGGCAGCATCAGGTTCCTTTGACCGTAGGCGGATCGAGCGCGTAGCGGGAGATGGCCGGCAGGCCGGTGACCCGGCTGCCCTCGACGTGCGCCAGGCGCAGGGCGGTGAGCTTGCCGAGCGCCACCGCCAGCAGGCCGTCCTCCGCGCCCGGATCGGTGACGCCCTTGCGCCAGAAGGAGGTGTGCTCGGCGGCCGCCCGCCGGACGAACGCCCTGAGCTCCTCGGTCGAGGCGCTGCCCAGCGCGGCCAGTCGCTCGGCGACCAGCAAGGTGACGTGGCCGTCCGTGCGCTGCTCGGGCAGGCGTACGTCGGTGAGCTCGTCGTCGGGGTCGACCATGGCGATGCCCTCCGCCCTGACCTCGGCGACCAGGCCCGTGGCCTGCTCGATCCTGCGGATGACGGCGTGCCGCTGCGAGGTCAGGTACGCCAGCTCGTCCGCCCCCAGATCCCTGAAGTAAAGGACGGGATCGTCCAGCAGCCACCTGGTCAGGCGGCGGCGTATCGCCTGGTTGCGCAGGTCGTCGGTGTCGGCGTACGGCTCGGCGGTCAGTTCGGCCAGCCGTTCCTCGAAGGACTCGGCGGTGATCGTGGACGGCCCGCGCAGACCGGTGAGCAGACCGGCGAGTACCTTGCGCCGCACGTCGTAGAGCACGTCGCCGGTCTCGGCCAGGTACGCCTCCTCATCACCCGAGACCCGGTCGAGAACTCCCCAGCCGAGCAGCGTACGGACCACCGCCACCAGGTCCCCGCGCTCGGCCCTGCTGCCGAGCGTGAAGGCGTGCTCGGCGCCCGCGTCCAGCACCTCCTCGGCCAGCCGGCCCAGCGTGGTCTGCGCGTCGGCCCGTTCGAGCACCGACAGGGCCAGGCAGAGCACCACGTACCGTCGCCGCCCGAACGGCTCCCCCGCCCGGCCGAGCGCGGGACGGGTGGCGTCCAGGGTGTCGGGCACCGCCTTGAACAACCGGGCGGACTCCGCGTCCACGACGAGCCGCCAGCCGGTCTCCCTGGTCAGCCAGTCGCGCAGCTCGGCGGCGTGCCGCCGGACCAGCACCAGTTTCTCGGGGTCGCGCAGCAGCGGGCTCATCAGCAGGGCGCGCAGCGCCGCCTGGCACTGGGCCAGCTCCTCCTCGGGGGTCACGCGACCACCGTAATCTCGATCACGTGCTCGGGGCCGGTCAGGACCCCGTCCTCGGTCTCGATCGCGACCATCCCGCCGTCCGGCACCAGCGTGAGCCGCACCTCCATCGAGCCGTCGCCGGTCGTGGTCTTCACCTCCGTGTCGTGCGGCCCGCGGGCCGACAGCGCGTCCCCGAGCAGCCCCAGGAACAGCCGGAAGGCCATCGGGTCCAGCACGCCCAGCCGCGAGAGCAGTACCGGCCCGTCCGTGCGCAGCCGCTCGCGCGCCCGCGACGTCTGCGCCGCCTCCCGCTCGGCCCGCTCCAGCAGAACCCGGCGGGCCTGCGAGCGGTCGGCCACCTTGTTGGGCCTGCCGCGCCGTTCGTAGGATCCGGTACGGCGAAGCTGCGGAGAGATCCGGATCGGCGGCGCCTGCGCCCACGGGGTGGAGGCGGGAACGTCGGCGATGTCCTGCGGCGGGATCGTCAGATGCCGGGCCGGGGCCAGCCCGAACGCGGCGCGCCAGAGCCGGTGCATCGCGGCCTCGTCCGGCGCGTCGGCGAACCACCTGGCCAGCGTCCTGAAGTCGGCCGAGCGGTCCGATCGGCCTGAGCGCCGCTCGTTGAGCAGGCCGACGGTGTCGATGAGCTGCTTGATCGCGGTGACCGCCGACTGCCGCAGCAGCCGGGCCTGTGACGGGTGGCCGGTGTCGCGCGAGACGAACCAGTCGCGCAGGCCACGCCATCTGTTCTCCCAGCCGGCCAGCACCTTGGCGTACTCGGCCGAGGCGTCGGCGCCGTCCGGCACCGCGTCGGCGGCCTCGCGCCGCGCGGCCGTCTCCAGCAGCCCGTGCTGGCCCAGTTCCTCCAGTTCGAGCAGCAGGCGGGCGATGCGGGCCCCGGAGTTGGCCAGCTCGGCGATGAAGCGGTTGATGTAGTCGATCAACCGCTCCTTGTAGGCGATGAAGCCGTCCACGTCGCCGTCGGCGAAGTCGATCGCGCGCCGCAGCGACGCCATGAACGCCCGCGCGTTGTCGGCCAGCGACGCGAACCGCTCGGCCAGCGAGATCAGGATCAGGTGGACGCCGGCCGGATCGGGGTCGTCCTGCCCGCTCAGCGTGACCAGGGCCTGGAGCTGGTCGGCGATGTCGCCGAGCGCCACCGCCTGGAGTTGTCCCCGCCGGCCGATCGCCTCCTCGTAGAAGGCGATGGCCTGCTCGGCGGCCTGGCCGGCGGCGGTCAGCTGGAACAGCAGCCGCTTGCGGTGGAAGTCCTCGACCGACGAGACCCTGCCGGTGTCGGCGTCGGAGCGCAGGTTGCCCCAGTCGACCAGCCGCTTGAGCGCCTGGGCGAGCTGGTCGTCGCTGTCGCGCCGTAGCTCCGCCGCGACCTCCTCCGGCCGCAGGTGGACCACGAACCGCTCCTTCGCCCGCGCGAACGCCACCAGGATCTCCCGGTAGAACGCGGCGTTGGGCGCGCTCAGGTGAGCGAACGCCTGCGGTTGCTGAGGAGCGGGAGCCATATGTCTAGTGTGAACAATTCCGATCGGGTGTCACCCTGATTGACCCGCACCGTATCCATCATGCGATCAACCGCGCTCCGTGCTATGGACCGGCAGAACGAAGCGCCGCCGGCGGACGGCGCTCACGTGCTCACATGCGGTGGAGTTCCCGGGCGGCGATGCGGGCCAGGAGTTCCACCTGCGTGGTGCTCAGCGCCGCGGAAGAGGTCGCCCGGATCATGCGGGGCGCCAGGTGCGGCTTGAGGAGGGTGAGACCCTCGGCCGTGAGCAGGCCGCCTCTCGGCATCATCCCGCAGTGCACCGCGACCATCGGGGTGATCGTGACCGGGATGCCGGTTTCCTTGGTGAGGAGCTCGGCGAACGCGTTGCCTGTCTCCACCAGGCCCTTGGCGACCTTGGTGCCGAACTTCTCGCCGAAGAACAGCCGGCCACCGTAGGAGGCGATCTCGGTGTCCGGGCTCCACGACTCGTTGTCGATGATCCAGACACCGCCGGGGCCGATGACCAGATGATCGATGGAAGCCTGGCCGCGGATCGCGCGGCCGTCCAGCACGCGGTAACCCTGCTTGGCCAGCGCGCGGCGCAGTGTCCTACCGGTGATCGCCTCACCGCGCCTGCGTCCTCGCCAGACCGCGGTGGCGCGGAACTGCGCCCAGTACCAGTACCAATCGGCCCCCGCCACGATGCCGGCCAGGCCCAGCGCGTAGAGCGCGGGGAAAGGCAGGTCGAAGCGGATCGCCAGAGCCAGGCCGGCCGCGAAGCCCACGGCGGCCTTGATCGCACGGTTGCGACGGCGGTTTCTGGTGTCCTCCCTCCAGAACTTCTCGTAGTACCACTGGGGCGACGACCCCGTGAACTTCGGGTCCTGCTGCACATAGATCGAGCCACCAGGCACGGCAAACTCCCCGAGTTGCTAGGAAATACTTGGATCTGCCACGCCGGAGATCCCTCGCCACGTCACGTGATACCCAATATCAAACAAAGGCCACCCTAAGGTGAGGGAAATAGCACCGCGAATCACGCACAAGACGCTCAACCGACCAGTCGGTATGCTGGGGTTCGTGACGGGGAAGGATGAGCCGGTGCGCCGGCGGCTGCTCAGCGAGGCGACGAGGCTGTTCGCCGAGCGCGGGTTCGAGGGCACCTCGGTGCAGGAGATCGTGGCCGCCGCCGGAGTGACCAAGGGCGCCATGTACCACTACTTCGACTCCAAGGATGACCTGCTGCATGAGATCTACGCGCGGGTCCTGCGGATGCAGATGGAACGGCTGACGCAGATCGCCGACGAGCACCGCCCGGTCAGGGAACGGCTGCGCGACGCCGCCGCGGACGTGGTCGAGACCACCACGGCCAACCTCGACGATTCCAAGATCTTCTTCCGGTCGATGCACCTGCTGGCCCCGGAGACGCAGAAGAGCGTGCGGGCCGAGCGCCGACGCTACCACGAGCGTTTCCGCGATCTCGTCACCGAGGGGCAGCGCGAAGGGGTCTTCCGCGAGGATATCCAGGCCGAGATCGTCGTCGACTTCTTCTTCGGCTCGGTGCACCACCTGGGCAGCTGGTACCACACCGACGGGCCGCTGTCGGGGGCCGAAGTGGGCCGCCAGTTCGCCGAACTCCTCCTGACCTCGCTCAAGCCGTGACCCCCTACCCATGGACAACCGCCGGATTTTGCGCATCATCTAAGTCTTTGTGAAGACGGATCCCGAACACCTCGGCGGCTACTGGATAGCCGGGCGCCTGGGCAGCGGCGGCCAGGGTGTGGTCTACGAGGCCTACGACGACGACGGCGAGCGGTACGCGCTCAAGGCACTGCGCACCGCGCCGGACCAGCGTGAGGTCGAGGCGGCCCGGCGGGTCCGGCCCTTCTGCGTGTCCCGTGTGCTGGAGGCCGGGGTGGACGGGGGCACGCCGTACGTGGTGAGCGAGTTCGTGGCCGGGCCGAGCCTGCGGGTGAAGGTCGGCGAGTCCGGCCCGTACCAGGGCGCGGACCTGCACCGCCTGGCCACCGGGGCGGCCACCGCGCTCACCGCGATCCACGAGGCCGGGGTGGTGCACCGGGATCTCACCCCGGACAACGTCCTGCTCGGCTCCGACGGACCCAAGGTGATCGACTTCGGCCTGCCCCCTTCCACCGGCACGGCCCATGAGACCGCGGACCAGACGCCCGAGTCCGACGTGCACGCGTGGGGACGCCTCACGCTGTTCGCCGCCACCGGTGAGGAGACCGGCCCCGTGGCGGCGCTGGAACCGCCGCTGCGCGACCTGGTGGCCCAGGCGCTCGACGAGGACCCCGACCGGCGGCCGTCCGCCCGCGACCTGCTGCTGAAGCTGCTGGACAGCTCGGGGGACCCGCTGGCCGAGGGCGCCGGGACCGCCCGCGGCCTGCGCACCGACGCGCCCGAGCCGTCGCTGGGAGAACTGGCGGAGCAGGTGTACGCCGGACTGAGCCGGGCGGAACAGGACGCCGCGCCCGCCGTCTTCCTCCAGCTGACCGGCCGGACCCCCGACGGCCACGACATCAGCCGCCCCGCCCGCCTCACCGGTCCGCTCGACCGGCCCGCCGCCGCCCTGGTCATCCAGAGGTACACCGACGCCGCCCTCCTCCACACCGGACCGTCACCCGATGGCCAAGGTGGGAAGCCAGGTGACGGCACCGTGGCGTTGGCGCACGTGGCGTTGTCGCGGGCGTGGCCGCGGCTGCGCGAGTGGCTGGAGGATGAGCGGGGTGGGCTGGACGTCCAGCGGTCCCTGTCCGAGGCGGCCGAGGCCTGGCAGCGGAAGGGGCGGCGGGCGGCGGACCTGCCGCGGGGCGAGCGGCTGAACACCGTCCTGGGCTGGGCCGCCGGTGGGCGGCGGATGGTGGCGCTGAGCCGTACGGAACAGGAGTTCGTCACGGCCGGGACGCGGCTGGCCGGGGTCAGGGCGCGGCGGCGGGGGGTCGTGGCGGGCGTGCTCGCGGTCCTGCTCGCGGCGGCGCTGGCCGCGGCGGGTGTGGCCTTCTGGCAGGCCGGTACGGCGACGCGGGCGCTCGCCGAGACGACGGCCAAGGCGCTGGCCGGGACGGCGGGAGCGCTGCGGACCACCGACCCGATCACGGCGCGGCAGCTGAGCGCGGCGGCGTGGCGGCTGGCGCCCGTGGCGGAGGCGCGCTCGGCGCTGATGGCGGCGGCGACGGACCCCGTGCGTGACGTGTTCGCCGACCCGGACGCCGGTGCCGACTCCGTGTACGCCTTCGACCAGCCGGGGCGCTGGCTCGTGGCGGTGCGCGGGGGCACGGCGCGGGTGTGGGATCCGATGGCCAAGACGTTGCTGATGGAGATCAGGGGCGCGGGGCGTTCGGCGCGGCTGGCGGCGCTGAACCCGGCGGGCACCACCCTGGCCGTCGCCACGACGGGTGATGTGCGGGTGTTCGACACACGTTCCGGCATCCTGCTGCGCTCGTTGCCGGTGAAGGCGGCGCTGGCGCTGTCGTATCAGGGAGAGATGCTTTCCACGACCGACAAGTCGGGCTTGGGGGTGTTGTGGCGGGCGGACGGCGGCCAGGTGACGGCGCGGCCGATGAGCAAGCTGAGCACGGACGGCCGGCGGGTGCTGGCCACCTCGGTCGCCAGCGACGTGGTCGCGCCCAGGCCCCCGGAGATCTGGGAGGGCGGCGGCAGACTCGACCTGCCATGGCTGGCCGCGCTCCCGGACGCGGTCACGGCCGGGGCGCTCGGCCCCGACGGCACCACGGTCGTCCTGTCGGGACCCTCGGGCACCCGCGTCCACGACCTGGCCAGCGGCCGGACGCTGGCGAGCACCGGCCCCGCCGCCTCGTCCCTGTCCTACTCCCCCGACGGCCGGCTGCTCGCCCAGGGCGGCCAGGAGGGCGTCACCGTCTGGCAGACCGGAACCTGGCAGCGCATGCTGCACGTCCGCGACACCCGCGACGCGCCGCAGGGACGTGAGGCCACGAACCGGGCGCTGGTGATCGGGCGGTCCGGGGTGCGGTACGCCGGTCCGGGCGGCCGGGTGCGGACCTACACGGTCCCGGCCACCGCGCAGCCGCCCTTCGGCCCGGGCACGCGGTCTCTGAGCAGGGACGGCCGGATCCTGGCCGTGGCCGACGGAACCGCGATCACGCTCTGGGACTCGGGCAGGCTCACCGCCACCCTGCCGAGCACCGCCACCCTGATGACCTTCAGCTGGGACGGCAGGCGCCTGGCCGTGGCCACCCCCGGCCGGCCGGCCGTGGACATCTGGGACCTGGCCGAGAGCAGCAGGATCAGCACGCTGACCTCCTCCCCGGTCTCCGGCCTGGCCTTCTCCCCCGACGGCAGGACGCTGGCGGTGGCCTCGAAGGACTGGATCGAACTGCACGCCGCCGGGCAGGTGCGCCGCGTGGCGGGGGTCACCGGGCCAGGACTCGCCTGGCGGCCCGACGGGCTGCTGCTGGTCGCCTACGACGACGAGCGCGTCTACACCGTGGACCCGCTGACCGCCGCGCCGTCGGTCCCCAACGCCAACGGCAAGGCCGCCGGGGTGGTCGCCTTCAGCGCCGACGGCAGGATGGCGGCGACCGGCAACACGCTCGGCCACGTCACGCTCTGGGACACCGGCCTGCGCGCCCCGCTCGGCCCGCCGCTGGCGACCGGGAAGCGGGTGCGCGCGCTGATGTTCTCGCGGGACGGCGCCGTGCTGGCCGCCGCCGGGCAGGACGGGCTGACGCTCTGGGACGTACGGACCGGCGCCAGGCTCGGCCAGCCGGTGGAGGTCGCCGAGCCCGTCCTGGCCCAGGGCGCCGACGTCCTGGCGGTCGGCGCCGACGGCCAGAGCCGGACGATCGCCGTGGACCCGGAACGGGCGCTGCGCGGCATCTGCGCCCAGGACGGCGAGCTGTCGCCGGCCGCCTGGGCGCGGTATCTGCCGGGCCTGTCACCCAGGAAGATCTGCTAGCTCCGCCAGCGCCGCGCGATGGTCGCCGGGCGTGCCGAGCGCGATCTCGGCGGCCTTCGCGCGCTTCAGGTAGAGGTGGAGGGGATGCTCCCAGGTCATGCCGATCCCGCCGTGCAGTTGCACCGCCTCCTCAGCCACGTGGACGGCCACGCCCGCGTTCCACGCCTGGGCCACGGCGACCGCCAGGCCGGAGCCGTCGGCGGCGGCGTTGCGCGCGGCGGCCCTGGCACGGACCACGTCCAGCCAGAGGTCGGCCAGCCGGTGCTTGATCGCCTGGAACGAGCCGACCGGCCGGGCGAACTGGTGGCGTTCGCGGACGTAGGCCAGCGTGGTCTCCAGGCACCACTCGGCCACCCCGAGCTGTTCCGAGGCCAGCAGACCGGCCCCGAACCGCAGCACCTCCGCCACGTCACACGCCCCGAGGCGCACGGCGGCGGCCCCGGAGAAGGTGACGGTGGCGACGGGCCTGGTCAGGTCGAGGGAGGGGCGCGTGGCGACCTCCGCGTGCCCGGCCTCGACCAGGTAGAGCGCGTCACCGGCCGGGACCAGCAACACGTCGGCCGCCTCGGCGCCCGCCACGTCGGCGACCGTGCCGGTGAGCGTCTCGCCGGACACCTCCACGGTGCCGGCGGCCCGGCGGTGGGGGGACGCGGTGAAGGGGACGGCGAGCGCGGCCGTCAGGTCGCCGGAGGCCAGCTCACCGAGCAGGCCGGTGGCCCCCGCGTCCAGCGCGGCCTTGGTGGCCAGGACCGAGCTGGTGAAGAACGGCACCGGCGCCACCGCCCTGCCCAACTCCTCAAGGACGACTGCCACCTCGACGGCCGAGGCGCCGGCGCCGCCGTAGGACTCGGGGACGAGCAGGCCCGCGACACCGATCTCGCGCGAGAGCGTCTTCCACAGGTCGAGGTCGTAGGGCGCGGGGGACTCCACGCGCTTGAGCACCGCCGAGGGCGGGCAGCGGTCGGTCAGCAGCGCGCGGACGGCGGCCCGCAGTTCCTCCTCGACCTCCGTGTACAGCAGAGTGGTCACCGCGGCAGGTCCTTCCAGGGCACGTCCTTGTCGATGCGGGGCTCCGAGGGCAGGCCGAGCACGCGCTCGGAGACGATGTTGCGCAGGATCTCCGAGGTGCCGCCCTCGATGGAGTTGCCCTTGGCGCGCAGGTAGCGGTAGCCGGGGCCGCGGCCGAGCATGTCGACGTCCTCGGAGCGGCGGAACGACCAGTCGTCGTAGCCGAGGTCGCGGCGCAGCTCCAGGTCCAGGCCGGTGAGCTCCTGGTTGAGCTTGGCGAAGGAGAGCTTCATGCCGGAGCCTTCCGGGCCCGGCTGGCCGGCGGCCAGTTGTTCGCGCAGCCGTACCGCGGAGAGGCGGGTCACCTCGGACTCGACCCAGAGTTCGAGCAGGCGCTGGTGGAGTTCGGGGGTGCGCAGGTCGGGGCGGGAGCGCCAGGTGTCGGAGACGACGCCGATCATGCCGCCGCCCCGGCGGCCCGGGGTGCCGCCGATGGCGACGCGTTCGTTCATGAGCGTGGTCTGGGCGACCCGCCAGCCGTCGCCGACCTCGCCGAGCCGCAGGTCGTCGGACAGGCGCACGCCGGTGAGGAAGACCTCATTGAACTCGGCCTCGCCGGTGATCTGGCGCAGCGGGCGCACCTCGACGCCGGGCGCGCTCATGTCGCAGACGAAGTAGGTCATGCCGCGGTGCTTGGGCACGTCCGGGTCGGTGCGGGTGACGAGGATGGCCCAGCGGGCGTGGTGGGCTCCTGAGGTCCATACCTTCTGGCCGTCGACGACCCATTCGTCGCCGTCGCGCACCGCTCGGGTGGCGAGGGTGGCCAGGTCGGATCCGGCGCCGGGCTCGGAGAAGAGCTGGCACCAGATCTCCTCGCCGGTGTAGAGGGGGCGCAGGAAACGTTCCCTCTGCTCCTGGGTGCCGAAGGCGAGGATCGTCGGCGCGGCCATGCCGAGGCCGATGGCCTGAAGGCCGATGTTGGGCTGCGGGGTGTGGGCGAGCTCCTTCTCCACGACCTGCTGCAGGTCGCGGGGCGCGCCGAGGCCGCCGAGCCCCTCGGGGAAGTGCACCCACGCCAGCCCCGCGTCGAAGCGGGCCCGCAGGAAGCCCACCTGGTCGGCGGGGTCGGCCGAGGCGAGCAGGCCGGCGATCCTGTCCCTTACATCCACTTCTTCAGCTCCCGGTAGGCAAGAGAACGTTTGTGCACCTCGTCGGGCCCGTCGGCGAACCTGAGCGAGCGGGCGCCCGCCCACAGGCCGGCCAGCGGGAAGTCCTGGGAGACGCCGCCCGCGCCGTGGACCTGGATGGCCTTGTCGAGGATCCACTCGACGGTGATCGGCGTGGAGATCTTGATGGCCTGGATCTCGGTGTGGGCGCCGCGGTTGCCGACGGTGTCCATGAGCCAGGCGGTCTTCAGCACCAGCAGCCGCAACTGCTCGATCTTGATGCGGGACTCGGCGATCCAGTCCTGGACCACGCCCTGCTGGGCGACGGGCTTGCCGAAGGTGGTGCGGGCCAGCGCCCGCTTGCACATCATCGCGACCGCCCGCTCGGCCATGCCGATCAGGCGCATGCAGTGGTGGATGCGGCCGGGGCCGAGCCGGGCCTGGGCGACCGCGAAACCGCCGCCCTCCTCGCCGATGAGGTTCTCGGCGGGCACCCGGACGTCCTCGAAGACCATCTCGGCGTGGCCGCCGTGGTCGGCGTCGGTGTAGCCGAAGACGTGCATGCCGCGCTTGATGCGCAGGCCGGGGGCGTCGCGCGGGACCAGGATCATGCTCTGCTGGCGGTGTGAGGGCGCCTCGGGGTCCGTCTTGCCCATGACGATGAAGATCTTGCAGTTGGGGTTCATGGCGCCGGAGATGAACCACTTGCGGCCGTTGATGACGTACTCGCCGCCGTCGCGGGTGATCGAGGTCGCGATGTTGGTGGCGTCGGAGGAGGCCACGTCGGGCTCGGTCATCGCGAACGCGGAGCGGATCTCGCCGTCCAGCAGGGGCCGCAGCCACTCCTTGCGCTGCCACTCGCTGCCGAACATGGAGAGGACCTCCATGTTGCCGGTGTCGGGCGCGGCGCAGTTGGTGGCCACCGGCGCGATGGCCGGTGACCTGCCCATGATCTCCGCCAGCGGGGCGTACTGGAGGTTCGTCAGCCCCGCGCCGTGGTCCCCGGGCAGGAACAGGTTCCACAACCCGCGTTTCCTGGCCTCGTCCTTGAGGTCGGCCAGGAGCGGGGGCGCGCTCCAGCCGCTCTCGGCGGCCTGTTCCTCGAAGGCGGCCTCGGCCGGATAGACACATTCGTCCATGAAGCGGAGCAGGCGCTCGCGCAGGTCCTCGGTGACGCTGTCGAAGGCGAAGTCCATAGCGCGACCTTACCGACCGGTCGGTATGACCGTCCACAGTGGTCTCCCACATTTCCCCGCAGGTGGCCATAAACCCAGGTCAACCCGGCCTCTAAGCTGAACCGCATGACCGCCCGCATGCCCGCTCCCGCCGTGCTCGAGAACGACGTCGTCCGGCTCGAACCGCTCACCCTCGACCACGTCCCCGACCTGTTCGCCGCCGGAGGCGACGACGACGAGGTCTGGCGCTGGATGCCCGCGCCCACCCCGCGCACCAAGGAGGAGCTGGCCCGGATCGTCAAGGGCGTCACCGCCAACCACGTCGCCTTCGCCGTGATCCACCGGGGCCGCGCCATCGGCCAGACGACCTACGCGGACGTGCCCGGGTTCGACGAGAGCATCGAGATCGGCTGGACCTGGTACGGCCGCGCCGCCTGGCGTACCGGGGTCAACACCAACTGCAAGATCCTCCTGATCGACCACGCCTTCTCCCTCGGCTACAACCGGGTGATGTTCAAGACCGACGACCTCAACGAACGCTCCAAGGCGGCGGTCGCCCGCATCGGCGGGGTCCACGAGGGAACCCTGCGCCGGCACCGCAGACGTCCCGACGGCACCTGGCGCGATTCCGCCTATTTCGGCATCCTCGAAGAGGAGTGGCCCGAGCACCGGGCTCGCCTGAACCGTTAGCCGAAGGGCGGCGTCTAACCCCTCATGGATGATCGGCTGGGGGGCTACTGGCTGGGCATCCGGCTCGGTGGGCGCACCGTTGAGGCCTACGACGAGTCGGGGCTGCGCCGTGCCCTGACCCAGTGCGTCCCGCCGGAGGACACCGAGCCGCTGCGGCGCGTGAGGAGCCTGCACGTCGCCGCCGTCGTCGAGGTCGCCGCCACCTACCTGACCAGCGAGTACGTCGAGGGACACAGCCTGCGCCAGGCCGTCGAGACCCGGGGGCCCTACTCCGCCGACGACCTCTACCGCCTGGCCGCCGCCACCGCCACCGCGCTGGCCGCCATCCACGAGGCCGGCGCCGTCCACGGCGCGCTCGACCCCGGCGCGGTCCTGCTCACCGACGCGGGCCCCCGCCTGGTCGGCCTCGGCACCGGAGACGCGTGCGGGCCCGCCGACGACGTGCGCGCCTGGGGCCGGCTGCTCGCCTTCGCCGCGGGCGGCCTGGCCGAGCTGGACCTCGCGCTGGCCGACCTGGTCACCGCCGCCCTCCACGCCGACCCCGAGCGCCGCCCCGGCGCCCGCCAGCTGCTCATGTCGCTGCTGGACCAGCCGCAGTCGCAGCAGGGCCGATTACTCCCGCCCGAGCCGGTGCACGACCCACCGCTCGGAACCCGCGCCGAGCAGCTCTACGCCGCGCTCAGCCGGGCCGAGCAGGAGCTCGTCCCCGAGGTACTGCTCCGCCTGGTGGGCATGGACGAGCGCGGCGACGACACCCGCGTGACCGTCCCGCGGGCCGAGCTCGTGGCCGGGCGCACACCGGAGCAGGCCGCCGCGATCGAGCGCGTGCTCGAGGTGTACGGCGAGGCCGGGCTGCTGACCCGCGACGAGGAGAGCGTGACCATGGGCTGCGGGGCGCTCCTGCGGGCGTGGCCGAGGCTGCACGAATGGCTCGACGCCGAGCGCGACGGGCTGGCCGTACACCGGGAGCTGGCTCGGGCGGCGCGGCGGTGGGAGAGCGGCGGGCGGCGCGAGGCCGACCTGTTCCACGACGGCACGCTCGACCGGGCGCTGGCCTGGGCGGCGACCGGGCGGCGGCACGTCACGCTGGGCGGCGACGAACAGGCCTTCCTCGACGCGGGGCTGACGTCGGGACGGCGCAGGGGCCGCCGCCGCTGGATCGTGGCGGCGGCGGTGGCGGTCGCGGTGCTCGCGGTCGCGATCTGGCAGTACGGCACCGCCCAGGGCCAGGTCGACGAGGCGATGGCCAGGGTCGCGGCCACCCGCGCGGAGACGATCAGGCCGAGCGACCCGGTGCTGGCCCGCAAGCTGAGCTTCACCTCCTGGGCCCTGGCGCCGGTGCCGGAGGCCGAGCGGCAGCTCGCCAAGTCCGACACCGACCCGGTGAGCGGTTCCTTCACCGACCCGACGGCGACCGAGCGGTCGCTGCACACGCTGAGCGCCGACGGCAGGAAGCTGGCCGCCCTGACCGACGGCGTGCTGCGGATCTTCGACACCCTCACCGGTGAGCAGATCGCCACCACGCCCGGCCCGCCGGAGAAGATCCGGGCCATCGCCTGGTCGTCGCTGGAACGCGACCTGGCGCTCGTCGGCATCGAGCGCACCTACTTCTGGGACACGACCTTCAGGGAGGGGACCTTCAGGGAGGGGACGTCGGGCGGTGGTGTCAAGGTGAAGTTCGCCCGGGGGCTCAGCCAGCCGGGCCGGCACGCGGCGTGGTTCAGCCCCGGAGGCGCCTTCCTGTTCGCCGAGGGCAGCGAGTACGGCGAGCGGTGGGCCTGGAACCTCGGCCTGGACGAGGAGGCGTTCGCCGGCCGGTTCGTGGTGGTGGGGCCGGACGACCGGCGGGTGCTGGAGTTCGACGGCCGCCGCTCGGTGATCGACGACCTGCACACGGGCCGGGTCACCCCCGCGCCGTGGCTGGAGCGGATGCCGCCCGACTACACCGCCTTCGGCCCCGACGGCTCGCGGGTGGCCATCGCCGGCGAGGACGGGGTGCAGCTCTACGACCTGACCGGGGTGCCGACGCTGTCCACGCCGCTGCAGCCCGCCTCGGGCACGCTGCGTTTCAGCCCCGACGGCAAGTACCTGGCCGGGACCGACAGCGACCGGGTGCGGGTCTGGCGGGTGGCGAGCGGCACGCTCACGGTGGACCGGCAGGTGCCGCTGGCCGGTGGGGACCGGCCGGTGCAGGCGGTCTTCGATCAGTCGAGCGCCGGCATCTGGGTGCTGGCCGGGCGCGGGACGGTGCTGTCGATCGCCGCCGACGGCGGGCGCCGGGCCGCCCCGGTGGCCGCGGCCAGGTCGGCCGAGGCGATCTGCGCCGACTCGGGCGGGCTCAGCCGGGAGGAGTGGGCCAGGCACCTGCCGGAACTGCCCTTCCGCGACCTGTGCCCGCCGCCGCGCACCGCCCCTCGCTGACGGTCACCGTCCCGTCATGCCGCGCACCACCTCTTCGATGCCTTTGCGCAGGTCCTCGTAACAGGGGATCTCGCCGGCCCCGGCCAGCGCGTCGAACACCAGGCCCTCGGCGTAGGCGATGAGCTGGCGGCCGTGCCGTACCGGATCGGGCGAGCCCAGGGCGGCGGCGATGGCGGTGGCGGGCGCGCGGAACTGGTTGCCGGCCGCGTCGTAGATCGTGCGCAGTTCCGGGCGGCGGGTGGCCTCCAGGGCGAGTTCGTAGCGGGCCAGCGTGCGGCGGCTGTCCTGGAGTTGCTTGTGGAGGGCGGCGGCGAGCAGGTCGATCGGGTCGCCGCCGGGCTCGATCACCGACTCGAACGTTCTGCGCTCCAGGACGGTGAGGCGGTTGAGGGTTAGCTCCAGGAGGGCGGCTCGGGTGCGGGCCAGGTTGGAGGTGGAGCCCGGCGGCAGGCCCGCGGCCTCGTCCACGGCGCGGTGGGTCAGGCCGCGCATGCCCCGCTCGGACAGCAATGCGATCGCGGTGTCCGCGATGAGCTCGGAACGGTTCACGACATCGGATACTACACTTGTAGTTGAAACTACGCCTGTAGTACCGTCACGGACTACAGGCGTAGTGAGGAGTGGGCGATGGCGACGGCAGTGGTGATCGGCGGCGGCGTGGGCGGGCTTACCGCGGGCCTGGCGCTCCGGCTCAAGGGCTGGGACGTGACGGTCCTGGAACGGGCCCCCGCGCTGGAGAACGTGGGATCGGGGCTGGCCGTCTCCCCCAACGGGCTGCGCGCCCTGGACACCGTCGGGCTCGGGGACCCGGTACGCGAGCTGGCCCGCGTCCAGGGCGCCGCCGGGATTCGCAAGACGGACGGGCGCTGGCTGTCGCGGACCTCGCAGGAACACGCGCGGATCCGCTACGGCGACGGCGTCGTGCTCATGCTGCGGCGGGTCCTGGTGGACCTGCTGGCCGACGGACTCGGCCCGGCGAACATCCGCCTGAACACCGAGGTCACCGGCCTGGACCCCGAGGGCGGCACGGTGGAGACCGGGCGGGAGACGTTGCGGGCCGACCTGGTCGTCGCGGCCGACGGCATCCGCTCCGGGACCAGGCGGCAGCTCTTCCCCGGGCACCCGGAGCCCGTCTACTCGGGGGTCACCGCCTGGCGCGGGCTGCTGCCGCGGCCCGAGGGCGTGACGGTCCACAGCGCGGAGAGCTGGGGCCGCGGCCTGGTGTTCGGGACCCATCAGCTGGCCGGCGACCTCGTGTACTTCTACGCCACCGACCTCGCCGCGCCGGGCGGGCGGGCCGACGACGAGCGCGCCGAGCTGCTGCGGCGCTTCGGGAGCTGGCACCAGCCGATCCCCGCGATGCTGGAGGCGGTGAAGCCGGGCGCGATCCTGCGCAACGACGTGTACTACCAGCGGACCCCGCTGCCCCGCCTGCACCAGGGCCGGGTGGCGCTGCTCGGCGACGCGGCCCACCCGATGACGCCCAACCTCGGGCAGGGCGCCTGCCAGGCGCTCGAGGACGCGGTCGTGCTCGCGCACCACGCGGGCGGGGACCTGGCCGGCTACACCGAGGCGCGGCTGGGCCGTACAGCGGAGATCGTCCGCAGGTCCATGACGATCTGCAGGGCGACGAAGATCCGCAACCCGGTGGCGATCGGGCTGCGGGACCTCGGCATGAGGGCGGCCGGCCGGTTCAGCTCAGATCTGATGTTGCGGGCAATGGACTCGGTTCTGGACTGGCGGCCACCGGCGCCGGCCGGTCCTTCGAGTGGTCGGGCGTCAACCGGCCGAGCGTGATCGTGCCGCCGACGGTCAGCGCCGCGGCGATGATCGCGGGCACGGCGGTCGACGGGCTGGTCGGCAGCGGCTCACCGAGCAGGATCGCGCCGGCCAGCACCGAGGTGATCGGGTCGATCACCTGCACACCGGCGTAGGCGATGCCGAAATATCCCACCGCGTAAGACTTCTGCAGCAGCACCACCGCGCAGATCAGCAGCACCGGCACCGCCAGCGTGAACCAGTGCAGCAGCCTGCTCAGGTCGCCCTCAAGCCCGCCGCCGACCACGCGTACGAACGTGGACACACTGGCCGTGACCGCGCCCGCCCCCACCGAGAGCAGCAGCGCCTTGTTCGCCCCCTCGACCCGCCGCGCCGCCACCTGCGTGATGAGCACGATGACGCCGATCACCGCCAGGAACGCGAGCGCCGCCGGCGTCCCCAGCCGCGGCGTCACGTGCTGCTGCGGGACGAGCAGCATCAGCCACAGCAACCCCACCGCGACCGCGACAGACCCAAAGATCTCCGCCTTGTACGGCTTGCGCCCATACATGAACGCCGCCAGCGGCACCGCGAACACCAGCGTGGCCACGCTGATCGGCTGCACCACGACGAGCGGCGCGAAGCTCAGCGCCACCGCGTGCAGGCTGGCGCCGGTGAACCCGATGACGCCCCCGATCCACCAGCGCGGGCGTTTGACGAGCTTGAGCGTCGCCCCCTGAGCCACCGCCTCGTACTGCTGCAGCGCCGCGCCGAGCGCGTATCCCAATGCCCCTGCCAGAGCAATCGCCAGACCGACCCACGTCATGGGCGCCCGCAGAGGGGCAAGGAACCTTTCAAGAGCATTCACCCAGCTTATGGCTCGGTGTCCGCTCTCGGATCAGTCTTTAGGAGGAAGGGCATACACAGAAGAGATGCCCTTCCGGGTCCTGGAGCACCACCCATCGGATGCCTTCCTCGGTCACACCCGGCTGAAACCCGGGCTTCGTGGCTCCGAGCTCCACGTACTCGGCGACCGCCTTCTCCACGTCCGGAACCCGGAAGTCGAAGTGGAACTGCTTGTCGGGACTCGGCCAAGTGACCGGCTTGCGATCCGGCACCCGGCCGAAGTAGATGGACACCGTACCGTTGCCGACGGCGGCGTACTCGTCTTCGGAGTACTGGATCTCGTAGCCGGTGATCCGGTGGTAGAACTCGGCGAGCCGCTTGGGCTCGGCGCAGTCGAGGGTGAACGCGAGAAGTTCGGCCTTGGTTGTCATGGGGCTACTCTGCCGGCCGTACCTGCCATCTTCTGTCAGGTACGCGGAAGTGCCTTGAGCAGGAAAAAGTGCGGTCTTCCGCGAAATTTCGGGCGGGTCCACGATCGGAGGCGTGACGATCATCGACAGGCCCGACTACCGGCCCTTCCCCGACCCCGCCAAGCCGCGTTCCCTCACCTGGCCCGTCATGGACCCGGTCCGCGCCGACGGCCACTACGTCAAGGACATCGTGCTCAACTTCGAGCACCTGGCCGACGGCGAGGGCATCCCCCTGCACCGGCACACCGGGGAGGAGGTGCTCATCATCGACGAGGGCGAGGCCGAGGCCTTCCTCGGCGACGAGACCCGCCTCGTGGGGCCCGGCGCCGTCATCTTCGTCCCGCCGGGGACGCCGCACGGCTTCCGCAACGCCTCCGGCGCGGTGGTACGGCTGCACGCCCTCTTCCGCGAGCACGTGGTCGGCACCCAGATCGACGGCCGCCCCGCATCCCTGGACGACTTCCGCCTGATCACGGACGCGTGGGCGAATTCCAGATGAAGCGCCGGGGCGCCGCCCGCTAGGGTGGGCCGTGTGTACCAACGACTGATCTGCTCCCCGCCGCCCGCCCTCTAGCGGGCGGCTGACCTCCTTCCCCGGATACCCCAAGGCTGGGCCCCGGTGGTGAGCGCTGCCCGCGCGCGGGCCTCATCCACCTCATCCGGAAAGATCAGTCATGACCCCGATTTCCGCGCGCCGCGGCGCGGTGTACGCCGCCATCGCCGCAGCCGCCTGGGGCACCGGCGGCGCCGCCGGCTCGCTCCTGTTCACCACCCTGGACCCGGTGTCCGTCTCGTTCTGGCGCTACCTCCTGGGCGCCGCCTTCCTCCTCCTCCCTCTCCTCCTCCGCCCCACCCGAACCCACTCCGTGCCCGCCGGCCACACCAGCACAGCGGACCACACCGCGCGAACCCGAGGCCGCACGCTCCCCACGCTCTTCGGCGCCACAGCGGCGAGCAGCGACAACGCCGGAGACCGGCACACCGCCACGGCGGCCAACGGGCGCACCGACGCCGCAGGGCACACCGGACAGCCCCGAAGCCGCACGCTCTTCGGCGCCGCAGCGGCGAGCAGGGACGACGGCGGAATCCGGCGCCCCATTACGGCGGGCAACGGGCGGGTCGCCGGGCCCGTGAGTAGCGCGGGTTCCGTGGGTCCTGTGGGTCCTGTGGGTCCTGTGAGTTCCGGGGGTTCCGTGGGCGACAGGGGGACGGCCAAGGCGTTGGTGAGGGTGTGGCGGGTCGGGGTGGGGATGGCGGTGTACCAGGCGGCCTACTTCGCGGCCATCGCCGAGTCCGGCATCGCCCTGGCCACCGTCGTGACGATGGGCGCCACCCCGGTCCTCACCGCCCTGGGCGGAAGGTTCCTGCTGAACGAGCGCCTCAGCCGCGTGGGCCTCGTCGCGCTGGCCGCCGCGCTCGCGGGCCTGGCCCTCCTCACGGGCGGCGGCCCGGCGGACGGGGCCACGGCGGGCGTGGCGTGGTCGCTGCTGTCCGCGCTCGGCTACGCCGCCGTCACCCTCTACTCCCGCCGTCACAACGGCGACCCGGAGACCACCGCCGTGGGCGGGTTCGTGGTGGGCGCCGCGTGCCTGGCGCCGTTCGCGCTGGCGGGGGGCATCCTGCCGGAGTTCACCCTGGCTTCGGCCGCCACCCTGCTGTTCCTGGGCGCGGTCCCGACGGCCCTGGCCTACGCGTTGTTCTTCCGCTCCCTCACGGCGCTCCCGGCCGCGACCGTCTCGATCATCTCGCTCGGCGAGGCCGTCGGAGCGGCGATGATAGGAGTGGTGCTGTTCAGCGAAAGGCTGACGCTTCTGGCCTGGTCAGGATGCGTTCTGCTGCTGGCCGCTGTCGTGGTTCTGACCGTGCACGGGCAAAGGTGAGTTAGGGTCCGGTACGGCGGTGCCTGCCGTACCGGACCCCTTATCGGGGGAATCAGGGGGAACGGTGCCGAGGGAGCGCGCGTTGGAGGAACCGTGGCCTCGATTACCGGAATGATCAGGAATCTCCTGGACCGTCCAGGAGGGGTGAACCTGAGTCCGTACCTGAAGATCGTCAAGACGGCGAACACCCGCGCCGACCGGATCGGCAAGCTCGACGATCTGCCTGAACCGTCCATGGACGATCTGGCCGAGTTCTGCGCCGTCGCCCGCGAGGCCGCCGACCGCACGCTCGGCCTGCGGCCGTACGATGTGCAATTGCTCGGCACGCTCGCGCTCCTCCACGGTCACGTCGCCGAGATGGCGACCGGCGAGGGCAAGACTCTGTCCGGCGCGATGGCGGCGGCCGGGTACGCCCTGCAGGGCAAGCGCGTGCACGTGATGTCGGTCAACGACTACCTGGCCAGGCGCGACGCCGAGTGGATGGCGCCCTTCTACGAGGCCATGGGCGTCAGCGTCGGCTGGATCGGGCAGAACTCCACGCCCGAGGAGCGCCGCGCCGCCTATTCCCGCGACGTCACCTACGGCCCGGTCAGCGAGATCGGCTTCGACGTGCTGCGCGACCGGCTGCGTACCGACGCGGCGGCGATCGTGGTGCCGGAGCCCGAGGTGGCGCTGATCGACGAGGCCGACTCGGTGCTCGTGGACGAGGCCCGGGTGCCGCTCGTGATGGCGGGGGCGGCCGACGAGGGCAACGCCGTACCGGAGATGGCGGCGCTCGTGCGCACGCTGGTGCGCGGCTACCACTACGAGATCGACGAGGGCGCGCGTAACGTCTACCTGACGCCGAAGGGCGCCGACAGCGTGGAGAACATCCTCGACGTCGAGCTCTACGACGAGAACGAGCCGGGCACGCTCATCGAGCTGAACCTGGCCCTGCACGCCCACGCGCTGCTGGCCAAGGACGTCGACTACATCGTGCGCGACGGCAAGGTCCAGCTGATCAACCCCTCGCGCGGCCGGGTGGCGCTGCTGCAGCGCTGGCCGGACGGCCTTCAGGCGGCCGTGGAGGCCAAGGAGGCGCTGCCGCCCAGCGAGAAGGGGGAGATCCTCGACTCGCTCACCATCCAGGGCCTGATCAAGCGTTATCCCAAGATTTCCGGTATGACCGGCACGGCGGTCGCGGTCAGCGAGCAGCTCGGCGAGTTCTACGGCCTAAAGGTCGCCGTCATCCCGCCCAACACCCCCGCCATCCGCGAGGACGAGCCCGACCGGATCTACCCGACCGTGCCCGACAAGGACGCGGCGCTGGTCGAGGAGATCCAGGAGGCGCACGCCACCGGCCGCCCGATCCTCATCGGCACCCTGGACGTGGCCGAGTCGGAGAACCTCGCCAAGCTCCTGCAGCGCCGTAACCTGGAGCCCGTCGTCCTCAACGCCAAGAACGACGCGGAAGAGGCGGCGATCATCGCCAGGGCCGGCGAGCGCGGCGCCATCACGGTCTCCACCCAGATGGCCGGCCGCGGCACCGACATCCGCCTGGGCGACGGCGTGGCCGAGCTCGGCGGCCTGTACCTGATCGGCTCCGGCCGACACGCCAGCAGCCGCCTGGACGACCAGTTGCGCGGCCGGGCCGGCCGCCAGGGCGACCCGGGCGGCTCGGTCTTCTTCGTCAGCATGCAGGACGACCTGATCACCCAGTTCGTCCCGGACGAGCGCCCGCCCGCCGCCGACCCCGACGGCCTGGTCCGCCACCGCCGCGGCGCCTACCTGGTCGGCCACGCCCAGCGGGTGGCCGAGGGCGTCAACCTGGAGATCCACCGCAACACCTGGCGCTACACCCGCCTGCTGGAGCACCAGCGCGAGCTGATCCTGGAGTGGCGCGACAAGGTCCTCCACACCGACTCCGCCGCGAAGGCGCTGGCCGAGGCCGACGCCGAGCGCTGGGACTCGCTGCCGGAGGACACCCGCGAGGAGACCGCGCGCCAGATCGTCCTGCACGCGATCGACACCTGCTGGACCGAGCACCTGGCCTTCCTCACCGACCTGCGCGAGGGCATCCACCTGCGGGCGCTCGGCCGGATGAGCCCGATCGACGAGTTCCACAGGGAGGCGGTCGCCGAGTACAAGTCGCTGCAGGCCGAGATCGAGCGGCGCTCGCTGGAGTCGTTCGAGTCGCCGGAGCCCGACCTGAAGCGCCCCTCCGCCACCTGGACCTACCTGGTGCAGGACAACCCGTTCGGCACCGAGTGGGACCGCATTCTCAAGCGCGTCACCTCCGCCGCCCGCCGCGGCTAGGCACGGCGGAAACCTACAAGACCAGTCCGGCGGCGGGCGGGAAGGATGAGGTCATGACCGTTGACCTGACCTCCGCCGCCGACTTCATGGCCACGCACGCGCGTGTCCTTGACCGGCTGCGCTTCGACGCCCTTCTCGGCTCCGGTGACCACGCCGGGCTGCTGCCCGCGGTGAACGCCTATCGCAACCCGGACGGCGGCTACGGCTGGGGCCTGGAGCCCGACCTGCGTTCCCCGGAGAGCCAGCCGGGCGCCGCCCTGCACGCCTTCGAGGTGTTCGCCGAGCTCGCCCCGGCCGTCGCCGTCCAGGCGGAACAGCTGTGCGACTGGCTGGAGACGGTGACGCTGCCCGACGGCGGCCTGCCGTTCTCGCTGCCCCTGACCGTGCGGGCGGGCACCGCCCCGTGGTGGGGCGGCGGCGACGCAACGACCTCCTCGCTGCAGATCACCGCCGTGAGCGCGGCGGCGGCCCTGCGCGTCCCGTCGGTGGCGGGGCATCCGTGGCTGGCCCGCGCCATCCGCTACTGCCTGGACGCCGTCCGCGCGCTGGACACCCGCCCCCACGCCTACGTGCTGTCCTTCGCCATCCACTTCCTGGACGCCGTCCACCACCGCGAGCCCGAGGCCGCCGCCCTCCTGGACGGCCTGGCCAAGCTCATCCCGGACAGCGGCGAGATCCCCGTGGAGGGCGGCACGGCCGACGAGAAGCTCACCCCGCTCGACCTGGCCCCGCACCCCGATCGCCCGGCGCGTGCCCTGTTCACGCCGGCCCAGATCGAGGCCGACCTCGACCGGCTGGCCGCCGCGCAGAAGGCGGACGGCGGCTGGACCGTCGAGTACGCGAAGATCTCGCCCGCCGGCGCCCTGGAGTGGCGCGGCGTCGCCACCTTCAACGCCGTCGACGTTTTGCGGCGCAACGGCCGCCTCTGAGACCCTGGCCCGATGACCGAACGCCCTGTCGTCGTGCCCCACGATCCCGCCTGGCAGGGAACGGCGGCGCGACTGTGCGCCGACCTCCGGCGCGTGCTCGGGCCGGTGGCGACGCACGTGGAGCACATCGGCAGCACCTCGATCCCCGGCATGGCGGCCAAGCCGCTGTTCGATCTCCAGGTCAGCGTTCTCGATCTGGACGAGGCCGAGCGGGTCTTCGGCGGGCCCCTGGAGGCGCTGGGGTTCACGATGTCGCCGTACCGGCGCGACCACGTGCCGGCGGGGCTGGAGGACGACCCCGCCAGGTGGGCCAAGCGGCTCTGGACCCGGCGGGGGCGCCCCGGGGACGAGGTCAACCTGCACGTGCGGGTGCTCGGCGCGCCCAACGACCGCCTGGCGCTGCTGTTCCGCGACTGGTTCCGGGCGCATCCGCGGGCCGTACCCGCTTACGCGGACTTCAAGCGGCGGCTGGCCGGGGCGGTGCGTGAGACGGGTGAGTACGCCGACGTCAAGGACCCGGTCGTGGACCTGGTCATCGTGGTCGCCGAGGGATGGGCGGACGAGACCGGCTGGACGGCCCACCCTTAGGGCTTGCGGGCCACGCCGCCCAGCAGGAGTTCCTCCCAGGTCTCCAGCGGCCCGGGACTGCCCTCCGGACGCCAGTGGGGAAGGTGGACGAGGCCGGGGCCGACCATGTCCAGCCCGTCGTAGAAGCGGTTGATCGACTCGGCGGTGCGGAAGCGGCCGGTCCCCATCGTGGCGTGCAGCATCGCCTCCAGCGCCTTCGCCTTGGGGTTATGGGAGGTCATCATGTTGGACGCGGCCAGGTAGCTGCCGCGCGGCAGCGCTTCCATGTACTGCCTGACCAGCCCGTGCGGGTCGTCCTCGTCGGGGAACAGGTGCAGCACGCTCATCATGAGCAGGCCCACCGGCCGGGAGAAGTCGATCAGGTCGAGCAGGTCGGGGTCGCCGAGGACGGCGTCCACGTCCATGGCGTCCGCGGTGATGGCCGTGGCGCGCAGGTTGGTGCGCAGGATCGAGCGCGCGTGCGGCTCCACCATCGGGTCGAGGTCCACGTAGACGACGCGGGCCTCGGGGTTGGCGAACTGGGCGACCTCGTGGGTGTTCTCGATCGTCGGCAGGCCCGCGCCCAGGTCGATGAGCTGGGTGACGCCGGCCTCACGCACCAGATGGTCGGTGACCCGGCCGACGAAGGCGCGGTTGCACCAGACGAGGCTGACCACCTCGGGGACCGCGGCGGTCAGGCGTTCTGCCACGGCCCGGTCCACGGTGAAGTTCTCGGTGCCGCCCAGCAGCGCGTCGTATACACGAGCCACGCTCGGCCGGGTGGCATCGACCCCGGGGGGAATCCATTCGTTGATCATGGGCGGCTCCGCCGAAGTTCCGTTGCCGCGGATCGTATCCAGACTCCGGCCGGTATGTCAGCGCCTCTGCGGGGTAGCGCCCGAGCATGACGGACACTTCTCGGGGCGAGCCGCACAACGAACGCGAGTCCCACAAAGAACGGGTAGATCGCGAGCTGACCGAGTTGCTGCAGGGCCTGCGCGTCGCGGTCACCGGGGTCCAGGTGCTCTTCGCCTTCCTGCTGACCGTTCCCTTCCAGCAGGGCTTCGGCAAGGTCGACACCGTGGGCCTATGGCTGTTCTTCATCGCGCTCATGGGCGCCGCGCTGGCGTCGGTGTGCTTCATCACGCCCGCCGCGCAGCACCGGGTGTTCTTCCGCACCGGGCTCAAGGAGCGCATGATCAAACGGGCCAACTCGCTGGGCATCGCGGGAGCGGCGTTTCTGCTGGTCGCCATGACCGCGGCCGTGGCCATGGTGGCCGAAGTGGTGCTGAACGCCTGGCCGGCCACCTTGTTCGGCGGCGCGGTGGCGCTCACGGCCGGGTGGTTCTGGCTCCTCCAGCCCATCACGGACATCTATCGCACCAAGGGCACGTTAGAGGAGAAGTCCTGAGGGCAGCAGCAGGTCCATGGCTACATTGCTCTGGATTATCGCCGTCATCCTCGTCGTCGCCGGGATCTACGTCATCCTGGCCCGGCGGGACATCCTGTGGGGCATCGTCCTCATCGTGCTGGGATTCCTCGTGGGTCCCGGCGGAGTCAGCATCTTCAATGTGTGAGGAAGGCGGGCCGGACAGAACCGGCCCGCCTTCTCTCACCTCACAACCGTTTCAGCCGCTTCCCAGGTCCTCAGGTAGGCCTCGGCCCCCTGAGCCATGTCCTGGACGAACGCGTCGCCGGCCAGCGACCTGATGTCCTCGATCCAGTCGGGCACCAGGCCGTAGTTGGCGACGCCGTCCACGTTGTAGTCCCAGGTCCGCTGTCCTGTGCTCTGCCGGTCGAAGCTGGCCGAGCCGTCGTGGGAGTGGAAGGGGTACGCCACCGCGCTGCCGGCCCGGGGAGCCGGCAGTTTGCCCAGCCCGTTGGCGTCGAGGCCGTACCCGAACCCGGGGCGGCCCGCCGCGTCGCGCAGAGGCTTGGTCTCGCGCCAGGCGTCGGCGAACCCCTCGGCCCCGTGGCCGTATGAGGTGACCATGCCGCCGAGCCGGTAGATCCGCTGGTAGTTGAGCGCGTCGGTCCAGCTGTGCGAGGAGATCACGCCGTCGTAGCCGGCCTGCTCCAGGAGGGTGAGCGTCCGGTCGGCGGCCTTGACGCTCATGTGGTCGACCTCGATGAGCATGCCGCGGCTCATCATGCCCTTGACCATGTGCTCGCCGAGCGAGGTGAGCCCGCGTCTGTTGCAGTGCGGCCCCGGCGGGTAGACGGGCAGGCTGACGCCGGGCGGCAGCCAGCGGGCCAGTTCGGGCGGGAGCACCGCGGGCGAGATCGTGTTGTCGCGCTGCGGTCCCGTGCACGCCTCGGTCTGCCAGAAGCGGCCCGACGACAGGAAGTTGCCCAGGTTGACGATGGCGCCCTGGGTGCCGGAGTCGAAGCGGACGCCGCACAGGGCGTTGTCGTACTTGTGGCAGACGAACATGGAGCGGACGCCGAGCTGATACATCTCATCCAGGCCCCGGTCGATCTGGGCCTTGGTGCAGTGGGGGATGCCGAGCGTCTGCCGGCAGCCGAACGGCTCGGAGGTCTCGATGCCGAGCACCACGGCCAGCTTCCCGGCGGCGATGACCGAGCGGGCCTCGGCGGGGCTCCTGACCACGCGGAACCAGCCCTGGCCGGGGCCGCCGCTCTGCTGGTCGATGTAGTCCTGCATCTCGAACGTACGGCGGGCCTCCAGGCGGATGGAGCCCATCTCGTCACAGGGGTTGGTCTTCAGCGGGTAGATCTCGCAGAGCTGGCGGTTGGCCACGAGGTCGTTGACCATGATCCGCAGCCCGCCGCGCCAGGCGCGCTCGATCCAGGTGTAGTAGGCCTGCTGGTGGGTCAGGGAGTCGTGGGCCGGCCAGCTCCTGAACGTGGGCCAGCCGACCGGGTCGTGGGTGCCGGTCGGCTGACCGGTGCGGGTGAAGTTCTCGAACCAGGCGGCTTCGCCGTTCGGGAAGTGGTCGAGGCAGTCGACCAGAGCCCTGGCGATGCCGCCCGGGTCGAACGGCTTGCCGCAGAGCAGCTTGCCGCCGAACGCTTCGTAGGACATCAGGTGACTGTGCGCGTCGATGAAGCCGCTCACGGGCTGCTCGCTGCGGGATAACGCGGGGGCGGGTAACGCGAGCAGGGCGATGGCGACCAGGACGGCGAGTATGCGGCTGATCACGCCCTCAGCGTGGGCTCCTTACAGACGCCAGTCAAGACCCAATATGAGTCCTACTCGCTATTTTGGGTCCGCCGGATCCAGATAGACCTCACCGCCCCTTTCGGTGAACTCCACCGCCTTCTCCGCCATGCCCACCTGGATGGCCGCGGAGTCCGTCAACCCATGCTCCTCCGCATATTTCCGGACATCATGGGTGATCTTCATCGAACAGAACTTCGGCCCGCACATACTGCAGAAATGCGCGGTCTTGGCGGGCTCGGCCGGAAGCGTCGCGTCGTGGAACGCCCGCGCCGTCACCGGGTCCAGCGACAGGTTGAACTGGTCCTCCCAGCGGAACTCGAAGCGGGCGTCCGACAGCGCGTCGTCCCACTCCTGCGCCCGGGGGTGCCCCTTGGCGAGGTCGGCGGCATGGGCCGCGATCTTGTAGGTAATGACGCCGGTCTTGACATCGTCCTTGTCCGGCAGGCCCAGATGCTCCTTGGGGGTGACGTAGCAGAGCATGGCGGTGCCGTACCAGCCGATCATCGCGGCGCCGATGCCCGAGGTGATGTGGTCGTAGCCCGGCGCGACGTCGGTCACCAGCGGGCCCAGCGTGTAGAACGGGGCGTCGTCGCAGATCTCGCGCTGCAGGTCCACGTTCTCCTTGATCTTGTGCATGGGCACGTGGCCCGGCCCCTCGATCATGACCTGCACGGAGCGCGCACGGGCGATCTTCGTCAGCTCGCCCAGCGTGCGCAGCTCCGCGAACTGCGCCTCGTCGTTGGCGTCGGCGATCGAGCCGGGCCGCAGGCCGTCCCCGAGCGAGAAGGCCACGTCGTAGCCCGCCAGCAGCTCGCACATCTCCTCGAAGTTCTCATACAGGAAGCTCTCCCGGTGGTGGGCCAGGCACCACGCCGCCATGATCGAGCCGCCGCGCGAGACGATGCCGGTCTTGCGCCGCGCGGTCAGCGGCACGTACGCCAGCCGTACCCCGGCGTGCACGGTCATGTAGTCGACACCCTGCTCGCACTGCTCGACCAGCGTGTCCCGGTAGACCTCCCACGACAGGTCGGCCGCCACGCCGCCGACCTTCTCCAGCGCCTGGTAGATCGGGACGGTCCCGATCGGCACCGGCGCGTTCCTGATGATCCACTCGCGGGTGGTGTGGATGTTGCGGCCGGTGGACAGATCCATCACGGTGTCGGCGCCCCACCGGGTGGCCCAGGTCATCTTCTCCACCTCCTCGGAGATCGAGGAGGCGACCGCGGAGTTGCCGATGTTGGCGTTGATCTTCACGTGGAAGTTGCGGCCGATGACCATCGGCTCGCTCTCCGGATGGTTGACGTTGGCCGGGATGATCGCCCGGCCGGCCGCCACCTCCTTGCGCACGAACTCGCCGCTCACCCCCTCCCTGACCGCGACGAACTCCATCTCCTTGGTGACCACGCCCCGCCGCGCGTAGGCGAGCTGGGTCACGGGCGCCCCGGTGGCCCGCAGCGGCTTGTGCCCGTCGCCGGGGAAGACCTCGGTGTTCGCGCGAGCCCAGGCCTCCTGCTCCTTGAAGCCGTCGTCGATGGGCCGCACCTGGCGTCCGCCGTAGCGGGCGACGTCGCCGCGTTCGAGCACCCACACCTCCCGCAGCCGCGGCAGGCCCCGCGTGATGTCGGGGTTGTCCGGCCCGGAGGTGTCGTACAGCTCCACCGACGTCCCGTTCGACAGATGCACCCGCCGCATGGGCACCCGCAGATCACCGAGATGGATCTTGGAAAAGCGCGCGTCACTCATCGCGCAAACTCCCTTCGCCGGCATTACCCGGATCAGGTTCTGGCGGTCGGCGGCTGCTCCAGCCGTCCTCTCAGCCCGTTGCACCGGGCTCCCGCGTTCGGACCGCGCCACCGTACCCCGGCGACCCGGGGTACGCACAAGACCCTTACAGCGGCGGCTCGTCGATACGGCGACGCTCCTCGTAGACCGTCGTCGTACGGCGAGCGTGCGGGTCCTCGTGAATCGGCTCCTCGATCACCCTGCGGGTAACGTGCATCCGGTACAGGCCGAACAGCAACCCGGCCAGACCACCGATCATGAGGACGACGCCGATCACATTGATGTCAAGACCGGCGAGGTCGAACTCGACCGCCCAGGTCAGGATCGCGCCGAGCATGATGAGGATGATGCCTCCGGCGATTGTCATAACGCACCTCCAGAGGAAACACCTATCCCCATGTCGAAGAACAAACCTGTCGTCGTGATCGGGCTCATGGGCTCGGGCAAGACGACCGTCGGGAAACTGCTGGCCCGCGAGCTGGGCGTGCCGCTCAGCGACAGCGACCCGTACCTGCGCGGGCGCTACGGCGCCAGCGCCGCCGAGATCGCGAAGGCGGAGGGCGCGGACGTGCTGCACCGGAGGGAGGCCGAGCACGTGCTCCACGCGCTGACCGAGCCGCCCCAGGTGATCGCGGCGGCGGCCAGCACCGTGGAGGATCCGCGGGTGCGCGAGGCGCTGCGCGCGGCCTTCGTGGTCTGGCTGGACGCCCCCGACGAGATCCTGGCCCAGCGGATGCGCTCGTCCGACCACCGCCCGGAATTCTCGCCCTCCGCCATGCGGGCGCGGCGCGAGCCGTACTTCCTGCAGCTCGCCGACCTGCGGCTCGACGTCTCCACGGCCACCCCGGAAAACACGGCGACAACCATTTACGAGGCTCTATAAATTAGGGAAATGTTCGCGAACAAACCCACCCTCGCCGGTGACCGGGTCACCCTCGTACCCGTCGGGCCCGAACACGTCGAGGGCCTGATCGAGCTCTGCGACGACCCCGAGGTCGCCCGGCTCACGGGCTCCCATGCCCGCGACGGGATCTCCCCCAAGGCGGCCCTGGAGTGGTACACCACCCGGCGCGACCACGAGGACCGGCTCGACCTGGCCATCATGGCCGCGGACGGGTACGTCGGCGAGATCGTGCTCAACGAGCTCGACAAGGACAACCTGTCGTGCAACCTGCGCATCGCCCTGGTCGGCGCGCGGGCGTTCGGCAAGGGCTACGGCACAGAAGCCATCCGCCTGGTGCTCGGCCACGCGTTCGCCACAACCCCTCTGCACCGCATCGAGCTGGGCGTATACGATTTCAACGACCGCGCCAAGCACGTCTACGAGAAGTCCGGCTTCGTGCGGGAGGGCGTGCTGCGTGACGCGCTGCTGTGGGAGGGACAGTGGTACGACTCGGTGACGATGTCCGTGCTGCGTACGGAGTGGAAACCCCTGTCATAATGATCATGACGCACGGGTCCCTCGAGGCGCGCGAGGGACCTGTGGCGTTGCGGCCGGCAACCAATTCCGCGTTGTGCGCATCTAAGGGGCAGTGACGATGCGCTTGGTGCCCGGTGACCCCGAACGGCTTGGCGGCTACTGGCTGGCCGGCCGGCTCGGCGCGGGCGGCCAGGGCGTCGTCTACGACGCCTACGACGCCGAGGGCCGTCGCTTCGCGGTGAAGGTCCTGCACGGCGGGCTGAGCGGGCAACTGGCCAAGGAGGCCGCGGCGGCCGGCAGGGTGGCCTCCTTCTGCACCGCCCGCGTGGTCGAGGCCAGGCTGGACGCCGAGCGGCCGTACATCGTCAGCGAGTTCGTCGAGGGCCCCAACCTGCGCCAGGCGCTCGAACGCCACGGCCCCTACTCCGGCGACTCCCTGCTCAGGCTGGCCGTCGCGCTGGCCACCGCGCTGGCGGCCGTCCACAGCTCGGGCGTCGTGCACCGCGACCTCAAGCCGGAGAACGTGCTGCTCGGGCCGGACGGGCCCCGGGTGATCGACTTCGGCGTCGCGCGCACCACCGACGGGGCCAGCACGAGCTTCATCGGCGGCACCCCCACCTACATGGCCCCCGAGGTCTTCACCGGCCGCCGCGCCGGGCCGCCCGCCGACGTGTTCGCCTGGGGCGGCGTGGTGCTGTTCGCCGCCACGGGCGAGGACCCGTTCCAGGCCGAGAGCCTCGGGGGCGTCATGCACCGGGTGCTCACGGTCGACCCCGACCCCGGCGACCTGGCCGAGCCGCTGCGCTCGCTGGTCGCCCGCGCGCTGGCCAAGGACCCCGCCGGGCGCCCCACCGCCCCCGAACTGCTCCTCGGGCTGCTGGGCAGCGCGGAGCCGAGCGCGGGCGCGGAGCTGGCGGCCGAGGTCAGGCCGCCGGACGGCCTCAGCGGTGAGCGGCCGCTCGGCGAGGTCGCCGAGGAGGTCTACGCCGCGCTCACCCCCGAACAGCAGCGCGCCGTGCCCGGTCTCCTGCTGCGGATGCTCGACGGCGAGACGCTCCGCCGCATCCCGCGCGACGAGGCCGAGGACCTCGGCGTGCTGACCCACTTCGCGGAAGCCGGCCTCCTGGTACGGCGCAGCCTCAAGGTCGCCCCCGAGGACACCGAGACCGGCAAGCTCGTGGCCGTCTCCGACGACCTGGTGGCCCCGGCCAGCGCCGCGCTCTACCACGCCTGGCCCAGGCTGCGCTCCTGGGTGGCCGACGACCGCGACGGCCTGGCCGTGCACGGCAGGCTGCGCGGCGCCGCGCTCCACTGGCAGGCCCACCGCCGCCGCGCCGCCGACCTCTACCACGGCAGCGCCCTGGACACCGCGCTCGGCTGGGCCGCCACCACGCGCCGCCACCTGGACCTCAACGCCCTCGAACGCGACTTCCTCGACCGCAGCGCCGCCCAGGCCAGGCGGCGCGGGCGCCGGCGCGGGCTGGCCCTGGCCGCGATGGCGGCGCTGCTGGCGGTCGCCGTCTCGGCGTCGGTGCTGGCCGTACGGCAGAGCCAGGACCTGAGCAAGCAGCTCGCGCAGGCCAACGCGCGGGCGGTGGCGGCGCGGGCAGAGGCGATGCGCGCGACGGACCCGCAGGCGGCGATGCGGCTGAGTGTGGCGGCCTGGAGCCTGTCGCCGGTCTTCGAGGCCAGGACCGCGCTGCAGCATTCGCTGGCCCAGCCGGAGGTGAGCGTGTTCACCGACCCGGAGATCGTGCCGTCGGCCGCCTACCACCTGGCCTTCGACGGGAAGAGCCTGCTCAAGCGGGCCGGCGACCAGGTCGTCACCTGGGACATCGCCACCGGCAGGGCCACCGGCCGGGCCAGGGTGCCGGGCGGGCAGGTCGAGGCGATCAGCGACGACGGCGCCAGGGCGGCCGTGTCCGACGGCTCTACGGTGCGCACGGTCGAGCTGGCCACGGGCAAGCAGGTCGGCGCCGCCCGCCCGCAGGGCGACGCGGTGGAACTGCTGGCCGAAGGGCGGTTGCTGGCCCTGTCCGCCGGAGGCAGGACCGAGCTCTACCCCGCCGACGGCGCGCCGCTGCCGCTCGACCTGACGGGCCGGACCTACGCCGTCTCCCGCGACGGCCGTTGGGCCGCGCTGGGCTCCGCCGACGACGGCGGCCGGGCCGAGCTGTGGGACCTGCGCTCCCGCAAGCGCACCACCACCGTGCAGGTGGACGTGCCGGTCGCCAAGAGCGGGGCCGAGCTGCCCCTGGCCTTCAGCCCGGACGGCTCCCGCCTGGCCGTCACCGGCGCCACGGGGATCACGCTCGTGGACACCGCCACCGGCGGGCGCCGCCTGCTGCCGAGCAGGGGCGGCTCGCTGCTGCCCGCCGTCTTCAGCCCGGACGGCAGGTTCCTGGCCGAGCGGCTGGAGGACCAGGCCCAGCTGTGGCGGGTGGCGGACGCCGGCATTCTCGGCCAGTACCCCGTCAGGCAGGCGGAGGCCGCCCTCGCCTTCTCCGGTGACGGCCGCGCGCTGCGCTACGTGAAGGGCTCGGGCTCGGTGGTCTCCATCGACGTCTCCAGCGCCGTCGAGCTGACGCCCGACGAGGAGGCGGTCAGCATGGGGATGGCCCGGCTCTCGCCCGGCGGCCGGGTGACCGCGCTGCAGGTCTCCGGCGCGATCAAGCTCACCGACGCGCTCAAGAAGCAGCCGATCGGCCGCATCGAGGGCACCGGCGACCTCGCCTTCGACGACGGCGGCACCCTGCTGGCCGTCGCCGCCGACCCGGTCGTGATCTGGGACGTGGCCGCCGGCCGCCGCGTCAACGCCATCGACACCGGCCACGAGCCCTCCGCCGTACGGCTGTCGCCCGACGGCGGCACGCTCGCGGTCGTGCGCGGGCCGGACATCGACCTGTGGAGCGTGCGCGACGGCCGCAAGACCCGCACACTGCCCGGCGTGGGCAGCACCGCGCTGGCCTTCAGCCCCGACGGCAAGACCCTGGCCTCGGGCGCCGACCTGGTCGAGCTGAGCAGCGGCCGGGTCACCCGCGACCCCGCCGGAGTGCGCAGCCTGGCGCCCGACGCCGTCGCCTTCAGCCCCGACGGCCGCACGCTCGGCTACGTGCTCGGCGAGGACGGCCGCATGCTCCTGTGGGACTTCTCGACCCGCAAGGGCAGAACGGCGCCCGTCTCCTCCGGCGCCCTGCACCTGCGCTTCTCCCCCGACGGCCGGCTGCTGGCCGTCGGGGGCGAGCGGGTGGAGATCTGGGAGGCGGACTCGCTGCGCGAGGTCGGCCAGGCGCCGGTGGACGCCTACCCCGCCGACATGGCCTTCAGCGACGACGGGCGGCGGCTGTTCGTCGTGCAGCCGGGCGGCGAGGTGCAGCAGTCGCCGATCGACCCGCTGCTCGCGGCCGAACAGGTGTGCGCGCGGGCGGGAGGCGCGCTCAGCGAGACCGAGTGGGCGAAGCTCATCCCCGAGGCCTCCTACCGCAGCAGCTGCTGACCCGGCGACAAGTACGCCACCAGAGGACGGAAAGAGCGGAGGCTCATGCTGACCGCATGAGCACCGTACAGATCCCCACGTTCACGCCCCGCCGCGGTGGCGGGCAGGAGCCTGAGCCCAATCTGACCTCGATGTACGTCATCCACCGGGCCATGCTCGCCGACCTGCGGCGGCTCACCGAGCTGCTCGCCCGGCCCGGGTCGCCGGGCGTCGCGCGGGTCGCGGTCCTGCGCGAGTACGTCTCCAGCCTGCTCGTCGAGATCGACCACCACCACGCCAACGAGGACGACCTGCTGTGGCCGATCATCGAGAGCACCGCCGGGCGGGCCGTGGACCTGAACCCGTTCACCGACGACCACCAGATGCTGGAGCCGCTGCTGAACCGCTGCCGCAGGGCCGTGCACGGCGATCCGGCCACGCTGGGGATCGAGCTGGCGGAACTGCTCGCGCTGCTCGACGAGCACATCGCCGAGGAGGAGTCCGACCTGTTCCCGATCATCTCCCGGTTCGTGCCGCACCGGGCGTACGCGTGGGTGGAGAAGCAGGTGGCCAAGCGGGCCACGTTCAAGGAGCTGACCTTCACCGTGCCGTGGCTGGCCCGCTACGCCACCAAACCGGAGATGGACGGGCTGCTGGCCGACGCGGGCGCGCCGTTCCGCGTGTTGCTGGCGCTCACCCGGGGCCGCTACGCGCGGCGCGAGCGGCTGCTGTTCGGCTGACCGCCGAGGCGGGCGCGGGCGGCGGCGACCCAGGGGGCCACGCCCGCCCGCTCCGCCGCCTCCAGAGCGTGCCGGTAGTGCCGGTCCGCGGGACGGCCCAGGTGGGCGGCCACGTCACCGAGGACCTGAGCCGTGGGCCAGACGGCCAGGTAGCCGGTGCCGCCCACGGGCTGGGCCGCCACGGGCAACAGGTCGGCGTAGGCCGACTCCATGCGCGGCCGGTCGTCGAGCGCGATGCCGAGCAGCGCGCGGACGGCGGTGAGGAAGTGCCAGAAGTAGTCGCGCCTGATCGGCTTCAGCGGACCGGACAGCCTGGCCCGCGCCTCGTCCGCGCGGCCCGCGTGGCACAGGGCCAGGGCGTGGAGTTCGGTGATCTGGTCCCGCCAGGGTTCGTAGCCGACCCACGGCTCGATCTCGGGCAGCAGCGGGGAGACGTCGCCGCGCATCAGGTGCATGCCGTACAGGGCCAGCAGGAGCACGCCTGCCTCGTGCTGCCACATGCCGAGGCGGCCGGCCTGCTTGGCGGCGGCGCGGTAGCGGCGTTCCGCCTCGGTGTAGTCCTCGGCCAGGACCGCGCGCAGGCCGCGGTAGAAGCCGGCCACGGCCTCGGGCAGCGCGAGGCCGTGGCGGGTGGCCTTCGCGGCGTGGTGGTCGGCGGCGGCGAAGTCGGCGCGGCCGGTGGCGCTCTGCATGAGCATCAGGTGCGCCAGCACCTCCAGGGTGCCGTCGGCCTCGGCCATGGTGAGCAGTTCCCGCCCGATCTCCTCGCGCTCCGCCAGGCCGTCGTAGCGGAAGCTCTCGTGGTGGCGGCCGTTCAGCGCCAGGGTCAGCAGGCCGGGGTCGTCCAGGCGGCGGGCCATGGCGACGGCCTCCCGGGAGGCCAGGTAGCCGCGTTCTGTGGGTTCGCCCTCCAGCTCGAAGGCGAGCGTGGTCAGCAACTGGCAGCGGGCCCTGCCGTCGCCGGGAGGCAGCGACTCCAGCGCCGACTCGACCGCGGCGAGCAGGTCGGTGTCGAGCCCGCCGTACTCCCTGCTGCTCCAGAACATCGGCACGTCGAAGGAGACGATCACCCGCGCCAGCAGTTCGGCGTCGCCGAGCGGCAGCGCCTCGCGCACCGCCCTGGTGCGGTGGGTACGCGCCTCGACCAGCCGCCCGTCGTTGGCCAGGGCGGAGACCTTCGCCAGCATGAGCTCCAGGCGCTCGTGGGCGGTGCCGTCGAAGCCGTCGAGCGCGTGCTGCCACAGCTCGGCCGCCTGCGCGAAGGCGAAGCGCCGCTCGGCCTGCCGCGCCGCGAGCCTGGCATAGTGAACGGCTTTCGCCCGCTCCGCGGCGGCGAGGTAGTGGTGGGCCAGGGCGGCCACGTCGTCCGGCTCGTGTTGCTCGATCGCGCGGGCGACGTGGCCGTGCAGCCGCGCCCGGCGGATGCGTGACAGGTCGTCGTAGAGCGTGTCGCGGATGAGCACGTGGGCGAAGCGCACCCGGCCCGCCTCCGGCTCGGTCAGCAGCCCGGTGACCAGGCCGGACTCGATGGCCTCCAGCACCGCCTCCTCGTCGCCGCCGCTGACGGCGGTGAGGACGGCGACGCCGCTCTCCCTGCCGATGACCGCGCCGTGCCGCAGGATGGTCCGCGCCTGCGCGGGCAGGCGGGCCAGGCGGCGGCGCAGCACGTCCCGCACGCCCGCGGGGACGGTGACCGCGCCTTCGGAGTCGAGCAGCCGCGCGGTCTCCCTGACGAAGAACGGGTTGCCGCCGGTGCGTTCGGCGATCTCGTCGACCGCCTCGGGCGGGGCCGGGCGGGCGCAGGTGATCCGGACCAGTTCGGCCACCTCGGCCCGCGACAACCCGCCCAGCTCGACGCGCAGCGGTCCGTGGGCGGCGATCGCGGCCAGGGCGTCGGCCAGGCGTTCGCTGGGCTCGGTGTGGCGGTAGGAGCCGATCACCAGGAGGCGGGCGGCGGTGTTCTCGGCGATGACGTGGGTGAGGAGGGCGAGCGTCTCGGCGTCGGCGCGGTGCAGGTCGTCCAGGACGATCAGGAGCGGCCGCCTGGCCGCCGCCGCGCCCGCGAAGGCGGCGACCGCGCGGTGCAGCCGGAAACGCGCGGTGGCCGCGTCGCCCCGGACCGCGGCGTCGCGCAGCAAGGGAGCCAGCGCCTCGGGGTCGTCGGGCGGAACCCTGGCGGCCAGTTCCCGCAGCAGCTCGGCCCAGGCCCAGCCGGGCGGCGCGCCCTCGTGCTCGGGGCAGCGTCCCCAGCCGGCCGCCCATCCCCGCGCCACGAGCCGGGTCCTGACCTGCTCGATGAAGGCGGTCTTGCCCGCGCCGGGCTCCCCGCTGACCAGCACGACCCCCGCGGGCAGCGCGAGCACCCCGGCCAGTTCCCCGCGCCTGCCCACGTACGGCCGCACCGACACGACCGGCCGCTCGGGCGGCGCGGCGGGGGCGGGCCGGTCGCTGAGATGGGCGGCCTGGGCGAGGATGTCCTCCTCCAGCCGCCTCAGCTCGGGCCCGGGATCGACGCCGAGCTCCTCCACCAGGTGGGCGCGGGCCCGCCGCAGCGCCGCCAGCGCCTCTCCCTGCCGCCCGCATCGGTACAGGGCCCGCGCCAGCAGCGCCCACGCCCCTTCGCGCAGGGGGTACGCGCCGACGAGCCCCTCCAGATCTGGTACGGCCCGCGCCGCCCCGCCCTGCCCGATCAGCTCCCCCGCGTGCCGTTCGACGGCCGAGGCCCGCAGCTCGTCCAGCCTGGCCGCCTCGGCGTCGGCCCACGCCAGACCGGCGAACTCCTGGTAGGCGGGCCCGCGCCACAGCGCGAGCGCCTCGGCCAGCGCCGTTGCGTCGGCCGACGGGTCGCGCACGAGGCTCTCGAACCGCCAGGCGTCCACGGCGTCGGCGGGCAGCCGTACCGCGTAGCCGGGCGGAACGGTCACCAGCACCCCGCCGGTGGAGCGCGGCGAGCGGCCGGGTTCGAGCGCCCGGCGCAGGTTGGAGATGTAGCTCTGGACGGCGGCCAGCGCCTTGGGCGGCGCCTCGTCGGCGTAGAGGTCGTCGATGAGCCGGTCCACGGGCACCACCTGGCCGCCGGCGGCCAGCAGCCGGGCCAGGACCGAGCGCTGCCGCGGCCGTCCCAGCACCAAGGGCTCATCGTCGACGTGGACGGTGAGCGGGCCGAGCACCTGGAAGGTCAGCACAACACCGCCACCGTACCCAGAATCGCGGAAGCGGACATGCCGCGATTGCCCCTACGGTAGGGGCCATGGATCCCGTCCTCAGCCTCCGGGCGCTCAACCGGGCCGCGATGGAGCGGCAACTGCTGCTGCGCCGTACGGACCTGTCGGTGGTCGAGGTGGTCGAGCACCTGTTCGGCCTCCAGGCGCAGACCCCGCACACCTGGTACGCCGGGCTGTGGAACCGGATCGAGGGGTTCGACCCGCTGGCCGCATCCGCGCTGCTGGACAACCGTGAGCTGGTCAGGATCGCGTTGCAGCGCTCGACCATCCACCTCGTCTCGGCCCGCGACTGCCTGGCGCTGCGGCCCCTGCTGGACCCGGTGGCCGAGCGGGGCACGCGCTCGACCTTCGTGAGGCGGCTGTCGGGCGTCGACCTCGACGAGCTGGCGGTGGCCGGCCGCGCGCTGGTGGAGGAGCGGGCGCAGACCTTCGCCGAGCTGGGCAAGGCGCTGGCGGAGCGCTGGCCGGGCAACGACCCGCACGCGCTGAGCCAGGTCGTGCGGTGGCTGGTGCCGTTGGTGCAGGTGCCGCCGCGCGGCCTGTGGGGGCGTAGCGGGCCGATCGCGCACACCTCCGCCGAGTCGTGGCTGGGGAGCTCCGAGCCGCCGATGTCCGCCGAGGAGATGGTGCGGCGGTATCTGCGGGCGTTCGGGCCGGCGTCGGTGAAGGACGTGCAGACCTGGTCGGGGCTGACCCGGCTGGCCGAGGTGGTCAAGGGTATGGACCTGGTGCGCTACAGGGCCGAAGACGATCGCCTCCTGTACGACCTGCCGGACATGACCCTGCCATCGCCCGAAATTTCGGTGCCTGTGCGGTTGATGTATGACTTCGACAATGCCTTCATCGGATACGCCGACCGGACGAGGTTCATCACCCCGCGGGCCCTTGAGGTGGGCGGCGCGTTCGTCAAGGCCAACGTCCAGTGGCGGCTCATCCTCGTGAACGGGTTCACCGCCGGAGACTGGACGGTGAGCACCGAGAAGGGCACCTCCACGCTCACGATCCACCAGTGGAAGCCGTTCGCCCCCGCCGACCTGCGGGAGGCCGAGGAGGAAGGGGCGAGGATGCTGGAGTTCCTCGCCCCCGGCGACCGGCACGAGGTAGCCGCCGTGCTGGGCGCCTCACGCTCCTGACTCTTCACGCCATCAGCTCTTCACCGCGCCGCCCAGTCCCGAGACGAGCCTGCGCTGGACCACCACGAAGAAGATCAGCACCGGGATCGTCATCAGCGTCGAGGCGGCCATGATCCCGCCCCAGTCGTTCTCGTCGGGCTTGAAGAAGACGAGCAGCGCCGAGGGCAGGGTCTGGTTCTCCTTGGCGGAGATGATGAAGGTCCTGGCGAAGATGAAGTCGTTCCACGCGGTGATGAAGGAGAACACGCTGGTCGCCACGAGTCCCGGCGCGACCAGCGGGAACAGGATGCGCCAGAGCACCGTGGCCCGGCCCGCCCCGTCGATCATGGCCGCCTCCTCCAGCGCCTCCGGCACCGCCGCCACGAACCCGCGCATCATCCAGATCGCGAACGGCAGCGAGAACGCCAGCTGCACCAGCACCAGCGCGCCCAGCGTGTTGAGCAGCTGAAGGTCGCGCACCACGAAGAACAGCGGAATCGTCAGCGCCTCCACCGGCACCATCTGCGCTATCAGGAACATGATCAGCACGGTGGTCCTGAAGCGGAAGTTGAAGCGCGTCACCGCCACCGCCGCGAGGAAGGCGATCAGGGCCGACAGCACCACCACCGCCAGCGCCACCAGCGCGCTGTTGAGGAGATAGCGGGCGAAGCCCTCGCCGGTCAGGACCCGGGCGAAGTTCTCCAGGGTCGGGTGGGCCGTCCACGGGCGTACGTCCAGCGACTGGATCTCACCGGCCGGCTTCAGCGCCGACAGCGCCATCCAGTAGAGCGGGAAGGCCGTGAGCAGCGCGACCACCAGCGCCACCGCGTTGGCGATCCAGCGGCCCCTCACAGCTTCTCCCCCGTCCGGTAGAGCGCGCGGATGTAGACCAGCGTCACCGCCAGCAGGATCAGCGCCATCACCACCCCGATCGCGGCCCCGAGGCCGTACTCCGACGAGCCGAAGGCCGTCTGGTAGGCGTAGACGTTGAGCACGGTGTTCTGGCCCGCGATCCCGCCTCCGTTGGTCATGACGTAGATCTGCGTGAAGATCTTGAAGTCCCAGATGATCGACTGGATCACCACGATCGTCACCAGCGGCCTGAGCATCGGCATCGTCACGCGCCAGAACGTGCCCACCGCTGAGGCGCCGTCCAGGGCCGCGGCCTCCAGGACCTCGCCGGGGATCGCCTTCATCCCGGCGTACAGGGTCACCATCACGAACGGGAACGAGTGCCACACGACCGTGGCCCCGACCACTCCGAACGTCACCCACTTGTCGTAGAACCAGTTGTAGCCGTCGAGCCCGAGCACCTGGTTGACCAGCCCCAGGTCCGCGTCGAACAGGAACATCCACACGGTCGAGCCGGTGATCGCCGGGGCCGCCCACGCGCCGAGCGCCGCCAGCGACAGCGTGGTGCGCGCCCACGGCGCGGCCTTGTCCATGACGATCGCGAGCGCGGCGCCGACGACGAGCGTCGCCAGCACCAGCGCCGCCGCGAAGACCACCGTCTGGACGAGCACACTCCAGAAGCGCTCGTCCGACAGAAGCCTCGCGTAGTTCCCGAACCCCAGGAACCGGGTCGGCTCCCCGCCGCTGACCTGGGCCTGCCGGTAGTCGAAGACCGACAGCAGGCCCAGCATGTAGAGCGGGTAGCCGAACATCGGCCCGAGCACGGCCGCCGTGGGCAGCAGGTACACCCACGGCCTGGCTCGTGAGACGCGCGTCACCCGAAGGCGGCCTTCACCGCGGCGGCGGCCTCGGTGGTCGCCTCCTCGACGGTCGCCTGCTTGGTGGCGACCTTCTGCAGCATCGTCGGGATGACCTTGCCGTTGTCGATCTTCACCCAGGCCGGGTCGATCGGCACGAACTTGGTGCCCTTGGCCACCGTGTCGAGGAACGGCTTCAGGAACGGGTCCTTGGCCGCCAGCTCCTCCCGTACGCCGGTCAGCGTGGGCAGGTTGCCCATGGCCTCGTACATCTTGGCCTGGTACGCCTTGCCGCCGAGCAGCTTGACGAAGTCGTTGGCCAGCGTGCGGTGCTTGGCGTTCTTCATCACGCCCAGGTTGTTGCCGCCGGCGAAGGCCGGGGCGATCGAGCCGGGGGCCGCGCCGGGCAGCGGGATGACCTTGTACTTGCCCGCCGCGGCGCCCGCGTCCACGGCGGAGCGGCTGAAGTTGCCCAGGATGCCCATGGCGGCCTTGCCGCTGGCGAACAGCTCGACGGTCTTGCCGCCGGTCAGCGAGGCGCAGGCCTGGGCGGGGCAGATGTCGTCGGACAGCAGGTCGGTGTAGGCCTTGACGCCCTTGCGGGACTCGGGGCTGTCGAGCGTGGTGATGTCACCGCCGGCGTCCCAGACGAAGGGCAGGGCGCCGAAGGTGTACTCGCCGCCCACGGCTATGCCGTACAGGTCGGGCTTCTTGGCCCGGATCGTGCGCGCGGTCTCGGTGAGCTCCGCGATGGTCGTCGGCGGCTTGAGCTTCAGCTCGTCGAAGACGTCGGTGCGGTAGTAGAGGGCGCGGATGCCGATGAACCACGGCAGGCCGTACGCCTTGCCGTCGACCGTCGCGGACTTCACCAGGTCGGCGCCCAGGTCCTCGCCGGTCAGGTCGAGTTCGGCGAAGCCGCCGGCGGCGGCGTACTCGGCCAGGTCGGTGTTGCCGTACTCGGCCACGTCGGGGGCGCTGGCCGGGTCGTTGAAGGCGCCCTTGAACTTCTCGTGGCGCGCGGGGGTGGTCGGGACCCAGCTGACCTGGACCTTGACGTCGGCGTGCGACGCGGTGAACTCCTTGATCGCCTCCTGGATGACCTTGTCCTTCGGAGCGCGGTTGGGCTCGTCGTAGAGCCACACGTTCAGCGTTCCGGTCTTCTCGTCGCCGCCGCCCGTGGTCGGGGCGGTGGAGGGCGCGCAGGCCGCGAGCGCCAAGAGGGCCGCGGCACAGTAAAGAAACTTCACTATTGCCTCCTTGGCGCCGACACTAGGAAGCTCTCCCTGAGTCGAAAAGACTTGTCACGACTTGTTGTGCAATGCACAACGAGGTGCTGCAGAATGTGACATCAACGCATGCTTCGCCGTAATTTGGCGATCGTGCCCGACCGCAACCAGTCCGCCTCCCTGCGCCGCGCGCTCCTGGTCCTCGACCACGTGCGCGCCCACAGCGGACTGACGCTCACCCAGCTCGCCGAGGCGGTCGGCCTGTCCAAGAGCACCGTGCTACGGCTGGCCACGCCGCTCATCGAGGCCCGGCTCCTGGAACGCGACAGGAAGACCGGGGCCTACCGGCTCGGCCACGGCACGCTCCAGCTAGGCCAGGCCTACCTGGCCACCCTCGACCTGCGCGCGGTCGCCGCCGAGGAGTCGCACCGCCTGGTCGCCGAGGTGCGCGAGACCGTCCACCTGGTCGTCTACGACCCGCCCCACGTCGTCTACATCGACAAGGTCGAGAACCAGGCCACCGTCCGCATGGCCTCGCGCATCGGCAGCCGCGGACCGCTGCACTCCACGGCCGTCGGCAAGGCCATCCTCGCCTGGCAGCCAGACTCGGCCATCCCCGACGACCTGCCCGCGATGACCAAGCACACGATCACCGACCACGAACGGCTGCGCCGCGAGCTCACCCGCGTCAGGCAGCGCGGCTACGCCGTCGACGACCGCGAGAACGAACCCGAGGTGCGCTGCGTCGGCGCGCCCATCTTCAACCACACCGACACGGTCAGCGCCGCCATCTCGGTCTCCGGCCTCACCTCGCGCATCACCGCCGCGCGGGTACGGGAACTGGGCCCGATGGTGGCGGAGGCCGCCGCCCGCATCTCGAGAAAGCTGGGGTCCACACGATGACCGACCTGGTGACGTTCGGCGAGACCATGGCCCTGTTCGCCGCCAGGCGGACCGGCCCGCTGCGTTTCGCCCGCGACTTCGACCTCGGCCTGGGCGGCGCCGAGTCGAACGTGGCCATCGGCGTCAGCCGGCTCGGCCACGACGTCACCTGGGTCGGCCGGGTCGGCGACGACGAGTTCGGCGAGCTGATCGCCTCGACCCTGCGCGCCGAGCGCGTGGACGCCCGCGCGATCCCCGACCCGGACGCGCCCACCGGCCTGATGATCAAGGGCAGGCGCACCGCCGACCACATCGACGTGCGCTACTACCGCAAGGACAGCGCCGGCTCCCGCCTGTCCCCCGCCGACCTCGACCCCGCGCTCATCGCGGGCGCCCGCGTCCTGCACGTCTCCGCCATCACCCCCGCCCTCTCCCCCTCGGCCAGGGCGGCGGTGCGGCACGCCATCGACGCGGCCCGCTCGGCCGGCGTCCTCGTCTCGCTCGACGTCAACTACCGCAGGGCGTTGTGGACGCGCGAGGAGGCCGGCGCGTGGCTGCGCTCGGTGATCGCCGACGTGGACGTGGTGTTCGCGACCGAGGACGAGGCGCGGCTGATCGCCGACACCCACGATCCCGCCGATCCCGTCGCGCTGGCCAAGGCTCTGGGGCCGCGCCACGTGCTGCTCAAGTTCGGGGCGCGGGGGGCGATGGAACTGTCCGACGACCAGGTACGGCACGCGGAGCCGTACAAGGTGACCGAGGTCGACCCCGTGGGGGCGGGCGACGCCTTCGCGGCCGGCTGGCTGGCGGACTGGCTGGCCGGGGCCGACCCGGACCGGCGTCTGCGCACCGCCTGCGCCGCGGGCGCCTTCGCGGTGACCTCGCAGGGCGACTGGGAGTCGCTGCCCCGCCGCGCCGACCTCGACCTCCTCCGGCCGACGTCGGAGGGCGTCAGCCGCTGAGCGGGAAAGAAACCGGTCACTACTACTCATCATCGGATTTCCTGGCTAGAGTGCTCCCCACGACCTCGCATACCCCCCGGAGGTTCCGTGAAATACTCTGCCGTTCTCGTGTTCGCCCTGGTAGCGACGCTGGCCGCGTGCAGCGGCGCACCGGCCCAACGACCCGCCGCCCAGGCGGCCAAAACCGTGACCATCGCGATCTCCTCCGACGAGGGCACCCTCACCCCCTTCACCAACGAGAGCGGCTACCCGGGCGACAACCTGGTCAAGCTCATCTTCGACACCTTGCTGGTCCAGAAGGGCGAGGGCCTGGCGCCCTCGCTGGCCACCGCGGTCGAGACCACCGACAACAAGGTGTTCAGGCTGCCGTTGCGCACCGGCGTCACCTGGCAGGACGGCCGGCCGTTCACCGCCGCCGACGTGGTGTTCAGCGTGGAGTTCTACCGCAAGAACCTCTCCGGCGACTCCGCGATCGACGTGCGCCCGATCCGCGAGGTCAAAGCGGACGGCGACGCGGTCACGATGACGCTCGACGCCGCCGACCCCGAGTTCCCCCTGCGCATCCTGTCCGACATGGCCGTGCTCCCCGAGCACCTGTGGGAGTCGGTGACCAAGGTCAACGAGGCGGGCACCGACAAGGCGATCGGCACCGGCCCCTTCCGCCTGACCTCCTACGACAAGGAACGCGGCTACACGCTCACCGCCAACCCCGGCTACTTCGGCGGCAAGCCCAAGGTCGACACCGTCAAGGTCAACGTGATCCCGCAGGAGACCACCCAGTTCGCCGCCCTGCGCACCGGCGAGGTCGCCCTGTCGGTCAGGAACGTGCCACCGCAGCAGCGCGCCGCTCTGCAGAGCCAGCCGAACATCGGCATCGCCGAGGGCACCGAGTTCGCCTCCACGATGCTGCAGTTCAACACCACCCGCCCGCCCTTCGACCGGGCCGAGGTACGGCGGGCCCTCGCCAAGGCCGTCGACGTGCGCGACCTCGTCAAGACCGCGCTCCTCGGCCAGGGCACACCGGGCAATCCCGGCTTCGTCCACCCCGAGTCCCCGGTCGGCGGCCCGGCCCTGCCCCCGCTGTTCGACGTCGAGGCCGCCAAGCGCGAGCTCGACGCCCTGGGCGCGAAGCCGGGCCCCGGCGGCGTCAGAACCCTGGACGGCAAGCCCATGAGCTACGAGCTGCTCGTCCAGAGCACCTCCACCGACCGGCTGCGCAGCGCCGAGCTGATCCGCGACATGCTCAAGAACGTCGGCGTCGAGATCAAGGTGACCTCGCTCGACCCGGACTCGCTCGACACCAAGGTCTGGCCCGACTACGACGTCAAGAAGGGCCGCAACTACGACCTGACCATGTGGGGCTGGTCGGCGCCGGTCATGCAGACCAGCAGCCAGATCGTCTCGCTCTTCGACAGCGACCCGGAGGACGGCAACCTCAACATCGGCGGCTTCTCCGACGCCGGGGTCGACCAGGCCATCGACGAGCTGAAGGCCACGACCACGCCGGAGAAGCGGGCCGCCGCAGCGGCCGGGCTCCAGGGGAAGATCGCCGAGCAGCTCCCCTTCCTCACCCTCTACTACCGCAACGGCGCCTACGCCTACCGCAAGGACGCCTACGGCGGCTGGACCTGGCAGAACGGCCTCGGTGTCCTGCACAGCGGCTCGTTCGTCGGATGAGGCGGCTCCTGGAGTACGGCGCGGTCGTGGTGATCGCGCTGCTGCTCAACTTCCTGCTGCCGAGGGCGCTGCCGGGCGGGCCGATGAAGCTCTTCGGCAGCCCCGAGGCGCTGTCCAGGCTGACCGAGGCGGAACGCGCCCAGATCGCCCAGGAGTACGGCTTCGGCCGCCCGCTGCCCGAGCAGTTCGCCGACTACCTGACCGGCGTCTTCACCCTGGACCTCGGCACGTCCCTCTCGGACGGCCGGCCGGTGACCGAGGCCATCGGCGAGGCCCTGCCCTGGACGCTGCTGCTGGTCGGCACCAGCATCGTCATCACCTGCGTCCTGGGCGTCGCGCTCGGCGTGCTCGGCGCGCTGCGCAGGCGCAGAGGCGGCGGCGCCGGGCTGCTCGGCACCGCCATCGTGCTCGACTCGCTGCCGGCGTTCTGGCTCGGCATGCTGCTCATCGTCGTGTTCGGAGTGCGGCTGAACGTGCTGCCCACCTACGGCGCCGGCACCCTGGCGCACCTGGTGCTGCCGGTGACCACGCTGGTGGTGACCGGCCTCGGCTACTTCTTCCTCTACACCCGCTCCTCGATGCTGACCGTGCTGACCAGCGAACCGGTCCAGCACGCCCACGCGCGCGGTGTGCCGTACGGCAGGCTGGTCCGCAGGCACGCGCTGCGGCCGGCGCTGCTGCCCGTGCACACCATCGTGCTCATGGAGATCGGCTTCCTGGCCGGCGGCTCGATCGTCATCGAGACCGTCTTCGCCTACCCCGGGCTCGGGCGGCTCACGTTCGGCGCGATCTCTGCCCGCGACTACCCGCTGATGCAGGGCGCCTTCCTCGTGCTGACGCTCATGGTGGTGGCGATGAACGCGATCGCCGACGCCACCTACCCGCTGCTCGACCCGCGGGCCCGGTCATGAGGGCGCTCGGCGGGCAGGGGCGCGCCGGCCTCGCGCTGCTGGCCGCCATCACCGCCGCCGCCGTCTACGGCCTGCTCCTGCCCGATTCCGCGGGCACCGCCCGTATCGGCGAGCCGTACGCCCCGCCCGGCCCCGGGCTGCCGCTGGGCGCCGACGACCTCGGCCGCAGCCTCCTCGACCAGTTGCTCGTCGGCGCGGCCACCTCGCTCGGCCTCGGCTTCCTGGTGGCGCTCGTGGTCACCGCGCTGGCCGCGGTCATCGGCGGCGCCGCCGCCATCGGGCCCAGATGGCTGTCCTCGCTGATCATGCGCTCGATCGACGTGATGCTCATCCTGCCGGAGCTGATCCTGTTCATCCTGGCCGCCGCCTTCCTCGGGCAGTCGTTCGGGATCAGGGTGGCCATCCTGGTCGTGCTCATGTGGCCGGTTCCGGCCCGGGTGCTGCGTGCCGGGATGCTGACCGCATGGTCGCGCGGCCACCTGGAGGTCGCGCGGGCGATGGGCGCGCCACGCTGGTGGCTGCTGCTGCGGCACGGCTCCTACCTGATCGGGCCGCTGCTCATCCCGGTGTTCGTCCGCGCCGCCATGCGGGCGATCCTCTACGACGCCACGCTGTCCTTCCTCGGCCTCGGCGACCCCACCGCGCCGAGCTGGGGCACCACCCTGTACTGGGTGCAGGTCAACGGCGTCTTCCTGTCCGAGGCGTGGGTGTGGTGGGCGCTGCCGCCAGGCCTGGCCATCACGCTGAGCGTGCTGGCGCTGGCGCTGATCGGCACCGCGGTCGAAGAACGGCTCAACCCGGCGTTGAAGGAGGTGCCCGCCTGATGCTCTCCATCACCGGGATGTCGGTCCACTACGACGGGCTGCCCGCGGTCGACCGGGTCAGCCTGGACGTCGGCGACGGCGAGATCGTGGCGCTCGTGGGTGAGAGCGGCTGCGGCAAGACCTCGCTGGCCAGGGCGCTGCTCGGGCTGCTGCCCGGCTCGGCGGAGGTGACCGGCTCCGCGATGCTCGGGGAGGACGACCTCGCCCGCCGTACCGACTGGGCGGGGGTGCGCGGGCGGAGGATCGCGATCGTGCCCCAGGGCGCGATGACCGGGCTCAGCCCGGTCCACAAGGTCGGCGCGCAGATCGAGGAGATGCTCGCCCTGCACGGGGGCCGCGCGCGGCCGGGCGAGCTGCTCGACCGCGTCGGGCTCGGCGCCGAACATCTCACCTGCCACCCGCACGAGCTGTCCGGCGGGCAGCGGCAGCGGGTGGCGATCGCGCTGGCGCTGGCCGGCGAGCCGTCGCTGCTGGTCGCCGACGAGCCCACCACCGGGCTCGACGCGATCGTGCAACGCCAGGTGCTCGCGCTGCTGTCCTCGCTCGGCATCGGCATGCTGATCGTCTCGCACGACTTGGCCGCGCTGGCCCCGCACGCCGACCGGGTGGCGGTCATGTACGCGGGCCGCCTGGCCGAGGTCCGTCCCAAGGGCGCGCCGCCACGCCACCCCTACACGCTCGGCCTGCTGACGGCCACCCCCGCCACCGACCGCTCGATCCCCTGGGGCAGCGTGCCCGGTTCCGCGCCCCCGCTCGGCCAGGCTCAGGCGGGCTGCCGGTTCGCGCCGCGCTGCCCGCTCGCGCTCGACGCCTGCCACGACGTGGACCCGCCGCTCGTGGACGGCCTCGCCTGCCACCACCCCGGCGCGCCCGTCTATCCCGTCGTGCCGCGTTCCACCCCCTCAGCCGGTACGGCCGCCGCCACCCTCACCGGCATCCGCCACGTCTACCGGCGCCGCGGCGTCCAGGCGCTCAAGGGCGTGGACCTGGAGGTGCGGGCCGGCGAGATCGTCGGCCTGGTCGGAGAGAGCGGCTCGGGCAAGTCCACGCTGGCCAGGATCGCCCTCGGCCTGATCAAGCCCACGGCGGGCCGGGTGTGGGTGGACGGCGAGGAGCTGACCGGCCGGCGCGGCAAGGCGCTGCGGCTCCTGCAGCGGCGCATCGGCTTCGTGCACCAGGACCCCTACGACTCCCTGCACCCGGGCATGCGGGTGGGCGCCCTGGTCGCCGAGCCCCTCGTGGTCTCGGGCACGCCGGGCGACCGGGAGGAGAAGGTGCTGGCCGCGCTGGAGGCGTCCGGGCTGCCGTGCGATCGGGAGTTCCTGCGCCGCTTCCCCGGCCAGCTCTCCGGCGGCCAGCGCCAGCGCGTCTCCATCGCCCGCGCGCTGGCCGGCGAGCCCGTGCTGCTCATCGCCGACGAGGCCACCTCGATGCTCGACGTCTCGACCAGGGCCGGGATCGCGACGACGCTGCGCTCCCTGGCCTCGGGACGCGGCCTCGCCGTCGTCTTCGTCACGCACGACCTGGGCGAGGCCGTCCAGGCGTGCGACAGGATCGTCGTGCTGCGCTCCGGCGAGATCGTCGAGCACGGCCCGGCGGCGGACCTGGCCGCCGCACCCACCCACCCCTACACGCAGGAGCTGCTGAATTGACGTCCTCCCCGGCCTGGATGGCACCTTCCCACCCATGTGACCACCGCCGACGAACCCGGGAGACCACCGTGTCCGACCGTTCCGGCTCGCCTCCCCGACCCGGGGGACGGGATCTCCAGACGGTGGGTGTGCGGTGAGAGACGTGTTCGCCCGCCTGGCCTCCTTCGGGGACAGGTACCGGCTGGAGACCGGGCTGACCGGAGCCGGCTGGCTGGCCTGCGACCGCCTCCTCGATCCCGGCTCCGACGAACTCGGGCAGGTCCTGGAGGCCGAGCGGACGGCCAGCGGGCAGGTGTCGGAGCACGCGACAGCGCTGACCGTCATGGCCGTCTACTCCGGCACCGTCACCGCCTCCGCGCTACTGGCCTGGGCCCTGGAGGACGTGCTGGTGGACATGCGCCCGCCGAACGTGGCGATCCGCCTGTCGCCGCACCACGGCTTCGAGGCGGTGGCGCTGCGCGAGCCGGAGGTGCGCCCGGGATCGCTGGACACACTCGTCTCATGGGTGCTGAACGAGCACCTGCTGCCCTTGGCCCAGGCCATGCGGACACGGACCAGGGCCGGGCTGCGCCAGCTCAACGGCGGCGTGGCGCACGGCTGCGCCGCCGCCTTCTGCATCGCCAGCCGCCTCGGGGCCGACGTGGACGTCCTGCACGCCGCCTACCGGCGTTTCCTCGCCGCGGCGCCGGTGCTGGACCCCCTCGGCGAGGTGGTACGGCTGCGCGAGGGCGAACGCGAAGGCCTGTTCTACCTCCGCCGCACCTGCTGTCTCTACTACACCTCGGCCGAGGCGGTGAAATGCTCAAGCTGCTGTCTGGACAGCGTCGAGGACCGGCTGGCCGCCTACCGCAGGGTCCTGGCGGCCGGGGTCGTGCCCCACTGAACTCGGTAGCATGAGCGCATGAAGCGCGGCCTGGGAGAACTCGAGTCCACGATCATGGACAGGATGTGGGCCTACCACAAGCCCGCATCGGTGCGTGACGTGCTCGAAGACCTCCGCAAGGACAGGGAGATCGCCTACACCACGGTGATGACGGTGATGGACAAGCTTCACACCAAGGGCCTGCTCAAGCGCAAGCCGGTCGGCCGCGCCTACGTGTACGAGCCGGTCGCCTCCAAGGAGGCCTACACCGCCGAGCTGATGCGCGACTCCCTGGCCGCGAGCGGCAACCAGGCGGCGACGCTGGTGCACTTCCTGGAGCGGCTGACCCCCGAGGAGGCCACCGCGCTGGAGGCGGCGCTGCAGGTCTTCCCGCCCGGAGGCCGCAAGCAGTGATCGTCCCGCTCTTCCTCGCTCTCTACGCGGTCGTGGCCGCCGTGCTGCTGCCGCGCCTGCTCGGCCGGGCGTCGTGGACGTCCAGGGCGCCCCGGCTGGCGATCGGCATGTGGCAGGCGGCCGGCTTCTCCGCCGTCGCCGCCGCGCTGCTGGCCGCGATCTCCCTCGCGGTGCCCACCGACCTGATCGGCCACGGCCTGGCCCGCTTCTTCGAGGCCTGCACGGAACTGCCCGACCTCTCGCTGACCGGGGTGCGCGCCGGGCTGGCCGGCGCCGCCCTCATCGTGGCCAGGCTCGCCTACTCGGTGGCCGACGTGGTGCTGCGCACCCGCCGCGAACGCCGCCGCCATGCCGAGATGCTCACCCTGCTCGGCCGGCCCGACGGCGACCTCGGCGCGGTCGTGGTCGAGCACGCCGAGCGCGTCGCCTACTGCCTGCCCGGCCGCCGCGCCCAGACCGTCATCACCACCGGCGCCCTGGAGTCGCTGACCTCCGACCAGGTGGCCGCCGTCCTCGCCCACGAGCACGCCCACCTGCGCGGGCGCCACCATCTCGTGCTGGCCGGGGCCGAGATCCTCACCCGGGCCTTCCCTCGGGTGCCGCTGTTCGAGCGAGCGCGGGCGGAGCTGGCCAGGCTGGTCGAGCTGCTGGCCGACGACATGGCGGCCAGGCGGCACCACCGCATCCACATCGCCGCCGCGCTGGTGGGCCTGGCGACCGGCCGCGTGCCCGCCTTCGCGCTGGCCGCCGGCGGCGAGACGGCCCTGACCAGAGTGCGCCGCATGCTCCACCCGCACGAGCCGCTCGAACGCCGTGAGCGCCTGTCCGGGCTGCTGACGGTCGCCGGGCTGCTGGCGGGCCCCGCCGCGCTGGTGGCCGTGCCCGGCCTGACCTCCTTCCTGGCCCACCACTGCCACGGGCTGTTCAGCTGAGTCCCACGTAGTTCTCGGCCAGCGTGGTCGCGGCGGCCATCGATGAGGTCACGTAGTCCAGGTAGGACAGCTGCAGGCGGCGGGCGTAGGCGTCCTCGTCGTCGAAGGTGTGCAGCAGCGTCGTCATCCACCAGGAGAAGTGCTGCGCCCGCCACACGCGCCGCAGGCACGCCGCCGAGTAGCCGTCGAGCAGCCCGGCGGAGCCGGTGGCGAAGTAGGCGGCCAGCGCCTCGGTGAGGGCGTTGACGTCGGCCACGGCCAGGTTGAGTCCCTTGGCGCCGGTGGGCGGGACGATGTGGGCGGAGTCGCCGGCCAGGTACAGCCGGCCGTACTGCATGGGCTCGGCGACGAAGCCGCGCATGGGCGTGACGCCCTTCTCGATGATCTCGCCCGTCTCCAGCGTGAAGCCGGGGACCGTCTCCAGGCGGGCCTTCAGCTCGGCCCAGACGCGCTCGTCCGGCCAGTCTGCGAGATCCGCGTCGGGCGGCACCTGGAGGTAGAAGCGGCTGACCTCGGGCGAGCGCATGCTGTGCAGGGCGAAGCCGCGCTCGTTCCTGGCGTAGATCAGCTCTTCGGCCGACGGGCGTACCCGGGCCAGCACGCCGAGCCAGGCGAAGGGGTACTCGCGCTCGAACACCGTCAGCACGCCCTCCGGGATCGACGGCCTGGACACCCCGTGGAAGCCGTCGCAGCCGGCGATCACCTCGCAGTCGAGCCGGTCGCCGCCGAACGTCACGTACGGCGCGCCCGTCAGGTCGTGGAGTTCCACGTCGTCCACCTCGAAGCGCAGGTCGCCGCCCGCTTCGAGCCTGGCCGCGATCAGGTCCTTGACCACCTCCTGCTGGCCGTAGACGGTGATGCGCCGGCCGGGGACCAGCTTCTCGAAGGGGATGCGGTGGGCGGCGCCGCCGTACCTCAGCTCGATGCCCTCGTGCGGCAGGCCCTCGCGCAGCAGGCGCTCGCCCACCCCGGCCGCGACCAGCGTGTCGACCGTGCCCTGCTCCAGGACCCCGGCACGGACGCGGCGCTCGACGTACTCGCGCGAGCGGCGCTCCAGCACCACCGAGGAGATGCCGCGCAGGTGGAGCAGATGGGACAACAACAGCCCGGCGGGGCCCGCGCCGATGATCCCTACTTGAGTACGCATGAGGCACATCATCTCCGGCGGGGCGCGTATTTTGACAAGGACAGGGCGGCTGGGCGGTGCTTTCGTGAGGTCCGGCCGACCTCCTGGAGTCCCGACATGTACACACCCGTCCACGAGCTCGTCGCCGCTCACGCCCTGGCGGGGCCGGACCGGGTCGCGGTCGCCTGTGACGGCGCCGCGCTCACCTACGGCGAGCTGAACAGCCGGGCGCAGCGCCTGGCCAGGCGGCTGATCGCGCGGGGCGTGCGGCCGGAGACGCCGGTCGGGGTGCTGCTGGACCGGTCGGCGGAGTTCGTGCTGGCCGCGCTGGCGGTGCTCAAGGCGGCGGGCGCGTACGTGCCCTGCGGGCTGATGTCCACGGATCTGGCGATCACCGCGCGGACGCTGGACGGGGACGGGGACGGGACGCCGGGACCGCTGCCGACCGTCCGGCCCGGCAACCTGGCCTGCGTGCTGGCGCCGCGGGTGTCGGTCCCGCACGCGGGGATCACGCGGCTCGTGCACGATCCGGCGTACGTCAGCCTGAACGCCGGGGAGAGCGTCCTGCACGCCTCGCCGGTCACCCGCGACACGGCCGCCTTCGAGATCTGGGGCGCGCTGGCCAACGGCGCCCGGCTGGTCGTCGCGCCGCCGGGGCGTACGTCGCCGGACGAGCTGGGCGCGCTGCTGCGCGAGGAGCGGGTGACCACGGCGTTCCTGTCCACGTGGTCGTTCCACCGGATGGTCGAGGAGCGCCTGCCCGACCTGGCAGGGCTGCGCCAAGTGCTGACCCGCGGCGGCGTGCTCTCGCCCGCGCACGCGCGAGCGTTCGTGCGCGCCCACCCGCGATCGGCCCTGATCAACCTGTACGGCGCCGCCGAGATGACCGCCTTCGTCACCAGCCACCTGGTCTCGCAGGGCGCCGCCGCGACCATCCTGATCGGCCGGCCGATCGACGGCACCCGCGTCCGCGTACTCGACGAGGACCTGAACCCGGCCACGACCGGCCACCTGTACGCCGGCGGCCCCGGCCTGGCCCGCGGCTACCACGGCGACCCGGCCCTGACCGCCACCCGCTTCGTCCCCGACCCCCGCGGCGGCGGCGAGCGCCTCTTCGCCACCGGCGCCCTGGTCAGAGTGCTGTCCGGCGGCGCGATCGAACTTCTCGGCCACGCCGGAAGGTCTCCGCACGGCACCGGTGATCCCGGTGGGCGAAGTCACCGCGCGCGACGACCGCCACGGGCTCTAAGCTTTGGCGCGTGACCCCCGGACAAAAGGTGATCGACGGTCGTTTCGAGCTGCTTGACCGGCTCGGCAGCGGCGGCATGGGCACGGTCTGGCGTGCCCGCGACCTGGCGCTCCATCGAGAAGTCGCGCTCAAGGAGGTCCGTCCGCACGGCCCGCTGGACGACGACCCCGGCCGCGCCCGGATGATGCGCGACAGGATCCTGCTGGAAGCACGCGCGCTGGCCAGGCTCCACCACCCGAACGTGGTCACCATCCACCACATCGTGGACACCCCGGAGACGCCGCACCCGTGGATCGTCATGGAGCTGGTGCCCGGCCGCTCGCTCCAGGACCGCATCGCCAAGGAGCTCATGCCGCCGGCCGAGGCCGCCATGCTGGGCCGCGGGATCCTGGCCGCGCTGCGCGCCGCGCACTCCGCCGGCATCCTGCACCGCGACGTCAAGCCCGCCAACGTGCTGCTGCGCACCGACGGCAGCCCGGTCCTGACCGACTTCGGCATCGCCGCCCTGTACGACTCGCCCGGCCTGACGGCCACGGGTGAGCTGGTGGGCTCGCCCGAATACATCGCGCCGGAGCGGCTGCGCGGGCAGGAGGGCAACCCGGCCTCCGACCTGTGGTCGCTCGGCATGCTGCTGTACGTGGCCGTCGAGGGCACCCACCCGATGCGCCGCGACACCCCGCTGGCGACACTCGCCGCCGTCCTGGACGGCCGGGTCCCGCCGCCGCGCCGGTCCGGCCCGCTGACCCCGGTGCTCACCGCCCTGCTCAACCCGGATCCGGCCACGCGCCCCGACCCGGCCCGCCTCGACGCGATGCTCGCCGACGCCGCCATGGCCCCGCCCATGTACACGACGCCGCCGCCCGCCTACGCCCCGCCCCAGCACGCCCCGCCCCAGCAGCACGTCCCGCCCCAGCCCGGCTACCCGCCGCCGCAGCAGCCCGTCTACGGCCTGCCCACCGGCCCGAACGTGCACGGGTGGGCCACCCAGTCCACCCGGCGCCGGCGCGGCTCGGGACCGCTCGTGGCCGGAGCGGTCGTCCTGGCGGCGCTCGCGGTGGCGGGCGTCATCCTGGTCCCCCAGTGGCTGGCCCCCGGCCCGTCGGACGATCCCACCCGGCCGAACACCGCGGCGAGCGGCAGACCGTCCGCCTCCGCCAAGGTCGGCGACGACGACGATCCCCCGGTCACCGAGGCGCCCGTCCCCGACACCAGCCCCCTGCTCACCCCCGGCCGCATCCGGCAGGTGATCGCCGCCATGGAGAAGGCCTCGGGCAGCAAGGTGTTCAGCGACTTCTCGGTGCACGAGCAGTTCGCCTCGGCCAAGGCGCCGGTCCGCGGGAAGAAGTCCCTCTACGACACCTGGGACTACCGCGACGGCGAGGTCAACAAGGGCTCGGGCGGCACCATGTCCAGCCTCGACAAGACCGTCCAGCTCAGCTCGCTCAACTGGGAGGCGCTGCCGTCCCTGTTCAAGACGGCGGAGAAGCGGCTCGGCATCGACAAGCCGACCTCCCGTTACGTGATCGTCCAGCCGGGCTGGCCGTTCAACGGCCCGCCCAAGCCGGCGATCCTCGTCTACCTCAGCGACGACTACGGGGGCGCGTACCTGGCCGCCGACGCCAAGGGCAAGATCATTCGGATGTACAAGCGGGATTGATCCGCCGGGTCGTCAGCCTTCGAAGCGGACCGTCGCGCCCCGGTCGGTGATCGACAGGACGCGGACGTTCAGGCTGTTGATGCCCCCGCTGGCGCCTTCGCCGAGGGTCGTGGCGACGCCGGGTCCTTCCACCCGCACCATGTCCTGGTTGAACGCGTACACCTTGGAGACCCACACCCGGGACAGGCGGTAGCGGGCTGCCACGCGGAAGCTCACCGGCTTCGTGATCGTGATCTTGCACTTTCCGTCGTAGCAGGCGCGCAGGTTCGGCTTCGCCGCGGCGCTCGCCGGGGTGGCGAACGACGCCGCGGCCATCACGGCGGCGAGGGTCAGAGCGGTGATGGTCGTCCGGTGCATGGAAGCCCCTTTCATCGGTTCGGCGAGCCCAGGATGCACCCTGCGCGCCGGGACGGGTCCCCGGTGTGACGAAACCGCCCGGGGACCGGTCCCGAACGCGCGATGCTAAGACCACACCACGCCGGCGCGGGCCGCGGGCGGCACGATTCCGGCGTTCGGAGGGACAGGCGTGGACTCCACGGTCGACTGGTTCTCATCACCGCACGAGGTGATGCGGCAGCTACCCGGCTACCGGATCGTCCGGATCATCTCGCAGACCGCGATGAGCTCGGTCTACCTGGCCGAGGACCTCACGCTCCCGCGCCGCGTGGTGCTGAAGGTGATGAACCCGCACCTGGCCAGGAAGGACCCGAGCTTCCGCGTGCGGTTCACGCGCGAGGTGGCCACCGCGGCCCGCCTGGACCATCCGCACATCGTCCCCGTGTACGCGAGCGGCGACATCAACGGCGCGGTCTACGTCGTGCTCAGGCACGTCAACGGCGGCGATCTCGGCGAGCTGATCCGCACCGGCGGCCGGCTCGACCTCGCGCGCGCGAGGCACATCGTCGGCCAGGTCGCCTCGGCGCTGGACGCCGCCCACCAGGTCGGCCTGATCCACCGCGACATCAAACCGGGCAACATCCTCATCGACACCGCCGACCACGTGTACCTGTGCGACTTCGGCATCGCGAAGATGGAGTCGGCCACCACCCTCACGACCGAGGGGCAGTTCCTCGGCACGATGGACTACGCGGCGCCGGAGCAGTTCAGGTCCGGCCCGATCGACCGGCGCACCGACGTCTACGCCCTGGGCGCGGTGCTGTACCAATGCCTGACCGGCGAGAAGCCGTTCCCGCACCGCGAGCCGTCGGCGGTGCTGTGGGCGCACCTGCACGAGACACCGCCGAAGGTCACCGACCACCGTCCCGACCTCGGCCCCGGCATCGACGGCGTGGTCCAGAAGGCCATGGCCAAGGAGCCGCGCGCCCGCTACGACACCTGCGGCGCCCTGGCCACGGCTCTGGCCGGCCCCGACGCTCCCCGTCCCGTCCGCGCACGCCCGCGCGGGATGGTCTGGGCGGCGCTCGCTCTCGCCGTCGTGGTCGTCACGGTGATCACGCTGATCGCCCGCCCGTGGTCCGACGATCCCGCGGCGCTCGCCCGCGTGCCCGCCGCGCTGCGCGGGACGTGCGAGCGGGCCGGCGACGGCGCGGGCCTGCCGCTGTCGGCCGCGTCGCTGTCGTGCCGGGCGTCGGGGCGGACCGTGCAGATCGGGTTGTACGCCTCCGACTCCGCCCTGGGCCAGGCCTACGACCAGACCCTGCGGCAGGCGGGCGTACCCCGTGCGCAGGGCGACTGCTCGAAGGCGTCGGGCGCCGAGCACCGCTACCCCGGCATCGGCGCTCCCCGTGGCCGGCTGCTGTGTTTCGAGCGGAACGCGGTGACCTGGCTGGTGTGGACCGACGACAAGCACAGGACCATGGCCAGGATGGAGAGCCGCGCCGCCGACGAGCTCAAACTCCAGCAGACCTGGAGCACCTGGACGGAAGCACCGGCCTTCCCCGCTCCGCCGGAGAAGGAGGTCATGCGCCTGATCGGGCAGACGGACTGCGAGCGGGCGATGGCCGGGACGCTCGACCAGTTCCGCGACGTCGTCACCGGCGTGGACTGCGCCTCGGACGAGAAGGGCGCCGACGACGTCTCCTACTACCGCTTCGCCAGCCTGGACGGCCTGCGCCGCAGCCACACCGGCCAGGTCGGCAGGACCAAGGCGCCGGACGCCTTCTGCCCGGACGAGAAGCCCGCGAAGTTCCTGAGCAACTCCACCTACGACAACAAGAGCGCCCACCTCGGCGAGATCCTCTGCTACAAGGACGAGACGCCCACGGTCGAGTGGACCGTCGAGCCGCTGCTCCTGATGGGCAGGGCCACCGGCAAGGACGCGCAGGCCCTCATCACCTGGTGGGAGGAGTCGCGCTCCCCCACCATCGACACGGTGATCGCGGCGGTCAACACGCAGGCCGAGCCGCCCTTCCCGACCGAGCGGGAGAAGAGCCTGCTCGACCGCGTTCCTGCCGCCTCCCGCGTCAACTGCCTGCGGCCGGCGGCTGAGCAGATCAAGAGCAACGTGCCCGGCGCCCAGGTGACGGCGGTGGCGTGCGGCCCCACCTCGGGCGCGGGCGTCGTCTTCTACTACCAGTTCCCCGACGCCGCCTCGATGCGGCGGAACTACCAGGCGATCGCCCCGGCCAAAGGCTCGTGCGACATCGAGTCGCGCACCTTCGTCGGCGAGAACGCGTACTCGGTCGGCGGCAAGACAGCGGGGCGGCTGCTGTGCGGCGAGAGCAGGGCGGGACGGCCCTACCTCTCGTGGACCAACGAGAAGCTGAAGATCCAGGGGTTCGCCTTCAACACCCTCGAACGCGCCGTGCTGCTGAACTGGTGGAAAGAGGACGCCGGACCGATCTCCTGAGCGAAGGCGCTGACTCCAGGCCCATCGCTCGGTAAAGTGCGCAGTGTTCCGTCCCCTCTGAAGGGAACCACGGTGCGCCTGGGCAGGTCGGTCGGCCGTCGGTATCGGCTCACCAACGGTCCCATCCGCAGCAGGACCAGCGAGGTCTGGCTGGCCCGCGACGAGCAGCTCGGGCGGGACGTCGTACTCAAGCGGATGCTGAGCGGGCACGACAGCGTGCGCGGGTTCAGCAGGCTGCGGGCCGAGGCGCGGGCGCTGGCGCGCTTCAACCACCCGCGCATCGTCACGCTCTTCGACGCGGTCCAGGTCGGGCGGGGGCGGCGGGCCACGTCCTGGCTGGTCATGGAGCACGTGTCGGGCGGAAGCCTGAACGGGCGGCAGGCCGTGGCGCCGGAGGTCGCCGCGAGCGTCGGCGCGCAGGTCGCCGACGCGCTGGTGTGCCTGCACGCCGAGGGCATCGTCCACGGCGACATCAAGCCGGGCAACGTCGTGGTGACCGGCGACGGCACGGTCAAGCTCGCCGACTTCGGCGCCGCCTACCGCGTCGGCGGGAACGAGACGATCACCCCGAACAGCGCCATCAGCTACACGCCCGACTACGCCGCCCCCGAGGTCGTTCTCGGGCGGCTGGAGCGGGGCTCGGACGTGTTCTCCCTCGGCGCGATGCTCCACGCGCTCGTCACCGGCTCGCCGCCGGAGCGCGGCCCGAGCGGGCGCGTCCTGCTGACGGCCGATCTCGGGGTGCTGGACGAGGTGCTGCGCGCGATGCTCGCCAAGGAGCCCGGCCTGCGTCCTGACGCCGCGGAGGTGCTGCGCCGGCTCACGGAGATCGCGGGCGGGGCCGTCCTCGATCCCGGCGTGAACGGCGCCGCCGGCTTCCCTTCCGACCAGCGCGCCGACAGCGTCATCCTGGGCACGGTCAGAAAGCACCCGTACCTGACCGGCGCGGCCGCCGCCCTGGTCGCGGCCCTGGCGGGGATCGCGTCCTTCCTGCTGCCGCCGTCGGAGAGAGACGGCAGCGCGCAGGCGATCGGGCCCGCGTCCCTGATCGGCGACCCACGCACGGTCGATCCGTGCGCGCTGACCGAACCCGTCGCGCTGGGCCGCTTCGGCGCCACCGAACTCGACCGGGCCTACGGCAACTTCGACCGATGCGACGTGCTGGTGCGCCCGGACGACGACAGCGTCGTGGACGTCAGGGTCGACTTCAACCACGACCCGGACGCCGAGCCGCCGCCTCCGGCCAGAACCGTGGGACGGATCGGCATCGTGGAACAACCCCCCGAGCGCGACTCGTGCCTGCGGACCCTGCTGCTGGCCGGGGAGAACGACACCAACATCACCGTCACCGCCAAACGCGACGATCCGGGTAAGGCGCCGCTGTGCGCCATCGCCGACGTCGCCACCGGCAACGCCGTCACCGTGCTGAACAACGGGCCGCTGCCCCGCCGTACCCTTCCGGCGCGATCGCTGGCGCACCAGGACGCCTGCGCGCTGCTGCCCGCCGCCGCGCTGGAGGTCATCCCCGGCATCGACGCCAACGAGCCGGACGTCGGGTTCGGCAGCTGGCAGTGCGGATGGGCGAGCACGACCAGCAAGCTCTGGCTCGACGTCCGCTTCGACCAGGGACCACCCCCGAACAGCGCCAACGGCTCCGCCACCATCGTGAACGGCTACCGCACGATCCTGCGCCCCGAGGCGGAGGGCGACGAATCGTGCCTGGCCCAGCTGATCTACCGCACGTACCACGACGACGACGGCCGGGCGGCGGAAACCGTCAACCTGCTCGTCACCGGATCACGTCCGGCCGACCAGCTCTGCCAGTTCGCCCGGCGGCTCACCGCGTCCGCCGCCGCCCGGCTGCCGCACCCGGCCTGAACGCGGCCCGGGACCGGTCCCGAAGCGGGCGGTGGATCCTGACATCCAGTGCCCGTGATGCCCGAAGGAGACGAGCGATGCATTTCCCCGACAGCCTTGCCCGTGGCGTCGCGCCCGTTCGTCCCGGCACGCTGCACGCCCGTACCGTCACCGGCGGCGTCAAGGCCGCACCGCAGAGCGGCGCGGTCGTCAGGTTCGGCAGAGCCGGCAAGCCGGAGGTCGACCTGGGCGTCGGCGAGGACGACCTGCACGTGAGCCGCCGGCACGGCGAGCTCACCTACCGCAGGCGGCAGTGGTGGCTGCGCAACACCGGCCAGCAGCTCGTCCGGCTGCCGCGCGGGCGGTTCCTGCACGCCACGACCGATCCCATCCCGCTGGCCACCGGCTACACGCCGCTGTTCGTGAAGGGGTGCGGCCATCGCGAGCACCTGGTCGAGCTCTACGTGAGCGGCCACGACGACGAGGGCCTGATCCCCCGCGGCCGGGCCGACACGCTGCCGCCCAAGATCTGGCCGCTCGACGACGTCGAACGCCTCCTGCTCGTCATCCTCGGCCGCCGGTACCTGCTCTACGAGGAGAACCCGCGTCCCCTGACGTACCGGCAGGCGGCCGACTACCTGGCCGACATACGCCGGGAGGAGGCCTGGGGCGAGCGCAAGATCGAGGCTAGGGTCGAGACCGTACGGCGTCGCCTGGACGCGAGCGGATTCCCCTTCCCGCTGATCCACGACATGGCGACGGGACGCCCCTGTGACAACAACCTCCTGCACAACCTGCTGAGAGGCCTGGTCGACTCCACGACCCTGGTCCCGACCGACCTCGAACTGGTGGAGGACGCCCCCCACGCCTGACCCGGTGCGCCTTCGCCACCTGTTCAAGCGGCGCGCGTCTCGAGGCCAACGTCCAGGTCATCACTCTGGTCTTCGCCGACCTCGAGATCACCGCGTCACGGTCGCCAGGAAGTCGCGGGCCAGGCGGCTGAACTCCTCCGGCCGGTCATAGGTGACGATGTGCCCGGCTCCGGGCATCGTGACCAGGCGGCTGCCCGGGGCCGCCGCGGCGGCCGCCGCCATCTCGGCGTGGCCGACGAGCGGGTCCCGGTCGCCGCGTACCCAGAGGGTGGGCGTGGTCAGTCCCGGCAGGTCGGGCAGGTAGTTCACGCGCATGGCGAGGGGGCCGTAGGCGCGTACCATCCAGTCGTCCAGCGCGGGCTCGCCGTACTCGGCCTTGGCCGCCGCCTCCTCGGTGGCCAGGGCGAGGATGGTGTCGAAGTCGCGGGTGCCGGCCCCGGCCGTGAGGTTGGCGATCATCGACTCGCGTACCGTCCGGGGGCGGCGGGCCAGGTAGCGGCTGCTCAGTCGCATCACGCCGGGTGTGCGGGTGACCAGCCAGGTGAGGAACTGGGCCTTCCGCCTGGCCCCGAGCCCGCCGGGTGCGATGGCGATCAGGGCGTCGACCCGGTCCGGGTGCTTCAGCGCGTACCCGATCGCGATTCCGGCGCCCAGCGAGATCCCGATGACGGAGACCCTCGGCAGGTTGAGCACGTCGAGCAGGTCGTCGAGGAAGCGGGTGTAGAACGCCTCGTCCAGGACGCCCCGCCACGGACGGCTGCCGCCGTGGCGGGGCAGGTCGATGAGGTACACCCGGTGGTCGGGCGCCAGGTCCGGGACGACGTGCCGCCACACTCCCTGCGCGGTGTCCAGCATCCCGCCGTGCAGCAGCAGCAAGGGCGGGCCCGACCCGCCGGCCCGGTACAGGCGCACGGGGCCGCCGAGGACGGTCAGGTCGGTGTAGGTGTCGAAAACGCCGGTCATGCGGGCTCCTCCAGCCGGCCGAGTTGGTCGTCGAGCCGGGCCAGCAGGGACAGCTGCGCCGCCCGCGCGGCCGCCGGATCGGCGGGCAGGCCGCTCGCCAGCCCGCGCCCGGCCATGTCGGAGAACAGGCCGACGGCCTCCGACAGCTCCCCGGCGGTCATGGCGCCGAAGACGCCGGGCGCGTGGAGCAGGCCCAGCGTGAAGATGGCGAGGACGCGGACGATGCTCTCCGTGGAGAGCGCCGGATCGATGACCCCGGCCCGCTGCAGCTGACCGACGTACTCGCCCAGCCATTGGAACCGGTCGAGATAGCGTTCGTCGCCCACACCGCGCACATGCTCGCCCAGCACCGCCTCGTCCCCCAGGTAGAGCGCGGCCATCAGGGGGTTCGCGAGCGTCGCCTCCACCGCGAACCGGTAGACGGCCGGGAGGTCGACCAGGCCGGGCGCGCTCAGCACCCGCTGATGCACCTGGGCGGTCAGCTCGCGCATGTCGCGGTTCAGTACGGCGGCGAGGATCGCGGCCTTGTCGGCGAACTCCAGGTAGACGGCCCCCTTGCCGATCCCGGCGCGGGCGGCGAGACCGGCGACGGTGGTGTCGGGCCAGCCCTGGTCGAGGATGAGCTGGCGGGCGGCGGCGAGGATGCGCCCCCGCCGGTCCGGAACGAGTGGGCGCGGCATAGTGACCAGAATTGCATGATTGGTCACTACCTCGCAAGGCCGGCCCGGTCCACGGTCCCCGCCGCCAGCCACACGTCGGCGAAGACCGCACCCTTCTCGACGACCACCTTCCCGTTTCTCAGGGAAGCAGGCTCCAGCGCGGGCCGTCGGCGGTGTCCTCCACGCGTACCCCGCCCTCGGCGAGCGCACCGCGCACCGCGTCAGCGGCCTCGAAGGCGCCCTCACACCGGAACTTCTCCCGAACGGCCAGCAGCGGCGGCACGATCCTCGCCACCGCCTGCCGGCCGGTGTGCGCGGCGAGCGAGGCGATCAGCCGCCGCAGCACGTCCCTGGCCTGCAGCGGCCCGCCGTCGTCCTGTTCGGTGTCGGCCGACCAGCCGGCGATGTCCTCCTCCAGCCGCAGCACCGTCCGGGTCGCCGCCGAGACGTCGTCCGCGCTCAACGCCGAGGCGAACGACTCCTCACAAGCCTCGACAATCTCCCCCAGAGTCCGCTGAGCGGCGGCCACCTCCGGAGCCGCCGGCCCGGCGAACCGTCCCTCCCCGCGCAGCAGTTCCCGCAGCTCGGCCAGCGTGGCCGTCGCGCCGGCCGGCAGCACGCTCTGCCCGCCCCGGGTCCGCACCGTGACTCCGCCCCTGCCGGCCACGCGTACCCGCTCATCCACGAGATCGACGACCAGCGCCGTATGCTCGTCGATCCCCAGAATCCCCGTACCGGCGGGAAGCTCACGCTCCATCCGCGACAACCGCCGCTCCCCCAGATAGCAGAAGCGCGTGTCGTGCGTGCCGCCCTCGGCGTTGTCGTAGTGCGGGATGACGACGGCGTTCAGCCCGGCGGGCCCCAGAAGATCAAGCCCTTCCCGCCAGTACGGCTCCGCCCCCACCTTGTAGATCTCATACACCGGCACGGTCACCACCCCGGCCGTGCACGCGGCGGCGGAGGCGAACACCGTGACCCCCTGCCTGGCCCGCACCCGCGCGACCAGATCCGCCGTCGCAGAGCCACCCGCCCACCGGTCCAGCGCGTACGTCGGGCTACCGGGACCGCAGAACACCCAGTCCGCACCCGCGACGACACCGTTGACCTCGACATCCAGGCCGACGCTCCGGGCGAAGTACTGGCAGGCCCGCGCGGAGATCTCCGCGGCGTTCTCCTGAAAGGCATAGGGCGTGTCGAGCAGCACGGCCCGGGGCTTCGGCCCCAGTCCGCCGATCGCGGCGCGATGGACCTCGACCATGGTCGGGCTGGTCTCACCCGAGCCCATCAGCAGCAATACTCCGTGCATCGCGTCCCTCCTCATGTGCCGCGCTTCCAGCGACGCACGGGCGAGCCCCTGCAGCAAGTCCACACCTGCTGATTGGACGCTCCTGCATACTTGTCGCAGATGGTCGGACGACGGGGAGCAACGTGACTGTCTCGGTTGAGGTGCTGATGCTGCTGGCCGACCGCCAGGGCGCGTGGTCATACCGGCGAGCCGCCGCCACCCCCATGCCCGGCGAGGCCCCCGACGAGACCGCCCGGCGGCTCAGCGGCATCCGGGCCGACGACCCCGCCCACGTCGTGCACTCGACCAGCTGGCGCCACCTGCCGGAGCTGGACCAGATCGTGCTCACCTACGCGGTATGCCCCGACCCCGAACCGGACAGCGCCCGCACCCCCCTGAACGACCTGACCATAGCCCGAGGCTCCGCCCCCGCCACCCCGAGCCCGGACCAGATCGAGAACGCGCACGTGGCCGCCCACGCCATCCAGCACCTCGCCTTCCTGCGCACCACCGACCCCGTGGTCGAACGCACGCTGGCGCAGTGGCCGACGATCGCCATGGCCCTGGCCTTCCCCGCCGGAGAACTCGACGACGTCCGCGCGTAGCCCGTCAGGCCCGGACGCTTACCGATCGGGAGCTCCGCCCGGCGCGGGCCGGTTACAGGCTGATCGCCTCCGGCCCGAACAAGGTCTTGATGTCGGCGGCGAACGACGCCTCCGGGTTGACGGAGAACTCCGGCAGCGACAGCAGCACTGTCTTGCCCGACAGGCGTTCCAGATGGATTCTGACCGGCACCTTGCCTTGATGCGCCTTCAGCACGTGCCGCAGTTCCTCGACATGGTGCTGGTTCAGCCGCTCCTCACGCAGTTGCAGCGTGACGGGGTGCCCGCTGTCGCTGGCGATCCCGGAGATGTCGAGCGGGGTCAGGTCGTTGGCGAAGATGCTGATCGCGCCGTCGCGGTTGTTGATCTGACCGCCCACCGACACGACGACGTCGCCGCGCAGCTCCGGCGCGTACAGCTCGTAGTTCTTGGGGAAGAACAGGCACTCGACGGCGGCGTCCATGTCCTCGACCGTGACGATCGCCCACAGGTTCCCGGCCTTGTTGACCCGCTTCTCCACCTTGGTGATCAGACCGCACACGCGCACGTCACCGCGGTCTTCCCGGCCGCTTTCCAGCAGTTCGGCGATGGTGGTGTCGCGGTTGCGCGACAGCAGCCGTTCCGTGCCGGCCAGGGGGTGATCGGAGACGTACAGGCCGAGCATCTCGCGTTCGAAGTCGAGCTTGGTCTTCTTGTCCCATTCCATGTCGGGCACCGCGATGGAGAACGAACTCTCCTCGTCGCCGCTTTCCGCGAAGGAGCCGAACAGCGAGTCCTGGCCGTGGGCCTCGTTCTTCTTGATGTCGATGACGGAGTCGACGGCCTGTTCGTGCACCAGCAGCAGGCCCTTGCGGGGATGGTCGAGGGAGTCGAAGGCCCCGGCCTTGATCAGGGATTCGACGACGCGCTTGTTGCACACGACCAGCGGCACCTTGTCGAGGAAGTCGTTGAAGTCGCCGTAGGTGGCCTTCTTGCGGCCCTTGACGATGCCCTCGACGACGTTCTCCCCCACGTTACGGACGGCGCCCAGACCGAAGCGGACCTTGTCCTCGCCGACGGCGACGAAGTCCTGCATGGAGTCGTTGACGTCGGGGGCCAGCACCTGGATGCCCATCTTGCGGCACTCGGCCAGATAGACCGCCGCCTTGTCCTTGTCGTCACCGACCGAGGTGAGCAGCGCGGCCATGTACTCGGCCGGGTAGTTCGCCTTGAGATAGGCGGTCCAGTACGCGACCAGGCCGTACCCGGCGGTGTGGGACTTGTTGAAGGCGTAGCCGGAGAACGGGAGCATGACGTCCCACAGCGCTTGGATCGCGTCGTCGGAGAAGTTGTTGTCGCGCATGCCGGACTGGAAGTTGACGAACTCCGCGTCCAGGATCTCCTTCTTCTTCTTGCCCATGGCGCGGCGCAGCAGGTCGGCGCCGCCGAGGGTGTAGCCGGCCAGTTCCCGGGCGATGGCCATGATCTGCTCTTGGTAGACCAGCAGATGGAAGGTCGTACCGAGGATCGGCTCCAGCGCTTCCTTGAGCTCGGGGTGGATCGGCTCGATGTCCTGGCGGCCGTTCTTGCGGTGGGCGTAGTTGGTGTGGGCGTTGGCCGCCATCGGGCCCGGCCGGTAGAGCGCGAGCACCGCGGCGATGTCCTCGAACCGGGTCGGCTCCATCAACTTCAGAAGCTGGCGCATGGGGCCGCCGTCGAGCTGGAAGACGCCGAGGGTGTCGCCTCGCGCCATCAGCTTGTAGGTGGTCGCGTCGTCCAGCGGCATGCTCAGCGTGTCGAGCTTCACACCCCGGTTCTGTTCGATGATCTTGATGGCGTGATCGATGATGCCCAGGTTCCGGAGACCCAGGAAGTCCATCTTGATCAGGCCCATTTCCTCGCACGAGGGATAGTCGAACCCGGTGATGACCACCTTGTCCTTGTCCCGCATGTGCATCGGAATGAGCTCCAGCAGCGGCGCCGACGACAGGATGACCGCCGCGGCGTGCACGCCCGTGCCCCGGATCAGGCCCTCGATGCCCAAGCCGGTGTCGACGACCTTCTTCACGTCCGGATCGGTCTCGTACAGCGCGCGAATCTCCGTGCCCTCGGCGTAACGAGGGTGCTCCTCGTCGAACAGCTTGGCCAGCGGAACACCCTTGCCCATGACGTCCGGCGGCATCGCCTTGGTGATCTTGTCGCCGACCGCGAACGGATAGCCCAGGATGCGTGAGGCGTCCTTGACCGCGGCCTTCGCCTTGATGGTGCCGAAGGTGTTGACCTGCGCGGTCATCTCCGTGCCGTACTTGTCGGTGACGTAGCGCACCATCCGGTCGCGCTGGCGGTCGTCGAAGTCCAGGTCGATGTCGGGCGGGCTGATGCGCTCGGGGTTGAGGAAGCGCTCGAACAGCAGGCCGTGCTCCAGCGGGCACAGTTCGGTGATGCGGGTGGCGTAGGCCACGATCGAGCCGGTGGCGCTACCACGCCCCGGGCCCACGGCGATGCCGTTGTCGCGGGCGTACTTGCAGATGTCGGCGACGACGAGGAAGTAGCTGGAGAACCCCAGCGGGCCGATGATCTTCATCTCGGTCTCGTAGCGCTCCATCACCTCCGCGGGGATCGGGGAGCCGTAGCGCATCTCCAGGCCGCGCTCGACGTCCTTGCGCAGCCACGACTCCTGGGTCTCGCCCTCGGGCACGTCCGGGAACTGCGGCATCCGGTCGACGTAGGTGAACACGTCGCCGTAGTCGCCGACCATCTCGGCGACCAGCAGCGTGTTGTCGCAGCCTTCCGGCAGCTCGGAGAACAGGCTGCGCATCTCGGACGCGGACTTCAGGTAGTAGCCGGAGCCGTTGAACCGGAAGCGGTTAGGGTCGTCCTTGTTCTTGCCCACGCCCACGCACAGGAGGCTGTCGTGGGCGTCGGCCTGGTCCTCGGTGACGTAGTGGCTGTCGTTGGTCACCAGCAGCGGGATGCTGAGCTGTTTGGCCAGCCGCAGCAGGTCCTCGCGGACGTCCCGTTCGATGTCGATGCCGTGGTCCATCAGCTCCAGGAAGTAGTTCTCCTTGCCGAACATGTCCTGGTAGTCCGCGGCGACCTTGACCGCTTCCTCGTACTGGCCGAGCCTGATCCGGGTCTGCACGGCGCCGGAGGGACAGCCGGTGGTGGCGATGATGCCCTCGGCGTGGTTCGAGATCAGCTCACGGTCCATGCGAGGCTTGGAGTAGTAGCCCTCGAAGGACGCCAGCGACGACAGCCGGAACAGGTTCCGCAGGCCCTGGGCGTCCTTGGCCCACATGGTCATGTGGGTGAACCGGCCACCGCCGGAGACGTCCTTGCCACCCTCGGCGTCGGCGACACCGGTCTCGGCCCTCGCCCCCCAGAACACCGGCTTCTTCACGAACCGGTTCTCCGGCGCCACGTACGCCTCGATGCCGATGATCGGCTTGACCGGGCCGCCCTTGGCTGACTGATAGAACTCGTACGCGCCGAACATGTTGCCGTGATCCGACATCGCGATCGCCGGCATCTCCAGCCGAGCAGCCTCGGCGACCAGCGGCTTGACCTTCGCCGCGCCATCCAGCATCGAATACTCAGTGTGTACGTGAAGATGCACGAACGAGTCGCTCACCTGGTCCCCTTGCCTTGCGCTCCGCCCACTACCCGCACGAGCCTATTCCGTCTTCTGAGGCTGCTGGGGCATTGCACGCAACCGGTAAATACCTGTTGCGTAACCACGGCACCGATGCGCCGGCACAGCCTCGCGGCCTGGCACCAGGGTTTCACAGAAACCAAGAAGCCCCAGTTCAGCACAGTGAACTGGGGCTTCGGTCGGTGCGCCGCCAGGGACTCGAACCCCGGACCCGCTGATTAAGAGTCAGCTGCTCTAACCAACTGAGCTAGCGGCGCTTGCGACACAGGTAACTGTAGCAGCCACCAAGACCACCACGCACATCACCCAAGCCGCCCCGCCAACCTTCCATAAGAGGTGATCATCAGGTCCCAGAACCGGTCGACATCCAGGTGGGTGGCCACCCGCGTGTTGGGAGTGGGCGAGTCGAAGTCGGTGACGGTCATGCCGGTGGTGTAGTGGCCGGCGGTCTCCACGCGTACCTCGGCGGGGGTCAGCGTGAGGAGGGTGGGGTCGATGACGTGGGCCACGGCGACCGCGTCGTGGAGGGCGGGCCCGGTCTCGGCGGTGACCGGGGCGTAGGACCGGACGCTGGGGAGGATGAGCGAGGACAGGCGGCCCAGGTCGCGCATCCGGTCGAGTACCCGGGTGGTGACGCGGGCGGTCAGGGTGACGTCCAAGCCCACCTGGGTGACGGTCCAGCCGGCGTTGAAGGCGATGGTGGCGGCCTCGGGGTCGGTGAGGATGTTGAACTCGGCGGCGGGGTTGTGGTTGCCGCGGGTGTACGAACCGCCCATGACCACGAAGTCCCGGACCCAGTCCACGATTCCGGGTTCTCTGCGGACGGCCAGGGCGATGTTGGTCAGCGGGCCGGTGGCCACGAGGGTGATCTCGCCGGGGTTGTCGCGGAGGGCGGAGATGATGAAGTCGACGGCGTGGCCGCCGGCGACGGCGCGAACCGCCGGAGGGAGTACGGCGTCGCCCAGCCCACCGGCGCCGTGCACGTGAGCGGCGTCCATGGGACCCCGGACCAGGGCGCCGGAGCAGCCGGGGACCACGGGGACGTCGCCGAGGTCCAGGAACTCGCGCAGGGCGAGGGCGTTGGCGGTGGTCAGGTCCAGGCCGACGTTGCCGCCCACGGTGGTGATGCCGCGGAGGTCGAGGGCGGATCCGGCCGCCAGGGCGAGCGCGAGGGCGTCGTCGATGCCGGGGTCGCAGTCAATCAGCATGGAAACTGTCACAAAAACCCAGCGTATGGGTGTTTGTCAGCAAAAATCGCCACACAGGGCTCAAGACGTGAATCGGGGCCGGAGCAGCTTCCCCCAAAGCTACCCCGGCCCCGATATATGGCGGTCCAGGCCGGTACCTTCCCCCGAAGCACCGGCGGTCCCGCACTGCAGACGACGGTCCCCCTCCGCGTCCGCATCGGTAAAGGTCTGCAAGTCAGTCGCAGGACTCTTGACCTGCTTCGACACTACAGAGGCGAATGCAACGGACGCGTCATATAGGGGTCGAATGTCTCCCCAAAAGGGCTAGGGAAGCTCCAAACGGACCTCAGTACCTTCAGACAACGACCGGCTCACCGTGCAGTACTTCTCGTGCACCCGATGGGCCACCGCGCGGTACACCTCGTCGGCCTTCTCCGACGGCACCTCCACGTCGTAGGTGACGGTCACCGGCCCGAGCAGATTGGGCTGCACCTTCTCCGACTCGACGGTCATCGCCAGCCGGATGAGCTGCTGCCCCCGCTGAGCCGTGAGCGGTTCGACGGTGACGATGTTGCATCCGCCCACCGCCGCCAGCAGGAGCTCCACGGGGCTGAAGACGCCGTCCTCGTCGCCGCCGCCGATCCGCACCTCGGCCCCGCGGGCGTTGGTCGCCCGGAACCCGCCGTCATCTGTCCGCTCAACACGCACGTTTGCCATGCCTCAGACCCTACTCACGCGTACCTGAAGCCAGGGCACCGGCAAAGCGCTTAGGTCCGCCATACGCCCGTTATGAAAATGTGTCCTCCCGAGGAAGGAGCCCCACATGACGTTCCCTGGATCCGCACGCACGGAGACGGTACTGAACACCTCCGTCAATGTGGACATCCGCACGGCATTGCCCCAGCGTGAGCTGGTTCCCATGTTGGACAACGCTTTCGCCTGGCTGCGCTGGGTGGACCGGACGTTCGACCCCTTCGACGAGGAGAGCCAGATCGCCCGGCTCAACGCGGGCAGGACGATCGAGCAGGTGCCGGAGTTGATCGAGGTTCTGCACCGGTGTGACGAGATGGCCGAGGCGACGGACGGGTGGTTCGACTCGCGGATCGGCGGGGTCCTGGACGTCTCGGGCTACATCAAGGGCTGGGCGGTCGAACGGCTCTCGCGGGCGCTGGCCGGCGCCGGTGCGGTGGACCACCGGATCACCGCGGGCAGGGACATCCGGGTACGCGGATCCTCACTGCCGGGGCGGCCGTGGCGTGTGGGCATCCGCGACCCGCGCACCAACGCGGTGCGCCGCATGGTCTTCGCCAACGACCTGGCCATCTCCACCTCGGGTCAGACCCGCGTGGTCGATCCCCGCACGGGTGAGGCCCAGCACGCGCTCGGCTCGGTGACGGTGATCGGCCCGGATCTGAGTACGGCCGACGCGTTCGCCACCGCCATGTACGCGATGGGCCCGGTCCGCGCCCGCCGCTTCGCCGTCGATCTCGCGGCGGCCGAGCCGTACGAGGTGATGATCGTCACGCGCGGCGGGCGCTCGGTGAGCACGCCCGGCTTCGCCCTGTACGGCACGCCGACGGAACTCGCCGGCTAAGCCTCCGGATGCTGGGTGAGGTAATCGATATAGACAGGTTTGAGCGCCTCTCCCAGGTCCCCTTCACCCGCGGCGAGGGCGTCGCTGAGCAAGGCCGAGACGCGGCTGAGGTCGTTGGCGGTCTCCCCGTCGTGACCGCTGGCCGCCTCGGCCGCCGGGATCACCTTGAGCAGGTTCCAGAGAAACCCCAGGTCTCCATGGCGTACCGCGTAGCGCACCGCACGCTCGTGCAGTTCGCTGGCCGGCAACGACTCCAGTTCCTTCGCGTCCATCTCGCTCCCTTCCCCCCCTTGCACCGCTCTTCCCCATCCTGGGCCTGCATAACGCCAACAGTCCGGCGAGTGACTACATGGAGTGACGGGTGGGCACATAGCGTGCATGATCACTGTTCTGATCATCGTCCTGGCCGCCGCGATCTCGCCGATCGTCGCCCACGCGCTCGGCCGGTTCGTCCGGGTGCCGAACGTGGTGCTGGAGATCCTTCTCGGCGTCCTGTGCGGCCCGGTGGTGCTCGGCTGGATCACGACCGACGGCGTCATCGAGACGATCTCGCAGTTCGGGCTCTCCATGCTGATGTTCATGGCCGGCTACGAGATCGAGTTCGCCCGGATCAAGGGCCGGCCGATCAGGCTGGCGATCTACGGCTGGTTCACCTCGCTGGCGCTCGGGCTGCTCGTGGCGGTGGCGACCAACGGCTTCACGCTGGCCGCCCAGGTGATCGGGCTCGCCCTGTGCACGACCGCGCTCGGCACGATCCTGCCGATGGTGCGGGACGCGGGCGCGCTGCCCACGCCCTTCGGCAGCCGGGTGCTGGGGATCGGGGCGCTCGGGGAGTTCGGCCCGATCGTGGCCATGGCCTTCGTCTTCTCCGAGGACGAGCGCTGGCACACGATCGCGCTCATCGCGCTGTTCACCGTCATCGCGATCATCGCGGCGGCGATGGCCGCCCGGCCGCGGCACCCGCTGCTGGCGCGGCTGGTCGCCGGCACGATGGGCAGCAGCGGCCAGCTCGCGGTGCGCATCGTCATGTTCGTGCTGATCGCGATGATCGCCGCCGCGTCGGCGTTCGGCCTGGACGTGCTGCTCGGCGCGTTCGCGGCGGGCATCGTGGTACGGCTGGCGGTCGCCTCGGGCCCGGAGGCAGAGGAACACATGATCTCCTCCAAACTCGACGCGATCGGCTTCGGCTTCCTCATCCCGTTCTTCTTCGTGGTCAGCGGCGCCAACCTGGACCTGAAGGCGTTGTTCACCGACCCGCGCAGCCTGCTGCTGATCCCGATCTTCCTTCTCGCGTTCCTGCTGGTACGCGGGCTGCCCACGTACCTGCTGCATCGGCGCGACCCCGACCTGCGGCCCGGCGAGCACAAGGCGCTGGCGCTGTTCGCCGCGGCCGGTCTGCCCCTGATCGTGGTGATCACCAACACCGGCGTGCAGCAGGGCGCGATCAGCTCGGCGCACGCCGCCGCGATGGTCACCGCCGGCGTGTTCAGCGTCATGATCTATCCCCTGGTGGCGCTGCGCCTCTACCGAACGGCCCTCAAGGAGTGCGAGGATCTATCAGCGTGATATTCATCTTGAGAACCCTGGCGGCCGCGGTCGCCCTGTGGGTCGCCACACAACTGCTCCCCGGCATCACGGTCAGCACCGACACCACGGCGAAGTACTGGGGCACGCTCGTCGTGGTCGCCCTCATCTTCGGCCTGATCAACGCGATCGTGAAGCCCATCGTCAAGATGCTGGGCTGCGCGGTGATCGTGCTGACGCTGGGGCTCTTCCTCCTGGTGATCAACGCGGCGATGCTGCTGCTCACCAGCTGGATCGCCGGGCAGCTCGACGTTCCGTTCCATGTGGACGGCTTCGTCACCGCGCTCATCGGCTCGGTCATCATCAGCGTCGTGAGCTGGCTGCTCAGCCTGGTCATCCCCGACGGCGACTGATCACACCCATGGAACTCCTCGGCGCCGGCCTGACCTGCTCGCGGGTCGCGGCCGTGGCCACCGGCCAGGCCCGGGTGACGATCGGCTCCACCGATCGCGCTCGGGCCGCGTGGGCCACCGCCCAGGCGCTGACCGGCCCGGTCTACGGCCAGAGCACGGGCGTCGGCGCGAACAAGGACGTCGAGGTGGCCGCGTCCGGGCTCGACCTGCTGCGCAGTCACGCCGGTGGCGCCGGCCCCCTGATCGAGGCGGAACGGGCCAGGGGGATGCTGGCCGTACGCCTGAACCAGCTGCTCGCGGGCGGCTCCGGGATCGACCCGGCGGTGCTGCCTGTCCTCGCCGAGGCGATCAACGCGGGCGTCACTCCCCCGGTACGCGCCTACGGTTCCATCGGCACCGGCGACCTGACGGCGCTGGCGAGCACCGCCCTGTGCCTGCTGGGCGAGCAGGCGTGGCACGGCGGCGACGGTCCCCGCTTCGCGCTGGCGAGCTCGGACGGGCTGCCGTTCATCAGTTCGGGCGCGCTGACGCTGGCCGACGCGGCGCTGGCCTGTCATCGGCTGCGCGGGCTGCTGGACGCCGCGGTCGACGTGGCCGCCTTCTCCTTCACCGCGGTCGGAGCCTCGGCGGAGCCGCTGGCGGCAGCCGTACAGGAAGCACGACCGCATCAGGGGCAGGCGGTGGTGGCCGCGCGGCTGCGCGGCCTGCTCAACGGCGAACTCGCCACCCGCGTGCAGGACCCGTACGGCTACCGCGCCTTCGCCCAGGTGCACGGCGGCGCGCTCGACGCGCTGGAACGGGCCGCCACGACCGTCGAGGTGGACCTCAACGCCGCCGCCGAGAACCCGCTCATCGACCGCTCGCTGGCCTGGCACAACGGCAACTTCCACTCGGCGCCCGTGGCGCTGGCCCTGGACACGCTGCGCGCCGCGCTGGTGCAGACGGCGCAGCTGAGCACCGCCCGGCTGGCCACGCTGATGGAACCGGGCTACACCGGCGCCCTGCCCTTTCTCGCCGGCCGTCCTGGCGCCTCCGGCCTGATGATCCTGGAGTACGTGGCCCAGGACGCGCTGGCCGAGCTGCGCCACCTGGCGACGCCGGTCACCACCGGCACCGCGGTGATCTCCCGCGGCACCGAGGACCACGCCGGTTTCGCCACCCAGGCGGCCCGCTACGCGCTGCGCTGCGTGGAGCCGCTGGAGATCGTGCTGGCCTGCGAGCGGGTGGCCGCCGTACGGGCCCGCCGCGGCGCCGAGCCGGACCGCCCGCTGGACGGCGACCTCGACGCGGCCCGCCTACTCCTCCGGCCGGGCGGAACGACGCCGTAGCCACCGGCGCGGCACGAACAACACCAGCAGCGCCGCGACGACGTGCGCGGCGATGAAGGCGTACGCCTCGTACTTGGTGGCCGGGTGGCCGATCCGCACGGTGATGTGGTCGGCCCAGCCCCACACCTCGGGGATGGCGTCGAGACGGCGGTTCATGGAGACCGCCACGAGGTCCTCAAGACCCGACACGTGCAGGATCGACATCGCCAGGCCGGTGCGCAGCACACCCTCCCGCGAGCCACCGCCGAGCCGGTAGGCCAGCAGCAGCGCCACGATCAGGAACGGCACGAAGACCACGACGTGCAGGTAGAGGTCCTCGAAGGTGCCGGACTTGTCCTCGATGTCCATGGCGGCCATGAAGGTCTTCGGCACGAAGTACAGCAGGAAGGCCAGGAACACGGCCGGGATGGCCAGCAGGTGCAGCCTGAGCCGCCGCGCCCACTCGACGTCCAGCCAGGCGATCGCCACGATGGCGGCCAGCTGCGGCGTGAGCTTGACGAGGAAACCCCACAGCGAGGTGATCTCCTGCTCGTACGGCAGGACGAAGCGGACGACTCCCGCCAGCGCCACCGCAAGGGCGCCCGCGAGCAGCGTCACCCGGTTGGCTCTGATCACGATGCGACTCCAAGGATCGGGGTGCCGTGGCCGGGGCAGCGGCCGAGCTCGCCACCGCCGTCCGGGACCACGGCGACGAGCACCGGACGGCGCCTGCCCAGCGCGGAGACGGCCAGGCCGCCGCCCTCCGGCCGGGCGTGGAAGCGCCGCCACAGCAGATGGACCCGGCCGCAGCGGGCGCGGGCCGCGTAGTAGCCGAGGTGCGGGTCGTGCACCAGCGCGCCCTCGGCGGCGCCGGCGAGCGTCACCCGCTCCAGCACGTTCACCTCGACGCCCGCCAGCTCGGGCAGGAACGACGCCACCGCCGCCCGCTCGCCGACCACGACCGCGCGGCCGGCGTCGGCGGCGAGCTTGAGCGCGGGCGCGTTGAGCTCACGCCGCCTGCGCTCGTGCACGACCGTGGCATCCGGCTCCAGCAGCACACCGTACGGCGGGCCGCCCAGCCCCAGCGTGCGCCGATCCAGCAGGGCACGGCGCACCTCCAGCACCGGAACCCGCCCGCGCGCCCCGCCGAGAGCCACCGCCAGCGCCGCCCGCAGGCCGCCCGCCGGGCCGATCCACAGGCTCGGCTCGGCCCCGGGATCGTACGGCTCGGCGAACGGGCACAGCCGGTGCAGCTGATCGGCCAGCTCCCCGGTGGGCGTGGGCAGGGGCTCGTCGAGCGCCCGGCCCGCGCGTACCCACTGGTCGCGGTAGAAGGGCACGCGGGAGAAGGCCAGCCGGACCGTGCGCCGGTAGGACCTCTCCCACGCTGTGGCGGAGAACCTAACGGACATCGACCTTGACCAGCGCGTCCAGGTCCGGGGGCGTGTGGTCGACGACGTAGCCGAGCTTGGCCCGGCACTCGGTGTAGGGGAAGACGTGGTCGCCGGGGAAGGCGACCACCACGATCTCGGCGCTGTCCGGCAGCGCCTCCAGGCCGTCGATCCCGAGCAGGACGCCTTCCGACGGCGCCCGCAGCACCCGTACCGAGGCGGGCCCCCGGCGGGTGGGCGTGAGGTCGGGCCGCTCGCCGACGGCCAGGCGGACCGTGGCCTCGACCGTGTCCACGCCGTACATCAGGCCGAGGGCCTCGCCCAGCCCGTTGCCGCCGATGCGCGCGCCCATCTCGATCAGCGTGACCACGCCGTCCTCCACGAACAGGTCCACGTTGAGCGGGCCGTCGCGGTAGCCGACCTCGGCGCAGACGAGCTCCAGTTGCCGGGTGACCTCCTTGTCGAGGACGCCGTCGCCCGGCTCCATGTCGTGCCCGACCGCCACCACCTCGGGAGGTTCCGTGACGCGCCGGCTCAGGCCGAGCAGGGAGATCCTGCCGTCCTGGAGCATGGCCTCGCCGCAGAGGTCCTGGCCGGTCAGGAGCTGTTCGATGATGATGCGGCCGGTCGGGGAGACGGCCCGCGCGTGCTCGACCGCCTGGGCGAGGTCCTCCTGCTCGCGCACGATCGTGATGCCGCGCGAGCTGCCGGAGTCGACCGGTTTGACGATGACCGGCAGCGCCGGCCGTACCTCGGGATCGGTGGAGTAGCGCGGGCCCGGCAGGCCGAGGCGCAGGCACGTCTCGCGGAAGGCGGCCTTGTCCGTCGAGACCCGCAGGGTCTCCTCGGTGAGCGCGCAGGGCAGGCCGAGCAGGCGGGCCAGCTCGACCAGAGACGGGAGATTGATGTCGCTGCCGGGGGCGAGCAGACCGGCCAGGCCGCCGCGCTCGCGCAGCGCGGCCGCGACCGCCGGGACGTCGCGGGTGCTGAGGTGCAGGAACTCGTCGGCCTCCGCCGCACCGGGTGCGTCGGCCCGCATGTCCACGCAGATCGTGGACAGGCCCAGCCGCCGGGCGGCCCGGAAGGCACTGACCGTGCCGTCCGAGCCGCCGAGGATCACCAGGTGCTTCACCTCGGGGTGTTCCAGTGGGTGCCGCGGTTCTCGATGAACCAGTCGACCGTCTTGGCCATGCCCTCCTGCAGCGTGACCAGCGAGGCGGGGTCGATGCCGACCGGGCGCAGCGTCTCCGGGTCCGCGGTGACGGCGGTCTCCGGGGTCTCACCGGGACGCATCGGCAGGTCCACGATCGGCGCGCGCTCGTAGCCGCGCTCCTCACAGATGTCGATGATCATCTCGGCGACGGAGCGGATGCTCGTCGACTCGGTCGGGCCGACCTCGACCACGTGGCCGAGCGGCGGCTCGACCGCGGCGGTCTCCAGCGCGGCGACCAGTCCCCTGGCCACGTCGCCGACCCACACCATGTCGGAGATCTGGGTGCCGCCGCCGTACAACTCGACCGGCATGCCGGACAGGGCGCGGCAGATCACGGCGGGGGTGATCTTGCGTACCTTTCCGGCGGCGAACGGCGGTGCCGCCATCTGCCGGGGTCCGTAGGCGTTGACCACTCTGACCAGGTTGACCCTGGTGCCGCGGTGGGCGTTGAACATGCGCGCGAAGCGCTCGACGGCGGTCTTGGAGATCGAGTAGCTGTTGTCCATCCAGTGGTTGCCCACGCAGATGTAGACACCGGGGAGGTCGTACTGGGCGACCGCTTCGAGGAAGTTGAGACCGCCCATGAGGTTGGTCTCCGCTGCGGGCCGCGGATTGGTGATCGTCTCCTGGGTGCCGAGGACGGCGGCCAGGTGGATGATCGCATCGGCGTGGGCGGCCAGTTCGGTCATGGCCGTGGCGTCCCTGATGTCGCCGAGCATGACCTCGAACGGACTGGAGCCGCGATCCTGATGGTCGAAGACGATCGGAGTATGACCTCTGGCGGCTAACTCCTCACAGACGTAACGGCCGATGAAGCCATTACCACCCGTCACCCCAACTTTCATGGCATTCCCCTGATCAAACGCCGCGCTGGTTTGTGCGCGGGCACTAGGTACACGCGGCCAGGTGTGGCGCGCGGCCATGATCAAATCAGACATATACTCCTAACTATGACTCTCAGTCATTTCGTTGCAATTTCGTAATTTTTCGGGTGAATCAGGGACCTAAGTGAAGATTGAACTGTCTTACCCGGATATTGACCCAGAGCCTGCGGGCTGGGAAGATCTCCGGATTCGTCAGGGGTTAACGGCTATATGGTCCTATGACGTGATCCGTAGCTCCTTCGCCGCCTCGTGGGCCCGGCCGCTGCTGGGCGTCTTCCGCGACGGCGACCGCGTCGCCGGCGCCATCGGAGCGGTCCGCCGCGGCCTGTGGCCGAGCCGGGCTTCCCGCCCGCCGTTCTTTCTCGACGTGCGATTACCGGCCCACTCCAACGCTCCCACCTGGTGCCTGCCCGAGGGCGCCGACGGCCGCGAGCTCATCAGGAGCTTCGAGCGGGCCGCCGCCGCCGAGCTCGGCTGGGGCCTGGCCGGAGTGGTCTACCGCATGGTCACCGAGCCCGCGCTGCCGCTGGTCGCCCGGCGCGGCGCCATCGTCAGGCAGTCCCCCGGCACCACGGAGATGCACCTGGGCTGGTCCTCCGCGGACGGGTGGATCGGCACACTCAGCCGTAACCGCCGCTCCACGCTGCGGCGACAGATCAAGCGCATCGCCCAGGACGGCGAGCTGCGCGTGCGCGAGGGCAGCGCCCGCCGCGACCTCGACCCGGCCGAACTGGCCGCGCTCGACGAACGCCACGCCGCCCGGCTGAGCTCCTCCCTCGATCCGCGCCTGCCGCTGTCGCCCGCGTACTTCGCCGCGCTGCTGGGCCGCGAGGACGTGTGGACACTCAGCTACCACCACGGCGAGAAGCTGCTGGCCTTCGCCATGGTCTACGACCACCCGGTCGCCCCCATGTACGGCCCGTGGGCCGCGCTGCCGCCGGAGCAGGGCGGCCGCAAGGACCTCTACTTCGACAGCTACGCCCGGATCGTCGCCCACGCGACGGCCGCGGGCGCCAAACGCCTGTTCGCCGGCAGGGGCTTCGTTGACGTGAAGCGCTCGCTGGGGTTCGAATACCTCCCCATGAAGGTCGTGGCGGTACCCCGGTGGGCGATCGGATGAGCCTGGAGTTCCTGGATCCCCGGCACGACCCGGAGCCCGCCGACTGGGAGGAATTACGCCTCGCCGCCGGCCAGTGGGTGACCTGGCGCTACGACCTGCTGCGCGCCTACGCCTGGGGCGCCCAGGCGCCCGTGGTGCTGGCGGTCCTGCGACAGGACGGCAAGGCGGTCGGCGCCGCCTCGGCCTCGCTGCGCACCCCCCGGCTGCGGCGCGGCGTCTACGCCGGCGTACGCGGCCCGGCGGGCGTCCTGGACGTTCACGCGCCGGGCAACCGCTCCCAGAAGGGCTGGTGGTTCCGCGACGAACCGGACCCCGGCCTGCTGCGCGCCTACGCGCGCGGGCTGCGACGGGAGCTGGGACCCGGCTGGCGGAGCATGGTCTGGCGCGAGGTCTCGGCCGACGAGCGCGCCCTGCTCCCCGGGCCGCTCAAGGTGAACCTGCCCACCGCTCCCCTGGCCAAGCTCGCCCTCCCCTGGTCCGGCCTGGACGACTGGTACGCCCAGCTCGACCCCCGCCGCCGCGACTCCCTGCGCAGGCGGGCCAGGACGTTCTCCGCGGAACTGACCGTCAGGATCGGTCCCGCCGCCGAGCTGGTCGGCGCGGAGGAGGCGGCCCGGCTGCGCGCCGAGAACGACCTCAAGCACCGCAGCGGGTTCCTGCCCGCCGCACCGCTGCCCCTGCCCTACCTGGAGGCGCTGATCGCCGGCGGGGAGAGCGTCGCCCTCACCTACCGGCACGAACGGCGTCTGCTCGGCCTGTCCCTGATCCTCGACCACCCGGCCTGGCCCATCTGCCTGAGCTGGGGCGCGCTCCCACCGGAGAGCGGCGGGCGCAAGCACCTGTACTTCGACGGCTACGTCCGCATGGTCGAGTGGGCGATCGGTTCCGGTAAGCGCGGCCTGGTGCTCGGCAAGGGGCAGGCCGAGGTCAAGAGCGGGCTCGGCGCGGAGCTGGTGCCCTCGTCGGCGGTGGCGGTGCCGTTGTGAGATGCCTGCAGTGCGGTGATCCGCATCCCTCCGATCTGGGCCGGCAGCGGTACTCGTGCCGGGCGTGCGGCGCCGTCTACCGGGCCGTTCCTTCGGCGCCCCGGCCGGTGGCGGGCGATCCGCTCGTGCCGTACCTGCCCGCGCGCATGATCCGCTGGATCCGCGACCACGACGACCGCTCGCCGCTCGACCGGGAGACGCTGGCGCGCTGGTACAAGGAGTTCGACGCGCTGATCGCCAAGGCCAGGACCGACGAGGCGGTCCGCGCTCACGTCGAGGAGATCAGCGAGATCCCGCTGGACGATCTGCCCGCCAAGCCGCCCGCCTTCTCCAAGGTGTGCGCGGCCCTGCACGCCACCTGCTACGACCTGGCCCTCGCCCAAGGCCGCCTCGGCCCCTCGGCCGCCGAGCGCCTGGCCCACGTCCGCGCCTGGCTGGCGGGCCCCGGCCGCCCGGCGACCTGGACCGCGGCGCGCCCCTCCGAACCCCCCGCCCGCGAACACGTCGAAGCCCTCCTGCCGCTGCCGGACACGTTCGAGGCCGCGCAGGTCAGGACCTTCTTCACCGCGCTGTTCGGCATGGAGAGGGGGCCGTCGCTAACCGGCGTGCTCGACCGCTTCGGCCCAGAACAGGTGGAATCGGCCCTGCGCGCCTACCTGCGCGACGGCAGCCGCCCGCTGCGTGAGCGCGTCCTCGCCGACCTGGACGCCGGATGACCGCCACCGCCACCCACCGCATCGGGCTGGCGCGGCTGACGACGCTGATCGCCGGCCGCGCGACCTTCCGCGTGATGCTGTACGGCTCCGCCGCCCTGCTCGCCCTGGCCTGGAGCCGCGCGGACTTCGGCGCCTACGCCGCGGTCATGGGCGCCGTCGGCTGGCTGTGCATGGTCGTCCAGTCGGGCACCGAGAAGGCCGCGCTCAAGCTGATCCCGCGCGCCCGCCGTACCCGCGACCAGCTCGCCGGCATGCTCCGCGCCCTGGTGGCGTACGTGCCGCTGCCGGCCACCGCCGCCGCGGTCGTCGCGCTCGCCCTGGCCCCACGCCACCCGGTCACGCTCTATCTGCTCGGCATCGCGTACTACGTGGCGCTCGGCTGCGGCATGCTCGGCGTCGCCCTGCACCGCGCGCTCGGCCGCTACGCCCGCGACACCGTCCACTTCGCCGTGCTCGGCCTGGGCATGGGCGCGATGGCGGCGCTGGCCTTCTTCGCCGGGGTCGGCCCGACCGGCTACCTGACCGGGCTGCTGGCCCTGGTCACCGCGCTCAACCTCTCGCTGCTGCCCGGCCTGCCCCGCGCCGGACGCCCGCGCCCCGGGCTGCGCCGCGTGCTGGCGGGCACGATCGTGCTGATGGGCGCGGCCGACGTCATGAACAACGCCATGATCGGCACGCTGTTCATCGAGCTCTCGCTCAGCGCCCACGCCGACCAGAGCGGCGAGCTCTACTTCGTCACCCTCGCCTGGGGCTTCGCCCTCTCGGTGCTCTACACGCTGCAGCGGATCTACCAGCCGCAGCTGTCGCTCAGGGTGGCGGGCGGCGGCGCGGCGGGGGCGCGGGTGCTGGGACGGCGCATGGCCGGGCTGGCCGCCGTGGCCGGGGTGCTCTGGCTGGCGCTGGCCGGGGTCGCCCTGGTCCAGCACATCCACGGCCCGATCGCGCTCGGCGTGCTCGCGCTCACCCTGCTTCCCGTGCAGGCGCTGGCCAGCGGCGCCACGTTCGTCGTCGAGCACACCGACCCCCGGGCCAACGCCAAGGCCGTGGTGGCCGCGCTGGCCGCGGTCGCCGCGCTGGGCGCGGTGGCCATTCCCCTGGCCGGGGCGGCCGGGGCCGTGTACGCGCTGGGGGCGAACCCGCTCGTCCTCGGCCTGGCGCTGAGGAGATCGCAGTGACGACGGGCCTGACGGTGCTGGTGCCGTGCTTCAACGAGGGCGCCCAGGTGGACGTGGCCTACCGCGAGCTCGTCGCCGAACTGTCCCCGATCGAGGACCTGGAGATCCTCTTCGTGGACGACGGCAGCTCCGACGACTCACTGGCCCGGATGCGGGCCCTGGCCGAGGCCGATCCCCGGGTACGCTACCTGTCCTTCACCCGCAACTTCGGCATCGACGCGGTCATGGCGGCCGGGTTCTCCTACGCCGCCCAGCCGTGGACGGTGCAGTGCGACGCCGACTTGCAGGTGCCGCCCTCGCAGATCTGGACGCTGCTCGCCAAGGCCGCCGAGGGGTACGACGTGGTCTTCGGCCACCGGGTCAACCGGCACGACCCGCTCGTGCGCAAGCTCGGCTCGCTCGGGCTGCACTGGTCGGCCCGCGCCGTGTTCAAGATCGGCATGCCGCGGGGCGCCTCCACCTTCCGGCTCGTCCGCACGCCGGTGGCCAGGACGATCAGCGACCTGCGCCTGCCGTGGTTCATGCCGGCCGTACCCCTGGTGGGGGCGCGGTACGCGGCGGTGAGCGTCACGCACCGCGAGCGCAGCGCGGGACGGTCGAAGCTGCGTCTCGGCCGGCTGGCCGGGCACGCGTTCGAGCTGTTCTTCGGGTTCTCGTGGCGGCCGCTCAATCTGCTCTACCTGCTGGCGGCGCTCGGGCTCGTGGTCGCGGCGCTGGGCCTCACCGGGGCGCACCTCGCGCTGTCGGCGGTGACGCTGGCCGGGCTGGCGGTGGTCGGCCGCTACGTGCACCGGATCGCGCCGCGGCGTCCGCTCTTCTATGTGCGTGAGGCGAACGTGCCGTTGCGTGACGGGGACACTCTCACGGGCGGGGCGCCCTGCCCGCCGCCGCCGCTCGTCCCGCGCGACGCGGTGTAGACGGGTCGGGCTCAGGCGACGTCTCTGATCGAGCCGCGCTCGCGCAGCGTGGGCTGCTGGACGACCCGGCGGCGCTTCGGCCCGCCGTCGACCGCCGCGACCGCCAGGCGGACGGCGGCTCTGACGATGCCGGCGATGGTCCAGTCGACGGTGGTGAGGCCGGGTGTGAGCAGGCCGGACATCGGATGGTCGTCGTAGCCCATCACCGACACGTCGTCCGGGATCGACAGGCCCAGCTCGGCGGCCGCGGCGTAGACGCCGTAGGCGATGGAGTCGGAGAAGCAGAAGACGGCGCTCGGCCGGTCCTCCTCCAGGATGCGGCGGGCCGCGGCGGTGGCGCCGGCCAGCTCGTAGGGGGCGGTGGTGACTTCCAGGTCGAGCCCCAGCCGCTCGGCCTCGGCGCTGACGTGGACGTCGGCCGGCCGGTCGGGGGTGCTGGGGCGGGTCGGGGTGAGGACGGACACCCGTCGGTGGCCCAGTCCCTGGAGATGCTCCAGCGCCAGCGTCACGCCGCGCCGGTTGTCGAAGACGACCTCGCCCGCCGTGCCCGCCAGCGAGTCGCCGATCGAGACCACGGGCAGCGACTCGCACAGCTCGGGCCAGAAGGCCGCGGCGGGGTCGACCGGCTGCACGATGAGCCCGTCGACGCGCTGGTCGCGCAGTTGCTGGGCGAGCGCGCGCTCGCGGTCCGGGTCGCCGACCGCGTCGAGGATCAGCGCGTAGCGGTCCTTCTCCCGCAGGCCCCTGCTGATGCCGACGGCCAGCGACTGCTGCCACAGGTCTTCGAGGGAGCCGCAGAGCACACCGATCATGCCGGTACGGCCGCTGGCGAGGGCACGGGCGATGGGGTCGGCCTCGTAGCCGAGTTCGGCGGCGGCGGCCCGCACGCGCTCCATGGTCTCCTCGGAGACCTGCATGCCGCGCAGCGCATAGGAGACGGCGGCCGGTGACAGGCCTGTGGCCTGCGCCACTTCCTTGATGGTCGCTCTCTTGCGGGGCATCAAGCCAGCCTATTGCGTGTGACCGACAGAAGGGCGCAGCGTTGACAGGACGGTAGGTGAAGCGGTTCACTGAACCGTATCAGTGAACCGCTTCACGCTTGCGTCTTCCGAGGCGGCGACGTTTACCTATATTATCAGTAGGAAATACAGGGAGGTGTGGCCGTGAGCATCGATGTGCATCAGCACCTGTGGACGCGTTCTTTCGTGGAGGCGCTGCGTGCGCGTACGGCCGCGCCGTACCTCGACGGGTGGACGCTCTTCCTGGACGGCGAGCCGCCGTACGAGGTGAACCCGGCCGACCACGACCCCGCCACCCGCGAGACCTGCGAGCTCGCGCTCGTGTCGCTGTCCAGCCCGCTCGGCATCGAGTCGCTGCCGCCCGAGGAGTCCTGGCCGCTCATCGAGGCCTATCACGACGGCGCGCTGGCGCTGCCCGAGCGCTTCGGCGCCTGGGCCGCCACCTGCCACAGCGAGCCCGATCCCGCCCGTCTGGCCAAGGACCTCGACCGCGGCTTCGCCGGGCTGCAGATCCCGGCCACCGCCGAGCCCCTCGACGAGCTGCTCGACGTGCTCGTGGAGCGGGACCTGCCCCTGCTGGTCCATCCCGGCCCCGCCGCGGGCGGTCCGGGCCGCCCTTCCTGGTGGCCGGCCGTCGTGCCGTACGTCCAGCAGATGCACGCGGCCTGGTACCACTTCCACGCCGTGGTGCGCCCGCGCCACCCGAAGCTGCGCGTCTGCTTCACCCTGCTCGCGGGCCTGGCGCCGCTGCACTCCGAACGCCTCATCGCCAGAGGCGGCCAGAACCGCGGCCTGGTCGACCCCGGCTTCTACGTGGAGACCTCGAGTTACGGCCCGCGCGCGATCGACGCGATCGTGCGCGAGCTCGGCGTCGACGTCGTCGTCAACGGCTCCGACGCCCCCTACGCCAAGGCCCCCGACCCGGGCCTCGGCAACGCGGCGGCGCACGCCATCCGCGTGACCAACCCCCGTCGTCTACTCGGCAGAAAGGAGAACCGCACATGAGCAGGCGAACAGCTGAGCTCCTCAGCGAGGCACCCCAGACACAGGACGGGGACATCTGCGCCGGCCTTCCCGAGCGCGCCCTCGACCGGCGCGAACTGCGCGAACTGGTCAACGGCCTCGCCGCCAACCCCGACGGATGGCAGGAACTCGTCGACTTCCCGCAGGACGGCGGCCGCCACTACGCCTCGCTCTACCGCGACGCCTACGTGGACGTGTGGCTCCTGTGCTGGCGGCCCGAGGACGACACCGGCTGGCACGACCACGACATCAGCTCCGGCGCCGTGCACGTGGTGCGGGGCGCGCTGCTGGAGTGCAACCCGCGCATCGGCGGCGAACACCTGGAGACGGTGGTGGGCGAGGGCCAGTCGTTCTCGTTCGGCCCCGACCACATCCACCGTCTCAACGGCGCCACCTCGCACAGCGTCTCGATCCACGCCTACTCGCCGCCGCTGTGGCGGCTCGGCCAGTACTCGATCGACGACGGCGGCGTGATGCGCCGCACGTCGGTGAGCTACGCCGACGAACTGCGCCCGCTCGACTCCGCCGCCGAGGTGGCCTGACCCCGGCTCAGCCGCGCCCGCTGATGACGGCCCGGCCCATGGCCGGGTCGTCGCAGAACGCGCCGTCGATGCCCAGCGACACCAGCCGGGACAGGAAGCCCATCACGTCGCCGGTCGCCCGCGCGTAGACGGGGCTGGCCGGGTTGCCGAGACGGTGGTCCAGGGGGAGCTGGGAGTTCTCGTTGCGGATCGTCCAGATGTGCACGTCCAGGCGGGCCCGGTGCGCGTCCTTCACCAGCGTGGTCGGCGGCTGCAGACGGCCGTCGGCGCCCACCGGGAGAATGCGGCGCGTGTCCACGCCGACGCCGTTGGCGTAGGCGGCCACCTCGCGCAGGCCCTCCGGCTTCACCATGTCGTCGTAGGTGCGCGGGTCGCCTGAGGCCGTCCAGTCGTACGGCTTGCCGCCGAAGGTGATGAGCTGGATCAGCGGCAGCCGGGTCTTGGAGCGCATCTCGCGCAGGTTGGCGGTCTCGAAGGACTGGATGAACGCCTTGCGCACCCGGTAGCGGCCGAGGATCTCCAGGAGGGGCTCCTCCAGGGACAGGCCGACGGAGTCGAAGTAGGTCGGGTGCTTGGTCTCGGGGTAGACGCCCACGCGGTGGCGCTGGGCGAGCTGGACGACCTCTTCGAACGTGGGGATCTCGGCCAGGCCGTCGAAGGCGGTGTTGTCGGGCCGCAGGTCCGGGATGCGTTCCTTGGCGCGCAGGGTCTTGAGCTCGGCCAGCGTGAAGTCCTCGGTGAACCAGCCGGTCACCGGGCGGCCGTCGATGGTCTTGGTGGTGCGGCGGCCGGCGAACTCGGGGTGGCCGGCGACGTCGGTGGTGCCGGAGATCTCGTTCTCGTGCCTGGCGACGAGCACGTGGTCCTTGGTGGACACGAGGTCGGGCTCGATGTAGTCGGCGCCCATCGCGATCGCGGCCTCGTAGGACAGGAGGGTGTGTTCGGGGCGGTGGGCGCTGGCGCCCCGGTGCCCGATGACGACCGGCTCCTTGGGCGAGTGAGCCGCGACGGGCTCCGATGAGATCAGCACGACGGCGACCGTAACACCGGCCAGCACCTTGCCCCATAATCTTCGCTGCGTCATGCCGCGCAGAGTAGACCCGCTCAGTGACGCGCGAGAACACAGCAGGTGGAACACGGCTCAACATCCGGCAGCGTGATCCACAGGCAGCAGGTCTTGCGGAAGTAGCCGTCGCCCGAGGGGGTGAGCAGGCCGTCCACGGGCTTGCCGATCTCGCGCAGCAACGTCATGTAGTCGCCCTTGACGACCTGGGTGAGCGGGTGCGCGACGGCCTCCGCGGTGGAGCCCCACAGCGTGCGCTCGCCGACTCTGGCCATGCGGCTGAGCACCTTGACCAGCGGCGCCTGGGATTCGGCCAGCGCGCCCGCGATCGCCTCCGCGCCGCTCTCCCACGTGATCCGCGAGGCCCCGATGGTCACGCCGGCCTCGGACACCTTGAAATACGTGTCCCGAAATTTCATGACCGGCACGCGCCCGTCCAGCGCCCACCCCAGCGCCATCGGAAACATGTGCCAATACCCGTAGGTCTTCCACAACAGCGCCGCGCCGACGTGGCGCGGCGCGTTCCAGCGCCCCGCCGTCTGCTCCACAAGCTCCCCCATCAGCGTGTACGGCTCCCGCACCAGCTCGGAGACGGCGGTCCAGCTCCCGTCGGGTTCGATCTCCAGCCCGGGATCCACCCCGAGCACGCCGTCACGACTCGCGGCGACCCGCTGGAGCACCTCCGTCAGCACCGAACCCTCCACGCCTTATAGGTTAGCCTTACCTAAAGTAGCAGGCCGTCCCGCGAGCCATCCCACGATGAGCTGGACCACCAGGATCGCCATGCCCACGCTCAGCGGAGCCGTCCAGCCGCCCGAACTCTGCCGCAGCGCCCCGAACAGCACCGGACCCACCGCGGCCAGCACGTACCCGGCCGACTGCGCGACCGCCGACAACGCCGTCACGGCCGTCGGATCGGGCGCCCGCAGCGTGATCAGCAGCAAGGCCAGCCCGAACGCCGCCCCCTGCCCCACGCCCAGCACGATCATCCACAACCAGGGCACGGTGACCGGCGCCACCAGTAGCCCCAGGTACCCGGCCATGGTGAGCAGCACGGCGGCGGCCACGTACCCCGACTGCGAGCGCCGCCGACCCGCCAGCACCGGCACCGCGAACGTCGCGCCCACCTGCACGAGCGTCGTCATGCTGAGCAGGTATCCGGACTGGTCGGCCGGGAGCCCGGCCTCCAGGAAGACGGTCGGCAGCCAGGCCAGGATCACGTAGAAGGTGAGCGACTGCAGGCCCATGAGGCCGGTGACGTACCAGGTGATCCGGCTGCGGACGACCGCGCGGAAGGGGCGGGGGCCGTTCTGGGCGGGGGCCTGCTTGCCCAGCGCCTGCGGCAGCCAGAGCAGCGCACCGGCCAGCGCGGGCAACGCGATCATGGCGGAGACGCCGCGCCAGCCGTACCCTGTGGATCTCTCCAGAGGGATCATGAGCGCGGAGGCGGTCGCCGCGCCCGCGCTCGCGGCGGAGCTGTAGATGCCGGTGAAGAGGTTGACGCGACCGGGGAAGTGCTGTTTGACGATGCCGGGCATGACGACGTTCATGACCGCGATGGCGGTGGCGGCGATCGCGGCGCCCGCGTACAGGGCGGGCGCGCCGTCGAGGGTGCGCAGGGCCACGCCGAGCGCGAGCACGAGCAGCCCGGCCAGCAGCGTGCGGTCGAGGCCGATCCGGCGGGCCAGCACCGGCGCGAGCGGCCCGAAGACGCCCAGGCAGACGATCATGACGGTGGTGATCGCGCCGCCGCCCGCGGGGGTGAGGCCGACGTCGGTCATGATCTCGTCCAGCAGCGGCGAGACACCCGCGATGGCCGGGCGCAGGTTCAGCGCGGCGAGCACGAATCCGGCGACGAGCAGTGCGAACCTGAACGACATAGGGGATCTACTCTCGCATAACCTCCTGACAACGTTGTCTAGGGGTGCCGCTTGAGCAATGATCGCATCGTGAGACCGACGATGAAGGACGTCGCCTCGGCCGCCGGAGTCGCGCTGAAGACTGTATCGCGGGTGGTCAACGGCGAACCCGGAGTGAACCCGGCCACCGCCGAGCGGGTGCGGGCGGCCATCGACGCGCTCGGCTACAGCCGCAACGAGAGCGCCAGAGTCCTGCGCCAGGGCCGCACCTCCACGGTCGGCCTGGTCATCGAGGACATCTCCGACCCCTTCTACTCGGGTCTCGGCCGCGCCGTCGAGCAGGTCGCGATCGCCCACGGCTGCCTGCTGCTCAGCGGGTCCTCAGGCGAGAACCCGGAACGCGAGCGGGAACTGGTCCGCACGTTCTGCGCGCGCCGCGTGGACGGGCTGATCGTGGTCCCGGCCGGTGACGACCATTCGTACCTGCGGCCCGAGCTCGACGCCGGTACGCCCGCGGTCTTCGTGGACCGGCCGCCCGGCCCCGAGATCGACGTGGACACCGTGCTGTGCGACAACGCGGGCGGCGCCCGGCTGGCCGTCGCGCACCTGCGGAAGGCGGGGCACCGGCGGATCGCCTTCCTCGGCGACAGCCCGTCCATCTTCACCGCGGCCGAGCGGCTGAAGGGCTACCGCGCGGCGCTGGGCGAGCTGTCCGATCCGGCGCTGGTCTCGATGCGCGCCCCCGACCTGGCCGGCACCGGCGCCGACCTGGAGCGCATGCTCAGCCTGCCCGACCCGCCGACCGCGCTGTTCACCGGCAACGGCCGGCTGACCGTGACCACGCTCAGGGCGCTGCGCGGGCGGCCGCTCGCGCTGGTCGGCTTCGACGACTTCGAACTGGCCGACCTGCTCACGCCGGGCGTCACCGTGGTCGCCCAGGATCCGGCCGGGCTCGGCCGGGTGGCCTCCGAGCTGCTGTTCCGCCGCCTGGCCGGTGATCGCGGCCCCGCGCAGCACCTCCAGCTACCGGTACGCCTCATCGCCCGTGGATCGGGCGAGCAGTCCCCCTCAGCTGCCTGAACAGGGCCAGCGCCACCACGACCCCGGCCGCGCCGCCGATGACCATGGCCGTCGGCGGGCCGGTCAGCTCGCCCACGCCGCCCACGATCGCCGCCCCCGCCGCCTGCCCGGTCATCAGCCCCGCCGACTGCAGGCCGAACGCCTGCCCGCGCACGTGCTCGGGCACCGCCTCCAGGAAGCGCCGCTGCAGCCCGAGCTGGTAGGCCAGCCCGGCCGCCGCGCACGCCGTCAGCACCGCCGCCCACACCACTCCCGGTTCCAGGGCGAAGAACAACCAGGGCACGCCGAGCAGCACCGCGAGCGGCAGCGACAGCCGTTCACGCAGGGACGGCGCGGCGAAGCGGCCCACGGTGAACTCCCCCACCGCCATGCCCACCGCCGCCGCGGCGAGCACCACGCCCGCCTGCCCCTGCCCGCCCATGTACGGCACGATCATCGCCTCCGGCCCGGCCAGGCACACCACCGGCAGCCATCCGGCCAGCAGCAGCCCGCGTACCCGCCGGTCGGCGAGCAGTTCCCTGTTCACCCGCAGCGTGGCGCGCACCGCGCCCCGCTCCCCGTCCTGCCGGGCCTCCCGGTACGGCAGGCCGACCCGCAGCACCAGCGCGGCCGCCAGCGAAAGGACGGCGGTCACCGCCAGCGCCCCGTGCGCCCCGGTCCACGCCAGGAACGCCCCGCCCAGCGCCAGCCCGCCGACCTGGGCCCCGGCGGAGGTCACCCCCATCAGCGACCTGGCCAGCACGAACGCGTCACCCGGCAGCACGTCGGGCAGCATCGCGTTGCGCGCCGCACCGAACACCGGCGAGAACAGCCCGGTCACCAGCACCAGCGCGAGCATCGCCCACACCGGCAGCCCGGCGAAGGCCAGCAGGAGGCAGACCACCATCCTGACCAGCTCGCCGGCGATCATCAGCGCCCGCGGCGGCAGCCGGTCGGCCAGCGACAGCAGGAACATGCCGCCGAAGATGTAGGGCAGCCAGCCCGCCATGTAGGCCGCCGCCGACAGGCCCGGCGACCCGCTCTGGGCGTAGACGAGCACTGACAGCGCCAGCATCTTGATCGAGTCACCGGCGATCAGCAACGCGAAGCTGCCGAACAGCACCCGGAACTCGCGCACGGCGAAGACCTCGCCGAAGGTGGCGCCGCGCTCACTCGTCTGGGACAACACAACTCCTTGCTAATCATTGCGAAAAGGCGGAAGGCGGCTCCGGAGGGAGGTTCGGAGCCGCCGGTCGTCACGATGCTGGGCCGTGGTGTCCCGCAGCGGCCAAACTTTCGGATATAACCGAAAGGTGTTCAGGGTCGAAGTCACCCCGCAGGACGTGGTGGCCAGCAGGTTCGCGATCTCGCCACTGGTCGAGACCATGCACGCGCAGTGGATGCTCGACGGCCGCACCGAGGCGGGGGTCCACGTCAACTGGACGCGGCGCTGGCGCGAGCACTACCGGGAGCTGGAAAGGCGGCACCCGGCGCTGCGCGCGGCGGCGGTGATCTCCGGCAACAGGGGCTCGGACAACGTGGACTTCCTGGCCCCGCCGCCGACCGGCGTGAACGTGCCGTTCGAGCGGGAACTGGCGGCCATGCGGGCCACCCCGGTCGCCCAGGCGCACGCGGAGATCGACCGGGCGCTGGCCGGACGGCGCTCGGCGCACCGGCCCGCGGTTCCCCGGCCCGTCCGCGAGATGCTCCTCGGCCCGGACGTGGTCACGCTGCTGGCCGACGCCTACGAGGCGCTGTGGGCGGAGATCGTCTCCAAGAGCTGGCCGTTCTTCCACGCGGTGCTGGAGCGGGACGTCGTGCAGCGGGCGGGGCGGCTGGCCACCTACGGCTGGGCGGCGGCGCTGGACGACCTCAGCTCGCGGGTGCGCTGGGACCCCGCCGGGCACATCGAGGTACGGCTGCGCGACACCGTCGGCGGGGATCACCGGCTGGGCGGCAAGGGGCTGCTCTTCCTGCCGTCGGTGTTCACGACGGGGCTGGGGTTGTATCTGGAGGAGGCGTGGCCGTACGCGCTGACCTATCCCGCGCGGGGGATCATGGCGGGCACGGCCGTCTCGCCGGGCGGGCTGGCCGGGCTCGTCGGGCGCACCCGCGCCCGCATCCTGACCGAGCTGGCCGCGCCGGCGACGACGACGCACCTGGCGGCGTTGTTCGGGCACAGCGCGGGCACGACGGGCGGGCACCTGGCGGCGCTGCGCCGGGCCGGGCTGGTGTCAGGCACGCGAACCGGACGCAAGGTCCTTTACACTCGCACCGCGCTCGGCGACGCCCTGGTGCAGGGACAGGTATAGTCGAGATCATCCGTTCAGCACAAGTGTTCAAGGGAGCACGCGCATGAATCCCGAAACCGAAGCGCGTTTCCCGCACCAGCTGATGTACACCGCGGCCAAGCAGTACTACCTGGAGGATGCCACCCAGGCCGAGATCGCCGCCAGCCTGGGCGTGAGCAGGGCCACCGTCAGCCGTTTACTGACCGAGGCCCGCAAGCAGGGCATCGTCGAGATCCGCGTGCACCGGCCGGAGACGCTGGAGGACGGGCGCCTGGCCGCCGAGCTGGCCGGCTTCCTGGGCATCCGGCGTGTCTACCTGGTGCCCAAGGTGAGCGGGCCGAAGCTCGGGCCATGGCTGGCGCCGGGCCTGGCCCGCGCGCTGGCCGACACGGAGCTGGAGCCGGGCGACGTGGTGCTCGTCTCATCGGGCAGCACCGTCTACGAGTGCGCCCGCGAGGGGCTGGGCAGGTTCCCCGGCGTCACGGTCGCGCCGGCCGTCGGCGGGCAGGAGGAGCCGCAGCCGTGGTTCCAGACCAACGAGACCACCCGCATCCTGGCCGAGGGCCTCGGTGGAGTGCCCAGCTACCTGTACGCGCCCGCGCTGCCGGGACCGGAGCTGTTCTACTCGCTGCAGCACGAGCCGTCCGTGCGCCGGGTCATGGACCTGTGGGCGCGGGCCAAGTGCGCCATCATGGGCGTCGGCTCGGCGCCGCTGATGCGCCAGGTCGTGCCCGCGTTCGTCCCGCGTGAGGCGCCCGGCCTGAACCAGGCCGTCGGCGACGTGTGCTCGCGCTTCTACGACCGCGACGGCGAGCCCGTCGGCTACTCCGGCAGCGAGCGGCTGGTGGCCACGAGCGCCGAGGAACTGCGGCGCATCCCCCACTCGATCGCGGTGGCCGTCGGCGCCGAGAAGGCGGCCGCGATCGTGGCCGCGGCCAAGGGCGGCTACTTCAACCGGCTGGTCACCGACGCGACGACCGCGGAGAGCATCCTTACCATCTCGTAGAAATTTTGCTCTGGACATCTGTTCTGTGGTCGGGCTAGCGTGATGCGCACCACAGGACGGAGGTCGCCGTGAAGACAACCCTGACCGCCGCATTGGCGGTGGCGTTGCTCGCCGGGTGCGGGAGTGCCACAACCACCGGGGGCACGGGCTCCACGGAAGGCGCGAAGGTCGCCTTCCTCATGCCCGACCTGGCCTCGACCAGGTACGAGCAGGCCGACGCCCCGCTGTTCAAGGCCAAGATGAAGCAGCTCTGCCCGAGCTGCGAGGTGATCTACCAGAACGCCGACTCCGACGCCTCCAAGCAGCAGCAACAGGCCAACTCGGCCATGGCCCAAGGGGTCAAGGCCATCGTGCTGGACCCGGTCGACTCGGCCGCCGCGGCCTCCATCGTGAAGACCGCGCAGTCGCAGCAGATCGCGGTCATCGCCTACGACCGGCCCATCCCGGCCACCCCCGCCGACTACTACATCTCCTTCGACAACGAGAAGATCGGCTCGATGATCGCGCAGTCGCTCGTCGACCACCTCAAGAAGGAGAACGCGAAGGGCGGGCTGCTCCAGGTCAACGGCTCCCCCACGGACGCCGCCGCGGGCCTGATCAAGAAGGGCATCCACAGCGCGGTCGACCCGAGCGGCTTCAAGCTACTGGCCGAGTACGACACCCCCGACTGGCAGCCGGAGAAGGCCCAGCAGTGGGTCGCCGGCCAGATCAGCCAGTTCCGCGACGACATCGCCGGCGTGGTGGCCGCCAACGACGGCACCGGCGGCGGCGCGATCGCCGCGTTCAAGGCGGCCGGAGTGAAGGTGCCGCCGATCACCGGCAACGACGCCGAGCTCGCCGCCGCCCAGCGCATCATCGCCGGCGACCAGTACAACACGATCTCCAAGCCGATCAAGATCGTCGCCGAGGCGTCGGCCGTGGTGGCGTGGGAGTTCATGCAGGGCAAGAAGCCCGCGGGCAAGGCCACGCTCTACAACACGCCGTCGGAGCTGTTCGTCCCGACCGTGGTCACCAAGGAGAACATCAAGGAAGTGCTCTTCGACAGCGGGCTGATGAAGGCGGCCGACGCCTGCAAGGGCGAGTACGCGGCGGGCTGCGCCGAGCTGGGCATCAAGTAACCATGCCCCCGATCCTCTCCCTGCGCGGGATCACCAAGACCTTCGGCGCGGTCGCCGCGCTCACCGACGTCGACCTGGACGTGCGCGCCGGCCAGGTCGTCGCGGTGGTCGGCGACAACGGCGCGGGCAAGTCCACCCTGGTCAAGGTCCTGTCGGGCGTCCACCCGCAGGACGGCGGGACGATCACCTTCGACGGCGGGCAGACCGCGATCCCCACCCCCGCCGCGGCCCAGCGGCTCGGCATCGCCACCGTCTTCCAGGACCTGGCGCTCTGCGAGAACCTCAACGTGATCGAGAACCTCTTCCTCGGCCAGGAGATCCGCCCGTTCCGGCTGGACGACGTGGCCATGGAGACCCGCTCGCACGACCTGCTCAAGCAGTTGTCGGCGAAGATCCCCAACCTGCGCGCCCCGGTCGCCGGGCTCTCCGGCGGCCAGCGCCAGACCGTGGCCATCGCCCGCTCGCTGCTCGGCGAGCCGAAGGTCATCATCCTGGACGAGCCGACCGCCGCGCTGGGCGTGGCCCAGACCGCCGAGGTGCTCAACCTCGTCGAGCGGCTCAGGGAGAACGACCTGGGCGTCATCATGATCAGCCACAACATGGCCGACGTGAAGGCGGTGGCCGACAAGGTCGCGGTGCTGAGGCTCGGGCGCAACAACGGCGTGTTCGACGCCGCCGAGGTGTCGGCCGAGGAGATCGTCGCCGCCATCACCGGAGCGAGCGACAACGTGGTGAGCAGAAGGGCGGCGCGCTCATGACCACAACCCTGCAGAGGCAGCGGCTCAAGGGCACCGTGGAGAGCGTACGCGGCGGCGACCTGGGCGTGATCCCGGTCGTCGTCGGGCTGGTGGTGATCTGGACGGTCTTCCAGATCCTCAACCCGGTCTTCCTGTCCAGCCGCAACCTGGTCGACCTGGCCATGGACTCGGCCCCGGTCGGGATCATGGCGCTGGGCATCGTGTGCGTCCTGCTGGTCGGGCAGATCGACCTGTCCGTCGGCTCGGTCAGCGGCCTGTCCGGCGCGGTGCTGGCGGTGCTCTTCGTCGACCGCGGCCTGCCGGTCGTGGTCGCGGTCCTGGCCGCGATGGCGCTGGGCGCGCTCATCGGCTACCTGTACGCCCAGCTGTTCAACCGCTTCGGCGTCCCGAGCTTCGTCATCACGCTCGCCGGGCTGCTGGCCTTCCTCGGGCTGCAGCTGTGGGTGCTGCGCGGCAAGGGCGCGATCAACCTGCCCTTCGAGTCGGGACTGGTGAACTTCGCCCAGCTCAGCTTCGTGCCGCCGTGGCTGGCCTACGTGCTCGTGGCCGTGGCCGCCGGATGGCTGTTCGTCTCGGGCTTCCTGCACGCCCGCGCCAGGCGCGACGCCGGGCTGCCCGCCCGCGGCCTGACCGGGCTGCTGGTGCGCAGCGGGGCGCTGCTGATCGGCCTCGGCGGCGTGGTCTGGTACCTCAACCAGGCCCGCGGCGTCGGCTGGATGTTCGTCCTGTTCGTGGCGATGGTGCTGGTCATGCACTACCTGCTCGCCCGGACGAAGTGGGGCAAGTCCGTCTACGCCGTCGGCGGCAACGTCGAGGCGGCCCGGCGCGCGGCGATCAACGTGAAGGCCACCTACACCTCGGTGTTCGTGCTGTGCAGCACGTTCGCCGCGATCGGCGGCATCCTCATGGCGTCCAGGCTCGCCGCCGCCAACCAGAGCAGCGGCACCGGTGACGTCAACCTCAACGCGATCGCCGCCGCGGTGATCGGCGGCACCAGCCTGTTCGGCGGGCGCGGCACCGCCTTCGGCGCGCTGCTCGGCATCGTCGTCATCCAGTCCATCTCCAGCGGCCTGACCCTGCTGAACCTCGACTCCTCGATCCGCTTCATGGTCACCGGGGCCGTCCTCCTGCTCGCCGTGATCGTGGACTCGGTGGCGCGCAGGTCGCGTACCTCCCACGGCAGGGCGTGATGGCGGCCATCTGCGTCGACGCCGGGACCACGGTGATCAAGGCGGTCGGCTACACCGCCGACGGGACCGAGTCCGCCGTGGCCCGCCGTTCCGTGGCCGTCTCCCGGCCCGCCCCCGGCCACGCCGAGCAGGACATGGACGCGGTCTGGACGGCGGTCGCCGCCGTGGTCGCCGAGGTGGCGGCCGAGGTCGGCCCGGTGGACTTCCTGGCGCTCACCGCCCAGGGCGACGGACTCTGGCCGGTCGGCCGGGACGGCGCGCCCACGGGCCCGGCCATCCTGTGGAACGACGCCAGGGCCGCCGGGATCGTCCGCGAATGGAACCGCACCGGAGTCTCCGAGCGGGCCTTCCGCGTCAACGGCTCCGCCCCCGCCTCCGGGCTGCCGAGCGCGATCCTCGCCTGGCTCTCCGCCCACGACCCGGACCGCCTGGCCCGCTCCTCGTCGGTCCTCAACTGCGGCGGCTGGCTGTTCGCCAAGCTCACCGGACACCTCGCCACCGACTACTCCGCCTTCACCGACCTGCTCGCCGGCCGCTACTCCGTCGAACTCCTCACGCTGTTCGGCGTCGAGCACGCCGAACGGCTGCTGCCCGAGCTGCGCCTGACCGACCGGGCCGAGCCGCTCACCCGCGCCGCCGCCGAGCGGGTCGGCCTGCCCGAGGGCACTCCGGTCGTCCTCGCGCCGTACGACATCGCCGCCACCGCGCTCGGCGCGGGCGCGGTGGCCGACGGGCAGGCCTGCGCGATCCTGGGCACCACCCTGTGCACCGAGATCGTCGTGGACCGTCCCGCGCTGGACGGCGAGCCGTCCGGCATCACCGTCGCGCTCGGCTCCTCCTACCTGCGGGCGATGCCCACGTTCGCCGGCACCGAGGTGATCCACTGGGCCTGCCGCCTGCTGGGCCTCAGCGGTCCTGCCGAACTGGCCGACCTCGCCGCCCGCGGCACGCCCGGCGCGGACGGGCTGGCGTTCCTGCCCTACCTCTCCCCCGCCGGCGAGCGCTCACCCTTCGTCGACCCGCAGGCCCGGGGCTCCTTCCTCGGGCTGTCGCTGGAACACGGCCGCGAACACGTCGCCAGAGCCGTGCTCGAAGGACTGGCCCTGGTCATCGCCGACTGCTTGGCCGCCGCCGGCGGTTCACCGCACGAGCTGCGGGTCTGCGGGGGCGGGGCTGCCAGCGCGCTGTGGGTGCGGCTGATCGCGGACATGACCGGGCTGCCCGTGCACCGCTCCGCCGACGCGGAGGCGGGCGCGCGGGGCGCCTTCCTGGTGGGGCTGGTCGCCACGGGTGCCGCGCCGTCGACGGCGGAGGCCGCCACCCAGCATGTACGGCCCGGCCGCCCCGTTCACCCATCCGGGTCAATCATGAAATTTCAGGACTTCATGGCCTTGCGGGAGACCGCCTCGGCCACCTGGCCGTTGCTGGCGGAGTTGCGGAGCCGTACATGAGTGTCTGGGTCGGGATCGATCTCGGGACGCAGAGCGTGCGCGCCATGGCGGTCACCGGTGACGGCGAGGTGCTCGGCACGGCCGCGCGCCCGCTCACCAGCCGCCGCGACGGTGACCGGCACGAACAGGACCCCGAGCAGTGGTGGGGACAGCTGGCCGCCGCCTGCGCCGAGGCGCTCGCGGGAGTGGAGCCCGCGGAGGTGGCCGGGGTGGCCGTGGACGCCACCTCTGGAACGATCCTGCTCACCACCGCGGACGGCCGACCGGTCACACCGGCGCTCATGTACGACGACCGGCGCGCGGACGCTGAGCTCGACCGGGTCAACGACGTGGGCGGGCAGGTGTGGGCGCGGCTGGGGTACCAGCGGATGCAGGCCAACTGGGCGCTGCCCAAGCTGCTGTGGCTGCTGCGCTCGGCCGGGCCCGGCGTCCGGCTGGCCCATCAGAGCGACTTCGTCACCCGCCGCCTGGCGGGAGAGCCGGTGGCCACCGACCTGAGCAACGCGCTGAAGACCGGCGTCGACCTCATCGCCGAAGACTGGCCGACGGCGGTCATGGACGCGCTCGGGGTGCCGCCGGACGCGCTGCCCCCGGTGGTGCGGCCCGGGGCGCGGATCGGGAGCGTGTGCGCGCGGGCCGCCCGGGAGACCGGCCTGCCCGAAGGCACCCCGATCCTGGCCGGTACCACCGACGGCTGCGCGGCCCAGCTCGGCGCGGGAGCCATCCGGGTTGGCTCCTGGAACTCGGTGCTCGGCACCACGCTCGTGCTCAAGGGCGTCACCCGCGACCTGATCCACGACCCGCTCGGCGTCGTCTACTCCCACCGGGCCCCGGACGGCTCCTGGCTGCCCGGCGGCGCCTCCAGCACCGGCACCGGCGTCCTGTCCACGGCGCTGCCCGGCCGCGACCTCACCGCCCTGAGCCACGAGGCCGCCACTCGCGACCAAGCGGCCCGCGAACAGGCCGCTCGTGAACGAGCCGCCCGCGGGAGCGCGGACCGGGAGCGCGCGGGCAGCAGGAGCGGGAACCAGGGGCGTGCGGGGCGGTCGGTTCCGCCCGTGATCTACCCGCTGGTCTCGCCCGGCGAGCGCTTCCCCTTCGCCGCCGCGGACGCCCGCTCCTTCACCCTCGGCGCCCCCGCCGACGACGTCGAGACCTACATGGCGATCCTGCGCGGCGCGGCCTACGTCGAACGGCTCTGCTTCGACTACCTCGACCTGCTCGGCGCCCCCGTGGACGGCGAGATCATCCTGACCGGCGGCGCCACCAGGAGCGCCTACGGCAACCAGTTGCGCGCCGACGTGCTCGGCCGCCCGGTGACCCTGCGCGAGAACGCCGAGCCCGCCCTCGGCATGGCCGCCCTGGCCGCCTCCGCCGATCTGGCCAGGACCAGGGAGGTCGTCGAGCCGCGGACCCGCGACGCGGAGCCGTACCTGCGATTCGTGGAGGAGCTGCGCGCCCGGGGCTGGCTCGACGAGCGGGTGGCCCGCCACGCGACGGAGAGGACACGAGCATGACCCTGCTGCTGGCCAGGCACGGCGAGACCATCTGGCACGACGGCAACCGCTATGCGGGGCTCAGCGACGTCGCGCTGACCCCGCGCGGCGAGGAGCAGGCGCGTGAGCTGGCCGCCTGGGCGAAGGGCGCGGACCTGAGCGCCGTGTGGACGTCCACGCTCAGCCGCGCGAGGATCACCGCGGCGGCGAGCGCGACGGCCGCAGGGGTGCCGCTCCACGTGGACGAACGGCTGCGCGAACTCGACTTCGGTCAGGGCGACGGCCTGACCGCGGCCGAGATGCGCGAGCGCTTCCCCGAGGCCCGCGCGGCCTTCGAGGCCGACCCCGCCGCCCACCCGCTGCCCGGCGGGGAGGATCCGGCCGCGGCGGCCGGGCGTTTTCTCGCCTGTCTGCGGGAGATTCCGCCCGGCCGGGTGCTGGTCGTCGCCCACACCACCGCGATCCGGCTGGCGCTGTGCGCGCTGGTCGGCCTGCCGCTGGGCGCCTACAGAAGGGCCTTTCCCAAGCTGGACAACTGCGCGATCACGGAGATCGACCTCAAGGGCGCGATCCTCCGCTACAACGCCCCTACTTCCTGGAGCCGCACGTGACTGTCCGTGTGCTCGCCGCCGGCGACCACTTCGTACTCAACCGCCTGCTCGTGGCGGCCATGCGCCGCGAGGTGCCCTCGGGACTGGCGGTCGGGGAGCTGACGCTGCCCTGGCCGGTGGTGCCGTTCGGCCCCGTGGGCGAGGTGCGGGAGGCCTCCGACGTCGAGGACTCGCTGATCGAGGCGCTGCGCGGGGTCGAGGTCTGCGTCACGCAGATGGCGCCGCTCACCGAACGGGTGCTGGCCGAGGCCAAGGAGCTCAGGCTGTTCTGCGTCACCCGCGGCGGGCCGGTCAACGCCAACCTGGCCGCGGCCACGAAGGCGGGGGTCGCGGTGACGTTCGCGCCCGGCCGCAACGCGGTGGCCACCGCCGAGCACACGGTGGCGCTGCTGCTCGCGGCCACCCGCCGCATCCCGCAGACGCACTCCGACCTGGCCGCGGGCGTCTGGCGCGGCGACTACTACGTCTACGACAACGTCGGCCCCGAGCTGGAGGGCAGCACGGTCGGCCTGGTCGGCTACGGCGCGATCGGCAGCCGCGTGGCCCGCATGCTGCGCGGGTTCGGGGCCGAGGTGCTGGTGCACGACCCGTACGTGGAGCTGGAGGAGTCGGTGGAGCTGCCCGAGCTGCTGGCCCGCTCGCGGTTCCTGTCGCTGCACGCCCGCGCCACCCCGGAGACCGACGCGATGATCGGCGCCGCCGAGCTGGCCGCCCTGCCGCGCGGCTCGGTCGTGGTCAACTCCGCCCGCGGCTCCCTGCTGGACTACGACGCGCTGTGCGACGCGCTGGAGTCCGGCCACCTGTTCGGCGCGGCGCTGGACGTCTTCCCCGAGGAGCCCATCCCGGCCGGCTCGCGCCTGCTCACCACGCCGAACCTGGTGATGACCCCGCACCTGGCCGGCGGCAGCAAGCAGACGGCGGCCAACGCCGCGCGCATCGCCGCCGAGGAGGTCGGCCGCTACACGCGCGGCGAGCCGCTGGCCCACCTGGCCAACCCGGAGCTGCTCAGCCCTTGAGCGCGCCCGCCATCAGCCCGCGCATGAAGAAGCGGCCGAGCAGGACATAGATGATCATCGTCGGGATCGAGGCCAGGATCGCCGCCGCCATCTGCTGGCTGTACGGCGTGGCCTGCGCCCCGGCGATGTTGTTGAGCATGACGGTCGTCGGCCAGCTCCTGGGCCCCGTGATGAACACGGCGAACAGGAAGTCGTTCCACAGCGAGGTGAACTGCCAGATGATCACCACGGCGATGGCCGGGCCCGAGACGGGCAGCACGACCGACCAGTAGGTGCGCAGCATGCCCGCGCCGTCCACCCGGGAGGCCTCGATGAGCTCGTCCGGGATGGTGACGTAGTAGTTGCGGAAGATCAGCGTGCAGATCGGGATGCCGTAGACCACGTGGGCCAGGATCAGCCCCGGCAGGCCGCCGTAGAAGACGCCCTGGACGCCGAAGAGGTCGTTGAGGCCCACCAGCAGCTCGACCAGCGGGATCATCACGCCCTGGTAGGGGATGAACATGCCGAACAGGAACAGCGTGAACAACAGGTCCGCGCCGGGGAAGCGCCACTTGGACAGCACGTAGCCGTTCATGGAGCCCAGCGCGCACGACAGCAGCGAGCCGGGCACCGCGAGGAGCACGCTGTTCCAGATGCCGGGGGCCAGCTTCTCCCACGCCACCCGCCAGGGCTCCAGCGTCCAGGTCTGGGGCAGGGCCCACGCCTGTGACGGGTCCGCCTCGGTGAGCGGCTTGAAGCTGGTCGCCAGCAGGACGTAGATCGGGATGAGGAAGACGACCACGAAGGCGAGCAGAAGGGTCAGGCGCACGGCCTTCATGAACGCCTGTCCTTCCGTACGGTCCAGATGAGGTAGGGGATCACGAAGATCGCGACGCTGAGCACGATGTACGTGGCGATGGTGGCGCCCTTGGCCGGGTCCTGGGAGTCGAAGACCGCCACCCACATGAAGACCGCGGGCACGTCGGTGATGATCTGCTTGCCGGACACCGCCACGATCAGGTCGAAGACCTTGAGCGAGATGTGCCCGAGGATGATCAGCGCCGACAGCGTGACCGGCCGCAGCAGCGGCAGCACGATGTGCCGGTAGACGCCCCACTCGGTGCAGCCGTCCACCCGGGCGGCCTCGCGCAGTTCCTCGGGCACGCCGCGGAAGCCCGCCAGGAAGAGTGCCATGACATATCCGGACATCTGCCAGATGGCGGGGATGGCCATCGCGGCCATCCCCCAGTCCGGATCACGGAACCACGCCCACTGCGGCAACCCGATCGTGTCGAACAACCGGTTCAGGCCGACCGCCCGCTCCCCGGTGCCCGAGTTCATGAGCCACCGCCACACGATGCCGGTCGCCACGAACGAGATCGCCATCGGGAACAGGTAGATCGCCCGGAACGTGCCCTCGCCCCTGATGCCCTTCTCCATGAGGAAGGCCAGGAACCAGCCGAGCAGCAGCGCGCCCAGCACGAACACGACCGTGAACAGGATCGCGTGGTTGACCGAGAGGTGCCACCTCTCCAGGTCCCAGATGTCGATGAAGTTCTTCAGCCCGACGAAGTTCCCCTCGGCCACCTCGCTGTGCTTGTCCGTCATGGCCAGCTGGACGTTCCAGCCGAGCATGCCGTACACGAAGACGCCGATCGCCACGATGGACGGCGCCACGAGGAGGAGCCCAGGCAGCCAGGTGCGTGCCCGTCTCACAACCAGTCCTTTCCAAAGGGGGTACGGCCCGGCCGTACCCCCTCTGATGTCACTGCGCGTTGGCCGTGGCCGCGTCGGCCAGACCCTTCTGCAGCGCTGCCACGTCCTGCTTGCCCAGGTAGAGACCGACCTGCTCGTTGATCGCCGTGAGCCACGGCTGGCTGACCGCCACGCCGTGCTGGACGGAGCCGGCCAGCTTGTTGCCCGACCAGTCCTTCAGCGCGTCACCGAGGTAGTCGGTGTAGAGGGCGGCGTCGGCGTCCTTGCGTGCCGGGATGGAGCCCTTCTTCGGATTGAAGGCGTCCTGGCCCTCCTTGCTGGCCGCCACCTTCAGCCACGCGAGCGCGCCCTCACGGTTCTTGGCGCCCTTGGGCAGGGTGAAGCTGTCCGACAACCACAGGTAGGTGCCCTCGGTGCCGGGCGCGGGCGCCCAGTCGAAGTCGGTCTTCGACGTCTTGCCGAGGCCGCCGTCCGGCGGGTTGTGGAAGTAGCCGTAGGCCCAGTCGCCCATGATGTTGAAGGCCGCCTGGCCGTCGGCCACCTGCTTGGCGGCGGGCTGCCAGTCGTCCTGCGGGTCACCGGCGAACGACATGATCGTCTTGAAGTTCTCCAGCGCCTTGGTCACCTCGGGGGCGGCCCAGTTGGCGCCCGGCTTGAAGAGCGCGTTGTAGCCGTCGGTGCCCAGCGAGCCGAGCATGACGTTCTCCAGCAGGTGGGTGACCGTCCACTCCGAACCGATCGAGAGCGGGATCTTGCCCTTGGCCTTGACCTTGCCCAGCGCGGCGATGAAGTCCTCGATCGTCTTCGGCGCGCCCGCGACCCCGGCCTCCTTCAGGACCGCCGGGTTGAACCACAGCACGTTGGAGCGGTGGATGTTCACCGGCACCGAGTAGATCTTGCCGTCCACGCTGATCTGCTCGACCAGCTGGGCCGGGTAGACGTCCTTGAGCTTCAGCTCGTCATACAGCGAGGTGAGGTCCTCCAACTGCCCGGCCTTGATGTAGCCCTGCAACTCGGCGCCCGCGTGACCCTGGAAGGAGTCCGGCGGCTCGCCGCCCTGCAGCTTGGTCTGGAGCAGCGCCTTCGCCTTGTCCCCCGAACCGCCCGCGACCGCGGCGTCCAGGAACTTCAGGTTCGGGTTCTGGGTTTCAAATATCTTCCGCATCGCGGCCAGACCGTCGGCCTCACCGGGCCCGGTCCACCAGGAGAAGACCTCGACGTCGCTCGACGCAGCCTTCGTAGCGCCATCGGTGGCCTGGCCTGCGGGTGTGTTCCCACCGCCACAGGCGGTCACTCCGAGCAGGCCAGCCATCGTGATCGCGACGGCTGCCAACCACCGTCGTCGCATCGCACACCGTCCCTTCGAGACCCCCGAACGAACTCAGGTTGACAACGTTGTCAGTAGGGCCATCAACCCACTTCGCCCGCGGCGACGTCAAGGCATGCGCGATAACAGCTCAGAGACGTTCGAACCCGCCGCCCGGTCCGGTCACGACCGTGACGCCGAAGTCGTGCTTGGTGCCGGGCAGATCCGCGGCGTCCGACATGGCCGCCACCACCAGCGCGCCGCTCAGCACCGCCAGCCCGACCAGCGCGATCAGATCGCAGCCGTCATCGGGCTTCCAGGTGGCCAGAACCACGTCGGACTCGGTCAGCTTCACCCGCTCGTCCAGCTCCGCCATCCGCGCCAGCAGCTCCGCCTGGCCCATCCGGCGTCCGCCGGACAGCACCAGCGCGTCCTGCAGCCGGGCGTCGATCGTCGGTAAGGGCGCCGGCTCCAGATTCAGCAGGTCCTCGAAGTCGATCGTGTCGACCACGGAGCCGAAGGCGATCACCTGCCGGACCCGCGATTCCTCCACCGCCCGCAGCGACAGCGGCGCCAGGTCCGGCGTGGTGATCAGCGTCCGCGCGTCGCACTCGGAAAGCCGCTCGGCCAGTTCCGCCCCCGACAGGCGCGGGTCGAGCGGCGCGGCGACGCCGCCGGCCGCGAGCACCGTGTGCACGGCCAGCGTCTGCGCGCAGGCCGTGCTCACATGGACGCCCACGACCTGCTCACGCCTGGCGCCCCGGCGTACCATCCCGGACGCCGCCCTGGTCACCTCGGTGACCAGCCTGCGGTAGCTGTACACGAGGCCGCCGTGGAGATCCACGAGCGCCGGCCGGTCCCCTCGTTCGTAGGCCCGGCCGAACACCTCGTTGGTCACGGTGCCCGCAGACGAGACGATCGGCTTCATGCTTAGGACGGTACGGCGGGCATGCGTACCGCAGCATCCACCGATGTATGTATACCGATGTGCATTCACCGGGTTCCTCGACAGTTCGTCAACCGAATCCGTTGCGGGGCGGGCTCGAGCCCTGCGCGGCTCGAGCCCGCTGTCGCGTGCCCCAGACCAAAACCCCCACCCCTCCGAGGAGGCCCTGATCCGTGATGGGCACGCGACGCTCCCGGCGGACCGGCCGGGCGCGCCTCCGGTGTGGGCACCCCGGAGCACCGGGGTTCGGAGGTTGGCGCCAGTCGGCCGATCACATGGCAAACGCTAGGCCGACCGCGAGCGCGGCACATGCACTGAGATGGCCATTCGAGGGTGTATCCGCCGGTGCCGAAAGATGTGTAGAGAGGTTGCGCTCAGCGCTGCTCGATGACCCAGGCGGCGATCTGTGTACGGGTGCAGAACCCCAGCTTGGCCAGGATGTTCGCCACGTGCCGCGCCGCCGTCGCCGGGCTGATGACCAGCTCGTCGGCGATCCCCTTGTTGCTCAGCCCCCGTGAGACCAGCTCGGCCACTTCCAGCTCCCTGGCCGTCAGCTTGCTGTCCTGGCCCATCGGCACCACCGGCACGTCGGAACGCTCGGGCAGGGTGCCGTCGAGCGCGCACCGCACCGCGTCGTCCGCGCTCATCGCCGCGCCCTCCGCCCACAGCTGCGCCACCATCGCCTCCCCCAGGCTGCGGCGCGCGGGCGCGAGGATCTCCTCCTCCCGCGCCTCGGGACGGCGCTCGCGCAGCGCCACCGACGCCGACATCAACAGCACCGCGCGCCGTTCGTCACCCTCGGCCACGAGCAGCCCTGCCCACGCCTCCAGCCTGCGGGCGATGCCCGTACGCAGGCCGGCGTCCCGGCTGAGCTCCAGCGCCTCGGTCAGCCGCGCCCGCGCCTCGCGCAGGTCGCCCTGCTCAAGCGCCACCCTGCCGAGCCCGGCCAGGCAGCTGATGGTCTGCTGGCGGGCGTCGACGTGGCGTACCAGGCGCAGGCCGCTCTCGTAGTGGCGCTTGGCGGTCGCGCTGTCGCCCACCCGGCGCGCCACCTGGGCCAGCCCGATGTGGCCGTTGGACAGGCCCCAGTGGTTGTCGAGCCGCTCGCACAGCGCCAGCACCTCCTCGAAGGCGCGCCGCGCCTCGTGCAGCCGGCCGTCGTGCAGGGCCAGACCCGCCCTGGCGCCCTGGGCGATCGAGGCCAGGATCGCGTCGCCGCTCTTGGCCGCCACTTCCAGCGCCTGCCGCAGCGGCTCCTGCTCGCCGGAGGTCTGCGCGCGCAGGATCATGCCGACGGCCTCGCCGTAGCTGTCGCCGGCGGACCTGCACATCCCGAGGCCGGTACGCGCGCACCGCGCGGCAGTGGCGAGGTCGCCGCTCTGTACGGCCAGCTCCCCGCGCAGCACGGTCGCCTGCCCGAGGAGCCCGAGGTCGCCGGTCTCGGTCGCCAGGAGGCGGTCCAGAGGCCCGGCCAGGCCGAGATTGCGGCCGCTCGCCACCAGCATGTAGCGCATGTCGGTGAGCATCCTGAGCGCGACCTCCTGGCGGCCGATCGCGATCGACCAGTCCAGCGCCGCGCCGATCTCGGTCTTGAGGCCGTCGAAGAGGTTGCCGAAGCGCTCCATCACCGCCCAGGACGTCCGCGCCCCCGGCGCCACCGCCTGCTTGAACTCCACCGCCAGCCGGGCCATCGCCGCCAGGTGCGCCCGGCGCAGGTCCATCTCCTCGTCGGTCTGGGACAACTGCTCGACCGCGTACTCCCTGACGGTCTCCAGCAGCCGGTACCGGGCCTCGCCGGCGATCTCGCCGTCCACCACGACCAGCGACTTGTCCACCAGGTCGCACAGCCGGGCGAGCACGTCCTCCTCCGGCAGCCCCTCGCCCTGGCAGACCCACTCGGCCACGTCGAGGGTCCAGCAGGAACGGAAGACCGCCAGGCGGCGCAGCAGCAGGCGCTCCTGCTCCGACAGCAGCCGGTAGCTCCAGTCGACCGCCGCCCGCAGCGTGCGCTGGCGCGCCGGGGCCGTGCGGGCGCCGGCCGACAGCAGGCGGAAGCGGTCGTCGAGCCGCTCGACCAGCTGCCGCAGCGACAGCGCCCTGACCATGGCCGCGGCCAGCTCGATCGCCAGCGGCAGCCCGTCCAGCGCGCGGCACAGCCGTACCACCTGCGGCAGCACCTCGTCGCTCAGCTCGAAGCCGGGACGGACCGCGGCCGCCCTGGCGTGGAAGAGCCGCACCGCCTCCGAGCGCCGCGGATCGCCGGTCAGCGACAGCGGCGGCACCCGCCAGACCGTCTCGCCGGGCACCCGCAGCGGCTCCCTGCTGGTGGCCAGCACGGTCACCCCCGGGCAGGCGCCGACCAGGTCGCGCGAGAGCTCGGCGCACTCGCCCACCAGTTGCTCGCAGTTGTCGAGCACCACCAGCACGCGGCGCTCGCCGATCCGCTCGGGCAGCGGCGTGCCCGAGTCGGCGGCCAGCCCCAGAGCGGCCGCCACGTGGTCGGCCACGCTCGCGTCGGCGCCCAGGTCGGACAGGTCGACCAGCCGGGCGCCGCCGGAGAAGCGCGGCGCGAGCCGGGCCGCCAGCCGGATCGCCAGACGCGTCTTGCCGATGCCCCCCGCTCCGCACAGCGTCACGACGCGCGCCACGTCGAGGAGCTGGGCCAGCTCGTCGACATCCGACTCGCGGCCGACGAACAGGTTGGGCTCGGCGGGGAGGTTCCACGCGGTAATCATCACTCTGAGTGTGACACCGACTACTCGTTCATACCATGCTCGATCGCCCAGGTGGCCACCTGGGTCCTGGAGGTGAAGCCGAGCTTCGCCAGGATGTTGCTGACGTGCCTGGCCACCGTGGCAGGGCTGATCACCAGTTCCTCGGCCAGTTTCCTGTTGGACAGGCCCCGGGCGATGAGGCCGGCGATCTCGCGTTCGCGCTCGGTCAGGGTGCCGTCGGGCGCCACCGGGACCGGGATGCCCAGGCGGGGGCGTACGGGGGGCTCGCCGCGCACGGCGTACTCGATGGCCTGGTGCCAGGGCAGCGTGCGGCCCTCCGCCCACAGCTGAGCCACCATCGTCTCCCCCAGCGCGCGCCTTGCGGGCGCGAGGAGCTCCTGGATCCGCGCGCCGCTCATGCTGAGCAGCAGCGCGCCGCCCATCCGCTCGCGCAGCGCCGAGGCCGCCGCCATCAGACGTACGGCCCGCACGTGCTCGCCCTCGCGCAGCGCCAGGTCGGCGAAGCCGTCGACCAGCTCGACCGCGACCGCCCGCTGGCCCAGGCCCGAGCTGAGCGCCAGGCTCTCGGCCAGCCGGCGCCGCGCGGTGTCGAAGTCGCCCAGCTCCGTGGCGATCCGGCCGAGCCCGGTCAGGCAGCGGATGCGCTCGCCCCGGTGGTCGATCGGGTCGAGCAGCTCCTGCGCGTACTGGTAGTGGTGGGCAGCCGCCTCCAGGTCGCCGCGGGAGTGGGCGATCTGGGCCAGGCCGATCACCGCCAGCGCCATCCCCCAGTCGTTGGCGTCGCGGTGGCTGTCGATCATCTGCTCGTACAGCCTGGCCGACTCCCTCAGTTGCCCGGCGACCTGCGCGTGCAGCGCCCTGATGTAGGTCACGAGCGAGCGCACGTACTCGTCGCCGGCCTTGCCCGCCAGCTCGGCGGCCCGTTCGAGGGTGATCTCCTCGTCGCCCGCGCCCACCGCGCACAGCATGATGATCGCGAGCGACTCGCTGATCAGATGTCCGCTCGCCCGGCCCAGGCGCACAGCCTCGCGGCCGTGGCGCACCACGCCGACCGCGTCGCCGCCGAAGAAGCAGACCACCGACCTGATCGCCAGCGCGTGCGCCACCTGGCCGGGCATGACCGTGGCGGAGTCCTGCAGCAGCTCGTCGATGTGCCTGGCCGCCTCGTCGAACCGGCCGCCCGCGATGATCACCCACTGCAGGTCCGTGCACATGCGCAGGCCCCGCTCCACCTGGCCGGTACGGCGGGCGTACCCCAGTCCCGCGTACAGGTTGGGCTGCATGGCGTCGATGATCAGCGCCCGGCGGGTGATCTCCGGCCAGTGGCGCCGGTCGCAGGTCGCGATCAGGTCGCCCAGCCGTTTCGAGACCAGGAACACGCACTCCAGGTGCCGCTGCCTCAGCTCCTCCTCGTCGCCCGACTCCTGCAGCCGCTGCCTGCCGTAGTCGCGTACCGTGTCGAGCATGCGGTAGCGGATCTCGCCGCCCGCCTCCCCGTCGGCCAGCACCAGCGACTTGTCGACCAGCTCGGCCATCGTCGCCAGCACCTCGTCGGCGGCCAGTCCCGGGCACGGGCAGGTCAGCTCGGCCAGCTCCAGCGTCCAGCCGCCGCGGAAGGCGGTCAGGCGCTGCAGGAGCAGCTGGGCCGGAGCGCTCAGCATCCGGTAGCTCCACTCGACCGTGGCGAGCAGCGTGCGCTGACGGGCGGGCGCCGAGCGCGAACCGCTGGTCAGCAGCTTGAACCGGTCGGACAGCCGCGACCTGATCTGCTCCACCGACAGCACCCTGGTCATCGCCGCCGCCAGCTCGATCGCCAGCGGGATGCCCTCCAGCTCCGCGCAGAGCGCGCTGACCGCGGCGTCGTCCTGGGCCGTCCAGGTCAGCCCGCCGCCGGCCACCGACCGGTCGACGAACAGCCGCACCGCGTCGCTGCCGCCGCCGGCCACCGGCAGCAGCGACAGCGGCGGCACCCGCCAGACGGTCTCGCCCAGCACCCGCAGGGGCTCGCGGCTCGTGGCCATCACCCGCAGGTCGGGGCAGGCGCCGAGCAGGTAGGTGCACAGCTCGGCGCAGTCCTCGATGAGGTGCTCGCAGTTGTCGAGCACGAGCAGCTGCTTGCCGCCGCCGACCGCCGTGGCCACCGCCTGCGCGGGGTCGCCGTCGGGCGACACCTGCACGCCCAGCACCGCGGCCACGCGCTGCGCCAGCAGGTCACCGCAGTCGAGGTCGGCCAGCTCCACCAGCCAGACGCCGTCGCTGAACACCTCGACCGCCTCGTGCGCCACACTCAGGCACAACCGCGTCTTGCCGATGCCGCCGGTGCCGCACAAGGTCACGACACGCACCGCCATCAGCAGGCGCAACAGCTCATCCAGGTCGGACTCCCTGCCGATGAACGCGTTGGGAACCGTCGGAAGGTTCGTGGGCACCGTCGTTACTCCTCGCGGGGGGCGGGCAACAGCACTACCGACAGTGTTACACCCGTCACACAGAATTTGGGGCCAGCCAGACCAGGCTTATCTGACCGCGGGCCAGATCGGATTGTCAGTGCCCTGCCGCACACTTCATACATGGCCGACGACGCGCTGGAAATCGGCGAGATCACCATCTCCGACTGGCACGCCCACACCGACAAGATGGCCGAGGCCGGATTCCTCACCATCGCCAGGCGGCTGCCCTCGCTCATCGGGCAGGCCATGCGGCTGGCGTGGCGGGCCAGCCCGCGCGACACCGTCGCCACCGTCTCGCTCAACCTGCTCGGCGGGGTGTTCACCGCCTTCGGGCTGCTGGCCACGACCGGGGTGCTGACGGCGCTGTTCAGCGACGGCCCGACGCCCGACCGGGTGGTGGCCGCGTTGCCGAGCCTGGCCCTGGTGGCGGGGGCGGCGGCGATGCGCACCGCCGTACAGGCGGGGGCCGGGTGGGCGCAGTCGCGGCTCGACCCGCAGGTGAGCCGGCTGACCGAGGAGCGCCTCTACGGCCTGACCAGCCGGGTCGAGCTCGCCGCCTACGACGACCCCGACTTCCACGACGCGCTGCAGCGGGCCAGGCTGCGCGGGGTGGCCATGGCCGACTCGGTGGTCACCTCGGCCATCGACGTGGTCACCGCCCTGGTGGGGCTGCTGGCGGTGGCCGGCGTGCTGGGTGTGCTGCATCCGGTGCTGCTGCCGTTGCTGCTGCTGGCCGTACTGCCCGACGCGTGGGCGGCGGTGCGCAGCGCCCGCATGCGCTACACCACCCTCTACACCCTCATCCCGGCCAACCGCCGCAAATGGATCATCGCCGAGCTGCTGGCGAACCGGCAGCCCGCCGCGGAGGTCCGCTCGTTCACGATGCGCGGCTTCCTTCTGCGCATGTACGACGCGGTCGCCCGCGCCGAGCAGGAGGTTCTGCTGCGCCTGGCCAGGCGCCAGACGCTCACCCGGGTCGTGGGCGAGTCGCTGGGCGGCCTCGGCAGCGGCCTGGTCTACGTGGCGCTCGGCGTCCTGCTGGCGCTCGGCTCCATCCCGCTGGCCGTGGCCGGCACCGCGGTCCTGGCCATCCGCCAGGGCCAGTCGTCGCTGGGCAACCTCATGTACGCCACCAACCGCCTCTACGAGGAGGGCCTCTACTTCACCGACTTCCTCGACTTCTGCGACGACGCCGAGCGCCGCCTGTCCAAGCCGCGCCCGGCGGAGGCTCCGTCGTCCTTCGCCCGCATCTCCGCCCAGGACGTCACCTTCGCCTACCCGGGCTCCGACAACCCGGCGCTGCGCGGCGTCTCCATCGAGGTCAACGAGGGCGAGGTCATCGCGTTCGTGGGTGAGAACGGCTCGGGCAAGACCACGCTCGCCAAGATCCTGTCCGGCCTCTACGAACCCGACTCGGGCAGCGTGACCTGGGACGACGTCGACCTGCGCGACGTCGAGCCCGAGGCGCTCCGGTTGCGCACCGCCGTCATCGCCCAGGACCACACCCGCTGGCCCCTGACCGCCCGCTACAACATCACCATGGGCACCGACAAGGGCGAGGAGGCGCTGGACGCCGCCGCCCGGGTGGCCGGGGCCGACGCGGTCATCGCCGACCTCCCGCACGGCTACCGCACCCTGCTCGACCGCCGCTTCAAGGACGGCCAGGAGCTGTCCGGCGGCCAGTGGCAGCGCATCGCCGTGGCCCGCGGCTTCCATCGCGACGCCCCGCTGCTGATCTGCGACGAGCCCACCGCCGCCCTCGACGCCCGCGCCGAGCACGCCCTGTTCGAACGCATCCGCGACCACGCCGACGGCCGCACGGTCCTGCTGATCACCCACCGGCTGGCCAGCGTCCGCTACGCCGACCGCATCTACGTCCTCGACCACGGCAAGGTCGTCGAGGCCGGCACCCACGCCGCCCTGATGTCACTGAACGGCCTGTACGCCGACCTCTACACCCTGCAGTCGTCGGCCTACCGCGACTAGACGGCGGCGTCGAGGCGGCCCTTCAGCTCCGGGTCGAGGCTCAGCGTGGTGGCGCCGATGGCCTCCTCCAGCTGGGCGAGCCGGGTCGCGCCCACGATCGGCACGTGCCCGCCGGCCAGCACCCAGGCCAGCACGACCTGGTTCGGGGTGGCGCCCAGCTCGGCGGCCACCTCGCGCAGGACCGCCAGGCGGCGGGTGGTGCCGGGGTGGTCGTAGGACTCCGGCAGCGGCCGGTCGGCCCGCCCGGTGTAGGAGCCGGACATGAGCGTGTTGTAGGCCCACAGCGAGATCCCGGTGTCGGCCACGTGCTCCAGTGTCTCCTCGGTCACCAGCACGTGCGCGCTCTCGGCCTGCCGGGTCAGCGGGCGCGGCCGCAGGTAGGTGTGGCGCAGCTGCAGGTGGGTGTACGGGATCCAGCCGCGCCCCGCCGACAGGTTCCTGGCCCGCTCCAGCCGCCAGGCGCGCATGTTGCTGGCCCCGAGAGCGCGGATCTTGCCCTCCGCGGCCAGCGCGTTGAACGCCCCCAAAGACTCCTCAAGCGGGACGGAAGCATCATCAATGTGCGACCAATACACATCGATGTAGTCGGTCCGCAATCTCGTGAGGCTGCCTTCGGCGGCCTTCGCGATCGCCGACGCCGACAGCCCTTCCATCGAGTCGAGCGTGCGGTCACCGGCGACCGTCGGCCGGGCGCCGGCCTTGGTGCTCAGCACCACCCGGTCCCGGTTGCCCCGGGCGGCCAGCCACGCCCCGATGGCCGTCTCGCTCTCGTCCCCGGTGCACCCATCGATCCAGAAGGGGTAGTTGTTGGCCGTGTCGATCATCGTGCCGCCGGCCTCGGCGAACCGGTCGAGCAGGGCGAAGGTGTCGTCCATGGTGACGGCGGTGCCGAAGCCGATCGTGCCCAGTGCGAATCTCATGGCGACGACTGTGGGCCCTGGAGCGCGCTCCAGGTCAAGTTTGACCTGGAGCGCGCTCCAGGTGGGACGATGGGTCGCGTGAGCGTCTACACACCCTCGGAGGTCGTCGAGGAGACCGGCTTCAGCCTCGACACCCTGCGTTACTACGAGAAGATCGGGCTGCTGTCCGGCATCGAACGCAACTCCGCAGGCCAGCGCCGCTTCACCCAGCAGGACCTCGGCTGGCTGAACCTGATCCGCTGCCTGCGCGACACCGGCATGCCCATCGCCGGGATGCTGCGCTTCGCCGACCTGGTCCGCCAGGGCGAGCACACCGTCGCCGAGCGCATCGAGCTCCTCGAAGAGCACGACCGGCGGGTCAAGGAGCAGATCGCCAACCTCGCCGAGCGGCAGAAGTACATCCACCACAAGATTTCCTACTACCGCAGCGTCCTCTAGCCCTGGCTTGGGTTTCCGGCTGTTAGACCGAGGAGCATGGCCGGACCCAGGGCGAGACGGATCAACATCCCCCTGCGCCGAGTGGCGCTGATCTGCTCGGCGATGCTGTTCGCGCTGCTGGCCAACGTCACCTATCTGCAGGCGTTCGAGGCGTACAGCCTGAACGCCGATCCGCGCAACCAGCGCACGATCATCGCCAGGTTCGACCACGCCCGGGGCGACATCTCCACCTATGACGGTTCGGTGATCGCCTACAGCGAGCGCGCGTACGGCGGGCCGTACCTCTATCGGCGGGTTTATCCAGAAGGGGAGCTCTACGCGCCCGCGACCGGCCATCTCTCCCTCTACCGCGAGACCGGCGTCGAGCACGCGGAGGACGGCGTCCTGTCGGGGTCCGACGCCAAGGTCAAGGTACGCGCGCTGGTGAAGGACGGGAGCGCGGCGGGGGCCGACGTCCGGCTGACGATCGTGGACCGGGTGCAGCGGGCCGCCTACGACGCGCTGAAGGCGACCGGGCGGCCCGGCGCCGCCGTGGCGATCAACCCGGTGACCGGGGCGATTCTGGCGATGGCCTCCTATCCGTCCTACGACCCGAACGCCTTCGCCGGGTTCGACGCCCGCGGGCTCGCCGAGACCGACCGGCGCCTGCGCGCCGACCCCGGCAGGCCGCTGCTGAACCGCGCGCTCGGCCAGAACTACCCGCCCGGCTCGACGTTCAAGGTCGTGACCGCGGCGGCGGCGCTGGCCTCCGGCGCGTACACGCCGTCCTCGCAGGTGGACGCGCCCGTCCAGCTGCAGCTTCCCGGCACGACCACCTCCCTGGGCAACTCCGGCGGGACGTCGTGCGGCGACGGACATCCGCCGCTGGGCTACGCCTTCCAGGTGTCCTGCAACACCGCGTTCGCCAACATCGGCCTCGACCTGGGGTCGGACACGCTGCGGGAAGGCGCGCAGGCGTTCGGGTTCGACACCGACGAGCTGACCGTGCCGCTCCCGGTGGCGGAGAGCGGCTACCCGAAGGGCATGGACCAGGCGCAGACCGCCCTGTCGGCGATCGGCCAGTACGAGGACCGGGCGACGCCGCTGATGATCGCCATGATGTCGGCGGCGGTCGCCAACCGGGGCACGCTCATGCGCCCATACCTGGTGGAGGAGGCCCGCCTGCCCGACGGCTCGGTCATCAACCGCGCCTGGCCCACCGAGTACCGCACCACGATGCCCGAGACGGTGGCGGCCGACCTCACCGCGATGATGGTCGCCGTCACCCAGCCCGGCGGTACGGGCGCCGCCGCGGCGATCCCCGGCGTGGCGGTGGCGGCCAAGACCGGGACCGCCGAGCACGCCCAGGGGGCGGCGGCGCACGCCGTCATCACCGCCTTCGCCCCGGCCGACGCGCCGGAGGTGGCGGTGGGCGTGGTCGTGGAGAACGGCGGTTCCGGTGGCGAGACGGCCGCGCCGATCGCCCAGGCCGTCCTCCGCTCGGCCCTCCCCTAGGACACCCGCGACACCCGGATCAGGGAAGGTGGTCGGCCAGGTAGCGGCGGACCAGTTGCTTGCATTCGGCGATCAGCTCGGGGTCGCCGTCCGGGTGCATGCGGAACGCCAGCTTGAGCACCGCGTCCGTGGCCTCCACCGCCACCAGCAGCGCCCGGTCCAGCCCCGACCCCGCGGGCGCGTGGAGCAGGTCGACGGTCAGCGCCCGCAGCCGGTCGGCCACGATGACGTTGTTCTCCAGCGCCGCGTCCAGCGTCCGGTTGGTGCCTTCGACCGCGGGCCCGCCGGGCGTCGGCAGCACCTCCCCGAAGTCCACCACGGCGAACCCGGGCGTCGTGCGCTTCATCGCGACGAACTCGTCGATGGCCAGGTCGACGAGGTCGGTCCAGTGCTCAAGGTCGGCCCCGGCGATCCGCTCGGTCACGCGCTGGAGGAACGCCTCCAGGTTGCGCATGGCCAGGGCGCGGACCAGCCCTTGCTTGTCGGGAAAGAATTGATAGAACGTGCCGATCGGGACCTCAGCTCGGCGCGCGACCTCCTTGGTGGTCAGCGCGTCGTACCCCACTTGGTCGAGCAGCAGCGCGCACTCGTCGAGCATCCGCTCAACCCTCTCCACGCTGCGGCGCTGGGCGGGGCGGCGGCGCAAGGTACTCGTCATGCTCTCCATCCTGGCGCATTACCAGCAAGTACAGTCTTGCTCTTTCGGCCCGGCAATTACATGAGTGATACTCACCTCTTATGAGCACCTTCTTGTGGGGTACGGCTACCGCCGCCTACCAGATCGAGGGCGCCGTCGCGGAGGACGGCCGGGGCCCCTCGATCTGGGACACCTTCACCCACGAGCCCGGCCGCGTGCGCGACGGCCACACCGGCGACGTGGCCTGCGACCATTACCACCGCACCGCCGAGGACATCGCGCTCATGTCCGGTCTCGGCGTCAACGCCTACCGCTTCTCCATCTCCTGGCCCAGGGTTCAGCCCGGCGGCCTTACCAACGAGAAGGGCCTGGGCTTCTACGACCGCCTCGTGGACGACCTGCTGGCCGAGGGCATCACGCCGGTGCCCACCCTGTTCCACTGGGACCTGCCGCAGGAGCTCCAGGACGAGGGCGGCTGGATGAATCGCGATATTTCCGGAAAATTCGCCGATTACGCGGCCATTGTGGCCCACCGCCTGGCCGACCGGGTCGAGACGTGGATCACCCTCAACGAGCCCTTCGTCCACATGGCCTTCGGCTACGCCCTCGGCGTGCACGCCCCCGGCCAGAGCCTGCTGCTCGACGCCCTGCCCACCGCCCACCACCAGCTCCTGGCCCACGGCCTGGCCACCCAGGCGCTCCGCGCGGCCGGCGCCCGCGAGATCCTCATCTCCAACAACTGCACCCCGGTCTGGCCCGCCTCCGGCAGCCCCGAGGACCTCGCCGCCGCCGAGGCCTACGACACGCTGCACAACCGGCTGTTCAACGATCCCATCCTCACCGGGGCCTACCCGGACCTGTCGGCCTTCGGCAAGGACGCCCCGCAGGACGGCCTGGACGTGATCTCCACCCCCATCGACGGCCTCGGCGTCAACTACTACAACCCCACCCGCATCGCCGCGCCGCGGCAGGACGCCTTCCCCTTCGACGACGCCGGCGTCACCGGCTACCCCACCACCGCCTTCGGCTGGCCCGTCGTCCCCGACGGCCTGCACGAGCTGCTGACCGGCCTCAAGCGCCGGTACGGCCGGCGGCTCCCGCCCGTCTACGTCACCGAGAACGGCTGCTCCCAGCCCGACAGCGTCTCCCCCGACGGCACCGTCGACGACCCGGAGCGCATCGCCTTCCTCGACGGCCACCTCGCCGCGCTCCAGCGGGCCAGGCGGGACGGCGTGGACGTGCGCGGCTACTTCGTCTGGTCGCTGCTGGACAACTTCGAGTGGGCGGAGGGCTACCACCAGCGTTTCGGGCTGGTCCACGTGGACTTCGAGACGCTGCGCCGTACGCCCAAGAGCTCCTACCACTGGCTGAAGGACTACTTGGGCCACCAGTAGGAGCGGGGCAGCAGGCGGGCGACGCGCAGCGAGCCGGCCGCGTACCGGCAGATCAGCTCCTTGACCCACGCGCCCGGGCGGCCGGGCAGGATCAGCTCGATCGGCGAGTCGTCGCGGCGCACGACCTGGATGACGCCGTCGCGGCGGCCGAGGCTGACGCACTGGATCATGTAGCGGAAACGGAAGGGGCGGGCCGCGCGGCCGCGGGCGCGGGCGTTGACGGCGTCGGCGGCGTGCGCGGCGATCGGCATCCCGACCGCGCACGACATGCGCGAGAGCCCGGCCCTCGGCACGTCCACGGCGGCGGCGTCGCCGACCACGTAGACGTCGGGGTGGGAGACCGAGCGCAGCGTGGCGTCGACCAGCGTCCTGCCGCGCTCGTCCACCGCCAGCCCGGCCTTGGCGGCAAGTTCCGGCACGGCGAACGAGCCCGCCCACACCACGACGTCGGCCTCGATCGGGCCGTGGGCCGTGCTGAGCCCATCGGGGGTCACCGCCTCGACCCGCGTGTCCGCGTGGACGCTCACCCCCAGCCTGGTCAGCACCTTGGCGACGTGCGCGCGGCCGCGGCGCGACAGTCCGGCGGCCGGGTGGGCGCCGGTGACGAGCTTGACCTGCCAGCGCGGATACGACTCGGCCAGCTCCGTGGCCAGTTCGATCCCGGTCAGCCCGCCGCCCACCACGGCCAGGTGGCCGCCGCCCTGGCGCAGCCGTTCTCCCAGCTCGGCCGCGTTCTCGGCGGCGTAGGCGTGCTCGGCCACGCCCGGGACGCTCGTGTCGGTGAAGCTGCCCAGCGCGTACACGAGCGTGTCGTAGCGGAACTCGCGCCCGTCTCCCAGCGTGAGGGTCCTGTCCTCGGCGTCGATGCCGGTGACCCGGCCCTCGACGGTCCTGATGCCGGTCCCCCGGGTCAGCTCGGCCAGCGGCGTGCTCACCGACGGGCGCCCCGCCGCCCGCTCGTGCAGCCTGATCCGCTCGGTGAAGCTGTCGTCGGCGCTGATCAGGGTGATCCGGTGGCTCCTGTCGAGGCGGAGCGCCGCCGTCATGCCCGCGTAACCGGCTCCGATGACCACGATGTCCATGTCCGTCTCCTGTCCTTCGCTTCTGCAAGGGAGACAGGACGGCTGAGGGAGATGTCTGAGTGAACTACCTCACATGGCCCAGCTTGTCCGGATTTCTCACCACATCGACCTCGGTGATCCGTCCGTCGGAGACGGTGAAGGACATGACGGTGTCCACGATGTCTCCCTCGTTCACGATCACGACGCCCGGCCCGCCGTTGACGTCGCGGAAGTGCGCCGCCATGCCGGTGAACCAGCGCTCGACCAGCCCCATCACGACCCTGGCCACCTTCTCCGCGCCGACGACCGGCACCAGCGCCGCGCCCACCACGCCGCCGCCGTCGGCGCGCCAGACCACGTCCGGGTCGAGGACGGCCACGAGCGCCCGGAGGTCGCCGGTGGTGGCCGCCGCGGCGAAGGCCCGCACCGCCGCCGAATGCTCGGCGCGGTCGAGCGAGCGCCGCGGCGCGTAGTCACGCACGCGCAGCCGCCCTCGCGCCGCCAGCTGCCGGACCGCGCCGGGACTCCTGCCCAGGATGTCGGCGATCTCCTCGTACGGCATCGCGAACACGTCATGCAGCACCAGCGACGTCCGCTCGGCCGGGCTCAGCCGTTCCTGGACGGCCAGCAGCGCCATGCCCACGGACTCGTCCATGGTCGCCCTGTCCTCCGGCCCCGGCTCCTCGACCACCGGCTCGGGCAGCCACGGCCCGATGTAGGACTCGCGCTTGGCGCGGGCGGAGCCGAGCTGGTCGTAGCAGATCCGGCTCACGACGGTGGTCAGGTAGGCCCGGGGACCGGTGACGGCGGCCTGGTCGGCCTGCCGCCAGCGCAGCCAGGCCTCCTGCACGGCGTCGTCGGCGTCGGCGACGCTGCCCAGCAGCCGGTAGGCCACGGCCCACAGGTGGCTGCGGTGCTCCTCGAAGTCCATCAGAAGACGGAGACGTGGACGTGGTCGTAGTGGTTGGCGGTCACGCTGCCGCGGTCGGACATGGGATCCCAGCCGCCGCCCGAACGGATGTCGTAGTAGCGCTGTTTCCAGATGATGTACATCACGCCGAGGCGGGAGCCGTTCTTGATCAGGAACTCGGCCAGGGCGTCACCCCGGTCGGCGTCGGCGCCGGAGGCGTAGCCGCGCGAGACCATGAAGTCGCAGGCCCGGCCCTTTCCGTGCTCGCCGGGGTCGCCGGGGCGCAGGCAGCCCACGCCGTAGGGCATGGGGAAGTTCTGCATGACCTCGATCTTCACGCTGGTCATGCGCTGGGTGAGGCCCGCGCCGCCGGTCGGGGTCTGGAAACCGTACTTGGCCAGGAGCTTCTCGACGTCGCGCCGCTTGTCGCGCATCTCCTTGATCTTCTTCTCGAGCTCCTTGATCTTGGCGTCCGCCGCCTTCTTGGCGGTGCCGGCGCTCTTGATCAGCTGCTCGATGCGCTGGACCCGGCTGGTGCGCTCGTCGGACATGTACTGCATGTTCGCGGCCTGGCCGAGCAGCATGGCGGGGTCGGCGATGGCCAGGAGCTGGGTCCCGTCGAGCGGACCGCCCATGTAGGTGCTCTGGGCGATGTTGGCGACCTCGCTGCGCGCCGCGCCGAGCTGGCCCCTGAGCTTGTCGGCGTTCTCGGTGGCCTTCTTGGCCTGGATGCGCGCGTCCTCCAGGAACTCGATCTGGCCGCGGAAGAGCTTGTTGAGCTGGGCGGCCTGTTTCGTCAGCTTGCGCAGCTGCGCGGGGCTGCCGGGATCGGCGGTGGCGGCCTGCGGAAGAGGCGCTGCGAGCAGGCCGACGAGCACGGTGGCGATGGCGGCGAAACGCCTGACTCCCACGCTCGTCCCTCCCCTCCTCGACGTGGTGACTATAGAAGATGATCTTGGTCGTTGCCACCGGAACCGACGAACCCATGCACCATTGGCGAAGTATCTACCACTTTGTGAGGTAGCCCCGAACTTTGGGTCTTGCCGAGGACACCCCGCGGAGCGAAATTGCGAGCGAATCGTCTCTGCGAAGGGGCAGACCGTGTCACGTTCTTTAACGCTCCTCACAGCCGTCCTCATCGGCTTAGGCAGCTCCCTGGTCTCCGTCGAGGCCCAGGCGTCGGTCGTGAATCCACTGCCGCCCAGCGATCGTATCGAGCTCTACCAGCTCGACAGCCCGCTCGGCACCGGCGAGAAACTCAGGGAGGCAGGCTTCGACGTCGTACAACAGCAGGTCAACGGCGGTAAGGAGCACATCGAGCTGACCGCCGACCAGGCGGGGCTCGCGGGGCTCGCCAAGCTCGGCCACAAGCCGGAGCCCGTGCGCAACCAGCAGGGCCAGACACAGCTGGAGGCGGCCAAGGCCCAGGCCACCGGCGGCTACACCGTCTGGAAGTCCTACACGGAGCCGGGCGGCATCGCCGACCAGCTCAGGGCCATCGCCAACGCCAACAAAGACGTGGTCAAGCTGATGTCCATCGGCAAGACCATCCAGGGCAAGGACATCCTCGCCGCCAAGGTCACCTCACTGGCCCGCATCCTGCCGGACGGCGCCAAGCCCGCGGTCTTCTACTCCTCCACGCAGCACGCGCGCGAGTGGATCTCGACCGAGGTCAACATGCGGCTGCTCAAGCACGTGGTCGCCAACAAGGCGTCACTGCGCGGCCTGCTGGGCACCACCGAGCTCTGGTTCCTGCCGGTGGCCAACCCCGACGGCTACGACTTCACCTTCACCGAGGGCAACCGCCTCTGGCGTAAGAACCTGCGCGACGTGAACGGCGACGGGACCATCACCCGGGGCGACGGCGTCGACCCGAACCGGAACTTCCCCACGAACTTCCACTACGACGAGGAGGGCTCCTCCTCGATCCCGAGCAGCGACACCTACCGGGGCGCCGGCCCGGCCAGCGAGCCGGAGACCAAGGCGTTCGACGGCCTGATGAAGCGCATCCGGTTCGCGTTCAACGTCAACTACCACTCCTTCGGCCCGCTGCTGCTCTACCCGCTGGGTGTGCAGATCGCCACGGAGACCGCCGACAACCCGATCTACGAGGCGCTGTCGGGCGACGACGCCAACCCGGCGATCCCCGGCTTCGACCCCGACCTCGGCGCGGAGCTGTACATCACCAACGGCGACACCAACGACCGCGCGCACTCCGAGTACGGCACGCTGTCCTGGACCCCCGAGCTGAACGAGGGCTGCGAAGGCTGCGGCTTCGTCTTCCCCGATGACGAGGCGCTGGTCCAGGCGGAGTTCGAGAAGAACATCCCCTTCGCGCTCGACGTGGCCAAGTCCGCGCGCAACCCGGTCGAACCCGTCAGCCACCTGGGCAACACGACACCGGACTTCGTCCTGGACGCCTTCGAGACCAGCAACGGCCGCGACCAGGTCGTCCAGGTCAACGCCAAGCGCAAGCTGGGTCCGGTCTGGCTGCGGTACCAGGTCAACGGGGGGCGCACCAAGAGCGTCCTGACCGGCGAATGGCGCGGCGGCGAGCGCTACGGCGACGGCTACAACCGCTACTACCACTGGATGCGCGGCAAGATCACCGGCACCCGGCCGGGCGACACGGTGAAGGTCTGGTTCAGCTCGATCGCCAAGAAGAGCGACTCCTTCACCTACAAGGTCAACAGCGACATCGGGGGCAAGGTTCTCGTCCTGGCCGCCGAGGACGTCACCGGCATCAGCCCCGTCCAGGGCGTCACCGAGGCGAAGTACGCCGACGAGTACGTCAAGTCGCTCGACGAGGCCGGCTACAGCTCCGACGTCTACGACGTGGACAAGGCCGGACGCAAGGCCCCGCACCCGCTCGGCACGCTGAGCCACTACAAGGCGATCGTCTGGGAGACCGGCGACGACATCATCCCGAGAAGCGTCGGCCAGGCCCCCGGCACCACGTCCAAGCTGGGCGTGGACACCGAACTCGCGGTGCGCGACTACCTCAACGAGGGCGGCAAGCTGCTGCACGCCGGCAAGTACCCGTCCTACGCGGCCAACAACAACGGCGCCTACTTCTTCCAGCCCAACCAGCCCACGCAGCCCGAGTGCACGACTCCGTCCGACCCGCCGTGCATCCCGATCTTCAACGACTTCCAGCAGTACTGGCTCGGCGCCTACGTCTTCTTCGACGACGCCGGCACCGACCACGGCACCGGCAACCCCTTCGCCCTCCAGGGCAAGGGCGGCAGGTTCGAGGGCTTCAACGGCACGCTCGAACCCACCCACACCAACTCCTACGTGGCCACCTCGGCGATCCTGCCCGCCGCGCAGTTCCCGCTGTTCGCCAGCTCCGCCCAGATCAAGTGGGTACGGCCCGGCGGCCCCTTCGACCCGCACACCGGCGCCTGGGACGTCTACAGCGGCATCGCCGACGTCTCCTGGAAGCGCCTGACCAAGACCGTCAACCTGACCGGCAAGAGCAGCGGCGACCTGTCGTTCTGGACCTCCTACGACACCGAGGGCGCCTGGGACTTCCTGACCGTCGAGGCCCGCACCGCCGGGCAGGACGACTGGACCACCCTGCCCGACGCCAACGGCCACACCACCCAGGACACCGGGGAGAGCTGCAAGACCGAGAACTCCGGCGGCTGGCGCGACATCCACCCCTTCACCCAGCGCTACCAGGGCGTCAACTGCGAGCCCACCGGCACCTCAGGCGCCTGGCACGCCGCCTCGGGCAACTCGGGCGGCTGGCAGCAGTGGAAGATCGACCTGACCCCGTACGCGGGCAAGCAGGTCGAGCTGTCGATCTCCTACATCAGCGACTGGGCCACCCAGGGCGCCGGCGTCTTCCTCGACGACTTCACGGTGACCCTGGACGGCGCGAGCGCCGAGCAGACCTCGTTCGAGTCGGACCTGGGCGGCTGGACCGCGGCCGACCCGCCGGCGGGGTCGGCGCCTTCGGTCAACAACTGGTTCCGCACCGACCAGCTCTTCGAGGAGGGTGGCGGCATCGTCACCCGTGACACGGTCTACCTCGGGTTCGGCGCGGAGAGCCTGACCACGCAGGCCATCCGGACCGATCTGGTGAGGAGGGCGATGAAGCACCTGATCGGCTAGCCACCTCTAGGGCGGCTGCCGAGCGGAGTCACACCGGGCACCAGCACGAGCCCACCCGACCCGCTCCGGCAGCCGCCCACCCCCGAACCCGCATCCCCTCCCATGCCGCGACCGGTCCCCGGCGGCGCCGTCCAGGAGCGCGCCCCGCCCCTTCCCGCGCCAGGCCCCCCTCCCGGACCGTGACCCGCGCCCCGAGGCCCATAGGCTTCCCGGGTGGCGCGACGGGCACCGAGGTTCCTGGTGCCCTTGCCGTTCTGGACAGAACATGGTTCGGTTTCCCTGGACACCACTCTTCGCCAGAGGAAGACTGAACCAAGCAAGCATTCGGTCGGTAGGAGGCTCACGACATGCGCCAGCACGACACGCTCTTCATCGGGGGCGAATGGGTGGCCCCCGCGGGCACCGGTGTGATCGACGTCATCTCCCCGCACACCGAGGAGGTCGTGGGCCGGGTACCCGACGGCACCCCGGCCGACATGGACCGCGCGGTGGCCGCCGCCCGCGAGGCCTTCGACCACGGCCCCTGGCCCCGCATGACCTTCGCGGAACGCGCCGCGGTCATCGGCAGGCTGGCCGACATCTACGCCGCCAAGCAGGGCGAGATGGCCGCGCTCATCACCGAGGAGATGGGCTCACCGATTACCTTCTCCAACCTCGCCCAGACGCCGCAGCCGCTCGGCATGCTGCAGTTCTACGCCGAGTACGGCAGGACGTTCGAGCAAGAGGAGGAGCGTCCCGGCCTGTTCGGCCCCACCACCGTGCGGCGCGAGCCCGTCGGCGTGGTGGCCGCGATCGTGCCGTGGAACGTCCCGCAGTTCGTCTCGATGACCAAAATCGCACCGGCGCTGCTTGCCGGGTGCACGATCGTGCTCAAGCCCGCGCCGGAGACACCGCTCGACTCCTACATGTTCGCGGACATGGTCACCGAGGCCGGCGTCCCGGCGGGCGTGCTCAACATCGTCCCCGCGGGCCGCGAGGCCGGCGAGCACCTCGTCTCCCACCCGGACGTCGACAAGGTCGCCTTCACCGGCTCCACCGCCGCCGGCCGGCGCATCGCCGCCATCTGCGGCGAGCAGCTCAAGCGGGTCAGCCTCGAACTGGGCGGCAAGTCCGCCGCCATCATCCTCGACGACGCCGACCTGCCCGCCAGCATGGGCATGCTCGCCATCGCCTCGCTCATGAACAACGGCCAGGCCTGCGTGGCCCAGACGCGCATCCTCGCCTCCCGCAACAGGTACGACGAGGTCGTCGAGGCCGTCGCCGCCATGGTCAGTTCCCAGCCCGTGGGCGACCCGGCCGACCCGGCGACCGGCATCGGCCCCCTGGTCGCCAAGCGGCAGCAGGAGCGGGTGGAGGGATACATCAAGATCGGCATGGACGAGGGCGCCAAGGTCGTCGTCGGCGGCCTGTCCCGTCCGATGGACCGCGGCTGGTACGTGGCCCCCACCGTCTTCGCCGGAGCCACCAACGACATGCGGATCGCCCGCGAGGAGATCTTCGGCCCCGTGCTCGCCGTCATCCCCTACGAGGACGAGGCGGACGCGCTGCGCATCGCTAACGACAGCGAGTACGGCCTGTGCGGCACCGTCTGGACCGCGGACGCCGACCACGGCATGGACATCGCCCGCCAGGTCCGCACCGGCACCTACGGCGTCAACTGCCTCATGCTGGAGGCCAACGTCCCGTTCGGCGGCTACAAGGCCAGCGGCCTCGGCCGCGAACTCGGGCCCGAGGGCCTGAGCGCCTACCTGGAGTACAAGACCATCGCCCGCCTGGGCTGACCACCACCCAAAGGCGAAACCCGAACCCCCGACAAGCCGAACCTCTGCGCCAGGTCACACTCCGAGGCGGGTGAACCCAGGACTGACCTGGGGAAGCAGGGAAGTACGAAAGGGGCCCGTGACTCCACGGGCCCCTTCGCACGTCTAGATGGCACCCAGCGCGCCCCCGCAACGCTGGGCGACCGCCTGACTACATGAAGTATGTCCTACGGTCTCCACCAGGGGCGGTTTCCTTCCCCAAGGACTTTCTCCCGGCGGTTTTCTTCCATCCGCCCTAGGTAGACGCCTATTACTCAGGAAAGGTTCGAATCAATCCACTTTCCGATCCGGAGAACCAGATCCGGCCTGGCCGCCGACTCGGCGTGGCCGTACCCCGGCTCGATCCACAGCTCTTTGGGCTCCCGGGCGCCGTCGTAGAGCTGACGGGCGTGCTCCAGGGGGAAGAAGGTGTCCGCGTCCCCATGCACGATCAGCAAGGGGGTGGGCGAGATCAGGGCGGCGGCCTCGTGCGGCGGCATCGGCACCGGGTCCCACTGCCCGCGCGCGATCCGGGTCCGCTTGACCACGCGCGCGGCGATCCGGCCGATCGGCTTCTCGATCGCCCAGTGGACCTGGCGCATCGGCTTGGTGCCCCGGTAGTACCACCGCGCGGGGCCGCTCACCGCGACCACCGCGTCGATCCCCCCGTGCAACCCCGCATGCCGTACGGCGACCGCCGCCCCCATGGAGAAGCCCACCACGGCGACCTCGCGGTACCCGATGACCCGCGCGTGCCGTACCGCGGCCTCCACGTCGTGGACCTCAAGGTCGCCCACGGTGCTCTCGCCGCCCGAGTGCCCGTGCCCGCGGAAGTCGAAGGACACCACCCCGCCGAACCGGCTGAGCACGTGGGTGATCCGCCGCGTGTCCGCGCACCGCCACGACCCGGTGAACCCGTGGGCCAGCACGATCCCGACCTCGGCATCGCCGGAGGCGGAGGGCGTGTGGACCCCTTCCAGGCGGACGCCGTCCGAGGTCCTGAGCATGACGGGAAAATTCTTCGCAAGCGGCATGAATCCGAGCTTAGGCACCCAGTTCAGCGGCGCTCATCACCACCCTGATCCTGGAGTCCTGGGCGGCCGCGAGCGCCCGAGGATCGTCGGAGATCATCAGCCGCGCGGAGCTGGTCACGACCCGCTCCCAGAGGCCGTCGCCGTCGGGCGCCAGCGGCGAGACGGCCGCTCCCGCAGCCATCACCGCGTCCGCCGCCACCAGCAGGTCGGATCCGACCGGCAGGCAGATCAGCACCGTGTCGCCCGCCCGCACACCTCGCCGCCGGAGCAGCGCGGCCGCCGTGGCCAGCCGCTCATCGTGCTGTTCTTCGGTGAGCGTCTGCCCCGTCCCGGGGTCGATCATGACGATGCGCTGGTCCATGCGACCACGGTAGGGACGCCGGGATCCGCGCACATGGGGCGGATTATGCAGATGATTATGCAGAAGGAACACCATGGTCGGCGGCCCACACGGCGATCTGCGCGCGCGAGGTGTAGCCGAGCTTGTCCATGATGTTGGCGATGTGCCGGGCCACCGTGGCCGGGCTGATCACCAGTTCCTCGGCGATGGCCTTGTTGGACAGGCCGCGGGTGAGCATGCCGGCGATCTCCTGCTCGCGGGTGGTCAACAGCGAGCCGCGTACCGGCTCCACCTGGACCGGGCCCGCGGCCGGTTCCGGCCTGCGCCCCTCCAGCACCTGCGTCGCCACCTCGAACGGCGGCCGCGAGCGCCCCATCGACCACAACGACGTCGTACGGCCCTCGCCCAGCTTGGCACGGGCGGCCGACAGCAGTTCGTCGACCTTGACCGAGCCGGTCCGCTGGCCCATCGACTCGCGCAGGGCGGCCACCGCGGACGAGGCCAGCACCGCGCTCTCCAGGTCGCCCTCGGCCCGTGCCAGCGCGGACAGCGACACCAGGCAGCGGTTCATGGCCTGGCGCAGGCCGCACTCGCGGGCCGTGGCGACCGCCTCGGCCAGCCGTTCGCGGGCGGCGGCCAGGTCGCCGAGCTGCGCGCAGACGCGGCCGCTCCTGGCGAGGTTCTGGGCGAGGTCGCCGCGGTTGCCGAGCTCGCGCAGCCAGGAGATGGCCGCGTCGTAGTGCTCGGCCGCCGCCTCCAGGTCGCCGCGGGTCTCGGCGGCCAGCCCCAGGTGGGAGGCGGCCATGGCGAGGATCCACGGATGGCCGTGCGCGCTCGCCACGGTGTAGGCCTCCTCCGCGCCGCGCTGGGCCTCGCGCTGGCGGCCGCGCTGCAGCGAGTAGATGGACCCCTCGATGAGCGCCCCGGCCTCGTTGAACCGGTCGCCGTTGTCCCTGGCCACCGCCAGCGCGCCGTCGATGTGGGCGGTCGCCTCGTCGCCCCTGCCCATGCGCAGCAGCGCTCCGCCGGCCACCGTGTGGGCCGTGGCCAGGACGAACGGGTCCCCCGCCATGCCGGCCAGGCCCTCGCGGGCGGCGGCCAGGCCGCTGTCGAGGTCGTCGCGGGTCAGCAGCCCGTACGCCATGTAGCCCTTCGCCAGCCCGATCTGCTCCGGCGCCACCAGGCTGAGGTCCTGCCGCAGCAGCCGCTCGACCCAGCCGACGACCTCGGCGGCGCTGCCGCCCAGCGACAGCAGGCCGCTGCTGCGCATGCACAGCCGCAGCCCCACGGTGACGTTGCCGGAGCGTAGCGCCCACTCCAGAGCGGCCCGCTGGTCGGCGAGCCGGTCGCGGCTGCCGGTGTGGGCGGCCAGCCGTTCGCGCCAGGTGACGCCGGGCGTGAGGAACTCCGCGTCGAAGGCCCGCTCCTGAAGCTTGCACAGCACTCTCAGGTGCAGGTCGCGCACCATCCGCTCCTCGTCGGAGTCGGCCAGCCGCTCGGCGGCGAACTGCCGGATGGTGTCGAGCAGCCGGAAGCGCCCGCGGTCCTCGTCGCAGACCACCAGCGACTTGTCGACCAGCGCGCCCAGCAGCGTGACCATGCGCGACTCCGACAGCGGCGGCTCGGCGCACACCCGCTCGACCAGGTCGAGGTCGAAGCCGCCGGCCAGCACCGACAGCCGGCGCAGCAGCGTCTTCTCCGCCTCCGACAGCAGGTCGTGGCTCCACTCGACCGCCGCGGCCAGCGTCCGCTGCCGGGCGGGAGCCGTACGGTCGCCGGAGGTGAGCAGCGCGAACCGGTCGTCGATCCGGTCGGCGATCTGGCCGGGGCTCAGCATGCGGGTGCGGGCGGCGGCCAGTTCGATGGCCAGCGGGAGCCCGTCGAGCGCGCGGCAGAGCCTGGCCACGTCGGGCAGGCTCTCCTCGCCGAGCTGGGTTCCGGCGGCCCGCGCCCGGTTGAGGAACAACTGCACCGACTCGGCCGCCGACGGGTCGGCGCCGGGCAGGTCGAGCGGCGGCACGTGCCAGATCAATTCGCCGGAGATGCGCAGCGCCTCCCGGCTCGTGGCCAGCACCCGTATACCCGGGCAGCCCGCCATCAGCGCCGCCGCCGCGTGCGCGGTGGCCTCGACGAGGTGCTCGCAGTTGTCCAGCAGGACCAGGCAGCTCGACCCGGCCAGCCGGGTGACGACGGCGTCGGTGAGGTCGCGGCCGCGCTCGCTCTCCAGCCCGAACACCTCGGCGATCTCCTGCATGACCAGCTCAGGCCGGGAGATCTTGGCGAGTTCGACCGCCCACACGCCGTCGGCGAAGTCGTCGAGCAGCCGGTGGGCCACGCGTAACGCCAGCCGCGTCTTGCCGATGCCCCCGACTCCGCACAAGGTCACCGCGCGCGTCTCGTCGAACATCGCGCACAGGTCGCCGATGTCGCGTTCACGGCCGACGAACCGGTTGGGCTCGGCCGGCAGGTTGTGCCGCGGGGCATCCGCCATGACTTCACAGTGGCGCACTTGGCGCGCTCTGTCACCGTTTTCTCACAGCGCGAGTGAGCTCGTGACCGCCCGGTCGTCGACCACCCGCAGCAGCGGATCGCCCAGCAGCCGCCTGGCCAGCTCGTACGGCGCCACGACCAGCGTGGCCGCGTGCTCGCTGGCCAGCACCCTGCAGCCGATCAGCGTCGGCTCGTGCGCCACGACCACGTGCGCGCCGCACATGAGCGCGAGGTCCAGCGCGCGCAGCGCCTTGAACACGTCGGTGACGGCCACCAGCACCACGTCGTCCTTGTCGATGAGCAGCCGGGCGGCGAGCCTGCGCAGGTCGCCGGCGAGCTCCTCGTGGCTCAGCACCCGCCGGCCGTCGAGGGTCAGCGCCGGTCCTGCCAGCGGGCCGAAGTCCACGCGCTGCTCGCCGATCAGCGAGGAGAACCGGTCGGGTCCCTGGCCCGGCTCGAAGGTGAACACCTTCTCCGCCCGTGTCTCGCGCGTCCGGTGGACGACGGCCAGCCGCGCGACGCCGCCAGGATTGAGCAGCGCCACCCCGCCCGACCAGGCGACGGCGTGCACCGCGCACGGCAGCGCCGCGCCCGGAGGCAGGTCGACCAGCACGTGGTCCCCGTACCTCAAGCCGTGACGGCGCAACCCGGCCGCCGCGTGAGTGACTCGGCGGACGAGAGTGGCATAGGTCATGACCTCGCCGGTCCGTACGTCGGTGACCGCGGGACGGTCGCCGCCGGCCGGAGCCGCGTTCATGACCAACTCTGTCCAGGTCATGCCGTCAATGTAGGGAGCAACGCCCGCCCCGGCATCATCATGAATGTGCAAGCGGCTATGTATCTCTACGCCGGCGCCGTGGACGAGACGGCCGATCGCATCCTCGATGCCGCTTTCGCGTGGATCGTGGAGCACGGCCCGCGCCGGACCACCGCGGTCTACCGGTTCCGGACGGAGACGATCCTGCCGCGCCCGACGCCGGAGGCGGGGCCGTACCTTAAGGTGGCGAGGGAACATCTGACCGGGCATCTGCGCGGCCCGGAATCAGAAGCGGTCGCCGAAGTGTTCATAAGGGTGACCCTGTCGTTCCTGCTCACCCCGGACAGCGTCGTACCCCTGAGCAGCGATGAGGAGGCCAGGGCGTTCGCCGCCCGGCACCTCGTGCCGCTCCTGCCATGAGCGGGATCAACTAGACTTAATAGGCCGCGGTTCGCGCGGTCTGCCTCCACGAACACAGAGCGAGACGTCATCATGCCTTTGAACAGCCGCGACGACCTGCGGAACATCGCGATCATCGCGCACGTCGACCATGGCAAGACCACGCTGGTCGACGCCATGCTCTGGCAGTCCGGGGCCTTCCGCGCCAACCAGGACGTCGACGACCGCGTCATGGACTCCAACGACCTAGAGCGCGAGAAGGGCATCACCATTCTCGCGAAGAACACCGCCGTCAAGCACGGCGACATGACCATCAACATCATCGACACCCCCGGCCACGCCGACTTCGGCGGCGAGGTCGAGCGCGGGTTGTCGATGGTCGACGGCGTCGTGCTGCTGGTGGACGCCTCCGAGGGCCCGCTGCCCCAGACGCGCTTCGTGCTGCGCAAGGCGCTGTCGGCGAAGATGCCGGTCATCCTGTGCATCAACAAGGTCGACCGCCCCGACTCCCGCATCGCGGAGGTCGTCGACGAGGTTTACGCCCTGTTCATGGACCTCGACGCGACCGACGACCAGATCGATTTCCCGATCGTCTACGCCTCGGCCAAGGCCGGGCGCGCCGCGCTGGCACGGCCCGACGACGGCGGAATGCCCGACTCCGAGGACCTTGAGCCGCTGTTCGACATCATCAAGTCGACGATCCCGGCGCCGACCTACGACCCGAGCGCCCCGCTGCAGGCGCACGTCACCAACCTCGACGCCTCCTCCTACCTGGGCCGGATCGCGCTGTGCCGTATCCACCAGGGCAAGATTCGCAAGGGCCAGCAGGTCGCGTGGTGCCGCACCGATGGCACGATCCAGCGCGTCAAGATCACCGAGCTGCTCATGACCGACGCTCTGGAGCGCAAGCCCGCCGAGGAGGCCGGTCCCGGCGACATCATCGCGATCGCGGGCATTCCCGAGATCATGATCGGTGAGACGCTGGCCGACCCCGAGGACCCGCGCCCGCTGCCGCTCATCACCGTCGACGAGCCGGCCATCTCGATGACCATCGGCACCAACACCTCGCCGCTGGTCGGCAAGGCCAAGGGCTCCAAGGTCACCGCCCGCATGGTCAAGGACCGCCTCGACAAGGAGCTCGTCGGCAACGTCTCGCTGCGCATCCTGCCCACCGAGCGTCCCGACGCGTGGGAGGTCCAGGGCCGCGGCGAGCTGGCGCTGGCCATCCTGGTCGAGCAGATGCGCCGCGAGGGCTACGAGCTGACCGTCGGCAAGCCGCAGGTCGTCACCAAGGAGGTCGACGGCAAGGTCCACGAGCCGGTCGAGCGCCTCACGGTCGACTGCCCCGAGGAGTACCTCGGCGCCGTCACCCAGCTCCTCGCCGTCCGCAAGGGCCGCATGGAGCACATGACCAACCACGGCACCGGCTGGATCCGCATGGAGTTCGTTGTCCCGGCGCGCGGCCTGATCGGCTTCCGCACCGAGTTCCTGACCGAGACGCGCGGCACCGGCCTGGTGCACCACGTCTTCGAGGCCTACGAGCCGTGGTTCGGCGAGCTGCGCACCCGTAACAACGGCTCGCTGGTGGCCGACCGCTCCGGTCCGGTGACCGCGTTCGCCATGCTGAACCTCCAGGAGCGCGGCACGCTCTTCGTCAGCCCCACCACCGAGGTGTACGAGGGCATGATCGTCGGCGAGAACTCGCGCTCCGACGACATGGACGTCAACATCACCAAGGAGAAGAAGCTCACCAACATGCGCTCCTCCACGGCCGACGTCACCGAGACGCTGACGCCGCCGCGGGTGCTGTCGCTTGAGCAGGCGCTGGAGTTCATCCGGGACGACGAGTGCGTGGAGATCACGCCGGAGACGGTCCGCATCCGCAAGGTCGTGCTGGACGCCTCCACCCGCGCCCGCACCGTGGCGCGGGCCAAGCGCAACAACTGACACACCACGTCGAAGGGGTACGGCAGGCGTCTGCCGTACCCCTTCGACGTGTTATTTCAGCAGCAGCCGCCGCTGCTCCCCCACCGGGGGCCGGGCCCAGGTCACCTCACCGTCGTCGATGAGCCCCTGGACCACCTCCCGCATGGCGTCACCGGCGGCGTGGCGTCCGGCCGCCTTGGCCAGATCGATCATCAACGTGTTCTCGTCCTCGCCCGGGGCGATCACCGACACGTAGCCGAGTTCGGCGTCGCCGTACCAGCTGCCGAGGTTCTCGGTGACCTCGCGCACGGCGGCGAGGACCTCTGTGGAGGCCGTCCCGCGCAGGTGCAGGACTCCGGGCTGCGCGACCTCGACGCAGACCTTCATGAGTCCCTCGACCGCGCCTTCCGGGTCGCGCAGCGCGTTGTGGCTCAGGGCCGCGAAGCGCGCGGCCAGCACGTAGAGCGAGATCGCCCGCGGCGGGTCCGCGAGCGTCAGAATCCCGTGTTCCCCGTGGATGGTGAGCTTGCCGCCCCCTTCTTCATACGCGCGCAGACCGGTCATGAAGGCGGTCTCCGCCTGGGCGCTCAGTTGTAGCTGCCAGCCCCACTTCCGCTCGACCGGGAAGCGGCCGTCGTCGGCCTGTCCCTTCTGCTTGTCGCGGCGAAGCCGCCGGGTGATCCACACGATTTCGCAGTCCCCTCTCTGCTCATCGGGCACAAAGGGGGCAGATTAGCCCGATCTCCCAGTTCGCGGACCGGTGTAATCACACCGTTACCTAGGTCCGTGGAACATCAGCGGTCTCACATGAATCATCCAAGGTGTGGGCTTGATCCGGAGGATCGTCGCGTACGGGCTCGCCGCCCTTTCGGCTGCGGCGATCATCTGGTGCACCCTCACGGCGATGCCCGTGGATCGGCCGCTGTCACGGGGACAGCCCGACGGGTCGAGGCCGCTGCCCTCCGGCGCCGCGGACGAGCGCAGGGCCACCACCGACGTCACCATCGCCAGGGCCACCGCCGCCGACCTTCGCCAGGTGCCACCGGCCCGCATCGACGAGCGCCAGCATCAGGTCAGGGTGACGATCACCCACACGTTCCGCATGGACGAGGACGACCCGCTCGCCGGCTGGATCAGGGGCAGCGTGCCCCCGGACCTGCGGGCGATCACCGACAAGGGACTCGGCGCGCTCAAGGTGGGCGGCGGCTGGCTCGCGCCCACCGTCAGGTACCCGGCCGAGCTCACCACCTCCGGCGGCAAGTCCACCGCCGAGTTCCGTGTGATCGTGCTGCGCCAGCTGGCCAGGGGCGAGGAGCTGACGCTGGAGTTCCAGGCGCCCGGCGTCCAGCCCTCACTGATCAACCAGCGCACGATCACGCTCTTCCCCACCGAGTGGAGCGTGCTGCGCACCTCGGGTCTCGAACCGGAGCGAGAGGAGGCCGAACGGCTGCAGTTCACGGTGAACTACCAGGTCACCGTCACCCTCGTCCACGACTCCTACGGCTTCGTCGACCACGAGGAGGACGAGGCCTTCTCCTGGGGCAGCGAGCTGGCGATCGTCACCGCGCTCCTGCTGATCGCCTTCCTGCTGCGCTCGCTCGGCCGCCCGTGGTGGCAGCGGCTCCACAACCGGGAGCTGTTCATCGGCCTGGTGCTGGCCACGCCCGTGCTGGCCAGCCCGTTCTACGCCACTGGCTTGCAGGGCATCGCGTACGTGGTGATGTTCGGCGTGCTGCCCGCGATCGCGGTGCGCCACGCCGGCCGCATGGTGCCCACGCCCGCGCCCTGGACCAGCCGCGACGCGCTCGCGGTGACCGCGCTCGGCGTGCTCGTGGCCTTCGCCATGTTCCTGTGGTCGACCCGCCACATCCAGCTCCACCCGCCCCAGCTGATCACCGGCGTCGCCGTCGCCGCGCTGGCCGCGGCGGGCGCCGCGATCGCCTTCAGCGCCGACCTCGGCATCCGTTTCGTGGTGGTACGGCTGGCCGCCGTGGCCGCCGGGATCGCCATCGGCACCCTGGCGCTCGCCCTGTGGTTCAAGGCGCTGTTCTACGACGTCTACCCGCCCGACAGCGTCCACCTGGTGCTGGGCCTGTTCTGGTCGCTGATCCCGATCGGCGCCGTCGCCGTCGTCACCAGGACCTGGTCGCGCGGCGCCGTCGTGGCCGCGGTGATCCTCAGCCTGCTCATGCAGGGCTGGCCCACCGAATGGCTCGACGACGGCTCCTGGAGCACGCCCGTCGACCACCCCGAGCCCATGCTCGGCACGCTGGAGCTCACGCCTCTGATCCGCGGCGTGCTCGGGCTGCTCCTGCTCGGCTTCGTCCTGCTGATCCTGCGGCTGCGCCGCCTGGGCGGCGAGCTGAGTGCCGTGCACCACCGTGCCGCCGTGGCCAGCGTGACCGTCTGCCTGATGGTGCTCCACCTGTCACCCAGGGGCACCGGGAGCCTGCCCGACCTCGACGTCACCGTGCCTCTGCTCTCGGTCACCTCGGTCTTCGCGTGGATCTCCGCGTGGTGGCTGCTCGGGCCCGTGCCGGACGGGCTGGACGAGCCGCGTACCCCCGAGGATCACCGCGCGATGGTGCGCCGCGCCCTGCACAAGCGGCTGCTGCTCGTCTCCGAGCAGGAGCTCTACCGTGTCGGCCGCGGCAGGATCGGCGCCGGCGAGCTGTCGATGGGCGACTTCGAACAGCAGCGCGACGAGCTCGAAACCGCCCTGGACGGGCACGGCCGCCACCCCGAGACCGCCTTCGCCACCAGCGCCGCCTGCACGCCCTGGCACAACGGCGTGCACGCCTTCGTGATCTGCCTGCTGCTGAGCCTGCCGTTCCTGTTCATGTACGGCCTGCCCGCCGGCCCCGACCTGGCCAGCTACCTCTTCGACGCCCGCTACCTGCTGACCCTGCCCGCGTTCGGCTTCCTGTTCGGCTACTTCTACCCGCGCGTCAGGGGCACGCAGCCGATGACGAAGGTGCTGCACCTGATGGCCGCCGCCCTGGTCACGGAGCTGTCGGCGTACCTGCCCGCCTTCGCCGAGCCGGACGTCTCCGCCTTCGACAAGCTTCAGTTACTGGCGATCGTGGTCGGGCAGGTCGCGCTGGTCTACATCGGCCTCGGGCTCTTCTGGGAGTGGCGGCTCATGCACCTGGCCGGGGAGCCGTGGGGCCGGGTCAGAAACGTCCGCAGCCTGCGCAGCCTGGCCACGCCGCTGGTCGCGGTCCTGATCGCCGTGGTGACCACCGCCGCCACCTCGGCCGCCAGCCAGTCCGTCGACCGGATCCTGCGCGGCGACCAGGTGCAGACCGGCGGCCCCTAGAGTTTCGGTTCCGGGCCCGGCCGGTGCAGCACGACGAAGGCGTCCTGGCGGAACCGGATCTGATACCCGGCCGCCACCAGCGCGTCGAGCCGATCGGTCTGCTCCGCCGCGTTCTTGAACGGGAACACGCGCCGCCCGGTCTCGACCACCACCCAGGGCGCCCACCGGGGCGTACGGTCGAGCAGCAGCACCCGCGCCCGGCCGGTCAGCAACGGCCCCAGATTGTTGGCCACCTCCACCAGCGCCCCGTCGGGCACCGTGGCCACGGCGCCGGCGGCGGCCAGCTCCCGCGCATCGCGCCGGTACGAGCCGGGATCGGCGAGCCGCGCCAGCGAGAAGAACGGCACGGCGGCCAGTGCGAACACCACGATCCCGGCCACCCAGACCTTCCGCAGCCGCCCGAACCGCCGCACCGTGTCGACCCCGGCCGCGAAGATCACCACGACCAGGAACGCGTTGTAGTGGTACTCGGGCACCCACCAGTTGGGGAACGAGCTGGCCAGCATCCGCTCCGCCAGCAACGGCACCGCCATCAGCACCAGCGGCGAGCCCAGCGCCGCCAGCGCCGAGACCCCCAGCAGGAGCAGCAGGGTCACCAGCTTGACCGGCGGCGTCCCCAGCAGCCCGAAGGCCGTGAGCGGGTCGGTGACGATCGTCCGCACCGCGCTGGACACCCCGTCGCCGAGCGCCCCGTAGGCCCAGTAGTAGTCGGGCCGCCCGCCGAAGGCCGGGATGAGCACCTGCGAGGCCAGCCCCGTGAACGCCACCCCGCCCAGCACGAACCCGCCACCGAGCACCCGCCAGCCGGCCCGCGTCAGCAGCACCAGCCCGAACCCGGCGACCAGCAGCCCCATGTCCTCCTTGACGCACAACAGCCCGAGCGCGGCCACCACGACGGCGACCTTGCGCCCGGCCTGCCAGCGTTCGAGCATGACCGCGGTGAGCAGCGGCACGAACGCCACCTCGTGGAAGTCGAAGGCCACCGCCTCGGCCACCGGCCACGACAGCGTGTAGGCGATCGCCACCCCGTAGGCGGCTCCCGTCCCGAGCGCCCGCCGGGCGAACACCCAGAGCGGCACGGCCGCCGCCGCCAGCAGCACCGACTGCGCGATCAGCAGCGTCTCCGGCCCGTCGTGCAGCCAGTAGAGCGGCGCCAGCAGGGCGAGGATCGGCGACCAGTGGTCCCCCAGCACGGAGAAGCCCGCCCCGAAGTCGTTGTGCACGCCCTTGACGATGGCGATCGGCAGCCGGAACTCGGAGTAGGACCGCACCGCCTGGTCGAAGATCACCAGATCGTAGGTGCCGGCCTTGAGGGCATGGACCCGGACGAACGACAGCACCGAGTAGACCATCGCCGCGACCCCGGCGATCCCCCAGATCCACAGCCACTCCCGCCGGGAGGCCCCGGGAACGTCGCCGAACACGCTGCAACGGTACCGGTGCCGGACCCCCGCCCGGGACGCCCGTCACGGGCGGGACGGCTCAGAACCCTTGGCCGCGAGGCGGCCCCGACCCCTCGACGGCGAGGTACCTCGTGACGGCGGGACGGCTCAGGGCTCTAGCGGCGCGGTAGCTCAGAGCCCCGCACGTGCGTCGACAGCCACTCCACCAACGGCGCGAACTCCCGCCAGGCCGTGCGGACCCGGGACTCGACCTCCGGCGTGTGGACCCACGGCTCCGGCTCCGCGCGCACGCCGGCGTAGATGGAGCGGTGGCGCAGCAGGTCGAGGCGCGGATGGTCCTCGGGCACGCCGCGCGGGCGGGTCTTCAGGCGGTCGCCGCGGATCTCGTAGCCCCGGGCCCGCAGGTCCGCGACGATCCGGGTCAGGGGCTTGCCGGACAGGTCGGCGGAGACGGCCTCGCGGTAGCGGGCGACCTGGTCGGCGGCCTGGGTGTAGATGCCGCCCGCCAGGAACAGCCCGGCGGCGCTGACCTCGACATAGAGGCCGATGCCCGGCTGGGTGTCGATGAAGGCGCCCTGGTGGGTCTTGTACGGGGACTTGTCCTTGGCGAAGCGCACGTCGCGATAGGGACGGAACAGCTGGGCCGCCCCGAACTCCGGGCCCAGCGCGTCGGTCAGGGCGAGCATCGGCGCCCTGACCGCGTCTTCGTAGAGGTGCTTGTGGCGGGTGAAGTACGCCTTGGAGTTGTCCGCCTCAAGGCCCTCGAAAAAGATGAACGCCTCGTCGGGGAAGCCGGTGAAACCCATGCCGACCAGGGTGCCAGACCTGACCGACAGTCAGCGGCGGCGGCGGGCCGTACCGAAGATGGATCTGCTGATCTCGCGCCCGAGCGAGCTGGCGGCGGAACGGGCGAACGACTTGAAGACGGACGAACCCAGCACGCTTTCCAGCAGCGTGGGTTCGGCGGCGCGCGGAGGCTCCACCGGCCGCTCAACCTCAGAGGGGGCTGCGGGTGGGGGGACCACTTTCGCGGCCAGGATCTCGTAGGCCGAGTCGCGGTCGATGGCCTGCTCGTACTTGGGACGCAGCGGTGAGGCGGCGATCACGCCCTGCACCACGGCCGCGTCGGCGGGCGCCATGCGCGAGCGCGGCGCCCGCATCCGGGTCCAGGCCACCGGGGTCGGGATGCCCTTCTCCGACAGCACGGTCACGACCGCCTCGCCGATCCCGAGCTGCGTGAGCACCTCCTCCAGGTCGTAGGAGGAGTTGGGGAAGGTGGACACGGTCGCCTTCAGCGCCTTGGCGTCCTGCGGGGTGAAGGCCCGCAGCGCGTGCTGGACCCGGGCTCCGAGCTGCGCGAGCACGTCGGCCGGCACGTCCTTGGGCGTCTGCGTGACGAAGAACACGCCGATCCCCTTGGAACGGATCAGTCGCACGGTCTGCGTGATCGAGCGCAGGAACGCCTTGGAGGCGTCGCTGAACAGCAGGTGCGCCTCGTCGAAGAAGAAGACCAGACGCGGCTTGTCCGGGTCGCCCACCTCGGGCATGCCGCTGAACAGGTCGGCCAGCAGCCACATCAGGAAGGTCGAGAACATCGCCGGACGATCCTGTACGGCCGGCAGCTCCAGGATCGACACCATTCCCCGCCCGTCCGGCATCACCCGCAGCAGGTCGGCGGTGTCGAACTCGGGCTCGCCGAAGAACTGGTCGGCCCCTTCGGCGGCGAAGTTCACCAGCGCCCGCAGGATCACCCCGGCGGTCTGCTTGGACAGCCCGCCCACGCCCTTGAGCGCGTCGGGGTTGTCGAGCAGGAACTGGATGACCGCCCGCAGGTCCTTGAGGTCGAGCAGCGGCAGCCCGGCCTGGTCGGCGAAGTGGAAGATGAGACCGAGCGAGGACTCCTGGGTGTCGTTGAGCCCGAGCACCTTCGACAGCAGCGTGGGCCCGAAGGCCGTCATGGTGGCGCGCAGCGGGATGCCCTCGCCGATGCCGCCGAGCGCGTAGAACTCGGTGGGGCAGGCCTGCGGCGACCAGATCTGGCCGATGCCGGCGGTGCGTTCCATGAGCTTGTCGGACGGGTCGCCGGGCTGGGCCATGCCGGACAGGTCGCCCTTGATGTCGGCCAGGAACACCGGTACGCCGGCGGCCGACAGCTGCTCGGCGATGACCTGCAGCGTCTTGGTCTTGCCCGTGCCGGTGGCGCCGGCGACCAGGCCGTGGCGGTTGAGCATGCGCAGCGGCAGGCGTACCTGGGCGTCGGGGCGGCCGGCGCCGTCCACGACCAGGGCGCCGAGGTCGATGGTGGGCTCGTCGAAGGTGTAGCCCCTGATGATGTCGTCGATCATCGTTCGGTGTACTTCCTGCCTGGTGCCGGCGGCTTGCCGTACAGCTCGGACACGGTGACGAACGCGTAGCCCTTACCCGCGAACACGTCGAGGATCTTGGGCATGGCGTCGACCGTGGTGCGGTGGATGTCGTGCATGAGGATGATCGATCCGGGTTTCGCCTGGGCGGCGCGCCTGGCCACGATCGAGGCGCTGCGGTCGCGCCAGTCGAGCGTGTCGACGTTCCAGAGGATCTGGGCCAGTCCCTCGCGCCGGGTCTCGGCGGCCACCGAGGCGTCGGTCGACCCGTACGGCGGCCGCATGAGCGTCATCCGCACCCCGGTCTCCCGCTCGACCACGTCCTGGGTGTGCTTGAGCTGATAGCGCAGCCCGGACTCCGACAGCGTGGTGAGCTGCTCGTGGCTCCAGGAGTGGTTGCCGAGCTCGTGCCCGTCGTCGACCATGCGGCGCAGGTTGCCCTGCCTGTCGGCGGCGACCATCTGGCCGACGACGAAGAAGGTCGCCTTGGCGGCGTGCCTGCGCAGCATGCCGAGCAGCCGGGCGGTGTGGTCGCCAGGCCCGTCGTCGAAGGTCAGCGCGACGCACTTGGCTCTCTTGCAGTCGATCCGGCGTCTGCCCGGCCAGTCGAGCTGCATGGAGGTCAGCTGCCTGGCCAGGACGCCCGGGTCGACGGGGTCAGGGTCCGGCGGCCGCATCGGCAGCACCGACGTGACCCCGGCCATCGGTTGCACGTGCGCGCACCCTGCCGTCAGCAACAGCGCCAACGGCCACCCCCACCAGCGCATATTCCCCCCGGAATCGCGACGGGGGCGCTATGGGTAATCGCCGGCCGAGTCCCCCCGCAATTCCTTGGCCAGGTCTTCCCACCAGGCTGGGACATCGGCCTGTAGTTCCGCATAGCGACGCGCCACTCTTATGGCACATCCAACCGGATCCGTACCCAAATGCCGACGTTTCACCGCTCCTTCCTGCCAGCGGTAAAAACCATCTCTGAATCGCACGACCAAGCCGATCCATACGGACAGGGTCGCGTCGTCGCCCACGTCATATGCCGTGGTCACACCGAGACTTTGCAGTTCCCCGCGGAGCTTCTCAGTGGCAGCACGGGCCTCACTCACGCATACCTCCTGTTGACCCACCGCCCCTCGGAGTAATCATGGAACTCCGGGCCGTCATCCGGAAGGTGTTCGCCGTTATTGGTCGTGAACGACTCGCGGCTCGGCCACGACCATGATCATTCTGACTTCCTCCGTGCCGTCGTTGGCATAGCGGTGGGGCCGGTCGGCGGTGAACAGGGCGGCGTCGTCCGTGCCCACGCGGTGGCTCTTGCCGTACACGGTGAGGGTCAGCTCGCCCCGCAGGACGGTGATCATCTCGCGGGTGCCGGGCGGGTGGGCGTCGCCGTCGTGGTGCTCGCCGGGGGCGAGCCGCCAGTCCCACAGTTCCAGGATCATCGGCTCGTCGGCGCCGACCAGCAGCATGGCCCGCGAGGCGCCCATCTCGAAGTTGACCACGTCGGACTTGTCGATGATGCGCACGACCGGAACGTCGGACACCTCGACCAGCCGCGCCACGGTGACGCCGAGCGCGGAGGCGATCCGGGTGAGCGTGGAGACGCTGGGATTGGTTCTGGCCTGTTCGACCTGGACCAGCATGCCTCTGCTCACGCCAGAGCGGGCGGCCAGCGCGTCGAGCGTCAGGCCCCGGTGGGCCCGCTGCGCCCGCACGTTGTTCGCGATGGCCGCGGTGATCGTCTCCGGATCTTCCATGCGGTGCAGTCTAGTGAACAGATTGTCTAGTCTGTCGCACTCTGTGTACTGTACTAATAGTTCAACCGAGTGAACTGGAGAGTGTGACGTGACTGCGGTGATCCTCGCGACCGTCTGCGCGGTGGTGTACGGCACGGCCGACTTCTGCGGCGGGCTGGCCACGCGACGATCGCGCGTGCTGTCGGTGGTGGCGCTCTCCCAGGTCGCCGGCCTGGTCCTCATCCTCGCCCTGCTCCCGCTGCTGCCCGGACTGTTCGACCAGAAGGCGCTGTGGTGGGGCATGGGCGCGGGGATCGCGGGCGCGGCCGGGCTGGTGCTGTTCTACCGCGCGCTGGCCACCGGGACGATGTCGGTGGTCGCGCCGACCACGGCGGTCACCTCCGCCACCCTGCCGGTGATCTTCGGTTTGGTGACCGGCGAGCGGCCGGCGCCGCAGGCCCTGATCGGCATCGTCCTGGCGCTGGCCGCGGTGATGCTGGTCAGCCAGGACCCGACCGCGAGCAGGCGCGGCTCGCTCGGATCGGTGCTGATCGCACTGGCCGCCGGCGCCGGCTTCGGCGGCTTCTTCATCCTGCTCGACCTGTCCCCCGACGGCACCGGGCTGTGGCCGCTGGTCGGCGCCAGAATCTCCTCGGTGACGCTCGTCGTGCTGCTGGCCGTCGTCGCCCGGCGCTCGCTCAGGCCCACCGGCGGCTCGCTGCGCATCATCGCACTGGCCGGCCTGCTCGACATGGCGGCCAACGTGCTCTTCCTGCTGGCCAAGCAGGAGGGCATGCTCAGCCTGGTCGCGGTGCTGGTCTCGCTCTACCCGGCCAGCACGCTCCTGCTGGCCAGATACGTGCTGGGCGAGCGGCTGCACACCATCCAGGTGGCCGGTGTCGCCTGCGCGCTCGGGGCGGTCGCGCTCATAGCCGTTGCGTAGCCCACCGGCCGCTTGCTACGTTTCGGCCGTGCACCCTGCGCGGGCACAGGCCAATCACGAGTCGCTACGGCACATAGGGATGCCCTACGACTCCGATGAGGGCTTCCTCCGCCTCGTCCTGCCCCGCGTGCGCGCCGCCCTCCACGAGGGCCGCCGGGTGCTCGCGGTCACCTGCTCTCGCAAGCTGCAGCTCCTGGCCGACGCGCTGGGCCGCGACGCCGGCCGGATCGACAGCAGGATCGCCGCCTCCTGGTACGCGCATCCGCAGCGGACGCTGGCCGCCTACCACGAGTACGCCAGAGACCTCCCGACACTGATCGTCGGCGAGCCCTGCTGGCAGGGCAGGACCGAGCGGGAGATCCGCGAGTGGATCCGCTACGAATCGGTGCTCAACGCTGCGCTCGGCGCCGCGCCCGCGATCGTCGTCTGCCTCTACGACGTGCGCACCGCGCCCACCGCCGCGCTCGACTACCGCGCCGTCACCCACCCGTATCTGGCCGGAGTGAACGGCGAAGCCGTCAGCGAGGCCTTCGTCGAGCCCCACGACCTGATCCTCGACGGCGACCGCCACCCGCTGCCCGACCCCACGGGCCAGGTCACCTCGGTCGGGTTCACCGCCCACGAGCTCAAACGCTTCAGGCAGGCCGTGGCCGACTACGCCAAGGCGGCGGGGATGGAGCGCAACCTGGTCGCCTCGCTCGTGCTCAGCGTCTCGGAGATCGCGGCCAACTGCGTCGAGCACGGCGCGGGCCACGGCATGATCAGGATGTGGGTGACCGGCAGGGAGCTCGTCTGCGAGATCGCCGACCCGGGCGGCGTCCTGGACGACCCGCTACCCGGCTATATACCACCTGAGCCCGAATCCCCTCGGGGATACGGGCTCTGGATCAGTCGTCAGCTCTGCGATCTGGTGGAGATGCGGGACGATGCCGGAACGCTCCGGGTCCGCCTCCACCTGGGCTTAGGCGGCCCGCTGGGCGGGTAGGCGCACGGCGCCTTCCTCGACCGCGTACGCCTCCAGCATGGTGCGCAGCTGCTTGCGGCCGCGGTGCAGCCGGGACATCACGGTGCCGATGGGGGTGCCCATCCGGTCGGCGATCTCCTTGTAGGCGAAGCCTTCGACGTCGGCCAGGTAGACGGCGACGCGGAAGTCCTCGGGCAGTGCGCGCAGCGCGTTCATCACGGAGCTGTCGGGCAGGCGCTCCAGGGCCTCGGTCTCGGCGGACTTCAGGCCGGTGGAGCTGTGCGACTCCGCCGCGTGCAGCTGCCAGTCCTCGACCTCCTCGGCGGCCGAGAGCTTGGGCGAACGCTGCTTCTTGCGGTAGTCGTTGATGAAGTTGTTGGTGAGGATGCGGTGCAGCCACGCCTTGAGGTTGGTGCCCTCGCGGAACTGGTGGTAGGACGTGTACGCCTTGGCCACGGTCTCCTGGACGAGGTCCTCCGCGTCGGCGGTGTTGCGCGTGAGGCGCATCGCGGAGGCGAACAGCTGCGAGGTCACGGGCACGACATCGCGCTCGAACCAATCCTGACGCTGCTCTTCGGTCATCGTGATCAAATCATTCCCCCTTGCTATCCCCCGTCTCGGCACGAGCCGCCAGACAGCAGCTCCATGCTCGCAAAACCCCCGTAAGGGCCGCGTTAACCGGTTCTGCCTGGTCAGGGAGGTGAACAGTCCTACTGCTCGCGGCGTGCGTAGTCACGTCCACGGCCGGACTAGTCTCATTATCGTAACACTATCCACCCATTTCCGCAGATAAAGTGGCCAGAGTCACATGAGATAGCGTATGGACCATGGACTCCGTCGACCGCCACGACTCCGGCGCCCGGCATTGGGTTGCCGAGGCCGTCCGGCGGGTCGAAGCCGATACCAACCGCAGCAGTGACACCCATCTCCACGTCTTTCCGCTGCCCGCGCGCTGGGGCGTAAACCTCTATATGAAAGACGAGTCGGTGCACCCTACGGGTTCACTCAAACACCGGCTCGCTCGTTCTTTGTTCCTGTACGGCCTCGCCAACGGCTGGATCGGCCCCGGGACCACCATCGTGGAGGCCTCCAGCGGCTCCACCGCGGTCAGCGAGGCCTACTTCGCCCGCCTGATCGGCCTGCCGTTCATCGCCGTGATGCCCGCGACCACCTCCCCGGAGAAGATCGCCCTCATCGAGTTCTACGGCGGCAAGTGCCACCTGGTCGACCAGCCGTCGGCGATCTACGAGGAGTCGCGCCGCCTGGCCGCCGAGACGGGCGGCCACTTCATGGACCAGTTCACCTACGCCGAGCGGGCCACCGACTGGCGCGGCAACAACAACATCGCCGAGTCGATCTTCGGCCAGCTCGCCCTGGAGCCGCATCCCGAGCCTGCCTGGATCGTGGTCGGCGCGGGCACCGGCGGCACCTCGGCCACGATCGGCCGCTACATCCGCTACCGCCGCCACCACACCCGCCTGGCCGTCGCCGACCCGGAGGGCTCGGCCTTCTACCCGGCCTGGGCCGAGCGCGACTGGACGACCACCGCGAGCGGCTCGCGCATCGAGGGCATCGGCCGGCCGAGGGTGGAGCCGTCGTTCCAGCCGGGCGTGATCGACCGCATGATCCACGTGCCCGACGCCCGCTCGGTCGCCGGGATGCGGTGGGTCCGGGAGGTCACCGGCCGTCCGGTCGGCGCCTCCACCGGCACCAACATCGCCGCCTGCGTCGATCTCGTCAAGGAGATGCGCGCCGAGGGCGACCAGGGCAGCGTGGTGACGCTGATCTGCGACGGCGCCGAGCGCTACGCCGGCACCTACGGCGACGACGCCTGGCTGGAGGCCCAGGGCCTGGACATCCAGCCGCATCTGTCCGACCTGCGCGCCTTCCTCGGCGTCTAGACGCCCTTCGCGGGGTCCACGGAGAAGAACTTCGCCAGGTCGTCCAGAATCGCGTGCGCGCCCTGGATGCCGACGGCGCTCATCCACGTGAGGTCGGCGACGTCGTGCTTGGTGCCCTTGAGCTTGTTCCACAGCGGGTTGGTGACGAACTTCTGCTTGGGCGCGTCGGCCGTCGGGTCGGCGTAGGTGGAGACGAAGATGTGGTCGGCGTCCAGTTCGGCGATGCGCTCCTGGCTGATCGGGACCATGATCTGGTTCGGGTCCTTCGGCTGGTCGGTGGGACGCGGGAAGCCCACGTCCTTCAGCACGACGCCGGAGTAGGAGTTCTCGACGTAGAGGCGGACCGTGGGCTCGCCGGCGAAGCGGACCACGGCGACGGTGGGCAGCTTGCCCTCCTTCTCCTTGATCCCCGCGCCGATCTTGCCCGCCCGCTCCTCGAACTTCTTGAGCGTCTCCTCGGCCAGCGACTCCTTGCCCAGGGCCTGACCCATGAGGACGAGGTTCTGCTTCCAGATCGCGCCGGTGGTCTCGCTGAAGACGGTCGGGGCGATCTTGGCGAGCTTGTCGTACAGGTCCTTGTGCCGGACCTTCGCCGAGACGATCAGGTCGGGCTTGAGCGCCATGATCTTCTCAAGGCTGGGCTGCTCCAGCGTGCCGACCGAGGTGGCCTCCTTGCCGTACTCGGCCGCCACGGTGCCCAGGTAGTCGGGCAGCTTGTCCTCGATCGCCCGGTAGTTCGTGTAGCCGACGACCGGCGTCTGCAAGGTGAGGACCGCGTCGACGAAGCTCTGGTCGAGCGCGACCACGCGCTTCGGCTGCGTGGGGATCTTCGTCTCGCCCATGGCGTGCTTGATGACGCGGAAGGGCGCCTGCGCGCTCTCGGCGGCCTTGGGGGCCGCGGCCTGGCCACCGCACGCCGCCAGCCCCATCGCGAGTACGGCTACCGCGACCGCACGGAACGCTTTCATGTTGTCCCTCTCCCCATTAGGCAACCCTAAATTAGGTTAGCCCTGCCTAAGCTGGCATACTTCACCAGGATCGGGCAAATGAGTAGGAGGAAGGCATGGTGGCAACCACCGCCGTGAAGCTTCCCCAGCTCCGTCACCGCCGCCTGACCTGGCTGATCGGGCTCACGGGAGTACTCGTGCTCGCGATCGTCCTGAGCATTACCATCGGCGCCAAGGCGGTGCCGCTCACCGAGGCCTGGCACGCGCTGACCTCGCCCACCGGCACCGAGAGCGACATCATCATCCGCTCGCTGCGCCTGCCCCGCACCGCCCTCGGCATCCTGGCCGGGATCGCGCTCGGCGTCGCCGGGGCGCTCATGCAGGGCCACACCCGCAACCCGCTCGCCGACCCCGGACTGCTCGGCGTCACCCAGGGCGCCGCCTTCGCCATGGTCGCCTCGATCATCTTCCTCGGCGCCACCAGCCTGCTCGGCTTCATCTGGTTCGGCCTGGCCGGCGCGCTCGTCGCCAGCGTCGGCGTCTTCGCCCTCGGCATGGTCGGCGGGCGCGGTGGTCCCACCCCGGTCACGCTGGCCCTGGCCGGCACCGCCGTCAGCGCCTTCCTCTACGCGCTCACCTCGGCGATGGTCCTGCTCGACGAGCAGGCCATGGACGTCTTCCGCTTCTGGCAGTCCGGCTCCATCGCCGCCCGGGGCACCGAGGTGATCTGGCAGGTGGCGCCGTTCGTCGCAGCCGGGCTGCTGCTGGCCCTGTTCAACGCCTCCGGCCTCAACGCCCTGTCACTCGGCGAGGACGTGGCCCGCAGCCTCGGCCAGAACATCGCCCTCACCCGGGCCGTCGGCGTCGCCTCGGTCACGCTGCTGACCGGCGCCGCCGTCGCCGCGTGCGGCTCGCTGTCGTTCATCGGCCTGATCGTGCCGCACCTGGCCCGCCGCGTGTCTGGGACCGACCATCGGTGGCTGCTGCCGTACTCCGGGCTGATCGGCGCCGCGCTCCTGCTGCTCGGCGACGTGATCGGCCGCGTCGTGGCACCGCCCGGCGAGCTTGAGGTCGGCGTGGTGCTCGCGCTGCTCGGCGCGCCCTTCTTCGTGGCGCTGGTCCGGCGCAGGAAGCAGGTGCGGCTGTGACCTCCTACGCGCTGAGACTCGCGGGCCTGTCCTGGCAGGTACGGCTGCGCGGCGTCGCCGTCACGTTCGGCGGCCTGGTCCTCCTGGTGCTGCTGATGGCGCTGAACATGCGCATCGGCGACCTGCCCATGACCGTGCAGGAGGTGTTCAGGGACACCTTCGACGCCTCCAGCCCCGCCCACTTCGTCATCATGGAACTGCGCCTGCCCAGGGCGCTGACCGGCGCGCTGGTCGGCGCGGCGCTGGCCCTGTCCGGCGCGATCATCCAGTCGATCGCCCGCAACCCGCTGGCCAGCCCCGAGATCCTCGGCGTCACCACCGGCGCCTCGGTCACCGTGGTCGCCGGAGTGGTGGTCAGCGGCGGCGTCCACGGCGGGGTCAGCGGGCTGCTGTCCAGCGTGGGCATGCCGGCGCTCGCCCTGCTGGGCGGCCTGATCGGCGCCGTGATCGTCTACGGCCTGGCCTGGCGGCGCGGCCTCGACGGCTACCGCCTCGTCCTGGTCGGCATCGGCGTGGCCGCGGTCTTCACCAACGTCAAGTACTGGCTGATGACCATCGGCGACGTCAACGACACCGCCCAGGCGATGGTGTGGATCAGCGGCTCGCTCAACGGCCGCGGCTGGGAGCACGTGATCCCGGTCGCGCTGGCGCTGGCCGTACTGATCCCGCTGACCCTGCTCGGCACCCGCTCGCTCAACGCCCTGCGCTTCTCCGACGACACCGTCACCGCGCTCGGCGTGCGCATGAACCTGTCCAGGGCCCTGATGATCCTGGCCGCGGTGCTGCTGGCGGCCGTGGCCACCGCCTCGGCCGGCCCCGTGGCCTTCGTCGCGCTGGCCTCGCCGCAGATCGCGCTGCGGCTGATCCGCTCGGCCCAGCCGCCGCTGCTGTCGTCGGCGATCGTCGGCGCCGTGCTCACCGCCGGCGCCGACCTGCTCGCGCGCACTGCCTTCTCCCCCATCGAGCTGCCGGTCGGTGTCGTCACGGCCGTGCTCGGCGCACCGTATCTGATCTACCTTCTGATCCGCATCCGTAAGGGGCGCACATGAGACTGCAGGCCGTAGACGTCAAGCTCGGGTACGGCGACCGCGTCATCGTGGACGGGCTCGACCTCGGAGTCGAGGCCGGAACCGTGACCACGATCATCGGCCCCAACGGTTGCGGCAAGTCCACGCTGCTGCGCGCTCTCGGCCGCCTGCTCAAACCGTCGGGCGGCGAGGTGCTGCTGGACGGCAAGAAGATCTCCACGATCGCCACCAAAGAGGTGGCGCGGATCCTCACCGTGCTGCCCCAGTCGCCCTCGGCCCCCGAAGGGCTCACCGTCGCCGACCTCGTGGCCAGGGGACGGCACCCGCACCAGACCTGGTACCGCCAATGGTCGTCCGACGACGAGAAGGCGGTGGGCGTCGCACTGAACATGACCGGCCTTTCCGACCTCGCCGAGCGGCCTCTGGACGAGCTGTCCGGCGGGCAGCGGCAGCGGGCGTGGATCTCCATGGCGCTGGCCCAGGGCACCGACCTGCTGTTGCTGGACGAGCCGACGACCTTCCTCGACCTGGCCCACCAGGTGGAGGTGCTGGAGCTGGTGCGCGATCTGCACGCGCAGGCGGGCCGTACCATCGTGATGGTCCTGCACGACCTCAACCTGGCCGCCCGCTACGCCGACCGGCTGGTGGCGATGCGCGACGGCAGCGTGGTGGCGGCCGGCACGCCGCACGAGGTGCTGACCGAGGAGCTCATCCGGGAGGTCTTCGACCTGGATTCCAAGGTCATCACCGACCCTGTGGCCGGTACCCCGCTGGTCGTGCCCATCGGCTCACACCGCTGACGTTTATCGGGCGAGTTCGCGCTGGACGTCCGGGTCGTCCGGATCGAGCCGCGCCGCCCTCGCCAGATCCGCCCGCGCCTCCCGTTCCCGTCCCGCCGCGCGCAGCGCCAGCGCCCGGTTGAACAGCAGCTCCGCGCGTTCTCCCAGCTCCAGCGCGCGGGTCAGGTCCGCGACCGCCGCCTCGTGCGCGCCCTCCTCGAACGACAGCCCGCCGCGCCCCGCCCACGCCGCCGCCAGCCCGCCGTCCAGCGCCAGCGCGTCGTCGTAGGCCGCCCTGGCCGCCGCCCGCCGGCCCGCCGCCTGCTCGACCTGCCCCAGCACACACAGCAGGTACGGCTCCCGCGGCGTCAGCCGCAACCCCGCCTCCACGTCGGCCCGCGCCCCACCCTGATCGCCCAGGGCGGCACGCAGCCCCGCCCGGTTGACGTAGCCGGGCGCGAAACCCGGGTCGAGCTCCAGCGCGTAGTCGAGATCGGCCAGCGCTCCGGCCAGGTGGCCGCGCGCGTAGCGGACCTCGGCGCGGTTGTAGTAGGGCTCGGGGAAGGGCGGGCTGACCCGCATCGCGCTCTCGTAGTCGGCGACCGCCTCGTCGAGACGCCCCAGCTTGTGGAGGAGAGTCCCGCGGTCGAGGTAGTAGTCGGGGTAGCCGGGGTCGGCGGCGATCGCGGCGGCGTAGTCGGCCAGCGCCTCTTCGGTACGGCCCAGGACGCCGAGGAGCTGGCCGCGGTTGGCCCGCAGCACCAGCCGGTGGATCGGGTGCGTGTCCGGGGGCAGGTCGCGGTCGGCCAGCTCGATGGCCTGCTCGACCAGGGCCAGGGCGGCGGTCGGGTGGCCTCGCCGTACCTCGATGAGGGCCTTGCCGTTGAGGTCGAAGCCGAGGTGGAAGGCGCGCTCACGGCGGTCGGGCAGCAGTGAGGTGATGGTGATCGCCTCGTTGATCCAGGCCAGGGCCTCCTCGGGGTCGCGCAGGGCGGGATCGTGGTGGCGGACGAACAGCATCGCGATCGAGCAGGCCACGGTGGCGCGGTGGCCGGGCTCGGTGGCGACGCGCCTGGCCCGCTCGTACAGTTTCCGGGCGGCGGGCTCGCGGCCGATCGCCTCCAGCGCGGCGGTGGTGCGGTGCAGCAGCGTCCACCAGCGTTCGGGGTCGTCGTCGTGGGTGAGCAGCTCCAGCTCGGCCAGCCCTGCCTCGGCCATGGCGTGGTGGAAGCCCTCGTCACGGAACCGGTCGTAGTCGGTGGCGAACGGCCCGCCGCCTGGCCGGCCCTCCACCTCGGTGATCACCAGCTCGGGTACGCGCCGCCGCAGCACCTCCACCAGCTGGACGTCGGTCGGGTCGGCCGCGGCCAGGTTCGCCACGGCGACGGCCAGCGGCCCGGTCCTGGCCAGGTGGTCACGGACGAACTCGGCCAGCCCGTTGGCGATCCGCAGCGTACGTCCCGCGCCCGGGATCAGGATGCGCTGCTCGCGGGGCAGGTCGTCGGCCAGGGACCCCCTGCCGCCCGGCACCCGCGGCACTCGCGGCGCGAGGTGCGGCGCCGCGGCCCTGATCTCGATGTCGTGGGCGGCCACCAGCTCGGGCCCGTACGCGAGCGCCGCGGGCACGAGGGCGTCCAGGAGCGCCGCACCGAACGTGTAGGGGCCGCGGGGACGCCGGTCGGCGTCGATGGTCGGAAGGTTCACCAGGTCCTTTCCAAGCCGAAGGGCGGCCCGCATCTCCCAGGAGAAGGAGACGGACCGCCCTTTTGAGATCAGTTCTTGTGCCGCGGCGCGTCGACGCCTGCAGGCTTGACTGTTCCCGGCTTGTGGACCACGACCTTTTTCATTCTTGCCCTTCCACTCCGCACACACCTCATGACGCGGACGTTCCGAATACGACCGCGATCTCTAGGTGACCGACTCATGTGAACACAGGGCCGAGTCGGAGATCAAGACCTGCGGGGTAAGGGTCATTACCCACCAAATAAGGAGACGCTCCACGGAACCCCATGGAGCGTCCGAAAACCCACCAAAAGCCTCAGTCGTCACCCAAGATCGCGTCGACGAAGACCTCCGGATCGAACGGCGCCAGGTCGTCCGCCCCCTCGCCCAGGCCCACCAGCTTGACCGGCACACCCAGCTCGCGCTGCACCGAGATCACGATGCCGCCCTTGGCCGTGCCGTCGAGCTTGGTCAGCGCGATACCCGTGATGTTGACCACCTCGGCGAACACCTGGGCCTGCCGCATGCCGTTCTGGCCGGTCGTGGCATCGAGCACGAGCAGGACCTCGTCGACTGTGGCCTTCTTCTCGATGACGCGCTTGACCTTGCCCAACTCGTCCATGAGGCCGGTCTTGGTGTGCAGGCGGCCCGCGGTGTCGACGATCACGACGTCCGCCTTCTCCGCCATGCCCTTGGCCGTCGCGTCGAAGGCGACCGACGCCGGGTCGCCGCCCTCGGGACCGCGCACGACCTCGGCGCCCACCCGGTCGCCCCAGGTCTGCAACTGGTCGGCCGCGGCGGCGCGGAAGGTGTCGGCGGCGCCGAGCACGACCTTCTTGCCGTCGCCCACCAGCGAGCGGGCCAGCTTGCCGGTCGTGGTGGTCTTGCCGGTGCCGTTGACGCCGACCACGAGCACCACCGCGGGCCGTTCGCCGTGCTTGGCGATGTGCAGCGTACGGTCCAGGCCGGGGTTGACCTGCGTCAGCAACTGCTCGCGCAGCAGCCCGCGCACCTCGTGCGGCGTCCGGCTGCCGAGCACCTTGACCTTGGTCTTCAGCTCCTCGACCATCACCTGCGTCGGCGCGACGCCGACGTCGGCGGTGATCAGGCTCTCCTCGATCTCGTCCCACACCTCGTCGTCGAGACGGTCGCGGGACAGCAGCTCCAGCAGGCCGCGGCCGAACGCGCTCTGCGAGCGGGCCAGCCGCGAGCGCAGCCGCACCATCCGGCCGGCCGACGGCGGCGGCACCTCGACCTCGGGCTTGACCGCGACCACGGGAGCGGGCGGCGGAACGGTGGTGGTGGCGCCCTCGGACTCCTCACCACCCCCGGCGGGCCGCTTCTCCTTCTCGTCGGGAAGCGGGATCGTCGCCGGCGGCTCGACCGGCGGGGCGCCCTTGCCACCCGGCCTGAACAGCAGGAAGAGGCCGCCGGCCGCCAGCAGGGCGACGACGACCACGATCACGATGATGCCCAGGTAACCATCCACAACAAGTCAGTTTTCCAGATCAGCCCGCATGCTCGCGCCCGGGGAGCGTGCCCGTCAGGCCGGTTCGCGCTCCCGCAGGCGCTGGCTGACGACCTGGGTGACGCCGTCACCGCGCATGGACACGCCGTACAGGGCGTCGGCGATCTCCATCGTGCGCTTGTTGTGCGTGATGACGATCAGCTGCGAACTCTGCCGCAATTCCTCGAAAAGCGTCAGCAGCCGCTGCGTGTTGGTGTCGTCGAGCGCCGCCTCGACCTCGTCCATCACATAGAACGGCGACGGCCGCGCCTTGAAGATGGAGATCAGGAACGCCACCGCCGTCAGCGACCGCTCACCGCCCGACAGCAGCGACAGCCGCTTGACCTTCTTGCCCGGCGGCCTGGCCTCGACCTCGATGCCGGTCGTCAGCATGTCGGCGGGGTCGGTCAGCACGAGCCGCCCGTCGCCGCCCGGGAACACCCGGGTGAAGATCTGCTCGAACTCGCGGGCGACGTCCTCGTAGGCGGAGGAGAACATCGCCTCGACCCGGTTGTCGACCTCCTGGACGACCGTCATCAGCTCACGCCTGGTCTTCCTGAGGTCTTCGAGCTGGCTGTTGAGGAAGGCGTGGCGCTCCTCCAGCGCGGCGAACTCCTCCAGCGCCAGCGGGTTGACCTTGCCGAGCTGGTTCATCTGCTTCTCGGCGATCCGGGCGCGCTTCTCCTGCTCCTCCCGGACGTACGGCACGGGCGGGTCCCCGGGGACCGGAACGGCGGGGCCGTACTCGGAGATCAGCGACTCGGCCTCCACGCCGAACTCGTCGAGCGCCCGCTGCTCCATCTGCTCCAGCCGGAGCCGCTGCTCGGTACGGGCCACCTCGCTGCCGTGCACCCGGTTGACCAGCTTGTCGAGTTCCTGCGACAGCTCGCGTACGCGCAGGCGTACCTGCTTCAGCTCAGCGTCGATCGCCACCCTGGCCAGGTCCGCCTCGTCGCGTTCGCGCGAGGCCCGCTCGATCGAGCCGGCCAGCGCCCCGAGCACCCGCTTGGCGCCCTTGGCCACGGCCTCGGCCACGACGGCCTGCCTGCGGCGCCTGGACCGCTGCGCGGCGGCCTGGGCCCGCTCCTGACGCTCGCGCTCGGCGGCCCGCATCAGGCCGTCGGCCCTGCCCTCGATGCCCTTGACCCGCTCTTCCGCGGTGCGGACCTGCAGGCGGGTCTCCATCTCGCGCTGCCTGGCCAGGTTGGTGGCCTCGGCCAGCTCGTCGCGGGTGTCGGTGGTGGGCTCGGACTCCAGCTCGCCCGCGTACTCCGCCTCGGCCAGCCGGATCTCCAGCTCTGCCACCTCTTCCAGCGCCTCGGCGCGCGCCTCCTCGGCGGCGGCGACGCTCTTGGCCAGGCGGGCGGCCTCGGCGGCGGCTGCCTCCGCGGCGGCCTCCAGCTGGGCCAGGCGCTTGGCGGCGGCGGCGTTGCGCTGGTCGGCCTCGCGCTGCCTGCCCCTGACCTGGTCGAGCGTGCCCTGGGCGGCGCTGAGGCCGGACTGGGCGGTGCTGACGGCGGTCTGGGCCTCGGTGACGCGGGCCTGGGCGGCTTCGAGCTGAGCCTGGGCCTCGTGCTCCGCCTCGACGGCGGCCTCGAATCCGGCGGCGCCGCGCTCGGCGGTGGCCTGGGCGGCGTCGAGGTCGGCGGTGGCCTGGTCGAGGGCGGAACGCATCTGCAGGACGGACGAACCGCCCACCGCGCCGCCGCCCGCCAGGTGGACACCCACCAGGTCGCCCTGCCTGGTCACGGCCCTGAGCTCGGGCCGCCGCTCGACCAGGTCCTTCGCCCCGGCCAGGTCGTCGACCACGACGACGCCGGTCAGCACGTGGTCGACGGCGGCTCTGAGATGGTCGGGAACAGTCACCAGATCGGCGGCCCAGACACCCCGCGCGTCGAGGGCGGGCCGGGACCCGGCGCGGCCCTCGCCCGCGATCAGGATGGTCGCGTGACCGCCGTCTCCGGCGCGCAGGAGCTCGAAGGCCTCCACCGCCGTGTCGAGCGACTTCACCGCGATCGCCTCGGCCACCGGGCCCAGGACGGCGGCGACGGCGAGTTCGGCGCCGGGCGCCACGGTCAGCTCGGTGGCCAGCGGGCCCAGGACTCCCGCCAGGTCGGCCTCCAGCAACGCGGCGCCGCCGTCGGCGCCCTTGCTCAGGCCGAGTTCGAGGGCTTCGCGCCGGGCCTGGAGACCGGCCACCGCGCGCTGGGCCTGCTGGTCGGCGGTGCGGGCCGTACCCACGGCGGACTTCGCGGCCTGCACGGCCGCACGCGGGACGTCGAGCCCCGACCTGGACTCCTCCACGGCGGCGCGGGCCTCGTCGGCGACCGCCCTGGCCTCCTCGACCAGCGCCTGCGCGGTGTCCAGCTCCTCGGCGAGCGCCGGGTCGACGGCGGGTTCGGCGCGCTGCTGCTCCTCAAGCTCCATCCGGCCGGCGCGCTCGCGCTCGGCGGCGTCGAAGACGCCCTGCGCCAGGCGGCCGATCTCCTCGTCGGCTGCGCGGGCGCGACTGCGCGCCGAGTCGACCTTGCCGCGCAGCCTGGCCAGGCCCTCGCGGCGGTCGGCCTGGGCGCGGGCGGCCATGGCCAGCCGCTGCTCCTCGCCGCTCAGCTCCGCTTCGGCCTCGGCCCGGCGCTGGACGGCCTCCTCCAGCAGCTCCTGGGCGTGCTCCAGCTCGGCGTTGAGTATGAGCTCCTGCTCGCGTGCCTCCGCGGCCTCGCGTTCGAGCTCCTCGGGGTCGCGGCCGCGCCGTTCGATGGCGGCGGCGTCGACGGCGTGGCGGTGACGTTCCGCGGCGAGCTGCTCCAGCCCCGAGGTGCGCTCGCGCAGGGAGGACAGCCGGAAGAAGGTCTCCTGCGCGGCCGACAGCCGCGGCTGGGCCTGCGCCTCGGCCTCCTCCAGGGCGGCCTCGCGCTCCTGTCCCTGCGCCAGTTCGGTCTCGACCTGGGTACGGCGGGCCTGGATCGCCGCCTCGTCGGCCGCCTCCCTGCGCAGCGTGTCGCGCAGGATACCGACGTCGTCGGCCAGCAGCCGAAGCCGGGCGTCACGCAGGTCGGCCTGGATGACGGCGGCCTTGCGGGCGATCTCGGCCTGGCGGCCCAGCGGCTTGAGCTGGCGGCGCAGCTCGGTGGCGAGGTCCTGGGCCCGGGTGAGGTTGGCCTGCATCGCGTCGAGCTTGCGCAGCGCCTTTTCCTTGCGCTTGCGGTGCTTGAGCACGCCCGCGGCCTCTTCGATGAAGGCGCGGCGGTCTTCGGGGCCCGCGTGGAGCACGGCGTCGAGCTGGCCCTGGCCGACGATGACGTGCATCTCCCTGCCGATGCCCGAGTCGGACAGCAGCTCCTGAATGTCGAGCAGGCGGCAGGTGTCGCCGTTGATGGCGTACTCGGACTGGCCGCTCCTGAACATCAGGCGGCTGATCGTCACCTCGGTGTAGTCGATCGGCAGCGCGCCGTCGGAGTTGTCGATCGTCAGCGTGACCTCGGCACGGCCGAGCGGCGGCCGGCTGGAGGTGCCGGCGAAGATCACGTCCTCCATCTTGCCGCCGCGCAGCGACTTGGCGCTGTGCTCGCCCATGACCCAGGCGAGGGCGTCGACGACGTTGGACTTGCCGGACCCGTTGGGGCCGACGACACAGGTGATCCCCGGTTCGAAACGCAGAGCGGTGGCCGAGGCGAACGACTTGAATCCACGCAGGGTGAGGGTCTTCAGGTACACCCGATGACCCCCTCCCGTCGACTGCGTTCCGGAAAGCCTACTGGTCTCTGCCCTTGAGCTCGTGCTAAGAACCAGTCTGCGATACGGCAAGGCGGGTGAGGGCGGTTATCCGCGCGTGTCTGCGCACTCGCGGACCACCAACGTGAACATCATGAGAAATGTGGACAAATAGCAAGGGACGCCTCTCCGAGACGTCCCTGGATGTAGCGCTCCGACCACTCAGGTGAGTGCCGGCTCGCGCTCCTGCAAACGGCCCCGTGCCTCGTCACGGGTCTGCGCCGCAAGAGCGTCGTTCTGGGCCTGGAGCCGGATGAGTTCTGCCTCCAGATCCCGAATACGCTGTTGCAGGCGGCGCATCTCCGAGACCATCCGAGGGTCAGGACCGCCGACGTGGCCTAGTAGAGCCTTCGCCATGGTTAAGGGTCCTCCACGCTGAGTGACCAGACTGGTTCGCGCACTTCTATTCCGCGGGAGGGGTGCGCGTGGTACCTAACAAGAGTCGCACCGGCAGTGTGGGCGGTCAAGTCGAACGCACCGCAGAGACGCACCGATGGGCACTCCCGACATACAAATATACCCTATTTGGGGGGTTTAACGAAAGGGTCTACCTCTCCATAAACCCAACCAAACTACCTCGGGGTTCGCTCCACCGTTCCACTACTCCCGTCACCTTGCCCGGCGTGTCGCAACCTCGGAGCAGCTCAAGCAGCTTGACGCAGGACTCCCTGGACCCCTCCGCGACGACCTCCACCCGGCCGTCGTCCATGTTGCGCGCCCACCCGGCCAGGCCCAGCTCAAGCGCCCGCGCACGGGTCCACCAGCGGAAGCCGACACCCTGGACACGACCCCTTACCCAGGCCGTCAGCCGCGTGTCATCGCCCATTCATCCGGTCACTCTCTGTAGATTTACTACCACTTCTCCGGCATTTCGGTCGGCAGCCACCTCGGCGAACGCGGTCACCGCCGCCGTACGCCGCGTACGCTGCCACACCAGGCCGAGCACCGAGTCCGGCAGGCCCGTGACCGGCACGAACGTGACGTCGTCGCGCCCCAGATAGGCCGCCGTCGGGGTGCAGAACAACATGCTCCCGCGGTTCAGCGCGACCTCGGTCAGGCCCTCCTGGCTCGTGGAGACCGCCCCGGCCGACGGGATGGGCAGGCCGCCGGGCGTCGTCACCGGGGCCGTCAGTTCCCTCCAGCAGCGCGGCGCCGGGCCCTCCACCCCGACCAGCGGCACTCCTGCCAGCTCTTCCGCGTCGATGGACACACGCCCTGCCAGCGGATGCGCCGGTGACAGGGCCAGCTTCAACGGCACCCGGTTCAGCGCGACGCTCGTCTCCAGATCGGGCTCGGCGACCGGAAGCAACGTGAACGTGAGATCCACCACACCCTCGCGCACCTTGCCGAACGGATTGGACAGCGGGACCTCGACCAGCTCTACCGCGCACTCGGGGAAGCGGTGCTCGAAGGCGCGCACCGCCCCGGTGACGACCTCGCCCGGCGCGCTGAGGAATCCGACGCGCAGCACGCCGTACACACTCCTCGCGGCCGATCTGGCGCGGTTCACCGCGCCGTGCAGCCCCTCGTAGGCGGGGCGCACGTCGGCGAGGAAGCGCTCGCCCAGCGGGGTCAGCCGGACCCGGCGGCTCGTCCGCTCGAAGAGCCGGGCGCCGATCGAATCCTCCAGCGAGCGGACGATCTGGCTGACCCGGCCGGGAGACAGGTACAGCCGCTCGGCGGCCTTGGCGAAATGGAGCTCCTCGCTCACCACCACGAACGTCTCCAGCTGTCTGAACTCCATAGCACCCCTTAGTCCAGCTAAACCAAGGATTCGATCTTCGGCATTGTTCCCGCGGACGCCCGTTCACAGGCTTGGACCATGACGACGATTGACACATCCCGGGCATATTGGCCCGCCATCCTCGCCACGGCCGTGGGCATTTTCATCGTGGTGACCAGCGAGATGATGCCCATCGGGCTGCTGACGCCGATCAGCGGCGCGATGGGGGTTTCCACCGGCGTCGCCGGGCTGACCATGTCGGCGCCCGGCCTGGTCGCCGCGGTGGCCGCCCCCGTGCTGGCCATGAGCGTACGCGGGCTCGACCGGCGCGCGCTGCTGGCCGGGCTCATGGCGCTGCTGGTGCTGTCGAACCTGGTGGCGGCGCTCGCGCCCAATTTCACGGTGATGATGGCGGCCCGGGTGGTGACCGGCGTGAGCATCGGCGGCTACTGGGCCTTCGCCGCGAGCCTCGCCGTACGGCTGGTGCCGCCGGGCTCCGTGGGCCGGGCCACCGCCATGATCGCGGGCGGCGTCTCCGTGGCCTCCGTGCTCGGTGTCCCCACGGGCACGCTGATCGCCTCCCTGGCCGACTGGCGCTGGGCGTTCGGTGTGATGGCGATGCTCGCCCTGGCCGTCACCGCGGCGCTCCTGGTCCTGCTTCCATCGCTGCCCGCCGAGAGCACGGTGAGCCTGGGCGGCGTCTGGCGCGACCCCGGCATGCGGGCCGTGCTGATCGTCATCGGAGTGCTCGTGATCGGCCACTTCGGCGCGTACACCTATGTCCGGCCCTTCCTGGAGCAGAGCGGCGCCGACATCAGCCTCACCCTGCTCGCCTACGGCCTGGCCGGCGTGGCCGGCAACTTCGCCGCGGGCGCGCTCGCCGCGAGGCGGCCCAAGCAGGTGATCATCACGCTGGCCCTGCTCGTCGCCGTGGCCACCGCGGCACTGCCCCTGACGAGCGACCCGCTTCTGCTGGTCGTGCTGTGGGGCATGGCCTACGGCGGCGTCTCCGTCACCAGCCAGCTCTGGATGATCAAGGCGGGCGGCGGCGAGTCCGGCATGGCCTGGGTGTCGTCGGTGTTCAACGCCACCATCGCCGCCGGCGCGCTGGTCGGCGGGCGGATCGTGGACAGCGTGTCGCTGTCGGCCGTGCTGTGGTTCGCGGCGGTGATGGCCGTGCTCAGCGCGGCTTACGCTGGCACGTCGGGCAGGAGTAGGACGAGCGGTTCATGAACGGGTCACGCCTGATCGGGGTGCCGCACCGCGAACACGGCAGGTCGCGCCTGCCGTAGGCCTCCAAGGAGCGCTCGAAGTAGCCGCTCTCGCCGTTGACGTTGACGTAGAGGCTGTCGAAGGACGTGCCGCCCTGCGCCAGGGCGGAGCTCATGACCGCGCGCACCCCGGCGAGCAGCTCGGTGACCTTGGGCTGGGTGAGGGTCCTGGTCGAGCGGGCCCAGTGGAGCTTGGCCAGCCACAGCGCCTCGTCGGCGTAGATGTTGCCGACGCCGCTGATCAGCGACTGGTCGAGCAGCGCCCGCTTGACCTCGGTGTTCTTCGCCTTCAGCTTGCGGGCGAAGACCTCGTCGGCGAAGGAGTCCTCGAACGGGTCGGGCGCGATGTGCGCGATCGGCTCGGGGACCCCGCCGGCCATCGGCGTGACCATGACGTGGCCGAACGTGCGCTGGTCGACGAAGCGCAGGTCGGGGCCGCCGTCGGCGAAGCGCAGCCGTACGCGCAGATGCTTCTCCAGCGGCGAGTCCGGCCGCACCACGAGGAGCTGGCCGCTCATCCCCAGGTGGGCCATGAGCGCGTCGCCGGGGCCGAGCGGCAGCCACAGGTACTTGCCGCGACGCTCGGCCGAGACGATCGTGCGGCCCTTCAGCCGCGAGGCGAACTCGTCGGCCCCGGGCAGATGCCGCCGGACGGCGCGAGGATGCAGCACCTCGGCCTCGGCGATCTCCCGCCCGGTGACCCATTCCGCGAGGCCGCGGCGGACGACCTCAACCTCGGGCAGTTCGGGCATCTCTAACCGGCCGGCTGGCTCTCGCGCTGCTCGCGACGCGCCCTGATGCGGGTCCAGGCCGCCTCGGCCGCCTGCTGCTCGGCCTCCTTCTTGCTGCGGCCGGTGCCCGAACCGTAGGACTCGCCGCCCACGCGCACCACCGCGGTGAACGACTTGGCGTGGTCGGGGCCGCTCTCCTCGACGTGGTACTCGGGCACGCCGAGCGCCTCGGAGGCGGTCAGCTCCTGCAACGAGGTCTTCCAGTCGAGGCCGGCGCCCAGCGAGGCCGAGCGCACGATCAGCGGATCGAACAGCACGTGCACGACGCGGAAGGCCTCTTCCAGGCCCTTGTCCACGTAGATCGCGCCGATCAGCGCCTCCAGCGTGTCGGCCAGGATGGACGACTTGTCGCGCCCGCCCGTGCCCTCCTCGCCCCTGCCGAGGCGGAGGAAGCGGCCCAGGCCCAGGGACCTGGCCACGTCGGCCAGCGCGCGCATGTTGACCACCGCGGCCCGCAGCTTGGCCAGCTGGCCCTCGGGCAGATCGGGGTGGTTGCGGTAGAGCGTATCGGTGACGACCAGGCCCAGCACCGAGTCGCCCAGGAACTCCAGGCGCTCGTTGGTGGGCAGGCCGCCGTTCTCGTACGCGTAGGAGCGGTGCGTCAGCGCCCGCTCAAGGATGTCGGAAGCGAGTCGCGCGGAAAGGACTCGTTCCAGTTCGTCTCTGGCGACCTCCACGGCCACCGGCTTAGGACCTGCGCCCACGTGTTTCCTCCTCGGACACCTTCACATGGCGCGATGGCTGTGGAAGATGCCCGAAAACGTGGTGGGCGTCGGGGATGGTGTCCCGGCGTCCACCACGGCCGCGGGCGAACCGCCACCGCACGCATCTCAGACGTTAACGCCGACCGGGGCACAATTGCACCCGGTCGGCATCACGTCAACTCTGCGAATCAGGCAGACGGCTCGACGACCTGACGGCGGTTGTACGTACCGCAGCTCGGGCAGGCGATGTGCGGCTGCTTCGGCGAACGGCACTGCGGGCAGCTCACCAGCGCGACAGCAGTCGTCTTCCACTGGGAGCGACGGGCGCGGGTGTTGCTCCGCGACATCTTTCGCTTCGGGACGGCCACGTCACTTCTCCTGATCGTTATCGTTCTCGGTAACCAGACCTTGCAACGACGCCCAGCGGACGTCGATCTTCTCGTGCCGGTGGTCCGGGCCGGCGTCAGCCAGCCTGGCCCCGCACTCCACGCAGAGCCCCTGGCAGTCGTCACCGCACATGGGGCTCAACGGCAGTGCGAGCACCGCCGCGTCGCGGAACGTCGGCTCGAGGTCGAGCAGCTCACCGTCGAGCAGCGAATCCTCCTCCGAGGCGTCCTCGTCGGAGTAGAAGAACAGCTCCTGCAGCGCCACCTCGATGCCCGAGGAGATCGGGTCGAGACAGCGGGCGCATTCCCCGGCCAGCGGGGCCCGCGCCGTGCCACTGACGAGCACGCCTTCCATCACTGCTTCGAACCGGAGATCCAGCTCGACTTCGGCGTCCTTGGGGACACCGATCATGTCGACGCCGAGATCCGCCGGTGCCGGGAGCGAGAGCCGGCGCTCCAGCATCGAGCCCGGTCGCTTGCCCAGGTCGTGGGTGGAGATCACCCATGGGGAGCGGGGGTCGAGGTGCTGAGTCATCCTTGCTCTCGCTAGGCATGGCGAAACGATCGCCGTCGTACAAGGCCGAATAGAAAGAATACCAGGCCCTGGTCAGCCCCTGAGCCGCTCGATGAGCAGCTTGTGCACCAGATCCGGGACCAGGCCGGACACGTCCCCGCCGTAGCGGGCGATCTCCTTGACCCTGCTGGACGAGAGAAAAGAGTACTCGGGGTTGGTCGGCATGAACAGCGTCTCGACCCCGGACAGGCGATAGTTGAGCTGCGCCATCTGCAGCTCGTAGTCGAAGTCGCTGACCACCCGGATGCCCTTGACGATCGCCGGGATGTCGTTCTCCTTGCAGAAGTCGACCAGCAGGCCGTGGAACTTCCGCACCTTGACGTTCGGATACTCCTTGGTCACGGTCTGCAGGACGTCGATCCGCTCGTCGACCGTGAACAGGCTGCTCTTCTCGAGGTTGATGAGCACCGCGACGGTCACCTCGTCGTAGAGCCGGGCGGACCGGCCGATGATGTCGAGATGACCGTTGGTGATGGGGTCGAACGACCCCGGGCAGACAACGCGCCGCAAGATGCCCTCCCAGGCTTACGGGTCCCTGGCGGCGCGACCGTACCAAACGGACGCTTCACCATATCGACGGACCCTCTCCTCAACGTAGCCTTCCGGCCATACCAGGGCATTTCCCCTGCTCTCGCGTTCAACCGCGATCAGGGCGTCCTCCGCGAGCCAGCCGTTGTCCCTGAGCCGGGCCAGAACCTCCAGAACATCGTCATCCGCCACCGCATAGGGCGGATCCGCGAACACCACGTCATAAGGCTCCTCCCCCGGCTTGGCCAGCACCCGCTCCACCCGGTCGTGCACCACCTGAGCGCCGTCCAGCCCGAGCGCCGCGACGTTCGCCCTGATCGTCCGGGCCGCCTTCGCGTCCGACTCCACCAGCAGCGCATGGACGGCCCCACGCGACAAAGCCTCCAGCCCGACCGCCCCGGAACCCGCGAACAGATCCATCACCCGCGCCCCGTCCAGCCAGTGAAGTGAACCGAGGGTAGAGAAGATCCCTTCCCTTGCCCTGTCGCTGGTAGGTCGCGTCCCGCGCCCCGGCGGAACCGCCAGCCGACGCCCACCCGCGCTCCCCGCGATGATCCGAGTCATGAGGGCCATTGTCCCCCATGTCACCGCAGGTCAAGAGTGGACAAGTGTCGGCCTCGACTGCGCAAGGGTCGTTCCCTTGGGGCGGGTGGGGCCGCATGATGATGACTGCGGCCTTCGAGGTGACCCAAATGGAGGCCGACCGGCGTGATCGTGAGCCCTTCCGCACGCCGGATCCCTCGGCACCTGACCCGAGGGTGGGCCCAGCCGGGGACGGCATTCGGGGGGAGGCCGTCCCCGCCGCTGGGCCTAGTTCGCTGTCAGGGGCTCTTTCTCTCTCGCTCATTCGTCGGGCTTTCACGCCCTTTCGCCGTTACGGCAAGCCGGGTTACCGCCACCCGCCGTCGTGCGTTTCCGCCGATCGTGGGGATCGCTTCTCACGTCGCACGTGGTCCCCGCCGCAACGGCGACACGTGCACCGGCCACCGTGCCCCACCCCGGCCACCCGCCAAAGGCGCCGAGCACCACCGCCCCACACCCCACCGCGCGGCGCCACAAACCCTCGATGGCGTCCCGGCCGCGCGCCCGGAACCCGCCGCAGGCGCCTCCACGGCCTCCTCCGGCCGTGCCGGCGGCTCGGCTGCCCTTCTGGGCGTGACGCCGCCTGCCAGGCCTTCCTGACGCCACGTGCCTACCCTCCCGAACCGCCCCACAGCGCGCGGTGGCCGGGGTTGGAGGATGGAGTGGTCAGGTCTTTTCGAGGTAGGTGGCCTTTTCGTCGGCCAGGAGGCGGGCTATTTCGGCTCGTAGGCCCTCGTGGGAGGTCAGGGCGGGGTCCTTTTCCAGGAAGGCGGCCGCCTCGGCCCGGGCGGTTTCGATGACGTCCTCGTCGCGGAGCAACTGCAGCATCTTCAGCGACGAGCGCTTGCCGGACTGAGCCGCGCCCAGCACGTCGCCCTCGCGGCGTTGTTCCAGGTCGACGCGGGACAGTTCGAAGCCGTCCAGGGTCGAGGCGACCGCGTCCAGGCGGGCCCTGGCCGGGGTGCCCTCGGGGAACTCGGAGACCAGGAGGCACAGGCCGGGCAGGCCGCCTCTGCCGACCCGGCCGCGGAGCTGGTGGAGCTGGGAGACGCCGAACCGGTCGGCGTCCATGATGATCATGACGGAGGAGTTGGGCACGTCCACGCCCACCTCGATGACCGTCGTGGCCACCAGCACGTCGACCTCGCCCCGGGTGAAGGCGCGCATGACCGCGTCCTTCTCCTCCGGCGGCAGTTTGCCGTGCAGCACCTCCAGGCGCAGGCCGTGCAGCGGGCCCTCGGCCAGCATCTCGGCCACCTCCAGCACCGCCAGCGGCGGCCGCCGTTCCTCGTCGGACGACGTCACCGACTCCAGGTCGCCCTCGTCGCCCTCAAGGTCGCCGATGCGCGGGCAGACGATGTACGCCTGGCGGCCCAGGCCGACCTCCTCCCGCACGCGCTGCCACGTGCGTTCCAGGAAGTGGGGCTTCTCGGCCGCCGGAACCACGTGGGTGGTGATCGGGGCACGGCCCGACGGGAGCTGCGACAGCGTGGAGACCTCCAGGTCGCCGAAGACGGTCATGGCGACCGTGCGCGGGATCGGGGTGGCGGTCATCACCAGAACGTGGGGCCGGCCGCCGCCGGCCTTCTCGCGCAGGGCGTCGCGCTGCTCGACGCCGAAGCGGTGCTGCTCGTCGACGACGACCAGACCCAGGTCGGCGAACTGCACGTGCTCCTGGAGCAGGGCGTGCGTGCCGACGACGATGCCGGCCGTACCGGAAGCCGCGTCGAGGAGGGCCGCGCGGCGGGCCGCCGCGCCCATGGAGCCGGTGAGCAGGGTCACCGCGGTGCCGCCGAACATGCCGCCGGTGGCGAGGTCGCCGAGCATCGCGGTGATGGAGCGGTGGTGTTGCTGGGCCAGTACTTCGGTGGGGGCGAGCAGGACGGCCTGGCCGCCCGCGTCGACGACCTGGAGCATCGCGCGCAGCGCCACCACGGTCTTGCCCGCGCCGACCTCACCCTGGAGCAGGCGGTGCATCGGGTGGGGCAGGGCGAGGTCGGCGGCGACCTCCTCGCCCACCGCGGCCTGGCCCTCGGTCAGGGAGAACGGCAGGCGGGCGTCGAAGTCGTCGAGCATGCCCCCGGAGCTGCGCGGACGCGGCTTGGCCGGCCACGCGGTCGCGGCCTGCCTGCGCTGCAGCAGCACGGCCTGGAGCACGAACGCCTCGTCGAACTTCAGCCGGTCGCGCGCCCGGTGCACCTCGCCGAAGTCCTTCGGCCGGTGGATGGCCACCAGCGCGTCGCCGAGGTCGGCCAGACCGTGGCGGGCGCGCAGGTCGGCGGGCAGCGGGTCGTCGAGCGGGCCGAGCGTGTCGAGCACGATGCCGATCGCGCGCCTGATCGCCCAGGGGGTGAGGTCCTTGCCCGCCGGGTAGATCGGCACCGGCGCGGTGGAGAACTCCTCCGCGCTGGTCTCGCTCTCGTCGAACAGCTCGAACTCGGGGTGCGTCAGCTGCCAGCGCGGGGTGGCGCGGGAGCCGAACGCCCCGACCCTTCCGGCGAACATGCCGCGTCTGCCCGGCTTCAGGCGGGACTCGGCCACGTGGGAGCCCTTGCCGAAGAACGACAGGTAGATCTTCTTGCCGGTGCCGTCGACGACCTCGACCTCCAGCCAGGTGCCGCCGCGGTTGCGCATGGGCTTGCGCATGGCGCGGGTGACCTCGCCGACCACGGTGACGTGCTCGTCGACCTCCAGCATGTCGAGCGAGGTGAGCTCGCCGCGCTCGGCGTAGCGGCGCGGATAGTGGCGCAGCAGGTCGCCCACGGTCTCCAGGCCGAGCACGCTGTGCAGGAGCTTGGCGGTTTTCGGGTCGAGCGCCTTGGCCAGCGGCTCGTCGAATCGGCTTCTCCTGCCTCCTTCGTCGGAGGAGGCGGACGAAGCCATGGCGCTGTGTTCGCTCACGGTCCTATGTTCTACCGCGTGTGACCGACAGGAATCATTCCACGCCGATGAGCAATGGGTAGCCGCCCTGGCCGCCGGGGTAGACGACCAGGTCGGCGTCGGGGCGGGAGATGGACAGGTGCCGCTCCACGTGCGGCGCCAGCCGTACCGGAGCGTCCTTGCCCGTGACGAGGGTCACGAGCTCGCCGCCGCCCGCCAGCATCCGGTCCACGACGAGCGTGGCGACCTCGTCGAGCGCGGCGCCGATGTGCACGACGTCGCCGTCGATCAGGCCGAGCACGTCGCCGGGACGGCACAGCCCCGCGCTGGTGACGGCCTCGCGGTCGGCGACGGTGATGTGGCCGTGGCGGGTGTGTCCCGCGGCGTCGGTCATCGCGACCACGTCGTCGTCGAAGCGGCGCAACGGGTCGTGGACGGCCAGCGCCGCCAGCCCCTGCACGGTGGCCTTGGTGGGCAGCACGCTGACCGTGACGCCGTCCTCGCGGGCGATCTCCGCCGCGGCGGCGGCCACGTCGCCCACGCTCTCGTCGTTCGGCAGCACCGTGACCTCGCCGCCCGCCTCGCGGATCGCGGCCAGCATCTCGGGCAGGGAGGGGCTGGTGCCGGGCTCGCGGCGTACCACGACGGCCCCGCACTCCTCGAACAGCGCCGCGATCCCGTCACCCGCCGCGACCGCCACCACGCCTCTGCCTGCGCCGCCTCTGTGCGTACGCTCGGCGAGGTAGGTCACCCTGATCCGGTGCGGTCGTCCCGCCTTCAGCGCCGCCTCGATCGCCGGACCGGCCTCCTCGACGTGCACGTGGACGTTCCACAGCCCGTCGCCGCCGACCACGACCAGCGAGTCGCCCATCGCGTCGAGCTCGGCGCGCAGCCCGGCCACCGCCTCGTCCTCGGCGTCGAGCAGGTACATCACCTCGTAGCCCGCGCCCACCTCGGCCATCGGCGTCACGCGCCCGGTCGGGGCGGGCACCTCGAAGCGCCGCGTGTGGGTGCCGGTGATCACCGCCTCCAGCGACTCCAGGATGATCGCCAGCCCGGCCCCGCCCGCGTCCACCACGCCGCTGCGCGCCAGCACGTCGAGCTGCTCGGGGGTGCGTCTGAGCGCCGCCCGCGCCTGCCCCGCCGCCCGCCTGGCGACCTCTTCGAGGTCACCGTCCAGATCGTGTACGGCTACCGCCACGGCCGACAGCACGCTGAGCACGGTCCCCTCGACGGGCCTGGCCACCGCCTGCCTGGCCAGCTCGGCCGCCCTGACCAGCGCCGTCCGCAGGTCGGAGCCGCCCTTCAGCACCTCGGCCAGCCCGCGCAGCGCCTGGCTGACGATGACGCCCGAGTTGCCGCGGGCGCCGACCATCGCTCCATAGGAGAGGGTCTGCCAGACCACGGCCCCGTCCACGTCGTCGGGCAGCGACTCGACCGCCTCGGCCGCCGACAGCATGGTCAGGTACAGGTTGGTCCCCGTGTCACCGTCCGCGACGGGGAAGACGTTGAGCGCGTCGATCTCCGCTCTGGCCCGGCCCAGCGAGTCCGCCGCCAGCCGTGACCAACGCCGCACCGCGGGCGGCTCCAAGACCTGCATGTGGGCGATCCGACCTCCCTGAATGCGCTACCGTTAATGGAGGAGAATATCCCCGTTCGCCGGGGCGTCCAGTGCTGAGTTCGCGCCCACTGGTGCGGATCAGATATTCTCGTGTGGCTAGCCGGTTGTCCCGGCATGCCCTCCGCCCGGAATGCATCAGCGGACAGGGCTACATCGACTGTTTTAAGGAGCGATACCGTGGCTTCCGTCTGCGATGTCTGCCGCAAGGGGCCGACCTTCGGCAACAACGTGTCCCACTCGCACCGCCGCACCCGTCGTCGTTGGAACCCCAACATCCAGACGGTTCGCGCGGTCATCGGCGGCACGCCGAAGAAGCTGAACGTGTGCACCTCGTGCATCAAGGCGGGCAAGGTCACCCGCTAACACAACTTTTCTCGCAGAAGCCCGGCGCACCCCTAGAGTGCCGGGCTTCTGCGATGTCCGGCCGTCAGCGCGCCGGAGCGGACCGCGCGCGCCACTCCCATGCGTGGTCGACCGGGCCGATGCCGCCGCCCAGCGGGAAGCCGCGTGCGATGGCGCCGGTCACGTACTCCTTCGCCTTGGCCACCGCGACCGGCATCTCCTCGCCCTGGGCCAGGTGGGAGGCGATGGCGGAGGCCAGCGTGCAGCCGGTGCCGTGGGTGTGGCGGTTGTCGTGGCGTTCGGCGCGGAAACGGTATTCGGCGGTGCCGTCGGTCAGGAGGTCAACGGGATCGCCCGGCAGGTGGCCGCCCTTGATGAGCGCCCAGGTGGGCCCCAGCTCCAGGATCGCGTCGGCGGCGCGGCGCAGGCCGTCCTCGTCCTCGACCTTCACCGACGTGAGCTGCTCGACCTCCCAGAGGTTGGGCGTGACCAAGGTGGCCACCGGCAGCAGCCGCGTCTTGAGCGACTCCACCGCCTCGGGCACGAGCAGCGTGTCGCCGTGCTTGGAAACCCCCACCGGATCCACCACCGTGGGCGCGTCGTAGGCGCCGAGCACCTCGGCGACCAGCTCGACCAGCGCGGGCGAGGCCAGCATGCCGGTCTTGACGGCCTGCGCGCCGATGTCGCCCAGCACGGAGTCGAGCTGCGCGCGCACGGCCTCCGGCGGCAGCTCCCAGTAACCCTGGACGCCCAGGGAGTTCTGCGCCGTGACCGCGGCGATGACGCTCATGCCGTGCACGCCGTGGGCGAGCATGGTCTTCAGATCGGCCTGGATGCCCGCACCGCCGCCGGAGTCGGATCCGGCGACGGTCAGGACGCGTGGAGGGGTCACAACCGTCATGTCCCCCATCCAATCATTCAGCTGAGCGAGCACTCCCCGCCGACCAGCCCGCAACTCTCCGGCGCCTTGCCCCTGCCGATCGCGGTGAACGTCACGCTCGCCGTCGCGCCGGTCGCCAGCGACTGGGAGACGTCGATGATCAGCAGCTGGCCGTCCTGGGTCCAGCCGGCGCCGTCCACGTCCGTGACCCGGCCGGAGACCGGCAACGACACGGTGAGGCCGCCCATCGTCTCGGTGGAGGCGTTGACCACGTCGACGCTCGCCCTGTAGGTGGTGAGGCCCTGCTTCGTGACGTCGAACCGCATGTTCACCGAACTGCCGCCCGGCGCCTGCCTGAGGCCCGAGGACTGCGTGTTCTGCGGGTTCGGCACCCCGGCGTCCGTCGGGAAGGTGCCCGAGCTCGGCTCCGCCGTACTCGTCGGCTCCGAGGTCGGCTCCTCGGTCGCCGTCGACTGCGGCGTCGGCTCGGCGTCCTCGGTGGGCTGCGTGGTCTTCTTCTGCTTCGTCTTGGTCGGGGTGGGCTTGGGAGTCGGGGTACGGCGGGGCGCACGCGCGCTGAACGTCGGCGACGGCCGCTTCGACTCCGAAGGCGTCGCCTCCTCGGGCTCTTCCGTCAGCTGCTCCTCATCCGGTTCCCCCTCGCCGGGACCCGGATCGCTGACCGACGGAACGGGCTGGCCGTCGTTCCCCGACTGCTGAACGGCCGCGCAACTCCCCTGCTTGCATTCGCCGGAGGCGCCCATCATCTTGACGCCGGCCACCGTACCGCCGAGCACCACGGCCACGGCCGCCACCGACAACAGCGCCACCCGCGCCCTGCCACCGGACGGCGGCCCGCCGGGCAGGTCGTCGCCGCGGGGCGGCGGCTTGCGGCGGCCGCGCTTGCTCTTGCCCTGGGGCTCTTCGGGCATGTCACCCTCGGACGACCAGCCGGAACCCATGAAACCGTCATTGCTCTCGGCCCAGGCGGGCATCGGCGATACGACGGTCGGGGAACCGGCCACCTTGATGTCGCCGGGTTCGGGCGGCAGGCCGCCGGTGTCCCAGGGTTGGGCGGCGGTGTGCTGCGCTGCGGTGTCGTCCTGAGCCGCGAACGGATCCGGCGGTTGTGCCGCGAACGGGTCCGAGGCGGGACGGCCTTGACCCGGGAAGGGAGCGGAGGCGTCCTGCCCCGCGAAGTGCGGTTGCCCCCCGACCGGAGGCTGACCCCCGACCGGAGACTGACCCCCGACCGGAGACTGACCCGCGAACGGAGGCTGGCCCGCGTGCGGGGGCTGGGCCGCGAAAGGATCCGACGGGAAGGCCGCCGTGTTCCCATCGCTCCCAGGCTGCTCCCCGAAGCGCTGAGTCTCGTCGTGCGGCCGCTCAAAGCCCCCGCCACCTACCGACCGATTGAAAGGTCCAGAGGCGGAGGGCTGAGGCGGCGGAGCGAAGGCCCCCGTGGTCTCGAACGGCTCAGGGGTACGCCCGGCGGGCCCTTGCCCGGGAGCCGCGCCCTGGAAGCCGTCGAAGGCGTCGGGACGGGTAAAGGCCCCGGTGGTCTCAAAGGGATCCGTCCCAGAGGCCCCGATCACGGGACCACCCCCGGAACGCCCCGCCATCGGCTCCGCGCCAGGGTGACCCGCCATGGGCTCCGCACCAGGACGACCCGCCATCGGCTCTGTACTGGGACGGCCCGCCATCGGGTCGCCGGCTGGACGGCCTGGCATGGGCTCTGGGCCGGGACGTCCAGCCGTGGAGTCACCGGCGGGATAGCCGGGTGTCGAGCCCATGCCGGGATGACCTGATGCGGCACCCATGCCCGCGCCTCCGGGGATGGGACCCGTGTGAGCGGGTCCGTCCATCGGGCCTGGGCCGGGACGGCCCGCCATCGGGTCCATGCCTGGGCGACCCGCCGTGGGGTCTGCGCCAGGGCGGCCCATGGTGGGGTGGCCGGGCTCTGGGGTCTGGCTGGGGTGGCCCGGGGCGGGGTCGCCTGTGGGGTGGCCGGGGCGGGTGCCCGGCTGTGGGGACCATTGGCCCGTGACCTCTAGTTGGTCCGGGGGCGCGGGCCAGCCCGGCTCCTGGTCGTTGATGGCGAAGAAGGAGCTGGTGGCCGAAGGATCCGGGGCTGCTGACCAGGCGGCGGCTGGATCGGTGGTGGACCTGAGGTCCTCCTCCTGTGAGTCGTCCGGCCTGCTCATCCCCCAATCACTGCCGTCATCGGATCCACCTGTGCCGTGGCGGCCCATGGCTGCCCTTTCTGCCGGTTACAGTGGCCGCCAATCTTCATAACACCTTTACTACGCCTTTGTCACAGCTTTCACGGGAGTCACTACTCATTCCCTGAAAATTTTACGTAAAACGGGACAAGTCATCCCTGGAAGTGGTCCCAACCCCGTGGTCCATCGTCACGCCCCGTAACCGTGACGCCTTCGCCGGCCTCGATCCGGCCCACGATTCGCCACTCGGGCGGCAGCCGTACCTCCGAGGGGAACACCGCCACCAGCGCGTGATCCTCACCCCCGGCCAGCACCCAGTCGAGCGGGTCGGCCCCGAGCTCCTTGGCGGCGGCAAGCACCGGCTCGTCCACCGCGAACGCGGCCGGATCCAGCACGATCCGCACGCTGCTCGCCTTCGCGATGTGCCCCAGGTCCTGGAGGAGGCCGTCGCTGACGTCCATCATCGCGCTCGCCCCGAGCCGCGCCGCCTCAGGTCCGCTCCGGTACGGCGGGCGGGGCCGCCGATGCCCCTCCACTGCCTCCAGCAACAGCCCTTCCACCCCCACAGCTCCAGTCCCCGCCTCAGGCACGGCCTCCCCGGCCACGACCGCATGGGAAGCGGTGCCACGCGGCCCCGAGCCGGCAGACCAAGCACCGGAGCGCTCCGCACCCCCAACACCGGGGACGGAGGAGCCAGGGCCCATGGACGCGGAGGTCAGGGGCGTGGGGCCGGAAGGCGGGCCCATGGGGGCGGGCGGGGGGCGGTCCGGGTCCGGGGTAGGGCGGAGCGGGTCGGTGGGGTCCGGGGCGGGGGGTGATGTGTTGGCAGATCCGGAGGTGGCAGGGGGTGGGGTTGTGGACTCGGGAGTTGGGGCGGGAGTCGCAGGGGGTGGGGTCGCGGGGGCGGGGGTGGGTGAGGGTGGAAGGTGGCCGGATTCCAGGAGGGCCAGGCCGGCGGCGGCGTGGCCCAGGCGGCCGGATATGGCGACCAGCTGGCCCGGCTTCGCGCCGGAGCGGGTTACCGGGGCTTGGCCGGACAAGGTGCCGAGGGCGGTTACGCCTATGACCACTGTGTCGGAGCGGGCCAGGTCGCCGCCGACCACCGAGGCGCCGACCAGGGCGCACTCGTCCCGGAAGCCCAGCGTGAGTTCGTCCACCCAGGACAGGGGGAGGTCGGCGGGCATGCCCAGGGCGACGACCATGGAGGTGGGGGTGGCGCCCATGGCGGCTATGTCGGCGAGGTTCTGGGCGGCGGCCTTGCGGCCGACGTCGTAGCCGGAGGACCAGTCGCGGCGGAAGTGGCGGCCCTCCACCAGAAGGTCCGTCGAGACGACGACCCGGCCGTCGGGCGCGGTGACGACGGCCGCGTCGTCTCCGGGGCCGAGCAGTACGCCGGGCCCCTGGGGCAACTGTCCGGAGATTCGGGATATAACCCTAAACTCACCGAAATTTCCGACTCTAATGGTGCACCTCCTGTGCAAACACGGTATGTGGAGGCCTGCTTCACCTGCCCGCCAGGGTGCCTACGTATGCTGAAACACACACAGGACACGCCGGGTCACGCAGGTGCGAACCCGGGCGACCGGCCACACTCCCGCACACCGGCCGGGAAAGGGTACGGTGGCCCTTCGGCGCTGATCCAATTCGCCCTGGAGGACGTCATGGTGCAGGCCTACATCCTTATTCAGACCGAAGTGGGCAAGGCCGCGACCGTGGCCCGCGAGATCGCCGGCATCCCCGGCGTCACGCAGGCCGAGGACGTGACCGGCCCCTACGACGTGATCGTGCGCGCGGAGGCCCGCAACGTCGATGAGCTCGGCAAACTGGTCGTGGCCCAGATTCAGGCGGTGGAGGGAATCACCCGTACTCTTACGTGCCCGATCGTGCACATCTAGAGCCAGAGAGCCTTTCCCTCATGCGCGCCGCCGCCGTCCTCCTCGTCCTGCTGGCTGCCGCCGGATGCGGCGGCGCCGTACAGGTGGAACCGCCCGCGCCACAGGGTGCGGCGGCCACGGCGTGCGCCGAGCTCGGCCCGCTGCTGCCCCAGACGCTGGGGGGCGCGGAGCGCACCACCTCCAGCCCCGAGTCGCCCTACGTCGCCGTCTGGGGCGAGGGCGAGATCGCGGTGCGCTGCGGCGTCGGACGGCCGGCCAGGATGGCGCCGACCGACCAGTTGCAGGAGATCGACGGGGTCGGCTGGTTCGCCGACCCGGACCGGAGCACGTTGTTCACCGCGATCACCGACGTGGCCTATGTCGAGACCACGATCGCGGCCGGGCACGTCGCTCCGGAGATCCTCGCGCGGCTGTCCGGGGCGATCGGCCAGGTCACCTCAGCGAAGACCGGGTGAACGGCGCAGCGCCAGCCGCACCAGCCGGTCCACCAGCGCCGGGTAGTCGAGCCCGGAGGCGGCCCAGAGTTGCGGCGCCACCGACAGCGAGGTGAAGCCGGGCATCGTGTTGATCTCGTTGAAGATCAGCTTGCCCTCGGCCGTGTAGAAGAAGTCGACCCGCGCCAGGCCCTCGCACTCCAGCGTCTCGAAGGCGCGCACCGCCATGGCGCGCAGTTCCTCGGCCACCTCGGCGGGGATGTCGGCGGGCACGGTCAGCGACATCTGGTCGGGGTAGTACTTGGCCTCGAAGTCGAAGAACGCCTGCCCGCCCTCGACCTGTACCTCGCCGGGCCGCGAGGCGGCGGGGGGATCGTCGTCCAGCGACTCCAGCACCGCGCACTCGATCTCGCGGCCGACGATCGCGGCCTCGATGAGCACCTTGGGGTCGTGCGCGCGGGCGGCCTCGACGGCCGCCTCCAGCGAGGCGTGGTCGTGCGCCTTGGAGATGCCCTGGGAGGAACCGGCGCGGGCCGGCTTGACGAACACCGGCCAGCCGAGCTCCTCGGCCTCCTTGAGCACCCGGTCGCGGTCGAGGCGCCAGTCGCGGTCGCGTACGACCACGTAGCGGCCGACGGGCAGCCCGGCGGCGGCCATGACCGTCTTCATGTACGCCTTGTCCATGCCGACCGCGCTGGCCAGCACACCGGAGCCGACATAGCGGACCCCGGCCATCTCCAGCAGTCCCTGGATGGTGCCGTCCTCGGCGAACGGGCCGTGCATCACCGGGAAGACCACGTCGACGGAGCCCAGTTCCACGGGGATGCTGCCGGGGTCGTAGGCCACCAGCGAACCGCCGTCGGCGGGCAGGGCGAGCGCGGCCCCCGAGGTGTCGACCACGGGCAGCTCACCCGCCTCGATGGCGAAGCGCTGGCTGCCTGTGGCGAGCACCCACCTGCCGTCCTGGGCGATCCCGATCGGGATCACTTCGTACTTGGTCCTGTCGATCGCGTCCAGAACACTGCCGGCCCCCATGAGGGAGACGGCGTGCTCGGAATTGCGACCTCCGAATACGACGGCGACGCGTGGCTTGCTCATGGTGTCCGAATCTACCGGAGACAGCCGCTCAGACGCCGTAACGCTCGGGTTTGGGCGAGCGCGACATCAGCAACATCCCCGCCTCCCCGGGCGACATGCCGTCGTGCACGACACCCACGACGACCTCGGTGATCGGCATTTCGACGTCGTGCTTGCGCGCCAGTTCCAGCACCGACTCGCAGGACTTGACTCCTTCCGCGGTCTGGCGCGTCGCGGCGATCACCTCTTCGAGGGTCATGCCGCGGCCCAGGTTCTCGCCGAACGTGCGGTTGCGCGACAGCGGCGAGGTGCAGGTGGCCACCAGGTCGCCCATGCCGGCCAGGCCGGAGAAGGTGTGGGGGTCGGCGCCGAGCGCCGCGCCGAGCCGGGAGATCTCGGCCAGCCCACGGGTGATCATCATGGCGGCCACGTTGTCGCCCATGCCCATGCCCACGGCGACGCCGACGGCCAGCGCGATCACGTTCTTGACCGCGCCGCCCAGCTCCACGCCGACGACGTCGAGATTGGTGTACGGGCGAAACCACGGCGGCAGGTGGCAGGCGTCCTGCAGCCGCTTGGCCACGGCCTCGTCCGTGCAGGCCACGACGGTCGCGGCGGGCTGGCGCTGGGCGATCTCCTTGGCCAGGTTGGGCCCGGAGACGACCGCCACGCGCTCCTCCGGCACGCCAGCGACCTCGCGGATCACCTCGCTCATCCGCTTGGTGGTGCCGAGCTCGATGCCCTTCATCAGGCTGACCAGCACCGCGCCGTCGGGGATGTGCTCGCGCCAGGTGTCCAGGTTCCCGCGCAGTGTCTGCGACGGTACGGCCAGCACCACGAAGTCGGCCCCGTCCAGCGCCTCGGCCGCCGAGTCCGTGGCACGCAGCGAACCGGGCAGGGCGATGCCGGGCAGATAGTCGGGGTTCTCCCCCGTCGAGTTGATCGCCGAGACGAGTTCGGGCCTGCGCCCCCAGAGCACCGTCTCGTTGCCCGCCTCGGCCAGGATCATGGCGAACGTGGTCCCCCACGATCCGGTGCCGAACACAGCGGTCTTGGTCATGCGTTCACCGCCCGGCGGGATCGAAGGGAGTTTCCGGAGCCTTCTCGCCGCGCAGCTCGGCGAGCTGAACGGTGATCGCCGCCATGATGTCGGCGGTGGCCTCGCGCAGCACGTCGGCGTGCGCCGGCCGGCCCGCGTACTTGGACAGGTCGACCGGCGGCCCCACCGAGACCCGGAAGGTCTTGCGCGGGAACAGCCGGGGCCGCTTCTCCCCATAGGGCAGCAGTTCCTGGGCTCCCCAGTGCGCCACCGGGACGACCTTGGCGCCGCTCTCCAGGGCCAGGCGCGCGGCGCCGGTCTTGCCCGCCATCGGCCACAGGCCGGGGTCGCGCGTGACGGTGCCCTCCGGGTAGAAGAGCACGGCCGCGCCGTCGCGCAGCCGTTCCGCCGAGTAGCTGAGCGACTTGGCCGCGTCGCTGCTGCCCCGCTGGACCGGGATGGCCAGGAGCCCGCGCACGGCCGCCCCGAGTCCCGGCACCTTGAACAGCCCGGCCTTGGCCAGGATGACCGGCCAGCGGCCGTTGTTGTAGAGGAAGTGGGCGAGCAGCACCGGGTCGGCCCACGACAGGTGGTTGGTGGCGATGATCATGCCGCCGGTCCGCGGGACGCGCTCGCCGTGCCGCCAGTCCTTCTTGACCAGGAGCCACGACAACGGCTTCACGATCACCACCGCGAGGGTTTCCCAGAAGCGCGATGGTCGCACGGGGCGGCTCATGGTCTCCTCCAACAGGTACGGAATGCGTCTCAAGTCTCCCGGTTGGCCGCACGGGATGTCGAGGCACGAGACTTAAGCCTATGAGCATCCGCTGGTCACTGGTCATCCCGGTGAAGACGCTGGTCGCGGCGAAGACCCGGCTGGCCGCCGCCACGGGTCCCCACCGCACCCGGCTCGCCGTCGCGGTCGCCTGCGACACCGTCTCGGCGGCGCTCTCCTGCCCGCTCGTGGCGCGGGTAGTCGTGGTGACGGCCGATCCCGCCGCCGCCGGTCCGCTCGGCGCCCTCGGCGCCGAGGTGGTGCACGATCCCGACCGCGGCCTCAACACCGCCCTGCGCACGGGGGCCGCCCATGCCGTACGGCTGGCGCCGCACGAGCCCGTGGGCGCCCTCCAGGCCGACCTGCCCACGCTGCGGCCGCCGGAGCTGGCCGCGGTGCTGACGGCGGCGGCCGACCACGACCAGGCGTTCGTGCCCGACGCCCTCGACGTCGGCACCACCTTCTACGGCGTACGGCCCGGCGTCCCGTTCACCCCGCGCTTCGGCGGCGAGTCGCGGGCCAAGCACCTGGCCGGTGGCGCCAAGGAGCTGGAGCTCACGGGCATCGACTCGGTCCGCCGCGACGTGGACACCCCTGACGACCTGCGCGCGGCCATCGAACTCGGCCTGGGCCGCCACACGGCCGCCGTGGTGCGTCTGATGAAGGTGCCACCCCCTTTCTGAGGTTACGGCGAGCCGCCCCACCGCAACCCGCCGTCGTGCGCGGGCGCCGATCGTGGGTGTCGCTTCTCACGTCGGACGTGGTCCCCACCGCAACGGCCCCTCTTGACCGGCCAAGTGCTCCAATCCCCCGAAGCCGGCCGGCTTCGAGCGCGTAACCCCGGCGAGAGGCGAGGGTCAGGGAGCCGGGGTCAGGTCGAGGTGGCGGATCGCGCGGGACAGGACCACGGGCAGGTGTGCGGCGGCGACCAGCAGCACGCCGGTCACGAACACCGCTCGCCCGCCGGCCCACTCCCCCAGCGCCCCGCCGAGCAGCCCGCCGATCGGCACCGCGCTCCACATGAGGAAGCGCATGCTGGCGTTGACCCGCCCGAGCAGGTGCTCGGGCGTGGTGCGCTGGCGGTAGCTGACCTGGGTGATGTTGAAGACCACGCCGATCGCCCCGGCCAGCAGGGTGAACACCGGGAACAACGCCAGCCGCCACCCGCCCTCCACCAGCGTCAGGGGCAGGTTGAGCACCATGACCATGGCCGCCGTCCCGGCCAGGGTGCGTCCGGCACCGAAGCGCGCGGTGACGCGGGTGGAGAAGGCCGCCCCCGCCAGCCCGCCGACGGCGCCCACGGACAGCATCAGGCCGTAGAGCCCGGCGCCGACGCCCAGCTCCTTGATCAGGTAGAGCGGCTGGCCGACGAACCAGACGCCGTTGCCGAGCTGTGCCAGCGCGCCGAGCAGGGCGATGACGCGCAGGACCGGCTCGGCGACCACGTACGTGACGCCTTCGGCGACCTCCTGCCGCAGCCGCCGCCCCGCCTGCTTGGGCGCGGGCGTCTCCCGGACGCGTACGCGCGACAGCAGTACCCCCGAGGCGAGATAGCTGACGGCGTCGGCCAGCAGCGCGAACGGCGCGGTCAGCCAGTGCACGAGCAGGCCGCCGAGGCCGGGTCCAGCCAGCATGGAGATCCTGCTGGTGGCCTCCAGGACGCTGTTGCCGCGTTCGAGCCCGTCCTTGCCGACGACGGCGGGCAGGAAGCTCATGTGCGCGACGTCGAAGAAGACCGTGCAGAAGCCGATGACCAGCGCGACCAGGTAGAGCTGCGCCAGCGAGAACACCCCGAGCCACGCGGCGACCGGAACGCTCAGCAGCGCGAAGCCGCGGATCAGGTCGGTCCACACCAGGATGGGACGGCGGCGCAGCCGGTCCACCCAGACCCCGGCGGGCAGCCCGACCAGCAGGAAGGCGATCATCTCCGCGGCGGTGAGCAGCCCGAGCTGGAACGGCCCGGCGTCCAGGGTGAGCACGGCGGCCAGCGGGAGGGCGACGAAGGTGACCTGCGTGCCGGCCTGTGTCACGGCGTTCGCGACCGCGAATCGCGAGAAGTCGGCATTCCCCCGAAGGCGCATGGGTCTCGATCTTCCGGGGCTCGCCCGCGCGGGTCAAACGATTTACGCTGGTCGCGTGCAGGCGACAGTGCGTACCTACGACCCGGCCACCCGTTCGGGAACGGTCTTTCTCGACGACGGCACGGTCCTCGGCTTCCCGACCCGCGCCTTCGACGCTGGACCGCTCCTGCTGCTGCGCTCCGGCCAGCGCGTGAACCTGGCCGTGGCCGACGGCGAGGTCACGTTCATCACGCTCTCGACTTTCCCGATGCCCTGAAACGCGAGGGCCCGGACCCCGCTCAGAAGCGGGACCCGGGCCATCACGCAGAAGTGACTACTTCTTCTTCGACGCCTTCTTGCCGCCGGCGTTCACCAGCTCCTTGAAGTCGGAGCCGGGACGGAACTTAGGCGCCCAGCTCTCGGCCACCTTGATCTCCGCACCGGTCGACGGGTTCCTGGCCGTGCGCGCAGGCTTGTGAACCATCTCGAACGCGCCGAAGCCCGTGATCGAGACCTTGTCTCCGCTCGCCACAGCCTTCTGGACGGCGTCGATAATCGCGTTCACGGCCTCGGTGGCCGTCTTCTTGTCGCCCACCCGGTCAGCGATGGCGTCGACGAGTTCCCGCTTGTTCATCTATCCCCCTGTTACGGCTCGGGGTTCCAGCACACTCGCCTCACGTAGAAACCCCTTACGCGCTCGAAATTAAGGGGCTTTCCGGGGGAACTCAATCACCGGACGTGTTTTCTTGACCGCGTGGCGTGTCGTCGAGCCCCTCGACGAAGGCCTCCAGACGGCTGGCGGCGCGCTCCGGATCGCGCTTGGCCAGGTCGCAGATCGCCAGATATCTGCGGGCGACACGCTCTTTCTCGTCGGCGGGGAGCATGCGGACGCGGCGGTGCGCCTCGCGCAACCGCCGCGCCAGTTCGTCGTCTTCCAGGTCGTCGTCTAGACGGTCGTCGGCAGCCATGGCTGCCGACCATTCTCGTACGTGGCGATGTCATCGGCGTGACGCAGGGTCAGCCCGATGTCGTCCAGGCCCTCCAGCAGCCGCCAGCCCGTGTAGTCGTCGATCTCGAAACTCCACGCGTCCTGGCCGAGGCGGACCTCGCGTTCCACCAGGTCGACGGTGATCTGGGTGGTCGGGTCCGCCTCGACGGCCGCCTGCAGTTCCTCGACGACCTTGGCCTCCAGGATGACGGGGAGCAGGCCCATCTTGGTGGAGTTGTTGCGGAAGATGTCGCCGAAGCGGGCGGCGATCACCACGCGGAAGCCGTACTGCTGGATGGCCCAGACGGCGTGCTCGCGCGAGGAGCCCGTGCCGAAGTCGGGACCGGCGAGCAGGATCGAGGCGCCGTCGTAGACGGGGTTGTTCAGGACGAAGGAGGGGTCCTCGCGCCAGGCGGAGAACAGGCCCTTCTCGAAGCCGGTGCGGCTGACCTGCTTGAGCCAGACGGCCGGGATGATCTGGTCGGTGTCGACGTTGCTGCGGCGCAGCGGCACCGCCGTACCGGTGTGGGTGGTGAAGGCGTCCATGTGAGTGGTCCTCTGCGGTCAGGCCGTGACGGCCAGGTCGGCGGGCGCGGTCAGGCGGCCGGTTACGGCGGTCGCGGCGGCGACCTGCGGCGACACCAGGTGGGTGCGACCGCCCTTGCCCTGACGGCCCTCGAAGTTGCGGTTGGAGGTCGAGGCGCTGCGCTCGCCCGGCTGGAGCGTGTCGGGGTTCATGCCCAGGCACATCGAGCAGCCGGCCTGCCGCCACTCGGCCCCGGCGGCCTCGAAGACCTTGTCCAGGCCCTCCTTCTCCGCCTCCAGCTTGACCAGCATCGAACCGGGCACGATCAGCGTGCGCGTCCGCACCTGCCGCCCGCGCAGGATCTCGGCGGCGGCGCGCAGGTCCTCGATGCGGCCGTTGGTGCACGAGCCGACGAAGACGGTGTCGACCTCGATCTCGCTCAGCGGCGTGCCCGCGGTCAGGCCCATGTACTCCAGCGCCCGCTCGGCGGCCGCCCGCTCGGTCGCGTCCGCCATCTCCGCCGGATCCGGTACGGCCGCGCCCAGCGGCAGCCCCTGCCCGGGATTGGTGCCCCAGGTGACGAACGGCGTCAGCACCGAGGCGTCGATCTCCACGACCTTGTCGAACTCCGCGTCGTCGTCGGTCCTCAGCGTCTTCCAGTACTCGACGGCGGTGTCCCAGTCCGCCCCGGTGGGCGCGTGTTTACGGCCCTTGAGGTAGGCGAACGTGGTCTCGTCCGGAGCGATCATGCCCGCGCGGGCGCCGGCCTCGATCGACATGTTGCAGACGGTCATCCGGCCCTCCATCGAGAGCTTGCGGACGGCCTCGCCCCGGTACTCCACGATGTAGCCCTGGCCGCCGCCGGTGCCGATCTTGGCGATGATGGCCAGGATCAGGTCCTTGGCCGTGACGCCCACGGGCAGCTCGCCGGAGACCTCGATCGCCATCGTCTTGGGCCGGTAGGCGGGCAGCGTCTGGGTGGCCAGCACGTGCTCGACCTCGGAGGTGCCGATGCCGAAGGCGATGCCGCCGAACGCGCCGTGGGTGGAGGTGTGAGAATCGCCACACACGATCGTCATGCCCGGCTGGGTCAGGCCGAACTGGGGGCCGATGATGTGCACCACGCCCTGCCCGGCGTCGCCCATCGGGTGCAGCCGGACGCCGAACTCGGCGGCGTTCTTGCGCAGGGTCTCGACCTGCGTCTTGGAGACCGGGTCACTGATGGGGCCCAGCACGGTCGGCACGTTGTGGTCTTCGGTGGCGATGGTGAGATCGGGCCGGCGCACCTCGCGTCCGGCCATGCGGAGGCCGTCGAACGCCTGCGGGCTGGTCACCTCGTGGATGAGGTGAAGGTCGATGAAGAGCAGGTCGGGTTCGCCTTCCGCGCGCCGTACGACGTGTTGCTCCCAGACCTTCTCCGCCAGTGTGCGGCCCATTGATCTCCTCCTTGAGACTCCGCGCCGACTTGCTTTCTCATATGTCGAGACGGCAGTATCGGTGTATGGACAACTCTAGCGGAGTCGGCGTACTGGACAAGGCCGTTCTCGTGCTCAATGCCCTGGAGGCCGGACCGGCCTCGCTCGCGCAGCTCGTTCAGGCCACCGGTCTGGCCAGGCCGACGGCGCACCGCCTGGCCGTGGCACTGGAGCACCACCGCATCGTGACGCGCGACACGCAGGGCAGATTCGTCCTTGGACCGCGTTTGTCGGAGTTGTCCACAGCGGCGGGCGAGGACCGGCTGCTGGCCGTCGCGGCGCCGGTGCTGACCCAGTTGCGTGATTTGACCGGCGAGAGCGCCCAGCTTTACCGGCGCCAGGGTGACGAGCGCGTGTGCGTGGCCGCCGCCGAGCGGGCCAGCGGGCTGCGCGACACCGTGCCGGTCGGGTCGGCGCTGCCGATGACGGCCGGGTCCGCCGCGCAGATTCTGCTCGCCTGGGAGGAGCCCGACCGGCTGCACCGGGGGCTGCGCGGAGCCAAGTTCACCGCCGCCACCCTGGCCAGCGTGCGCCGGCGCGGATGGGCCCACAGCGTGGGCGAACGCGAGCAGGGCGTGGCCAGCGTCTCGGCCCCCATCAGGGGCAGCGGCGGCAAGGTGATCGCCGCCGTCTCGGTCTCCGGCCCGATCGAACGCCTCACCCGCGCGCCGGGCCGGCTGCACGCCGTCCCGGTGATGGCGGCGGCCGAGCGGATCACCGAGTCGATGCGCCGTTCCTCCTGAGGTGCCATGATCAGCTAAACCGTGTATTTGGGGAGCCGAGCGCGTCCCGGGCGCACTAGCCTGAGTGGGTGACAGATCGCATCGAGGTAGCCGCCACTGAGCTGCGACCCCTGCTCGAAGAGTTCATCGTCTGGGCGCGCACCAACGCCCCCGACAGCTCCCCCGAACTGGTGGGACCCGCCGCTCTTTGGCACCGCATCACCTTCTCCTCCAACGTCGGCACCTGGACGCGTGCCAACGTGCGGGGGGTCATGCTCGAACAGATGCCCAAGGTGGTGGACGACCCCGATGCCGCCGCCGACGGCATGGTCCCGGCGCTCGACGCCTACCTCACGTTCCTGTCGAAGTCCGGCCGCCTGAGCGAGCGCTCGGACGCGCTGGCCGACCTCCTCGGCGAACTCGCCGACGTCGAGGAGGACTTCATCGATCTGATGGAGGACCTCATCGGCGACGAAGAGGGCGACGACGCCGACGAGGACGACGAGGAGGAAGGCGGCGACCTCGGGGACTTCGAGCCGTTCGCCGACCGCCTCGCCGAGCTCGACACGATCCGGCTCAGCCCCGACTCCGAGCTGGCCGAGGCGGTGCGGGCCGTACCGCTGATCGCCAAGGCCCGTGACCTGTCGGTCTGGGTCGGCACCGGGCGCCGGGTCGGCGACGAGGCGCTGCTGTCCGACGACGAGGTGATCGAGGCCCTCGACGTGGTCGGGCTGCCGAAGCCACAGGCCGGCGAGGACGTCCCGCAGCTGTGGAACATCTGGAACCTCGCGGTCGACCTGGAGTTCATCGAGCCGGCCGGCGACGACACCGTCAGCGTCGACGACGACACCGCGAGCTGGCCCTTCGACGACGACGAGGACGTACTCGACGCGTGGATGCTGGGCCTGCACTCGGTCGACTACGGCGACCCCGAGCTCGACGACGACGATCTCACCATGGCCCTGGCCGGCCTCACCCGCGGGCTCCTGATCAGGCTGCTGCTGGCCGGCGGCGCCCGCGAGCTCGACGGCCTCAGGCGCGAACTGGAGGAGGCCGCCGCCGAGATCGACGAGCTCGGCTCCGAGGCCTGGGCCGCGGCCGCCCGCCACTACGGCGGCGACCCGCTCGCCCCCGTGCTCGACTGGCTGGTCGGCTACGGCATGGTGGCCGTCTCCGCCGAGGTCACGCTGACCCCGCTCGGCGTGGAAGGCGTCGTGCACCTGGCCGACGACGCCGACATCGAGGTGGACGCACGGCCCGCCATCGAGTCCATGAGCGCCCTCGACCTGCTCACACTGAGCGCCGAGCTGCCGGAGGAGGAGGCCGACGCCGAGTTCGCCGCGTGGATGGAGCTGCGCGAGCCGGGCCGGGCCGCCGAGGAACTCCTGGAGGCCGCGGCGCAGGACGACAACGACGCCCTGGTCCGCGTACAGGCCGCCAGCGTCGTCGGCACGCTGGGCGAGGCCGCCGTCCCGGCCTGGCAGGAGGCGCTGAACCATCCGGCGCTGCGCCCCTACGCCGCCACCCACCTCAGCCAGCTTGAGATCCCGGACGCCCCCGAGCCCACCCAGGACGACACCCACTGGCTCATCCTGGACATGTGGACCATCTCCGCGGGTCTGGGCCGCGCCGAGTTCGTGAGCAGCCTGCGGGACATCGGGCCCGAGCTCCTGAACAACCTCCTGGAGGTCATCTGGAAGATCCCCCACGCGCACGTGGAGGAGCTTCTCGACCTGATCTCCCAGGTCCACCCGGACAAGCAGGTCGCCAAGGCGGCCAAGCGCGCCCTGTTCAAGGCCCGCTCCACCGCCTGACCCCGGCCGCCCTCCGCCCCGGACGACTCAGCGGGCGGAGGGCGACTTCAGACTCACGCGGGCGACCGCGGGCAGCTGGTCCGTCTCCAGGGCCTGGCGCATGTGCGGGATCGCCACACCGGCCAGATGCTCCTTGATCTCGTCGATCGGGGCGCGCTCGTCGGCGACCAGGCGCAGCCGTACCTCTGGACGGCGGGGTGAGCCCGCCAGGTCGGCGCTGGCGCTGAGCACGGCGGGGCTCTGCGCGGCCTCCGCCGCGACGGCCTCGGTCACGCCGCTCGCGGAGATCTCCGTGACGCCCGCGGGTCCGTCGTCGAGGCGCAGCGACGACAACCTCGACCGCCTCGCCTGTACGGCCAGCCACCGCAACCCCAGCACGACCAGCACGATCCCCCCGAGCGCCACCAGCCACCAGGCCCACGAGAAGGCGAAGAACTCCCTGACCGGCCCGTTCACCAGCGGCTCCGCGGCCGGCGCCCAGTCCTGCGGCATCAGCGCGAGGCTCCTGGCCGCCGCCGCGCCCCCGAGTACGGCCAGCAGCAGCCCGACCAGGGCCAGGCCGAGACGGTTGCCCCGGCGGGTGGTGCGGTTCACGGTCGCTCCTTCAGCCGGACGGACACCTTGTAGGGCTGGACCGGCGCGAGCCCCGCGATCCTCGCCAGCACGGCCTCGCGCACCTGCTCGCCGGTGGCGGCGTCGTTCCAGCCGCTGGTGGTCGCCGTGACCGCGACCGTGCGCCCGCGCAGCGCGGCGACGGCCGAGCGCACGCCCGGCACCTCCCCCGCGGCGTGGGCAAGGGCGTCGGAGAAGCTCTGCGGCCGGACCCCGATGACGAGCTGCGGGTCACTGGTGTGCAACGGGACCATCCTCGGCCGGCCGGGCACGAACGCCAGCACCAGCAGCGCCAGCCCGATCAGCGTCACCACGATGCCGCCGATCAGCACGGCCGGGCTCTGCCACAACGTGGTGGAACCCCACTCCAGCAGATCCCGGGCCGGCAGCCAGCCGAGCGGACGGCCGAAGAGCCAGGAGATCACCTCGGCGGCCACGACCGCGCCCAGCGCGACCAGCAGCACCGCCACGATCACCGCCGGAACCGTGCGCTGGGGCCGGAACTCCTTGAGCGCCGCCCGGTCCCCCGGCGCGGCGCTCACGACGCCGCCCCCTCGGCGTCCGGCGTCAGGTGCGTGACGATGACGTCGATCTCGGTCGCGCGCAGCCCGGTCACGCGGGCCAGTTCGCCGGTCAGCTCCTCGCGGATGTGGCGGGCGGTCGAGCGCAGCGGCGCCGGGTAGCCGACGGTGACGAAGAGCCGGACCCTGACCTGGTCGCCGTCCACCCGGGCGGCCGTGGTGCGCGTCCAGGGCAGCCCGTCGTGCTCGGTGACCGCGCGTACCCCGGGCATCGTCCCGGCCAGCTCGCAGGTGATGCGGGTGGCCGCCCGGTCGGTGATCGTGGTGCGCCCGCGCGACTCCGGCGGCACCCGCTGGGCGGGCAGCAGCACGTCGGCGGGCGCCGTGGCCTCGACCGCGGTGGTCTCGGTGGCGGTCATTTGCGTCTCACGGTGAGATGGGCGACGTTCACCTCGCCGCCCTCGGCGAGGCGGCCGACGAGGAAGCCGAGCGCGCCGAGCAGCAGTACGAGCAGGAACGCCCCGATACCGCCGAAGGCCCCGGCGAGGCCGAGCACCATGCCTACGGCCATGCCGATGATGGACAGCGGGTGGTTCGTCATGGGGTCTCCTCCAGGTCGTCGATGCGGATGTTGACCGGGCGGCCGCCTGCCAGGCCCGCCACCTCGCGGCGGACCGTCGCGGCGAGCTGGGGCAGCGGATGCCCGTCGCGGGCGACGATCGAGATCTCGACGCCGTCGTCGCGCACGGCCACCCCTACCAGGCGCTCACCCGGCAAATAGGTGGACACCGTCCCGAACGGGCCGCCCGACAGGGCGGCCACCCCCGGGACGCCGCGTGCCTTCTCGGCGATCGCCCGCGCGTCGGTCATTGGACCCGGGGCTCCTTCCTGGGCGCCTCCTCGGACTTCTGGCCCGGCATGTGCACGTCGTCGACCTTGATGTTGACCTCGGTGACCTCCAGGCCGCACATGCGCTCGACCGCCGAGACGACGTTCTTGCGCACCGCTCCGGCCAGGTCGGGGATGGCGGTGCCGTACTCGACCACGAGGTCCAGGTCGACGGCGGCCTGGCGTTCGCCGACCTCGACGGAGACGCCCTGCGTGACGCTCTTGTCGGCGCCGACGATTCCCCGCACCGTCCCCATGGCGCGCGCGGCGCCCGCGCCCATGTCGTACACGCCGCCGACCTCGCGGGCGGCGAGCCCCGCTATCTTGGCCACGACGCCGTCGTCGATGGTCGTGGTGCCATTCTCACTGTCGAGCGCGCCGCTGGCGGAGCCGTTCTGGGTCCGTGCCCGCGGTACGGCCGGCGTCTCCTTGACCGTGGCTTCCGACACGATCGTCACCCCCGAGAATTGAAGTGTCACAGCATGTAGTGCCTGCTATGCACCCTAAATTTCCGACATACCGGGAAAAATGCGTCATGAGCTGTATTTATTGACAAGTCCTGACTTGCGCGGGATGAGCCACGGACCAACGTGGGCCGAGCCCCGGCACGTCGGCGATAGCCTTGTCTGGTGCGTATAGCGAGGTTCTCCACAGGCGAAGGCGTCTCGTTCGGCGTGGTCGAGGGCGGCCCTGGCGAGGAGGTCGTCTCCGCAGTCGCCGGGCACCCCTTCAACCAGGTGCAGTTCACCGGCGAGCGTTTCCCGCTGGCCCAGGTGAAGCTGCTGTCCCCGATGCTGCCGAGCAAGGTGATCGCCATCGGCCGCAACTACGCCGAACACGCCGCCGAGCTGGGCAACGAGGTCCCGGAAGAACCGCTCATCTTCCTCAAGCCGTCGACCTCGGTCATCGGCCACGGCGAGCCCATCGCCTACCCGACGTCGCTGTCCGACCGCGTCGACTACGAGGGTGAGCTGGCCGTGGTCATCGGCCGCCTGTGCCGCGAGGTCCCGGTCGAGCGGGTCAAGGACGTCATCTTCGGCTACACCTGCGCCAACGACGTCACCGCCCGCGACCTGCAGAAGAAGGACGTGCAGTTCACCCGGGCCAAGGGCTTCGACACCTTCTGCCCGCTGGGGCCGTGGATACAGACCGACCTCGACCCGGGCGACCTCGCGCTGACCACGACGGTCAACGGCGAGGTGCGCCAGAGCGGCCGCACGAACCAGCTCATCAACGACATTCCCGCGCTGGTGGCCTACGTCAGCGCCGTCATGACGCTGATCCCCGGCGACGTGATCCTGACCGGCACCCCCGCGGGCGTGGGCCCGCTGGAGGTCGGCGACGAGGTCAGCGTCGGCATCGAGGGCATCGGCACACTCACGAACAAGGTGGTTTCCCGTGACTGACCTGCGGGTGCGCTTCGCGCCCTCACCGACCGGCATGTTCCACGTGGGCGGCGCCCGCACCGCGCTGTTCAACTGGGCGCTGGCCGAGCAGTCGGGCGGCCAGTTCGTGCTGCGCATCGAGGACACCGACGCCTCGCGCAACAGGCCGGAGTGGACCGAGGGCATCATCTCCGCGCTCGACTGGATCGGCGTCAACGGCACCAACCCGGCCTTCGAGGGCCCGTACTTCCAGTCGGCCTTCGAACCGCAGCACCGCGAGGCCGTGGCCAAGCTGCTCGCCGACGGCCGCGCCTACCACTGCGACTGCACCCGCGAGGACCTGGTGGCCCGCACCGGCTCCGAGCACAAGGGCTACGACGGCCACTGCCGCGAGCGGGGCCTGACCGCGGGCGCGACGCGCTTCCGCACCCCCGACGAGGGCGTCACGGTGGTGGACGACGTCATCCGCGGCCGCGTGGAGTTCCCCAACGACGCGCAGGAGGACTTCGTCATCGCCCGCACCGACGGCTCGCCGCTCTACGTGCTGGCCAACGCGGTCGACGACATCACCCAGGACATCACCCACGTCATCCGCGGCGAGGAGCACCTGGGCAACGCGGCCAAGCAGGTCATGCTCTGGCCCGCGCTGGGCAAGCGGCCGCCGGTCTGGGCGCACCTGCCGGTGATCGTCAACGAGCAGCGCAAGAAGCTGTCCAAGCGCCGCGACAAGGTGGCCCTGGAGTCCTACCGCGAGGAGGGCTACCTGGCCGAGGCGATGGTCAACTACCTCATGCTGCTGGGCTGGGGTCCTGGCGACGACCGCGAGATCATGCCGTGGTCGGAGATGATGCCGCTGTTCAAGCTGGACAACGTCAACTCCGCCAGCGCGTTCTTCGACGAGAAGAAGCTGCGGGCCTTCAACGGCGAGTACATCCGCGCGCTTCCGCTGGAGACCTTCGAGGAGCGCTGCGCCGCCTACCTCGACCCGAGCTGGGACCGCGAGACGTTCAGCAAGGTCGCGCCGCTGGCCCAGACGCGCATCGCCGTGCTGTCGGAGATCCGGCAGAACGTCGACTTCCTCTTCCTGCCCGAGCCCGCCTTCGACGAGGCCTCCTGGGACAAGGCGATGAAGAACTCCCCCGTGGAGATCCTCACCGGCTACCTGGAGCGCCTGGCGGACGTCAGCTGGGACCCCGAGTCGCTCAAGGTCGCGCTGGAGGAGGTCGGCGCCCAGCACGGGCTGAAGCTCGGCAAGGCGCAGGCGCCGGTCCGCGTGGCCGTCACGGGCCGGACCGTGGGCCTGCCGCTGTTCGAGTCGATCGAGGTCCTCGGCCGCGAGCGCTCCCAGGACCGCCTGCGCGCCGCCCTGGCCAAGCTCCAGGCGTGAGTACGGCGCCGCCGAGGCTCACCAGAGCCCCGGCGGCCATCGACACCCACACCCCCGTGACTCCGAGCCACGAGCTCAGCGTGTAGGCGAGAAGCAGCTGCACCGCGAAGCCCGCCAGCGTGGCGGCCAGCAGGCGGCCGCCCCTCCCGCTCGCCTGCAGAACCCCGCCGGCGGCGATCAGCCCGCCGAACGGCACCAGGTAGAGCGTCATCCAGCGCAGAAACTCCACCGCCGGTCCGGGATCGGCGGTGAACCAGCCGGCGACCGGCGCGGCCGCCAGGTTGAGCACCGCCGCCACGGCCACACCGGCGCCCAGGCCGAGCACCAGCGGCCGCCCGACCGGCTCGGAGCGGGCCGTCCTGATCATCGTGGCCTGGCGCAGCGCGTAGAAGACCATGACGCCGGCCAGCATGATCTTCGAGCCGATGCCGTATCCGGCCTGCGCGGCCACGCCGAACCCGGCGACCACGTCCACCAGGACCATGCCGACCAGCGCGCGGGCCAGGAAGTCGCCCGACATGGGCAGCCCGGTGCGCACGAGCTCCCACGCGGGAGCGCGGCCCGGGGCGTCGGCCGGAGCCTGCCGTACCAGGGAGAGCAGGGCGAGGCCGAGTGTGGCCAGGCGGGCCAGGACGGTGGCCAGCGCGGCGCCCTGGACGCCCATGCCGAGGCCGTAGATGAGCAGCGGGTCGAGGACGACGACCAGGGCGTTGCAGATCAGCGCGTTGCGCATCGGGACCCGCGTGTTGCCCTTGCCCTTGAGCACGCCGTCCACCAGGCATTGGGCGAAGAAGACGGGCAGGCCGGCCAGGGAGATCAGGTAGTAGCCGGCGGTCAGCGCGGCGGTGGGGGCGTCGGCGGACAGGAGGGCGGCCAGGGGTTCGCGCAGCAGTACGCCGGGGACGGCCACGGCCAGGCTGAACGCGGCCCAGAGCAGCCAGCCGGTCCTGACCAGGGGCGCGAGCGGCGCGCGGCCGTCGCGGCGGCCGACGAGCACGGTGAGGCCGGTCTGGACGGCCAGGAACAACCCGAGCGCCAGAAACTCGGTGGTCGTGGCCACGGTGACCGCCGCGACCGCGCTCTCGCCCAGGCCGGAGACCCAGAGCAGGTCGATCACGCTCACCGCGACGACCGCGGTGAGCAACTCCACGTAGATGGGGAACGCCAGCCTGATCATGCGCTACCTCGATTCGCTATATATCGTTTAGATGTATAGCGATACGATGCGCCCATGGCAAGCGGCGGTGACCTGACCCTGACGATCCTGGGGTTCCTCGACGAGCGGCCGATGCACGGCTACGAGCTCAAGGCCAGGCTCAACGCGCTCAGCGGCCACCTGCGCCCGGTCAGCGACGGCGCGCTCTACCCGGCCATCGCCAGACTGGAGGCCAAGGGCCTGGTCGAACGGCACGAGGAGCAGGGCACGGCGGCGGCGCGGCGACTCGTGCTGACGCTGACGGACAAGGGCAGGGAAGAACTACTGCGCCGGCTGCGCGAGCCCACCGACATCGAGATCAGCGACCAGACGCGGTTCTTCGCGCTGCTGACGTTCCTGTCGGCGCTGCCGGACGCGGCGGAGCGGGCGCGGGTGCTGCGGCGCAGGCTCGACTTCCTGGAGACCCCGGCCAGCTTCTTCTACGACGGCGAGCGGCCGGTGCGCGCCGAGGACGAGACCGATCCCTACCGGCGAGGGATGCTCCTGGTCGCGCGGGCCACGGGCGCCGCCGAGCGGGAGTGGCTCAGGAACGAACTGGGGGCGGAAAAAGAGTGAGGAGGTACGGCAGGCCCCGCCGTACCCCCTCAGAAGGGACTTTCTACACCAATCCGCGACGTTCAAGCAGCGGGCGGATGCTGGGCTCGCGGCCGCGGAAGTTGCGGAAGGCGGTCAGCGCGTCGAGGCTGCCGCCCTTCGACAGCAGCTCGCGGCGGAAGTGGTCGCCGTTCTCGCGCTTCAGGCCGCCGTTCTCCTTGAACCACTCCACGCTCTCGGCGTCGAGCACCTCGCTCCAGATGTAGGAGTAGTAGCCGGCGCTGTAGCCACCGGAGAAGATGTGCGCGAAGTAGTTGGTGCGGTAGCGCGGGAGCACCTGCGGGAAGGCGATCCCCGCCGATTCCAGGGCCGCGGCCTCGAACACCCGCGCGTCCTCGACCGTCTCGCCCGCGGCCAGCTTGTGCCAGGCCCAGTCGAGCAGCGTCGCGGCCAGGTACTCCACGGTCTGGAAGCCCTGGTTGAACTTCTCCGTCGCCCGCATCTTCTCCACGAGCTCGGCGGGCATCGGCTCGCCCGTCTCGTGGTGCTTGGCGTAGTTGGCGAGGATCTCCGGCCAGGTCGCCCACATCTCGTTGACCTGCGACGGGTACTCCACGAAGTCGCGCGGCACGTTGGTGCCCGACACCCTCGGGTAGCGCACCGCGGAGAACAAGCCGTGCAGCGCGTGCCCGAACTCGTGGAAGGCCGTGTTGACCTCGTCGAACGTCAGCAGCGTCGGCCCGTCGGCCGGCTTGGTGACGTTCAGGTTGTTCATGACGACGGGCAGCTCGCCGAACAGGTAGGACTGGTCGACCAGGTTGTTCATCCACGCGCCGCCGCGCTTGGTCGGGCGGGCGTACGGGTCGAGCAGGAACAGGCCGAGCTGCGAGCCGTCCTCGTTGCCGACCTCCCAGACCGAGACGTCCTCGTGGTAGCCCTTCAGGTCGGTCCGCTCGGTGAAGCGCAGCCCGTACAGGCGGCCGGCCGCGTGGAAGATGCCGTCGCGGAAGACCCGGTCGAGCTCGAAGTAGGGCCGCATCGCGTCGGCGTCGAAGTCGTACTTCGCCTCGCGCACCTTCTCGGTGTAGAACGACCAGTCCCACGGCTCGATCGCGAACCCGGCCTGCTCGGCCAGCGCCTCCGCTTCCTTCTTCGCATTGCGTACGGCGGGGCCGACGAGCTGGCCGAGCATCTCCTCGACCGCCTCGGCCGTCTTGGCCGTCTGGTCGGCGACGCTGTAGGAGGCGTGGCTCGGGAAGCCGAGCAGCTTCGCGCGCTCGGCGCGCAGGGTGGCCATCCGGACGGCCAGGTCCAGGTTCGCCGGCGCCCGCTCCACCGACAGCGTGTACAGCTTGCGGCGGGTCTCCCGGTTCGTCAGCTGCGCCAGGCCGGGCTGGTTGGTGAAGTTGAGCAGCGGCAGGACGTACTTGCCGTCCTTCTCCAGCGCCTTCAGCCGCACCTCGTCGAAGCCGTCCAGCTCGACGGCGTCCTCGACGACCAGCGCCGACTCCTTGCTCGCCCTGAGCAGGTTCTGCGAGAAGTCGGTGGACAGGGTGGAGAGCTCCTCGTTGAGCCGCTTGAGCCGCTCCTGGTCGCCCTCGGACAGGTCGGCGCCGGCCCTGATGAAGTCCTCGCGGTACTTCTCCAGCAGCCACGACTCCTCCGGGTCGGAGGTGTTGACCTGCTTGATGCGCGCCCACAGCGCGCGGTCGAGCCGGATCTCGTCGCTGTGCTTGGTCAGCTTCGGCGAGATCTCCTTCTCGATGGCCATGATGCCGTCGGTGGAATCGGAGGAGACGATGCTGAAGAAGACCATGCCCGTGCGGCCGAGGACACGGCCGGAGCGCTCCAGCGCCGCGATCGTGTTGTCGAACGTGGGCGCCTCTTCGCTGTTCGCGATCGCCGCGACCTCGGCCAGGTGCTCGCTCATGCCGCGCTCGAACGCGGGGAGGTAGTGCTCCTCCCGGATAGCCCCGAAGTCAGGCAGCTGATAGGGCAGGCTGCTGGGTGAAAAGAACGGGTTCTCTGCCAACGTTCGAGCTCCTCGTGCGGTGGTTTTGTCCTCCTTCAGCTTGGCATGTCACGGGGGCTGCCGGGTGCCGCCGACGCCCGGTTCGGCAATCGTTTTGGTGGTGACCGCCAAGCTGGGCTATTCTTTCGGACGTCGCCAAGGCGAGCTCCGAAGGGGTTCGTTTCGGTGGGGTATGGTGTAATTGGCAGCACGACTGATTCTGGTTCAGTTAGTCTAGGTTCGAGTCCTGGTACCCCAGCTTTGACGGATGTCCTCTCACCGGGGCATCCGTTTTCTGCTTATGGAAGAGTTTCGCATTCGCCCGGGTTCCTTCCCCCGCTTCGCGCTGGCCTTCGCCGGACCGCTGCTGCTCTTCTTCCTCGTCTGCCTGCTGCTGGGCGCCATCCTCACCGGGTCCACCGCCGGTGGCGTGCTGCTGGGGCTGCTCGCCACCTTGGCGCCGGCGGGGGTTCTCGTGGTGAAGCACCGCAGGCTGGTCTCGGGGACCGTCGTGCGGTTCTCCGAGGCGGGCGTGGAGCTGAACGACGCGCGTGGCTTCTTCGTACGCCTGCTGTGGGCCGACATCACCCGGGTGGGCGCGGTGGAGACGCGCAGTGCCGATCCGCGCCGTATCGGGCGGGTGGGGGGACTTCGGGTGCGCGCCCAGCCGTTGCGGGCCACCGGCCTCATCGGCTGGGGAACCCGGCGTACACCTGAGCGACTGCCGGGGTGGATGCGTGCCCGGCTGGCCGCCGTTCCCGTCGATCCGGCGACCGGGCGGCCCGAGGTCGCCATCCCGCTGGGAGAGCTCGATCCGCTGTGGGAGCGGGGGCCGATGGGGGCCTGGATCCGGCGGTACCGGCCCGATCTCATGGGCTCTTAAGCGGTTTGGAGTGCTCCTCGGGGTGCGGTAGAGTTACCTGCGTCGCCGGGGAGACCGGCGAAATCACTTGTGGTCAGGGTCCCGTCGTCTAGTGGCCCAGGACGCCGCCCTCTCAAGGCGGTAGCGCCGGTTCGAATCCGGTCGGGACTACCACTGTCACAAGTTCACGAAGGTCCCGTCGTCTAGTGGCCCAGGACGCCGCCCTCTCAAGGCGGTAGCGCCGGTTCGAATCCGGTCGGGACTACGCCTTCCTCTTGAGATTCTTCCGTTTCTTTTTCTGTTACGGCAAGCGTCCCTACCGCCACCCGCCGTCGTACGCTCAGGCCGATCGTGGGGGTCGCTTCTCACGTCGGACGTGGTCCCCACCGCAACGGCCCACGTGAACCGGTTCCCATGCCCCACCCCGGCCACCGCCCCCCGGCGCCGCCCACCACCGCGACACACCCCGCCGTCTCGGCGCCCGGAAACCCCCGCACAACCACCCGCCGCCTCTCACCGTCCCGCCTTCTCCGCGCCCCGGCGACCTGCGCAGCCACCCGCCGCCTCTCACCGTCCCGTCTTCTCCGCGCCCCGGCGACCTGCGCAGCCACCCGCCGCCTCTCACCGTCCCGTCTTCTCCGCGCCCCGGCGACCTGCGCAGCCACCCGCCCCCTTTCGCCGTCCCGGCGTCTCGGGAAACCGCGCAGCCACCCGCCGCCTCGCCGCTCCGGCGAGCCCGCCCTTCTTCGCCGTCCCGGCGTCTCGGGGCCGTGGCGGGCTCACCGCGTCTCCCGCTTTCTCGGTGCTCCGGCAACCCGCACAACCACGCGCCGCCGCCCGCCGCCTCGGCCGCGGGCCCAAGGGGGCCGGAGAGGCAGCCTCCCCGGCTGGGTTGGTGGGTGGGTGGTTCCTGGCTTGGGTGTTCGGGCGCGGGTGGTTAGTTCTTGGGGCCGGCGCTTTGGATTACCTCGAATGACCAGACTTGTGAGCCCGACGCCGCGGGGCCGCCCTGGCCGTGGCCATGACCCTGGCCCTGGGCCTTGGCGGCTTCCGCTGCCTGGGCGTGGCCACGTTGGAAGGCGGGGCCCTGCTGCCAGGCCACGAAGTCCTCCTCGCTGCGCCAGCGCGTGTACACGAGGTACTGGTCGGTCCCCTCGAGCGGCCGCAGCAGCTCGAACCATTCGAACCCGTCGGCCGAGTCGACCATCCCGGCGCGGTTGGCGAACCTCTTCTCCAGGTCCTCGCGCATCTCGGCGGGAACGGTCAGAGCGTTGATCTTCACGACAGCCATGGGCCCAGCCTATGCGGGCGGGGCTCCGCTCTCTTCTAGGGCTTGCGGGCCAGTCCGCAGAACTCGTCCACGGCCGGACCCGGCGTGCCGCCCGGACGCCAGCCGGGGCAGGAGACGACGCCGGGCTCCAGCAGTTCCAGGCCCTCGAAGAAGCCGGCGATCTGGTCCGGATGGCGCAGGTGGTACGGGACGGAGCCGCTCTGGTTCCAGATGGCGATGGCCGCCTCGAACTCGGGGCCCTTGATGACGTTGGTGCCGTCGGCGATGGCCACGTAGCTGCCCGAGGGCAGCGCGTCGACCAGCGTGCCCACGATGGCCTTGGCCTGGTCGTAGTCGGGCAGGTGGCCGAGGATGTTGAGGAGCATCAACGCCACCGGGCGCGACAGGTCGAGCGTGGTCTCGCTCGCCCCGGCCAGGATCGCCGCGGGCTCGCGCAGGTCGGCCTCGATGTACTGGGTGAGCCCTTCCTCGCTGCCGACGAGCAGCGCGCGGGCATGGGCCAGGACGATCGGGTCGTTGTCCACGTAGACGACGCGGGCCTCCGGGGCCACGCGCTGGGCGACCTCGTGCGTGTTGTTGACCGTGGGCAGGCCGGTGCCGATGTCCAGGAACTGCCGGATCCCGGCCTCGCCCGCCAGGAACGTCACGGCACGGGTCAGGAAGCCCCGCGACTCCTGGGCGATCGGCACGATCTCCGGGAACACGCGCGCGAACTGGTCGCCGATCTCACGATCGATCTCGTAGTTGTCCTTGCCCCCGAGCCAGTAGTTCCAGATTCTCGGCGAATGGGACACAGTTTTATCGATCACAGGACAAACCTAAATCACGCTTCGAGGAAATTCAGGGGGTTGGCGGCGAGTCTGCCCCCGAACCCGGCGCGGACGAAGCCCCCGGCGACGCTGTCCGGCTTGCGGGTCCCCTGCTCGGTCATGCGGGCGGTGAACTCCTCGACGAGGTCCAGGCGCGGGTAGAGCCGCAGGACCTCCTGCTTGACCGGCTCGGGGATCTCGTCGGTCTGGCGGCCGGAGATGTCCATGGCGGTGGAGAGCTCCAGGAGGTGGCCTTCCGGGTCGTCGTTCACGTCCACCTCGGCCCACATGTGGCGCACGATCACCTCGGCCGCCCGCTTCCTGCGCTCGGCCGGCCAGCCGGCGCCGGCGCCGAACACCCAGGCCACGTGTCCTCCCGCCGCCTCGAAGGCGACCGTGTGGCTGTCGAACTCCTTCGTCAGCCCCAGATCGTGCAGCATCGCCGAGACGTAGAGCAGTTCGGCGTCGAAGGGGACGGCGTTCTCCTGGCCGTAGGCCGCGGCGAACAAATAGGCGCGGACGGAGTGGTTGAGCAGCGAAGGCGTGTGGAACTCGGTCGCGACCTCAAGCGCGAGACGGCAGGCGGCGGTGTCCGGGATCAGGATGTCTGCGTAGTTCACGAAGACAGCATGGCATCGAGCGGCTAACGATCGCGCACCCGGCTTGACCTCTTGATCGCCGGTTCGAGAGCATGTCTCGCTCCCGTGAAGACACCCTCGGAAGGACACCGGCGTGCGCCGCCTCGCGATCCCTCTTGCCCTCATGCTCGCCACCACCGGGCTCGGGGCTCCCGCGCAGGCCGCCGACAAGGTGAAGCGCACCGCGCAGTGCCAGGGCGACTGGATCCCGGGTACGCCCACCGCCGAAGACGTGATGAACGGGGAGATCTCGCTGGTCGGGCAGCCGGCGTACAAGCTGGGCAAGAAGATCAACTGGGGCGCGAGCCCGTACCGGAACAGGTCGTGGGAGTTCGTCTTCCACTCGCTGCGCTGGGTCGGCACGCTCGTGGTCGGTTACGAGAACACCGGTGAGGCACGGTACCTGGAGCGCGCCAAGGAGATCACCAAGGACTGGGTGGCGAGCAACAAGCGCGGGGCGAGCCGTACCAAGCCCTACGTCTGGAAGGACCACCCCACATCGCTGCGCACGCAGGCGCTCGTCTGCCTGAGCATGCACGTCAAGGACGGCTGGCTCACCGGCAGCCTGAAGGAGCACGCGAAGCTGCTGTCGGACGCCCGGCTGTACAAGAAGGGGCACAACCACGGCATCGACCAGGACATCGCGCTCATGGCGATCGGCTGCCGGCTGGGACGGCGCGACTGGGCGTCGCTGGCGATCAAGCGGCTGACCGGCACGGTCAAGCTCGACGTGGACTCCCAGGGCGCGCTCATGGAGCAGGCGCCGCGCTACGCCGTCTACGTGTACGGCCGGCTCCAGGTCGCCATGACCAACATGCGCGACTGCGACCGCAAGGTGCCCGGCGAGATCGCCAAGCGGACCGAGGCGCTGAAGTCGTTCGTCGCCCACTCCACCGAGCCCAGCGGCTACATGGTGCCGATCGGCGACGGCAGCGCCGAGACCGAGCCGAAGATGGAGACCGGCACGCCCAAGGAGAAGGTCAAGGTCTACCGGGCGGGTTACGCCTACGGGCGGACCGACTGGACCAAGGAGGCGGCGTACTACTCGCTGCGGTTCGGGCCGGGGACCAAGTTCCACGGGCACGAGGACCACATGGGCGTCACCTACTACGCCGACGGGCGCGACATCCTGGTCGACGCGGGGTTCCACTCCTACGAGAAGAGCGCCTACCGCTACTGGACCCTCTCTCCCGAGGCGCACAACGTGCCCATGGTCGAGGGCGCGCGGTTCCGGCCGCGTACCGCCACGAAGCTCACCAAGGCGACGTACGGCTCCGGCCGCCAGACTTTCCGGGTCGCCGACAAGGCGTACGGCGTCGGGCGTACCAGAAGTGTGTTCGTCCATCACGGCGAGGACGTGATGGCGGTGCGCGACAGTGCGGGCGGCGGGAAGAAGGTGCGCAACCTGTGGCGCTTCGACCCGTCGCTCACGGTCGTCTCCAACGCGGGCGGCAAGGTCGTGCTGGGTGACGGGAAGTACCGGGTCACGCTGGTGCAGCTGGCGGGGTGCAAGCCGGTCGGCGGGCAGAAGGTGGAGCGGGGCGGCAAGCGGGGCTGGGTCTCGCCGACGTACCTGTCGAGGAAGCCGGCCAGCGTGGTCGTCTCGCCGGCGGCCAAGGAGCTGGTGACAGTGGTGGTGCCGGGCACCGACGAGCCGAAGGTGTCCTGCTCGGGCGGCAAGGTGAAGGTGAACGGCGTGTCCGTGGTCTTCTGAACACGAGGGCGACGGAAAGTTTCAAGTAAACCCGGAGTGATGTCAATTATCGACATCTGTCAGGGATAGTCGTATCTTGCGGCCATGAGGGCTACTCGAACCCCCCGATTAGTGCTGCTCGTGACGAGCATGATCGCCATGCTCACCCTCGTCCTGCCCACCACGACCGCCCGCGCGAGCGCGCAGGCCGCCCCGCTCGGCGACGCCTTCGCCCAGGCCGCGCAGACCTACAAGGTGCCCCGCGACCTGCTGGCCACCATCGCCTACGCCGAGACCCACTTCGACGGGCACGCCGGCGCGCCGAGCGCCAGCGGCGGCTACGGCGTCATGCACCTGGTCAGCAACCCCACCGCCAAGGTCCTGGAGAAGGCCGCCGAACTCACCGGCCTGTCCACGCGGGCGCTCAAGCGCGACGCCGCGGCCAACATCAAGGGCGGCGCGGCCGTGCTGCGCGCCTACGCCGACGAGCTCGGGCTGGCCGCCGACGCGGCGCTCGGCGCGTGGTACCCGGTCGTCGCCAAGTACGGCAACGCCGCCGACCCGGCCACCGCCCGCCTGTACGCCGACACCGTCTACGACTTCCTCGGCAAAGGCCTGACCGGCACCGCGGGCGCGGAGCAGATCAGCGTTCCCGCCCAGATGGTCACCGCCGAGCGCGGCGCGTACGAACAGGCCCAGGACCTCACCGCGATGGCCGCCCTCAGCCCCGACTACCCGCCGGCCGCGTGGGTCGCCGCGAACTCCGGCAACTACACCGCCTCCAGCCGCGAGTCCAGCTACAACATCGACCGGGTGATCATCCACGTCACGCAGGGCTCGTACGCCGGCACCATCTCCTGGTTCCAGAACCCGAGCGCCAACGTCTCCGCCCACTACGTGATCCGCTCCTCCGACGGCGCGGTCACCCAGATGGTCCGTGACAAGGACGTCGCCTGGCACGCCGGCAACTGGAGCTACAACACGCGTTCCATCGGCATCGAGCACGAGGGCTTCGTCGACAACCCCTCGTGGTTCACCGACGCCATGTACCGCAGCTCGGCGGCGCTGACCGCGTACCTGTGCAACAAGTACGGCATCCCGAAGACGCGCACCGGCATCATCGGGCACAACGAGGTCCCCGGCGCCACCCACACCGACCCCGGCCGGCACTGGGACTGGAACAAGTACATGCAGTACGTCACCGGAGGCGGCGGCACCACCTGGTCCACCATCGTGGACAACACGACCGCCGACCGGTTCAGCTCCAGCGCCAACTGGGGCACCTCGACGTACTCCGCCCAGCGATACGGGCCCGACTACCGCTACGCCGAGCCTGTCGCCGCCAGCGACCCGGCCTGGTACAAGGCCAACATTCCCACCGCGGGCACATACAAGGTCGAGGTCTGGTACCCGGCGCTGCCCGGCTACAACAGCTCGGCCCCGTACATCGTGGCCGCCTCCGGCGGCAACCAGACGGTCTATGTCGACCAGCGTTCCGGCGGGGGCGGGTGGCGGAGCCTCGGCACGTTCTCGCTCAACGCCGGTGACTACAACGTGGTCGGGGTGAGCCGCTGGACCTCCGGCGTCGGCCTCGTGATCGCCGACGCCGTCCGGATCAGCAAATAACGGCTTTGGGGGTACGGCGGCGCCGTACCCCCAAAAATCCTTAACACGCGGCCCTTTACGGCCTGCTACAACTCGCGGCCCGCGCGCAGCAGACCATAGGTGACGGCCTGCTCAAGGGCCTGCCAGGAGGCGTCGATGATGTTCTCGTCCACGCCGACCGTGGCCCACTCGCCCGTGGCGTCGCTGGTGGTGATGAGGACGCGGGTGATGGCGTCGGTGCCGTGGGTGCCCTCGAGTATGCGGACCTTGAAGTCGATCAGCTCGACCGCGGCCAGCTCGGGGTAGAGCTTCTCCAGGCCCAGGCGGACCGCCTTGTCGAGGGCGTTGACGGGGCCGTTGCCCTCGCCGGTGGCCACGATGCGCTCACCCTTGGCGTGCAGTTTGACGGTGGCCTCGCTGACCAGTTCACCGCCCTTGGTGCGCTCGACGATCACGCGCCAGGACTCGACCTCGAAGTGGCGCCTGCGCTCGCCGTGCAGGGTGTCGCGCAGCAGCAGCTCGAACGAGGCGTCGGCGGCCTCGAACGTGTAGCCCTGGGACTCCAGCTCCTTGACCCGGTCGACCAGTTCCTTGGACGTCTCGGCGGACAGCTGGTAGCCCAGCTCGCGGCCCTTCAGCTCGACGCTGGCCCGTCCGGCCATGTCGGAGACCAGCATGCGCATGTCGTTGCCGACGGCGGCGGGGTCGATGTGCTGGTAGAGGTTCGGGTCCACCTTGATGGCGCTGGCGTGCAGGCCGGCCTTGTGCGCGAAGGCGGACATGCCCACGTAGGGGGCGTGCGAGTTCGGGGTGACGTTGGTGACCTCGGTGATCGCGTGGGCGATCCGGGTCATGTCCTGGAGCGCGGCCGGCGGCACCAGGTCGAAGCCCCGCTTGAGCTGGAGGTTCGCCACGACCGTGAACAGGTTCGCGTTGCCGGAGCGCTCGCCGTAACCATTGGCGCAGCCCTGCACGTGGGTCGCGCCCGCCTTCACCGCGGCCAGCGTGTTCGCGACCGCGCAGCCGGTGTCGTCGTGGCAGTGGATGCCGACGCGGGCGCTGGTCTGGACGGCCGCGTTCACCACCTCGGCTAGCTCGTCGGGGAGCATGCCCCCGTTGGTGTCACACAGGGCCACGACGTCGGCCCCCGCCTCGGCCGCGGTCCTGAGGACCTCGAGAGCGTAGGCTGGATTCGACTTGTACCCGTCGAAGAAATGCTCGGCGTCGAGGAAGACCCGCTGGCCCTCCGCTTTCAGATGAGAGATGGTGTCGCGGATCATCGCGAGGTTCTCACTGAGGGTGGTGCGGAGGGCCAGCTCCACGTGCCGGTCGTGGCTCTTGGCGACAAGAGTCACGACCGGCGCGCCGGATTCGCGCAGTGCGGCGACCAAAGGGTCATCGGCTGCCTTCATGCCTGCCCGGCGGGTCGCGCCGAACGCGGCAAGCTGCGCGTGCTTCAGGTCGAGCTCTGTTTGAGCCCGCCTGAAGAACTCTGTGTCCTTGGGGTTGGCGCCAGGCCAGCCCCCCTCGATGAAACCGACGCCCAGGCTGTCCAAGTGGCGCGCGATCGACAGCTTGTCGGCCACCGTGAGGTTGAGGCCTTCTTGCTGTGCGCCGTCGCGCAGCGTGGTGTCGTACACGTGGAAGCGGTCGTCGGCCATCTGATGGGTCTCCCGTGGAAATGAAAAAGACCCCTCACGGACGTGAGAGGTCTGCGCGCTGGCGGTGTCCTTTGTCAGCCAGCGCGCCTGCCGATAATGAGCAGACCGTAGAACATGGTGATGCCGAGTGTGCCACATGGATTCACCATCTGGCACGCTGGTCTCACGTTCTGGGACATTCTTTGTACGGCGAAGCTCAGACGGTGATGCCGTCGCCGCCCGTGATGAGCTTCTCCAGGGCTTTGGGGTCGAAGGCGACGTCACCCAGCATCTGGCCGTTGAACAGCACCGTCGGAGTCCCGTCGAGGCGGACGCCGTCGTTCTGGCTGAGGTGCTGCTTGGCGAAGGCCTGCTTGGCCACGCACTCGTCCACCGAGGCGCCCGCCTTGCGCGCGGCGCCCACCAGCTCGTCCGGCGTGAACCCGCTGGCAGTGCCGTGCGGGGCGGGTTGGATGGCGTAGAGCTGGTCGCGGAAGGCCAGCCAGTTGGCCGCGGGCACACAACGGGCGGCGGCGGCCGCGCGGACGCTGTTGGAGCGCATCGGCTCGTCCCGGAAGATCGTCACCGGATGGAAGACCACCTTCACGCTGCCCGCCTTGGCCAGGCGCTGGAGCGTGGGGTCCACGGCGGCGTGGAGCTGCTTGCAGATGGGGCAGTCGAAGTCCTCGTACAGATCGAGGACCGGCGCGGTCACCCCCGGCCTGGCGAGGACCATCGAGCCGTCCGGCTGGCGGGTGAGCTGGTAGGCGCCCTGTTTGCCACCCGGCTCCGCGAAGGCCAGGACGGCGACTACGGCAAGCACGACACACGCGGCAACACATGCCGCCACCAGCCTCTTGTTCATCGCAGGCGACCCTATCATTTGCGACATATTGCCCAGTTATTCGAACAAACTTGCGAGCTCTTTTCCGGGGCATTACCTTGGGTCGCGCACCAATCACATCGCGTTCACCTCTCGGGAGGGGATGAGGGAACCATGGCCAAGCTTCTGGAGCGTCCCGCAGTCGCGTCGCCCCCGCCACTCCCAGCGAAGTATCGGGCGGCGTGCCAGTTGTTCCCCGATGACCGGGTCGAGCTCATCCACGGCCGGATCGTGGTGAACGACGTGCCCACATGGAAGCACAACAAGATCGTCTCTCGCCTGCTCAAGCAGATCGTCGCCAAGGCCGACGTCCACGACGACTACGCGATCAAACCCAAGGAATACGCGATCGCCGGAGTCCAGGCCTTCCTCCGCATCGACCCCATACAAGCGACCGCCGGCCTCCACAGCGGACCGGCACCCGACGGCTACACCATTGTCGTGAATGTCGCCCTGGGCAACCCGCTTGAGATGCCCGCCCCCTGGAACCTCACCCTCGACACAGCCCAACTCAACGTGGCCGAGAGCTCCGGCTGATCGACAATGTCGCCATGAAGAACTTCGTGCTCGACCAGCCGATCGCCCAATACATCCACGAACACACCACCCGCCCCGATCCGCTCCTCGAGCAACTGGCCATCGAGACCCGCGCGGCCACCGGCGACCAGGCCAGCATGCAGATCTCCGCTTCCCAGGGCCGCCTGCTCACCATGATCACCCAGCTCGTCGACCCGTCGGTGGCGGTCGAGGTGGGCACGTTCACCGGCTACTCGTCGCTCTGCCTCGCCCGCGGCCTGTCCGGCGGGCACCTCTACTGCTACGACGTGAGCGAGGAGTGGACCGCGATCGCCAAACGCTACTGGGAGGACGCGGGCGTCACCGACCGCATCACCCTGACCCTCGGCCCCGCCACAGAAACCCTGCCGACCCTCCAGCGCTCCGTCGACCTGGCCTTCATCGACGCCGACAAGCCCGGCTACCCCGCCTACTACGAACTGCTCATGGAACGCCTGCGCCCCGGCGGACTGATCATGGTGGACAACACCCTGTGGACCGGCTACGTGGCCGACCCGTCGAGAAACGACGAGACCACGGTGACGATCCGCGAGTTCAACGACATGGTGATGCAGGATCCCCGCGTGACCACGACCATCCTCCCGATCTCCGACGGCCTCACCTTGATCCGCAAGAACTGACCAACACGCTGTCCTGCCACCGCCTGCCCAGCGGGGGCTCCTTCGGCCGACGCTCCACGCGGATGGCGGCCGGCACTGGCGCACGGGTGCGGGGCGAAAGAGGTGCTGCCCCACGGGTGCGGGCCAGCACGGGTGTCAGCTGATCTTGTGGATCCAGCTGTGGGGGTCGGGGCGGGTGCCGTACTGGATGCCGACGAGTTCGTCGCGGATGCGCATCGTGACCGGGCCCGGGGTGCCGTCGCCCACGGTCCAGGCGCGGTCGGCGCCCTTGACCGAGCCGACCGGCGTCACCACGGCGGCGGTGCCGCAGGCGAAGACCTCGGTCAGTTCGCCCGACTCGCAGCCGGCCTGCCACTCCTCGATCGACAGACGGCCCTCTTCGGCCTTCAGGCCGAGGTCGCCGGCGAGCTTGAGGATGGACTCGCGGGTGATGCCGGGCAGGAGCGTGCCGGTGAGGGCGGGGGTGAGGAGGCGATCGCCGTACACGAAGAAGAGGTTCATGCCGCCCATCTCCTCCACGTAGCGGTGCTCGTGGGAGTCGAGCCAGACGACCTGGTCGCAGCCCTGGGCGACGGCCTCGCGCTGGGCGACGAAGGCTCCGGCGTAGTTGCCGCCGCACTTGGCGGCGCCGGTGCCGCCGGGGGCGGCGCGGGTGTACTCGGTCGAGAGCCACACGGAGACGGGCTTGACGCCGCCGCTGAAGTACGAGGCGGCGGGCGAGGCGATGACCATGAAGCGGTAGTTCTCGGACGGGTAGTTGACGCCGAGGCCGACCTGGGTGGCGATGATGAACGGGCGCAGGTAGAGGCTGTGGCCCTCGGTCGTGGGGACCCAGTCGCGGTCGGCCTGGACGAGGAGTTCGAGCGCCTCCACGAAGGTGTCTTCCGGCAGTTCCGGCATGGCCATGCGCGCGCAGGAGTGGTTGAAGCGGGCGGCGTTGGCGTAGGGGCGGAAGGTGACGATCGAGCCGTTCGCGTGCCGGTAGGCCTTGAGACCCTCGAAGAGTTCCTGCGCGTAGTGGAAGACGGAGGTCGCGGGGTCGAGCGTGAGCGGTCCATACGGCGTGAGGCGGGCGTCGTGCCAGCCGGTGCCCTCCGTGTAGTCGATCGAGACCATGTGATCGGTGAAGGCCTTCCCGAACCCGGGGCTCGCCAGTACCGCCTCGCGCTCTGCCGCGGTGCGAGCGTGGTCGGATAGCTGCACGTCGAAGCTGAGCTTCTGAGAGGTGGTCATGACGGAGATCCTTCTCTTTCTCTGAGGACTACCCTGCATCCATTCTGCGCCGGATCGGGTAGAGGGAACTTACTGCATCTAAAAGGACGACCGTTAGGGCGCAACGAAAACGCCCGGAGGCTCTCGCGAGCCACCGGGCGTGGGTGGTCAGGCGGCCGCGAGTGCGCTGGGGCGCCTGGGCCGCTTGTCAGGTCGGTACCGGGTGTTCACGAGCTGCGGGTTCGCGCGCTGCCTGCCGTACCTCCGCAGACTTCTTGTCAGACCCCGAGGGTGGGGGATCTCACGTTCTGCGGTACGGCGGGCCGCTCGTGGGCCGGTGGCCTGCGGCGTCAGGCGCCGCCGGATACTCGGGCGGCGAGGTCGTCGCCGATTTCCCGGGTGGTGCGGGCGGCGGCGTGCGAGAGGCGCTCGACGATGTCGTCGGCGACGGCCTGCTCGACGCGGGCGGCCTCGGCGGTCAGACCGAGGTGGTCCAGGAGCATGGCGACCGAGAGGATGGTGGCGGTCGGGTCGGCCTTGCTCTGCCCGGCGATGTCGGGGGCGCTGCCGTGCACCGGCTCGAACATGCTCGGCGCGGCGCCTTCGGGGTTGATGTTGCCGCTGGCCGCGAGGCCGATGCCACCGGCCACCGCGGCGCCGAGGTCGGTGATGATGTCGCCGAACAGGTTGTCGGTGACGATCACGTCGAAGCGCTCGGGCTGGTTGACGAAGAACATCGTGGCCGCGTCGATGTGCACGTAGTCGGTGGCGACCTCGGGGTACTCCTCGGCCACGCGGTCGAAGGTGCGCTGCCACAGGTCACCGGCGAAGGTGAGCACGTTGGTCTTGTGGACCAGCGTGAGCTTCTTGCGCGGGCGGCTCTGCGCCTTGGCGAAGGCGTAGCGGACGACGCGTTCGACGCCGTAGGCGGTGTTGATGGACTCCTGCGTCGCCACCTCGTACGGCGTGCCCTTGCGCATGGCCCCGCCGGTGCCGGCGTAGAGCGACTCGGTGCCTTCGCGGACGACGACGATATCGACGTTCTCGGCCGGTGTGTCGGCCAGCGGCGTCGCGACGCCGGGCAGCAGCTTGACCGGGCGCAGGTTGACGTAGTGGTCGAAGTCGAAGCGGATGCGCAGGAGCAGGTCGCGCTCCAGCAGGCCGGGCGGCACCTTGCGGGGGTCGCCGACGGCGCCGAGCAGGATCGCGTCGTAGCCGCGCAGCTCCTGCAGCACGGAGTCGGGTAGGACCTCGCCGGTCCTGGCGTAGCGGTCCGCGCCGAGGTCGTACTCGGTGATGTCGAACTTGGGACCGACCGCCTCGAGAACCTTGAGGCCCTCGGTCACGACCTCGGTACCGATGCCGTCTCCGGGGATGACGGCCAGGCGAATGCTACGCGACTCCATGGGCGGTACCTTACCGGGTCGTCTCGCCTGACGAGCAACCCATCTCATTTCCCGGACACTCCATTTTGCCCGATTTGCACGCTTTTGACTGTTTCGTTAGAGTCCCACCAGCCTAATCCGCACACCGCAGTGCGGAGCCGGGGACCCACCTCCCCCATTGGGGCGAATCGGCGCTTACCACGCCGTAGGGCGACTTCCAGGCCCGAGCCCGACAGCTAACCCGGTAGGCCTTGTGGAAGGACATTCCCCTGTCTCGCATCATCGCGACCGCTGTGCTCATCACCGTCTCCGGTGTCACCGCAGCCACCCTCGCATCCCCCGCCATCGCATCCCCCGCCTCCCCCGCTTCTCCCGCCTCCCCCGTCACCACCGTCGACCCCTACGACGTCACGCTGACCAGCCAGGGCCTCAAGGAAATCCAGGAGCGGCGGACGCCCAAGCCCAGCTGGCAGAAGGCCCTGGCCTACGCCATGGACAAGCGCGGCACCCCGTATGTCTGGGGCGGCACCACCAAACGCGGCTACGACTGCTCCGGCCTCATGCTCCGCGCCTACGAAAGCGCGGGCATCGAACTACCCCGCACCGCCGCCCAGCAGTACTCGGCGTTCTCCAGAAAGATCAGCTGGAAGAACCTGAAGCCCGGCGACCTGGTCTTCTTCTCGGGACTGGGGCACGTGGGCATGATCTCCCGGCCTGGGCACATGGTGCATTCGCCGCGTACCGGTGATGTGGTCAAGGAGGAAAAACTGAGCGCCTGGCGCCGCCGCGCCTTCGTGGGCGCCGTGCGTCCGGATCCGGCGGGCGTCAAACTCACCAACCAGCTCGAAAAGATCCGCCAAGCCCCCGCGCCCGTCATGCCCACCGCCACGCTGTGACGCGCCCGTTCTCCTGATCTTCTCCTGATCACCTGATAGCGCTGATCCCGCCGGCCCGTCGCGGCGAGCTGTCGCGGTTTCTCCCGTGCGTGGCTTCACTCACGCGCGGGAGAAACCACGGCCTCGGTCGCGCGGGCAATGTCGCGACTTTCTCACGCCGCGCGCGGGCTCTCGCGCGGGCCCTTTCGCGACTTTCTCACGCCGCGCGCGGGCTCTCGCGCGGGCCCTTTCGCGGTTTCTCCCGCGAGCGGCCCTGTCGCACGCGAGCTTCTGTCGCGTGGGGTTCTGCCACTGCAGGTTCTTCTCCTACGGCAAGCCACCCACCCCCACCCGCCGCACGTGGACCTCTCTGTCCAGGGAGACGGTCGTCCAGCGGGGGTGGCTGACCGCCGTAACGAGCGCACGCACAGGCGGCATCCCCCATACCCTCGCTGATCTCAGCCCATACGGGTGGAGAAGATCAGGTCCCAGGCGCGGCCCCTCGCATGGGCGACGGCGCCCAGCAACACCCCGCTGTCACCCAGAGCGCTGGCCACGATCGTGGGCCGGAGGGGCCCCAGTTCGCCGATTCGGCGTTGGATGGCGTCGCCCAGCAGGTCGAGGTTGTGTCCTACGCCGCCGGAGAGCACGATCACCTCCGGGTCCAGGACGGCGGCCACCGCCACGAGCAGCCCGCCGATCCGCCGGCCCTCCGCTGCCACGACCGACAGCGCCGCCGGATCGCCCCGTTCCGCGGCGGCGAAGATCTCCTTGGCCGTTCCCAGGGACAGCCCGGCGGCCCGCGCCGCCCGCACCACCCCCGGAGCCGCGGCCACGGTCTCGGTTGCCCCGTGCTCCCGCACGCTCGCATCCCCCTGATCCGCGCCGACCGCCTGCACGACACCGGGGAACGCTTCTCTGGCGCCCTGGACCGACGCCCCGGCAACAGATCCGGCACTCGATACCCCGGACGGCAGATCCGGGTCGGGCGTGCGCTGGGTGTCGGGCGTGCCCTGCGTGTCGGGGTTGGGTCCGCCGTCATGGCCAAGCCGCGCCTCCGAACCCGGCCGCGCCTCGGAGCCGGCCCAGGCGTCAGAGCCAGGCCGGGTGCCGGGGCCAGACCGCATGCCGGAGCCGGGTCGGGCCTCGGAGTTCTGCCGGGTGTCGGCGCTGGGCCGGGTGTTGGGGTTGGTGTCGGCGCTGGGTCGGGTGTTGGGGTTGGTGTCGGGGCTGGGCCGGGTGTCGGGGCTGGGGCTGGGGCTGGCGTTGGTCGTTGGGGGGTTGGGGCTTGGGCTGGTCGTTGGGGGGTTGGGGGTGGAGGGCTCGGGGGCGGGGGTGGGGAGGTCGTCGGTGGCGGGGAGGTAGGAGACCTCGCCTGCCGCGCCCCTGGCGCCCACGTACAGTTCGCCGTTGACGACTATGCCCATGCCCACGCCGGTGCCGATGGAGACCAGGGCGAAGTTGGACTTGCCCTGGCCCTCGCCGTACGCGTGTTCACCGACGGCGGCGAGGTTGATGTCGTTCTCGATGACCAGGTCGACGTTGAGGGCGGCGCGCAGGCGGTCGGCCAGGTCGGGGCCCGGGAGGTTGGGGGCGAAGTCCAGGCGGCCGGCGTTCTGGTCGTAGACGCCTGGGGAGCCTACGACGGCGCAGACGATCGCGGACCAGTCGAGTTCGGCTTCGCGGGCGGCCGCGCGGGCCAGGCGGGCGACGAGTTCGGCCAGTTCGGCCGATGTGCGCGCGGTGTTCCGGCCGTCGGTACGGCCGGCGAAAGTACCCCGGAGATCGGCCACCGCCACCCGGATCCAGTCGCGGCCGATGTCGATGCCTGCGACGTGGGCGGAGGCGGCGTTCACGTCGTAGAGGGAGGTCACGGGGCCGGGGCGGCCGGAAACCTCGCCTACCAGGTGGACCAGTCCGTCCTCTTCCAGTCCTGCGAGGGCGGCGGAGACGGTGGGCTTGGACAGGCCGGTGACCTTGGCGAGGTCGGCTCTGGACGCGGGGCCCTCCCGGTGGAGTTGGTCCAGTAGGCGCCGCTCGTTCATGACCCGCAGCAACCGCGGGTTTCCCAGCTCGCTTCGCACCGCGACCTCCCCTTCACGGCAGACTCTAGCCAACGCACCAGATAGTAAATTACCTTTCTTACCAACCACCTTCCAACCATCCCGATCCACCCCGGGCGAGGGGCGACCCAAGACAAGGGACAACTCCCACGCGACACGAGAAGGCCACATGCGGGGACGGCCCAGGCACGGAGGAGCCCGAGCAAGGAAGGACAGCGCACGGCGAAAGAGGTCGGGCCACGCCAACAGGTCAGCACGCCGAGCGAACCAGGGGCCGCGCTGAGCCGACAAGAGCGGCGCAGCACGAGAAGGACGGACCTGGCAAGAACGAGCGCGGCCGCCGGAGGAGGACAAGTCCGGCGCGGAGAAGGCAGGTCCGGCGCAGGAGGCGGGCCGGTGGAGAAGGGCTGGTTGGAAGGTAGGTGGACCCGGGGGTCTGGCTGCACTCGAGAGGAACGATGTGCGATGCACCGAGGAGTGATGGTCGCAGCCGCGATGCTGCTGCTGGCGGGATGTGGCAGCGGCGGCGCGGGTACGACGGCGAGCACCCAACCATCCCAAGCCGAACAGACAGGACAGACGGCTAAGAAGATCGCCCTCTTCCTGCCCGAATCCAAGACGACCAGATACGAGGCCTTCGACCGGCCCCTGTTCGAGGCCAAGGTCAAGGCGCTCTGCTCGACCTGCGAGATCCTCTACAGCAACGCCGACCAGGACGCCGCCAAACAGCAACAGCAGGTCGAGGCGGCCATCACCCAGGGCGCGAACGTTCTGGTCCTGGACGCCGTGGACGCCGCCGCCGTGGCGCCGCTGGTCAATCAGGCCAAGCAGAAGCAGATCCCGGTCATCGCCTATGACCGGCTGATCTCGGGGATCGACTACGCGTACTACGTGTCGTTCAACAACGTGCGGGTGGGCGAGATGCAGGGGCAGGCGCTGCTGGACGCGCTCAACGCCAAGGGCACGGCGGCGAAGGGCGAGATCGTGATGATCCACGGCTCCCCCACCGACCCGAGCTCGGCCGACTACAAGAAGGGCGCCAAGAACGTCCTGGACGGCAAGGTCAAGGTGGGCAGGGAGTTCGACACGCCGGACTGGAGCCCGGACAAGGCGCAGCAGCAGATGGAGCAGGCGATCACGGCGCTGGGCCGCGACAAGATCGTGGGTGTGCTGAGCGCGAACGACGGCATGGCGGGCGGGGCGATCGCGGCGATGAAGCGCGCCGGGTACGCGGCGCTGCCGCCGATCACCGGCCAGGACGCCGAACTCGCCGCCATCCAGCGCATTCTCACCGGCGAACAGCACATGACCATTTATCTGAACATCAGGGCTGAGGCGGAGAAGTCCGCCGAGCTGGCCGTCGCCCTGGCCAACGGCGAGACCCCGCAGGCCCCGGCCAAGGTCAACAACGGCACCGCCGACATCCCGGCCTTCCTCCTCGACCCCATCCCGGTCACCGCCGACAAGATCAAGGACACGATCGTGAAGGACAAGTTCTACACGGTCGAGCAGATCTGTACCGCCGAGGTCAAGGCGGCCTGCGAGAAGAACGGCATCCAGTAGATGATCTCCGCATCGGGGATAACCAAGCGGTACGGCGCGGTCCAGGCCCTCGACGGGGCGAGCCTGGACCTGCGTCCCGGCGAGGTGGTCGCGCTCATGGGCGACAACGGCGCGGGCAAGTCGACCCTGGTCAAGACCATCTCGGGGGTGGTCGTCCCGGACGCGGGCACGATCGCCGTGGACGGCGCGCCGGTCAGGATCGGCGGCCCGCGCGACGCCCAGGCCCTCGGCATCGCCACCGTCTACCAGGACCTCGCCCTGTGCGAGAACCTCGACGTCGTCGGCAACCTCTTCCTCGGCGCCGAGGACCGCTTCCTGCGCCACATCCGGATGGAGCGCGCCACCCGCGACCTGCTCGGCCAGCTCGACGTGCGCATCCGCGACATCCGGGTGCCGGTCGCGATGCTCTCCGGCGGCCAGCGGCAGTCGGTGGCCATCGCGCGGGCCCTGCTCGGCTCCCCGCGCCTGGTCATCCTGGACGAGCCGACCGCCGCGCTCGGCGTGGAGCAGACCGCGCAGGTGCTCGCCCTCATCGGACGGCTGCGCGAGCGCGGGCTCGCGGTGCTGGTCGTCTCACACAACCTGGCCGACGTGCGCGCGGTGAGCGACCGGGTGGCCGTCCTGCGCCTGGGCCGCAACGCGGGAGTCTTCGGTACGGCCACCGCCGCCCAGGAGGAGATCGTCGCCGCCATCACAGGAGCGGGAGCATGAACCCGGACACGACGCTGCGCACGCCGTACCCCATGAAGGTGTTGAAGCGCGGCGACATCGGCGCGTGGCCGGTCGTCGGCGCGCTCGTCGCGATCGCGATCATCTTCAGCACGCTCAACGACCGGTTCCTCTCGGCGCAGAACCTCACCACGCTGGCCCTGCAGATGGCCGCGACCGGCACGATCGCGCTCGGCATCATCATGGTGCTGCTGCTGGGCGAGATCGACCTGTCGGCCGGGTCGGTCAGCGGCCTGTGCGCGACGGTCATGACGATCGTCAACGTGAAGCAGGGCTGGCATCCGCTGGCCTCGATCGGGCTCGCGCTGGTGGCGGGGGCGGCGATCGGGTTGCTGCACGGGCTGATGCTGACCCGGCTGCGGATGCCGTCGTTCGTGGTCACGCTGGCCGGGCTGATGGGCTGGCAGGGGTTGCTGCTCTACTTGCTGCGGGAGGGCGGCACGATCAACCTGCCGTTCACCGGCTTCATCTCCAAGCTGAGCGACACCTGGCTGCCGGGCTGGCTGTCGTGGCCGGTGGTGGCGGGGCTGGTGCTCGGCTCCGGCGGCGTGAGCCTGCTGAACCGGGTCCACCGGTCGCGGGCCGGGCTGCCGGTCACGCCTGCGTGGTGGCTGGGGGCGCGCTCGGCGGGGCTGGCGGTGCTGCTCGGTGCGGGCGTGCTGATCATGTCGGCCGACCGGGGCGTGCCGTTGCTGCTGGTCATCTTCGGCACGCTGGTGGTGGGCTTCGACCTCATGCTGCGGCACACCGCCTTCGGCCGGCACGTCTACGCGGTCGGCGGCAACGCCGAGGCGGCCAGGCGCGCGGGCATCAACGTGACCAGGATCCGGATCCTGGCGTTCATGCTGGGCTCGACGCTCGCCGCGGCCGGCGGGATCCTGGCGGCCAGCCGCCTGTCCGCGGTCAACCAGCAGTCGGGCGGCAGCGACGTCCTGCTCATGGCGATCGCCGCGGCGGTCATCGGCGGCACCTCGCTGTTCGGCGGGCGTGGCCGGGCCTACGCCGCGCTGCTCGGGGTGCTGGTCATCCAGTCGATCACCAGCGGTATGTTCCTGCTCAGCGTGGACTCCTCGGTCCGCCTCATGGTCACGGCCGCGGTGCTCGCACTGGCCGTCGCCATCGACTCCCTCGCCAGAAAGGGTCCTGTCAGGTGAGCCAGGTGCTGGGCATCGACGTCGGCGGCACGAAGATCGCGGTGGGGGTCTCCGGCGCCGACGGGCCCGAGGTCTCCGCGCGTGAGCGCCTGGACACCGGTCCCGACGCGCTCGCGCGGGCGCTCGCCGCCGCCCGCCGCCTCGACCGGCATCCGGCCGCGGTCGGCTTCTCGACCACGGGGGTGATCCGCGACGGTGTGGTACGGCTGTCGCCGAACGTCCCCGGCTGGGACGGCCTGGAACTGCCCAGGCTGCTGGCCGAGGAGTTCGGCGACATCCCCGTGGCCATCGACAACGACGTCAACGCGGCGGCCGCCGCCGAACTGCGCTGGGGCGCGCTGCGCGGCGTGTCCACCGGCATCTACCTGAACCTCGGCACCGGCCTGGCCGCGGCCCTGATCGTCGGCGGCGCCGTGGTGCCGGGGGCGCACGGCGCGGCGGGCGAGATCGGCTACCTGCAGGTGGAGCCGGGTGAACCGGCGTTCGCCGACGGTCATGTGCCGCTGGAGGAGCGGGTGTCGGGCAGCGGCCTGGCCAGACGCGCCTCGGCCCTGCTCGGCCGTCCGGTCACCACCGCCCACCTCCTCACCCACTATTCCCAGGCCGGTTCCGAGGACGTCGTGCGGGATCTGGTGACGCAGGCGTTGCGGCTGCTGGCGGTCAGCGTGGCCAACCTGTGCGTGATGGTCGATCCCGAGCGCCTCGTGGTGGGCGGCGGGATGATGGGGGCGGCTGACGTGATCATGCCGGGGTTGGTGGCCGAGGTGCGGCGGGCCGTACCGTTCGCGCCGGAGGTACGGCAGGCGCGCTTCAGCGACGACGCCCCGTTGCTGGGAGCCCTCGCACTGGCCCACGCAGCGATCTAGCCTGGCGGCATGGCGACGTTCTACCGCCTGAACTTCTAGCGGGAGGGGACGCCGCCGTTGTCGCGCCGGTCCAGGGCGAACTGGACGGCTTCGGCCGCCTCTTCCTCGTGCTCGTCGGCGTGGTTCCAGGGATACATCTCGTACATGATGCGACTCATCTCATAACGCGGGCGTACTTCGAGAAGGAGGCCGGACCCCGGTCACGGGTCGGACCGAGCCTGGTCCAACCGGTCCGGGTCACGGATCCGGTGAGAGAGAAGGGTCTTAACGGCCGACGCAACGCCACACACCGCGGCGAATGGTCGACCTGCCCTAGCAGGCTCCGCCGCGGCAGGTAATAAGTACGAGAACCTGGCGCATTGCCGCCAGCGTACCTCGGGATCTCGTTGGATGTCCTAGCATCTCGCATGCTGAGACAAGAAATGCGGCCGTCGTGGAATGTTCCACGACGGCCGCTTGTCGCTACGGGCTTAGTCCTCCAGGTCCACCGAGCGGCCGCTGTCGGCGCCGATCTCGGCGACGATCTGGTCCACGACGTCGGCCGGGATGGCCGAGTCGACGGTCAGCGCGATGAGCGCCTTGCCGCCCTTGGTGTCGCGGGCCACCTGCATCGAGGCGATGTTGATGCCCTGCTCGCCGAGCAGGCGGCCGACCACGCCGACGATGCCGGGGCGGTCGGTGTAGGTGAAGAACGACAGGTGCGCGGTCGGCTCGATCTCCATCTCGTAGCCGTTGACCTCGACGATCTTCGTGACCTGGCGGGGGCCGGAGAGCGTACCCGACACCGAGACCTGGCGGCCGTCCGCCAGGACGCCGCGGACGGTGACGACGTTGCGCCAGTCGGGGCTGTCGGAGCTGGTGACCAGCTCGACGTGGATGCCGCGGTCCTTGGCCAGCAGCGGCGCGTTGACGTAGGTGACCTGCTCCTCGATGACGTCGGCGAAGACGCCCTTGAGCGCCGCCAGCTCGACCACGCGCACGTCATGGGAGGCGATCTCGCCGCGCACCTCGATGTCGAGCTTGGTGGCGACCTCGCCGGCGAGCGCGGTGAAGACGCGGCCCAGCTTCTCGGCCAGCGGCAGGCCCGGCTTGACGTCCTCGGCGACCGCGCCGCCCTGGACGTTGACCGCGTCCGGCACGAACTCGCCGGCCAGCGCCAGCTTCACGCTCCGCGCGACCTGGGTGCCGGCCTTCTCCTGGGCCTCGTGCGTGGAGGCGCCGAGGTGCGGGGTGGCGACGACCTGGTCGAGCTCGAACAGCGGGCTGTCGGTGCAGGGCTCCTTCGCGAACACGTCGAGACCGGCGCCGGCGACCCGGCCCTCCTTGATCGCGGAGTAGAGCGCGCCCTCGTCCACGATGCCGCCGCGGGCGACGTTGATGATCCGTACGCTCGGCTTGACCTCGTGCAGTTCCTTGTCGCCGATGAGACCGAGGGTCTCCTTCGACTTGGGCAGGTGCACGGTGATGAAGTCGGCCTGCTTGATGGCCTCCTCCAGGCTGACCAGCCGCACGCCCATCTGCGCGGCGCGGGCCGGCGGCAGGTAGGGGTCGTAGGCGATCAGCTCGACGCCGAACGGCTGCAGGCGCTGGGCCACGAGCTGGCCGATCTTGCCCAGGCCGAGGATGGCCACGATCTTCTCGTCCAGCTCGACACCGGTGTACTTGGACCGCTTCCACTCGCCGTTCTTCAGCGCCGAGTGGGCCTGGGCGGTGTTGCGGGCGGAGGCAAGGATGAGCGCGATCGTCTGCTCGGCGGCGCTGGTGATGTTGGAGGTCGGCGCGTTGACGACCATGACACCGGCCTTGGTGGCCGCATCGACGTCAACGTTGTCGAGGCCGACACCGGCGCGGGCGACCACGCGCAGCTTAGGCGCCGCGGCGATGGCCTCGGCGTCCACCTGGGTGGCGGACCTCACGATGATCGCGTCCACATCGGCGAGGGCGGGCAGGAGCTGGGAGCGGTCGGCGCCGTCGGTGTGACGGACCTCGAAGTCCGCGGCGAGCACGGCGAGGCCTGCTTCGGACAGCTCCTCGGCGACCAGGACGACGGGCTTGTTCACAGTGGATCCTTAGGGCATGCGGCGGGCTGTGGAGGGGCACTGCGGCGGGCCCCTCGGGATCCCTCAGAGTGTATCCGCGCTTGTGAACGCGTTCACGAGGGTCTTGGGATCTGAGACGTACAGCACGCTGATACCGCAGCTGGGACGGGGGATACGAGGGTGACGAGTACCCCACTCCGGGGAAACTCATCCATCCCGCGGCCATCTTTGTCTTGATCGGGAGATTTATTCGCTATTAGCCTGATAAGCCGTGGCCAACTACCTATGGTTCGTCATATGAGCATCGGGAACCCCGCTCTCGCCGACGTGCTCGCCCAGCATGGCAGTCCCCATCGCCTGCTCGGCGCCCTCAGTGATGGTGGAGTCCTCGTTGCCGTGCGGCCAGACCGATCAGTCGTGCTCGGCACGACACAGGCAGGTGACCGAGTACTGCTCGGGTACACCAGCCCGATGACCTACGCCCGGCATCGAGGCAGCCATTCCCTCTCGGCGTGCGACGCCGACACCATCCTGGACATCCAGCGGGTCACCGGGGTGCGCGAGATCGTGATCGACGCTGCCGGGCCCGCCGCGGCAGCCGTACCGATCGACGATCTGCAGCGCTTCCTCAGATCCACCAGGACGGGACCCACACCGGTGCTGTCGGCCGCCGCCCCGGCGGCCTACGCGACGGGTGCGATGGCGACGGTCTCGCGCGGCTCGGACATGTTCCGGCCCGCGCACAAGACCGCCATGATGCCGGAGGCGCCCGCCCAGCCGTGGATCCCGGCGCCGCGCCCGCACCTGTCCGGGCCGATGCAGCAGGTGGATCCCGGCTACCGGCGCTGCACCCACCCCATCCTGCCCGCGCTGCGCCAGGCGATCGCCCAGCTTCTGGCCGACTACCCGCTCGTGCACCACGTGTGGATCTCCGAGGCCCGCACCGCGTCGGGCGCGACGGGGATCATGCTGCACGTGAAGGTGCACATGTCGGCGGCCGAGGACGTGGTGCGCGACCTCCACAGGGGCGCTCGGGCCAGGCTGCCGCAGTTCGCCGCCAGCGGGGCGCCGATCCTGATGGCCCGCGTGGCCGACGCGCGCAGCGAGCAGCGCATGGTGGAGATCGGCGCGCACGTGGTCTGCGCGGACGTCACCGACTGAGCGCGTTCTCCCGGGACCGGGCGGGCGCCGGTTCCGGGCGTTGGGCCTTACCGAGCAAGGGCTCGGTAGGTTTGAATGTGAGGCATGATCGCAACAGCGGCGAACGCCCCCACGGTCCCGCGCGGCGTGCGGCTGGGCTACGGTGTGGGCTCCTTCTGCACGGCGACCTTCGCCGCCGTCCCCGGTCTGCTGCTGCTGTACTACATGACCAACTTCCTGGCGGTGCCCGCCTGGCTGGCCGGAGCGATCGTGGCCGCGCCCAAGGTCTGGGACCTGGTCATCAACCCGCTGGTCGGCCGCTGGTCGGATCGCACCCGATCGCGCCTCGGGCCGCGCCGTCCGTGGATGCTGGCCGGCGCGCTCACGCTGCCGCTGGCCTTCGTCGCCGTCTTCGCCGGTCCGCCGCTGCGCGGCCTGCCCGCCGCCCTCTACGTGGGCGCCTGCTTCCTGCTCGCCGCCACCGCGTACGCGCTGTTCGAGGTCCCGTACAAGGCGATGCCCGCCGAGATGACCGAGGACTACCACGAGCGCACCTCGCTGCTGCAGTGGCGCATGGTCTTCATCGGCGCCGCCACCGCCATCAGCGGCATCCTCGCCCCCTCGATCGTCAACAGCCAGGGCGAGAACGGCACGCTCGGCAGCTACCGCCTCATGGCGGTGACGATCGCGGTGATCATGTTCGCCGCGATGCTCGGCTCCTTCTTCGGTACGGCCCGCGCCCCCATGACCGGCGCCCCGGAACCCGACGGCGGCCGCCTGTGGGAGCAGTTCAAGGCGGTCCGGCGCAACCGGGCCTTCATCTGGCTGCTGGCCCTGAGTTCCACCCAGATGCTGGCCGTCAGCATGATGCTGGCCGCCGCCCCGTACTTCGCCGCGTACACGGTCGGCAACCCCAAGGCGACCACCACGCTCTTCGCGGTGCTGGTCGGGCCGATGCTGCTGACGATGCCGCTCTGGGTCTGGCTGTCGAAGCGCTTCGACAAGCGCGGCGCGATGGTGCTGGCCGCGATGATCTACGCGGGCGGGACGGCGCTGGCCGCGGCCACGCCCGTGCTGGGGCCGGTCTTCGCGCATCTGACGTTGCTCATGGTCGGTGCGGGCATCGCGGGGGTCCAGCTGCTGCAGTTCTCGATGCTGGCCGACGTGGTCGCGGTGGACGCCGCGGTCACCGGCAAACGGCGCGCGGGGGTGTTCACCGGGCTGTGGACGGCCATCGAGAGCGGCATCGCCTCCTTCGGCGCGTTGTTCTTCGGGACGGTGCTGTCGATCGGCGGCTTCATCGAGTCGGATCCGAGCCGCCCGGTCAGGCAACCTGACACTGCGGTTACCGCAGTTTTGCTCGGCCAGACCGTGGTGCCCTCGGTAATCATCCTGTTGTCTGTTTTCATGACATTGAAGTACCGCCTGCCGAGGGACGTCCCATGGACCGATCAAGCCTCTACCACCAGGCCCGCTATGCCCTGAGGCATCCGGACCGGATCTTCCCCCATCTGCGGCGGCTGAGCCGCGACACCTGGCTACGCCTGCGCACCGACGACCACGTGGCCTACTACCGGGCGGTCATGAAGTCCGACACCGCCCGCAGCGCCGAGGCGGCCGTGGGCTCCAAGACGCACGAGCGCTGGATGAGGCTGGGCCAGATGCAGTTCGACTACCTGGTCCGCCACGGCCTGAGCCCCGAGCACCGCATGCTGGAGATCGGCTGCGGCAACCTGCGGGCCGGCCGCCTGTTCATCGACTACCTGGATCCCGGCAACTACTACGGCCTCGACATCTCCCCCGACATCCTCGTCGCCGCCCAGGAGACCCTGGTGACGCACGGGCTGCAGGCCCGCCTGCCGCACCTGACACCGGTACGCGACCTGCGCCTGGGATTCCTGCCCGACGCGCACTTCGACGTCGTGCACGCCCACAGCGTCTTCTCGCACTCGCCGCTGAAGGTCATCGAGGAGTGCCTCCGGCACGTGGGGCGGGTGATGAAGCCCGGGGGATGGTTCGACTTCACCTTCGACCGCACCGAGGGCAGGGAGCACCAGGTGCTGCGGGAGGACTTCTACTACCGCACCGAGACCCTCGTCGCCCTGGCCGACCGCCACGACCTGGACGCCGTCTTCATGGCCGACTGGGAGAACCTCCGGCACAAGCAGTCGAAGATCCGGGTGACCCGCAGAGGCTAGTCCTCGCCGGTCTCCTTGGGCGGTGGCGGCTGCCATCCGGAGACCTTGAGGGTGAGCGCGTGGACTTCACGGTCGAGCCCCCCAAGCTTGTCCAGCCGCCGATCCACCTGGTCGAACCGCACGTTCATCTCATGCCGCAGCCCACCGACCTCGGCATTCATCTCCTTACGCTGCCCACCGATCTCAGCGTGCATCTCCTTACGCAGCCCACCGATCTCAGCGTGCATCTCCTTACGCAAGCCGCCGATCTCGGCATGCATCTCGTTGCGCGCACCCGCGAACTCCGCCACCATCTCGTTGCGCAGCCCGCCGAACTCGGCGCGCATCTCATTCCGGAGGCCGCCGATCTCGGCTCTTGTCTCGCCCGCCAAGCCGCTGATCTCGGCCCTGATGGTACGCAAACACAGGCCGATCATGGTGGCCAGAGCCGCCCCCATGAGGCCGATCATGGTCCAGATCTGCGCCATGGTCATCATGCTAGAACCCCCTCCGCCAGGTGTCACCGGTTGGTGACCGACTGTGACAGCCGGGCAGAGGGGGCCGAGGGACCGAACGGGGTTCTGGGGATAACTCAGGCGATGCGGCGCGACAGTGTGAGCCGGGTGCGGGTGGCCGCCCCGGCGATCATCGCCGCCACCACGGGCAGGACGATCACCGTGACGGCCAGCAGGGTCCACGGGATGGCGATCTGACTCAGGCTCATCGACTTCGGTTCCTCGCCGAAGGACCTGTTGGAGAGCTCGGACCAGGCCAAGGCGATGCCCGTGACCGTCCCCGCCCCGAGGCCCACCACGGTGCCGAGCAGCGTGATGTAGGCGGCCTGTGTGGCCACGACCAGCCGCCTGGTGACGGACGGGGCGCCCACCGCCGACATGGTGTCCAGGTCGCGGCGCATGTCGGCCGCCGCCAGCCCGGTGGCGGCGAAGGTGCCGCCGAGGGCCAGGACCAGCGCCGCCACGGCCATGGCCCAGAACAAAGCCTCGAAGTCGTTGCGGTAGCCGGTCTCCACCCGGGCGTCGGCGCCCCAGGTCAACGACTCCAGCTCCTTCTTGAACGCCGTCGGGTCGGCGGGTGTGTAGGCGGCGTACAGGCTGCGGGGGCTGACCTGATAACCGGCCTTGGTCAGGGCGGAGGGCGGGACCAGCGCTCCGTTGAGCATCTGGCCGAGCGGACGCACCGTGACCGCGGGCACCGACAGGTTCGGCGCCGCCTCGCCGCTCTCTCCGAGGAAGTCGAGCTCCACCCGGCCGTCCTTCACCGCTTCGGGGTGGAAGACGATCGCCTTCCCCTCCGCCAGAGCCGCCTCGGCCTTGGCGTCTCTGCGGCCCAGGGCGAGGGCGAGCAGGTCCGCGTCACCGACAGGTACGTCGTGCAGGATGAAAGCGTCGGGACACTCCTTGCAGACCTTCACAGGATCAGAAAGCCCGAGCCTGCCGATCCTGCCTTTCTTCGTGCGTACGGCGTAGCCGGGGACGAACGTCGTCCCCGAATACCTTTTCTCCACCGACGCCCGGAGCTCCGCCCAGCCCCGGTCGTCCGCGGTGACCGCCGAGACGGAGACCGTGCCCACGGGCATCCTGGCGTCGTAACTGTCGCGTGACTGCTCGTCCAGGCTGGTGAAGGCGATGCCCACCGCCACCAGCGTGGTGGTCACGCCCATGACCGCGGCGGCGGCGGAAGCCGTACGGACGCGATGGCGGGTGGCGTCGCGGACGGACAGGCGCAGCGAGAGCGGCAGCCGCGCGGCCAGGCCGGCGCTGCGGCGGACCAGCCAGGGCATGAGGGCGACCAGCCCGAGCTGCACCAGTACGGCCGCGGCCAGGACCATCGTGTAGAACGACCGGAGCGCGAAGTACGTGGCGACCAGACCGGCGAGCACGAGGACCAGCCCGAGCACGGGCTTGCCGGCGCGCTCGCGCGGCATGACGTCCTCGCGCCCCGCGAGCACGTCGGCGGGGGACTGCCGGGCGGCCTGGACGGCCGGCACGAGGGCGGCGATGACGCCGCTGGCCAGTCCGAGCAGGGCGATGCCCGCCACGTACAGCCATGGGATGTCGATCGGGCCCACGGTCGACACGAAGGGCATGATCGACGGTCCCGCCACGCCCGCGGCGAGGCCGAGCACGAGGCCGGCGACGGTCGCGCTCCCGCCCAGGAGGAGGCCGTCGGCCAGGACGATCGTACGCAGATGGCCGGGCGAGGCTCCTTGGGCGGCATACACGGCCAGTTCCCTGCGCCGGCGCCGCAGGGAGACCGCGAAGGCGGGCCCGGCCAGCAGTACGGTCTCCAGCACGATCATGACGACGCCCGCGCCGAGGGTGATGACGTTGATCACGGTGCGGTCGTCCGGCCCGCTGAACGTGCGCTCGAAGGACGTGCCGCTCGGCGGGTCGGTGATGACGGCGCGCGAGTGCACGGCCAGGCCGGCCTGATTGAGCTTTTCCACGGCGGGCCAGAGCACCGGGGCGTCGGCGTCGAGGAGGAAGCCGGTCCCCTGGCCGTCGCGCTTGTCGAACAGGATGGTGCCGCGCGGGGCCACGAGCTCGGTCCTGTGGGGCTCGAACGGGTGCGTGACCACGCCGACCACCTTCACCGGCCGGTACCGCCTGCTCACCTGGAGGGTGTCACCGAGCCGCATCCCTCTGCCGGCGAGCGCGGACGAGACGGCGACCTCGCCGGGCGCCGCGGGGAAGCGGCCCGCGGCCAGTTCGCGCATGCCGCGGGTCATGGGGTCGCGCAGGTCGATCTCGAGCGCGGACACGTTCATGTGGGTCACGCCCGTGCGGACGTCGACCGAGCCGTTGTCGTAGGTGATCAGGCGGCCCCGCACCATCGCCGCGAGCTGTTCGATCCTCCATTCGCCGAGCTCGGCGTCCGCGTCGTCGTCGGCGAAGGAGGCGAGGTCTCCGGAGACGTGCTGAACGACCGGCCCGCGGGTGTGCTGCGTGATGATCTGGGCGTCGGCCGACCCGAGTCGCGTGGCCAGGCCCTCGCGGAAGCTCACCTGACTCGTGTCGATGCCGATCAGCAGGGCGGTGAAGACGAAGACCGGCAGCGCGATCATCACCATGACCAGCGCGCTGCGCCCCTTGGCGCCCAGGCTGTCTCTTCGTGAGATGCGCAGCGCGGCGCGGAAGGCGCTCATCGGGCGCTCTCCAGCGGGACCGCGGTCGAGTCCGCGATCTCGCCGTCGCGCAGGAAGACCACTCTGTCGGCCCAGCCGGCGTACCGGGGCTCGTGGGTGACCAGGAGGACGGCCGCCCCGGCGTCGCAGCGCCCGCGGAGCAGTTGGAGGATCTCGTCGCCGGTGGCGGTGTCGAGGGCGCCGGTCGGCTCGTCGGCCAGCAGCAGGCGGCGCTCTCCGACCAGGGCGCGGGCGATGGCCACGCGCTGGCGCTGGCCGCCGGACAACTCCTGGGGGAAGCGCTCGGCGATGTGGTCGAGCGCCACCTCGGCCAGCACGGCCAGGGCCTCCTCTCGGGCCTGCCGGGTGCGCACGCCGTCGAGCTCGCGCGGCAGCATCACGTTCTCGGCCGCGGTGAGGGCGGGGATGAGGTTGAGGTCCTGGAAGACATATCCGACGCTACGCCGCCGCAGCGCGGCCACGTCCCTCACCCCGGCCAGGTCGTGTCCCTCGATCACGACGCGGCCCGAGGTGGGCCGGTCGAGCCCGCCGGCGAGGTTGAGCAGAGTCGACTTGCCGGAGCCCGACGGGCCCATCACCGCGACCAGCTCGCCGGGCGAGACGTCGAGATTCACCCCGTTGAGCGCGTGCACCCCCTCGTGCACGCGGGCCACGTCCTGCAGACTCACCACGGTCATGCCTTCTTCTCCTTGAGAACGGCCTCGCAGTGGTCCAGCCAGCGCTGTTCCGCCTCGGCCTTGAAGATCGTCGAATCGAGGACGAGCCGCTGTGCGAGCCCGCCGGTGTGGGCCCGTTTGGCCCTGGTCAGCTCCTGCAGCGCGCGCATCGTGGCGGCGCGCTGGGTGAAGATGACGCCGGCCACGTCCGTGTCCTGGGCGGCGACGGCCATGGCCAGTTTGATCACGAGCTCGTCCCGAGGCCGGTCGGACTGGGCGACGGGGGTGCTGAACCATCGCTCCAGGTCCTCCCGACCGGCCTCGGTGATCGTGTAGACGGATCGCCCCTGGTCGTCGGCGCCGCCGGGCTCGACCAGTCCGTCACGTTCCATGCGCGAGAGCGTCGTGTAGACCTGGCCGATGTTCAGGGGCCAGGTCGCCCCCGTCGACGCCTCGAACTCCTGCTTGAGCTGGTAGCCGTAACGCGGCCCAGCGCTCAGGAGTGCCAGCATTCCGTGTCTGATCGACATGGATACTGAGTATGCATACTCAGTATGCGTATCGCAAGAGATCCGCGTATTCTGGACAGGGAACGCTCCTCAGGCCGATACTCAGGGAATGAGCTCGACGCATCCCCCGTTCCGCGCATCCGACGGGGAACGTGATCGCGCGATCAACGAGCTCCGTGACCGCGCAGTCGAGGGACGCATCTCTCACGACACTTTCGTCGGCAGGGTGGATCAGGCGTTGCGCGCGCAGAACCGCTACGAGCTCGACGAACTGGTCGCCGACCTGCCGCGCAGAGCCACCCTGCGGCAGCGGCTCACCGACATGGTCTCGGCCGTGTCCGACCTCACGACCCGCGTGCAGGCCGCGTGGCGGCGTCCGCGGCTGCCCCGGCTGGCGCTGCCGGACGATGAGCGGATCCGCTACGTCGTGGGCCGCGGCTCGGCCTGCGACCTCGTGCTCTCGGACCTGACCGTCTCACGCATCCACGCGGAGCTGCGGCGCGAGGACGACGGCGGATGGATGCTGGTCGACCTGGGCTCGCTCAACGGCACCCGGCTGAACGGCTGGCGCCTGGTGGGCCCGGCGAAGGTACGCTCGGGTGACGAGATCTCCTTCGGCGACTGCGGCTTCCTTCTGACCTCGGGTCAACCCTCCGCCTAAAATACGGATATTTGCGGATTACAGGCTTCCCGCGCTGTTCGATGATCCGAGCGAGTCCTCTCAGCTCTTTGGAGATCACATGCGGCGCACCTCCGCCTCCCTCGCCGCGGGCGCGCTCGTCGCGGCCCTCGCGTGGGCTTCCTCACCCGCCACACCGGCCACCGCGCTCGACCCCGCCGCCGGCGTGGCCGACCTGGCCACCGACATCAACAAGATCCTCGCCGACTCCCGCCTCACCGTCGCCCGCGCGGGCGTCGTGGTGAAGAGCGCGGCCAACGGCGAGGAGCTCTACGCCACCGACGCCGGCAAGTTACTCACCCCCGCCTCCAATACGAAGCTGTTCACCGCCGCCGCGGCCGCCGAGACGCTCGGTCTCGACTACCGCTTCACCACCTCCGTACTGTCCTCCGGCCGCAAGGTCGGCTCCGTCCTCACCGGCGACCTCGTCCTGCGCGGCACCGGCGACCCGACCATCCTCGCCGAGGACTACGACCGCCTGGCCGCCGCCGTAGCGGGCAAGGGCATCAAGCTCGTCACCGGCAGGCTCGTCGCCGACGACACCTGGTTCGACGGCCAGCGCCTCGGCAACGACTGGGCCTGGGACGACGAGACCGCATACTACGCCGCGCCGATCTCGGCCCTGACCGCCTCCCCCGACCGCGACTACGACGCCGGCTCCATCGTCGTCTCGGTCGCCGCCGACGGCTCGGCGGTGAAGGTCTCCACGACGCCCGAGACGGACTACTTCAAGATCGTCAACCGGGCCACCGTGGGCGCCGAGACCAACGTGCTGATCGAACGCCAGCACGGCACCAGGACCGTCGTCATCACCGGCACCGTGGCCGGCCCGTACGACGAGTGGGTGGCGGTCGACGACCCCACGGCCTACGTGTCCACGCTGTTCCGCAAGGCGCTGGCCAAGCACGGGGTGAAGGTCCTCGGCCCGACCACCTCCGCCGCCGCGCCCTCCGGCGCCGCCGAGCTGGCGAAGCACGAGTCGATGCCGCTGAACGAGCTGCTGGTGCCGTTCATGAAGCTGAGCAACAACATCCACGCCGAGATCCTCGTCAAGGCGATGGGCCGCAAGGTCGCCGGACAGGGCACCTGGCCGGCCGGGCTCAAGGTCGCCACCGACTTCGCCAAGGCCAACGGCGCCCAGGTCCTCAACATGCGCGACGGCTCCGGCCTGTCCCGCCGCGACGCCTTCACGCCCACGTCGATCACGCAGCTGCTGAGCGCGGTGCGGGCCAAGCCGTGGTTCCCCGCGTACTACGACTCGCTGCCGATCGCGGGCGAGCAGGACCGCTTCGTGGGCGGAACGCTGCGCAGCCGCATGCGCGGCACCCCGGCCGCCGGAAACGTCCACGCCAAGACGGGCTCGCTCACCGGCGTCACCTCCCTGTCCGGCTATGTGACCAGCGCGGACGGGGAGCCGCTGGTGTTCTCGATCATGCTCAACCAGTACCTGTCCGGGGCCCCGAAGGACATCGAAGACAAGATCGCCATCCGCCTGGCCCAGTTCTCCCGCACCAACCCCACGACGTCGGCTGAGCTCCGTTCGTCCAGCCCCTCGCCGTCCGGCGATCTCGAGTGCTCCTGGCTGAAGCCCGCCGTCTGCTGACCCCCCTCCATCCGTTACGGCAAGCCACCCCGCCCCCACCCCCCGCACGGGGCTGGGGGCATTCCAGGGTCACGGCAGGCAGGCCGCGCCTGGCGGGCCGCCGTTACGCCCGCCCTGCCGGCCGGTCGAGGCGGGCCGTTGCGGCGGGGACCACGTCCGACGTGAGAAGCGATCCCCACGATCGGCCTCCGCGCACGGCGGCGGGTGGGGGTGGGGCGGCTTGCCGTAATCCCAATTCGGGGGAGACGCGCGGCCGGGGATCTAGGTTTACCCAGGTGCGGGGGAGTTTTGTTACGAATGGGACACCTGGGACTCCAGGTATAGGATGGTTTTTCGGGACATGCCCGATGTGTGCGCACCAGAATGCGGGTTCGAAGCAGCGTCTAACCCCCCATCGGAGGACAACGTGCGCAGACAGCTCCAGGCACTTGCCTGCCTCGGAAGTCTGGCGGCATTGAGCACTCCCGTCACCGCCGCCCACGCCGCCACCCCCACCACCGGCGCGGAGCTCTGCCAGATCGTCGCGGCCAAGCCGTACATCGACGGCAAGGGCATGGTGCGCGGGGCTGCCGCGCGCAAGGGCTGCGACGACCCCGCCCGCCTGCGGGTACGGATCAAGCAGGCCCGTCCGGGCCCCGACCGCACCGTCAAGAGCGGCTCCAAGGTCATCACCAACGGCAGCATCGTGGCCGGAATCCGTTGCACCACCACCCCCCGCACCTTCTACGTGATCGCCCTCGACTCCACCGGCCAGACCAGCAGGTCCAAGCCCGTGCGGCTGTCGTGCTCCACCACCCCGACCCCGACACCCACCACCCCCGCGCCGTCGCCCACCCCCACGGGCACCCCGGCTCCCACACCCACCCCCACGAACGGCGGCGGCGTCGGTTCGGCCGTGGAGGAAGAGGTCGTCAAGCTCACCAACGCCGCCCGTGCGGCCGGCGGCTGCAAGCCCCTCACGCACGACCCCAAGCTGAACGCCGCGGCCAGGGGCCACTCGGCCGACATGGCCGCGAAGGGCTACTTCTCCCACACCTCCCAGGACGGCCGCTCCCCAGGTGACCGCATCAAGGCCGCCGGGTTCGGCTCGATGAGCGCGTGGGGCGAGAACATCGCCATGGGCCAGCGCACCGCCGCCTCCGTCGTGGACGGCTGGATGAAGAGCCCCGGCCACAAGGCGAACATCATGAACTGCAACTACACCCACATCGGCGCCGGCCAGGACCCCAAGGGCCCGCACTGGACCCAGGTCTTCGCCCGCCGCTGACCCCGCCCCAGCCACGGGAGCGCCGGGCGGCCTCCTCCGTGCGCGAAGCGCCGGAATCCCACCTCGCCCAGGCGTTCCCCTTCATGCGGGCCCGCCCTCCGTCCCTACCGCACAGGGATCGGGGGCGGGCCCGCGCCCTCGCCGCCCCTGCCGCACAGGGGCCGGAGGGCCGTTCAAGCGGTCCGCGCCCCCGGACACCCTGCCGCCACTCCCCCTCAGCGGTACGGCGGGCGGCGCGGACCGCCGGACTTGACCCTCACACCGTGGCAGGCCGTTCACTGACCGGCATGCTCACCTACCTGGGCTCCGGCCCCTACTGCTACAGCAACTCGCTCGCGATGGCACTCGGCGAGCACGCGCCACCCGTGGCCGTCATCGAAACCCTGACCGGCTCCGCGTTCGGAGCACAGCTCATCGGCGGCGACACCCCCTTCTTCGACCCGTACGCCTGGGACCCCGAGATCGGCCTGGACACGGCGATCGACGCGCTCGGCTGGACCTGCGTACGCACCTCCGGCGGCACCCCTGCGGAAGCCCTGGCCCGCCTGCGCGCCACCGGCGGCCCCGCCCTGGCCGGCCCGCTCGACATGGAACTGCTGACCTACTCCCCGGAACCCGGCGGCGACCACTACGTCATGGTGCTCGCCGTGGACGACGACACCGTCCTCCTCCACGACCCGGAGGGCTTCCCGTACGCCACGCTGCCCGTCGAGGACTTCCTCAAGTCCTGGCAGGCCGAGTCCGTCACCTACGAATCCGAGGGCTTCGTCCTGCGCACCGGCTTCACCCGGGTCCGCGAGGTGCCGTTCATGGACGCGCTGCGCGACTCGCTGCCCGGCGCGGCCCGCTGGCTGGCGGGACGCGACGACCTGCCGGTCCCACCGGGCACTCTCGGCGGCGCCGAGGCCGTGCACGCGCTCGCCGGCCTGGTGGAGTCCGGGTTGCCGCCGCAGACCCGTGGGCTGCTGACCGGCTTCGCGATCAGGGTCGGCGTGCGCCGCCTGTCCGACGCGTCGCACTGCCTCGGCCTGCTCGGCCTGCCGGAGTCCGCCGCGGTGGCCCGCGACCAGGCCCGCCTGCTGGGCGCCTTCCAGTATCCGCTCACCACGGGCGACAACCCGGCCGCGGCGACGGCACTGCGCCGCCTCGCCCCGACCTACGCGACCCTGCACGACAAGCTGCGGGCCGGCAGGTAAAACCCAAGGTCAGCCGTCCAGGAGGGCGAGAAGGTCGCGCAGCATGGCGGGCAGTTGCTCCCGCTCCCGGCGCGGGAGCCGCTCGAACACCTCGCGCTGCGCCGCCAGCCCCGCCGTGGCCGCCTGGTCGGCCACCTCCAGCCCGCGCGCCGTCAGCGTGATCACGAGGCCGCGCCGGTCGTCGGGGTCGGGTGAGCGGGCGACCAGGCCGGCCTTCTCCAGCCGGTCGAGCCGCCCGGTCATCCCGCCGGAGGTCAGCATCAGCGACGCCGCCAGCGCCTTGGGCGACAACTGGTACGGCTCGCCCGACCGTCGCAACGTGGCCACCACGTCGAACTCGCCCCTGCTGATCCCGAACCGCGCATGAACCTTCTCCTGCCGGGCCCCCATCCGCTGTGAGATGCGGTAGATCCGCCCGAACACCTCCATGGCCTGGGTGTCCAGGTCGGGCCGCTCTTGGGCCCACTGCTCGATGATGCGGTCGACGTCGTCCACGGTTCCCATATTAGCTTGCATCTAAGTAGCTTAATGCTAAGATACTTAGATATGAGAGACTTTCGGCTTGTCGCCTTCACCGCGGTCGCACCCGCGCTCTGGGGCACCACCTACCTCGTGACCACCGAGTTCCTGCCCGCGAACAGGCCGCTGCTGGCCGCCGCCATCCGCGCCTTGCCCGCCGGGCTGCTGCTGATCGCCACCGTGGCCCTGCTCGCCGGACGGCTGGCGCTGCCGAAACGCGCGTGGTGGTGGCGTTCGGCCTTGCTCGGGTTCCTGAACATCGGCTTGTTCTTCGCCTTGCTCTTCATCGGCGCCTACCGGCTGCCCGGCGGCGTGGCCGCGGTCCTCGGGGCGTTGGGTCCTTTCGTGGTGGCCGCCTTGGCGTACCTGCTGCTGCGTGAACGGCCGGGCGGACGGGCCATGCTCGGCGCGGTCATCGGCGTGGCCGGAGTGGCGCTCCTCGTGCTCCGCTCCACGGTCGCGCTGGACGCGATCGGCCTGGCGGCGGCGGCCGCGGGGATGGGCGTGATGTCCCTGGGCACCGTACTGGGCCGCCGCTGGGGCGCGCCCGAGGGCTTCGCGAACCGCTCCACCGCGCTGCTGGCGCTGACCGGCTGGCAACTGACGTGGGGCGGGCTTCTGCTGGTGCCGTTCATGTTCCTGATCGAGGGCGCGCTGCCGTCCTTCACCCTCACCAACCTCGGCGGCTACGCCTACCTCACGCTCGTCGGCACCGCGCTGGCGTACGTCCTGTGGTTCCGCGGCGTCACCACGCTCGCGCCCACCCGGGTCACGGTCCTCGCACTGCTCAGCCCGGTGGTGGCGGCCGTTCTGGGCTGGGCCGCGCTCGGCCAGTCGCTGTCGCCCGGTCAGCTTCTCGGCGCCGTGGCGGTCCTGGGCGCGATCCTGCTGGGCGCCTCCCGGCCGCGCCGCCGCACCGAGCCGCCCGCCGGTCCGGCGGCCGAGCCCCTGGCCTCGGCTAAGCGAGCGTGAGCCTGATCAGCTCTCTGCGCGAGGAGATGCCGAGCTTGGGATAGGCCTTGTAGAGGTGGTACTCGACGGTCCGCGGGCTCAGGAACAGCTTGGCCGCGATCTCCCTGCTGCTGGCTCCGTCGGCCGCCAGCCGTACCACCTGGAGCTCCTGCGGCGTCAGGCGGTCGAGCAGGTCCGCGGCGGCGGGCGTCGCGGCGGAACCACCGGCGATCCGCAACTCGGCGCGCGCCCGCTCGGCCCACGGCCGCGCGCGCAGCCGTTCGAACGTCTCCAAGGCCGACCCCAGCAACCCCCTCGCGTCGGCGCGGCGCCGCTCACGCCGCAACCACTCGCCGTAGAGGAGCTCGGTCCGCGCGCGCTCGAAGGGCCGGCTCGTCCCTTCATGCAGCTGCACGGCCCGCGCGAAGTGAGCCTCGTCCTCGGTCAGCAATGCCAGGCAGCGCTCGGCCATCGACAGCGCCCAGGGCTGCCCGCCCGCGGCCGACCACTCGCGCAGCCCGCGCAACGGCTCCCGCGCCGCCTCCGGCGCGCCGGCCCTGACGGCGGCCTCCACGAGATCCCCGGTCGCTCCCATGAGCACGCCCGCGTGCCCGCCGGGCCCGCGCCGGGCGGCGAGCAGGCGGTCGAGCGCCTCCTGGGGACGTCCGAGGCCCAGGTCGAGCAGGCTCAGCATCGTGTCGGCGGCGACCCGGCCCGTGGCGGTGGAGTGGCGGGTGAGTTCCAGGCAACGTTCCTCGTCGCCCTCGATCGCGGCGATCCTGGCCAGGACCGTGTCGAGCTGCCCGGCCCGTCGCCGCAGCCCGGTGTCGCGGGCGATCGCCGCCGCCTCGGCCACGGACGCCTCGGCGTCGCGGTGGAGCCCGGCCACGACCTGTATCTGGGCGAGCGCCTGGAGGGCGTCCGGCAGCGCGCCGACCAGGCCGTAGCGGCGGCACATGGCCACCTCCTCGGCCGCCCCGGCGAGCGTGGCGTCGTCGTCGCCCACGATCCAGCCCAGGTGCACGGCCCGCATCCGTGGTACGCCGTCCTCCCGCGCGGCGCTCCTGAGCAGGCGGACGCCCTCGGAGTGGTCGCCGGAGATCAGGGCGGCCATGCCGCGCGCCGCCGGGTCCGGCCGTCCCAGGTCACGCAGCCGGTCGGCGGCCACGGCCACGATGTCCGGCATCCCGGCGAACCAGGCGTAGTCGGCCGCGGTGCGCAACATCCCGGCCGCCACGTCCACGGGCGCCGATCCGGCGGCCTCCACGAGGATGGCGGCGGCGTCACCGGCGTCGCCGCGTTCGAGCTCCACCGCGGCCCGCACCCGCGCCGCCGTCGCCGGAGCGGGCCCTTCTGAGGTGAGTGCGCGGGTCTGCCCGGCCAGGTCGGCGGCGACGTCCACGTCACCGGCGGACAGGGCGAGCGTGGCGGCCTCGGCCAGGCGTACGGCGCGTTCGTCCGGGGCGGGGGTGAGGTGGGCGGCCTGCCGGTAGAGGTGCGCGGCGGCGGCGCAGGCGGTGCGGAGCCTGGCGCGCTCGGCGGCTGCCACCAGTTCCACCGCGGTCTCCTCGCCGGGGGCGATCGTGACCAGGGACAGGTGCAGGGCGCGGGTGTCGAGGTCGTCGGCCGCGCCCGCCAGCGCCCGGTGCGCGGCCATCCGCCGTGCCATGGGCATGCCGCGATAGGCGGCGGTGGCGATCAGCGGGTGCCGGAAGGCGATCCCGGCGCCGGTGACCCGGATCAGGGCGGCGCGCTCGGCGGGCTGCAGATCGTCGAGCCCCACCCCAAGCTCCTTCCCCGCCGCCAGCACCGCCCGCAGATCCCGCCCATCCCGCCCATCCCGCGCAGAAGCACCAGAAGGGCTTGAGTGGCCGGAAGCACCTGAGGAGTCGGCGTGGCCGGACGAGCCAGACGAGCCGGCGTGGCTGTAGGAGCCGGAGGGGCCGGCCTCGACGTGGGCGCTGCCCGCGGCGGCCGCGAGCAGCAGCATGAGCTGCGTCCGCTCCGGCAGCACCGCGATCTGCGCCCGGAAGGCCGCCAGCACCCGATCGGCCACCGGCAGCGGCTCGCCCCGCCCACCCTCGGGAGCGGCGGCGGCGAACTCCCGCAACGCCAGCGGGTTGCCGCCCGACTCGGCCAGGACACGTTCCCGCAACGCGGGCGCCAGCCCGTACGCGCCCAGCAGCCGGCCGGCGTCATCGGCCCCGAGCCGGCCGGGCCGCAGCTCGGCCAGTCCCGGCGCGTCGAACCCCTCCTGCCGCGCGGCGAACACCATGGCCACCCCGTCCGCGCCGAGCCGCCTGGCGGCGAAGGTCAGCGCGTCCGTGCTGGCCCGGTCCAGCCATTGCGCGTCGTCCACCAGGCACAACACCGCCCGATCGACGGCCAGCTCCGCCAGCAGCGTCAGCACGGCCAGCCCGATCCTGAACCGGTCGCCGGGCGCCCCGTCGGCCGCCGGACCGCCCAGGACGGAGTGCAGCGCGCGGGCCTGGGCCTCAGGCAGGTCATCCAGGCGCGACTGCACCGGCCACAGCAGCCCGACCAGCCCGGCGAAGGCGAGGTCGGCCTCCGCCTCGATGCCGGTCACCCTGACCACCAGCAGCCCGGCCGCCGCCGCCCGCTCGGCGGTCCAGTCGAGCAGCGCCGACTTGCCGATCCCCGCCTCGCCGCGCAGGACCAGCGCCCCGCTGCGTCCCTCCAGGGCATCGGTGACCAAGGCCCCGAGCGCGGCCTGCTCGGCGTGCCTGCCGTGCAGCACGTGGCCCACCGGACACCCCCGAAGTTCCGTAACCCAACCCAGAAATCCTACTGATTCGCGGTACGTAGACCTTTCCTACGGTGGTGACCAGCCGTTTTAAGGAGTTTGACCGTGAATGAGAAACGTGGGCTGAGCCTGGCTCTCCTGGCGTTCGCCAACCTGATCACCTCCCTGGATTTCACCATCGTCTACGTCGCCTTGCCGGACATCGCGCGGGAGGTCGGGTTCACCCCGCACTCGCTGCAGTGGGTGGTGAGCGCCTACGCGGTGCTGTTCGGCGGGTTCCTGCTGCTCGGCGGCCGGTTGGCGGACCTGGTGGGCCGGCGCAGGATGTTCGCCGCCGGCCTCAGCCTGTACGGCGTGGGCTCGCTGCTCGGCGGCCTGGCCCCCTCGCCCGCCCTGCTGATCGTGGCCAGGATGCTCCAGGGCCTCGGCGGGGCGATCCTCGCACCGGCCACGCTTTCCCTGGTCAACACCATGTTCCCGGCCGGCAGGGCCCGTACCAGAGCATTGACCGTGTGGGCGACCGGCGGTGCGGCGGGGCTGAGCCTCGGCTCGCTGCTCGGCGGCGCGCTCACCAACTGGCTCGGCTGGCAGTGGGTCTTCTTCGTCAACGTGCCGCTGGCCCTCATCGGCCTCGCCCTCGCGCCCGGCCTGCTGGTCGCCGACGGCGCGCGGGAGCGCGGGCGGACCTTCGACCTGCCCGGCGCCCTCACCGGTACGGCCGGCGTCACGCTCCTGGTGTTCGCCGTCGCCCAGGGCCCGGAGGCGGGCTGGACCTCGGCCCCGGTGATCGTCTCTGCCCTGCTGGCCGTGGTCCTGCTGGCGGCGTTCCTGCTGGTGGAGAAGCGCAGCTCCAGCCCCCTGATGCCGCTGAGGCTGTTCGGCAACCGGAGCCTGAGCGCCGCCGCCGTGGTCATCCTGGTGTTCGGGCTGACCCTGCAGGCGATCCCGTACTTCCTCACGCTGTACTTCCAGGGCGTGCTCGGGTTCAGCGCGCTGCAGACCGGGGTCGCCTTCCTCGGCCCGACCCTGTCCATCACGTTCGGCAACACGATCAGCGAACGCCTGATCGGCCGGCTCGGCACCAGGACCACGCTCATCGCCGGTCTCGTCGCGGGCGCGGCGGGCAGCGCGCTGCTCGGGCCGGGCATGACGGCGGACGGGTCGTACCTGACCGTGCTGGCCGGCATCGTGGTCGTCGGCCTGGGGATGGGCCTGATCTACCCGGCCATGTTCAACGCGGTGGGCAGCGGCGTGGACGGCTCCGAGCAGGGCACCGCCTCCGGCATCGCCAACACCGCGCTCCAGGTGGGCTCAGGCGCCGGGCTGGCGGTGCTGGTGGCCGTGGCCAACGCCGGGCTGGGCGGGCTGTCCGGTGAGGCGCTGCGCGCTGCCACCGCCGACGGCCTCGCGGTCGCCGCCTACGTCGCCGCCGCCGGATCGCTGCTCGGCGTCCTGGCCGCGCTGCGCCTGCCCGGTCAGTCCAGGACCCCGGTCCTGGCGGAGGAGAGCGTCTAGACGCCTGAGGGGTGGGCGCCGGGCGGCGGCCCCCCCCCCCGAACGTGCGAGCCCGCCGGCCCCCCCCGCAACAACGGCCGCCGCCGCGCGCCCCGCGTCTAGATAGGGTGGGCGGCCCGCACCCCGCGCGGGCGGGTGGGGGGCCGGGCGGGCGCGCCGGGGGCCCCGGCCCCGGCCCCGCCCGCCCCGGGGCGGGGGGTGTGCCGCCCCGGGGGGGGCGGGGGGGGGCCCCGCCGCCCCCCCCCCACCCCTCAGGAACGTGCGATCAGGCCTTCAGCCAGCTCATCATCGGCCGCAGCTGAGCGCCCGTCTTCTCGATCGGGTGCTCGGCCAGCTCCTCGCGGTGCCGGGTGAACTCCTTCTGGCCGCTCTCGAACTCCTCGACCAGCTGCCGCGCGAAGGTGCCGTTCTGGACCTCTTCGAGGATGCGCTTCATCTCCTTCTTGGTCTCCTCGGTCACCACGCGCGAGCCGCGGGTGTAGCCGCCGTACTCGGCGGTGTCGGAGACCGACCAGTACATCTTGGAGATGCCGCCCTCGTACATGAGGTCGACGATCAGCTTCATCTCGTGCAGGCACTCGAAGTAGGCCACCTCGGGCTGGTAGCCGGCCTCGATGAGCGTCTCGAAGCCCGCCTTGATCAGCTCGGAGACGCCGCCGCACAGCACGGCCTGCTCGCCGAACAGGTCGGTCTCGGTCTCCTCGGTGAAGGTGGTCTTCAGGGCGCCCGCGCGCGTGCCGCCGATGCCCTTGGCGTACGACAGGGCGAGGTCGAAGGCCTTGCCGGAGGCGTCCTTCTCGACCGCGACCAGACACGGCACGCCGCGCCCGGCCTGGTACTGGCGGCGCACGAGGTGGCCGGGGCCCTTCGGGGCGACCATGGCGACGTCGACGCCCTCGGGCGCCTCGATGAGGCCGTAGCGGATGTTGAGGCCGTGGCCGAAGAAGAGCGCGTCGCCCTCCTGCAGGTTCGGCTGGATGTCGTTCTCGTAGATGCCGCGCTGCAGGTGGTCCGGCGCGAGGATCATGATGAGGTCGGCCTCGGCCGCGGCCTCGGCCGGCGTGACGACGCGCAGGCCCTCGGCCTGGGCCAGCTCACGGCTCTTGGAGGTCTCGGGCAGCCCGACGCGGACGTCCACGCCGGAGTCGCGCAGGGACAGGGCGTGCGCGTGGCCCTGGGAGCCGTACCCGATGACGGCCACGACCCTGCCCTGGATGATGGACAGATCGGCGTGGTCGTCGTAGAAGATCTCGGTCACTTGCTGAAAACCTTTCAGGCGGTACGGTCCAGTGCCCTGAGGGACCGGTCGGTGATGGAACGGGCGCCGCGGCCGATGGCCACCATGCCCGACTGAACGAGCTCTTTGATGCCGAACGGCTCAAGCACCTTCACGAAGGCCTCAAGCTTGTCCGGCGTGCCGGTGACCTCGATGGTCACCGCGTCGGCCGCCACGTCGACGCAGCGGGCGCGGAAGAGCTGGACGAGTTCGAGCACGTGCGAGCGGCTGTCGGCGTCGGCCTTGACCTTGATGAGCATGAGCTCGCGCTGCACGGAAAGCGAGGTGTCCAGCTCGACGATCTTCAGGACGTTCACCAGCTTGTTGAGCTGCTTGGTGACCTGCTCCAGCGGGAGTTCTTCCACGCTGACCACGATCGTCATACGGGAGATGTCGTCGTGCTCGGTGGGCCCGACGGCAAGTGAGTCGATGTTGAAGCCTCGCCTGCTGAACAGCGAGGAGACGCGTGCCAGCACGCCGGGCTTGTTCTCCACCAGCACGGAGAGCGTGTGTCTGCTCATCAGTCCTCGCTGTCCCAGACCGGGGCCATGTCCCGGGCGATCTTGATGTCGTCGTTGCTGGTGCCCGCGGCCACCATCGGCCAGACCATCGCGTCCTGGTGGACCACGAAGTCGACGACGACGGGCACGTCGTTGATCTCCATGGCCTTCTTGATGGTCGCGTCCACGTCCTCGGGGCGCTCGCACCGCAGGCCGACACAACCATAGGCCTCGGCGAGCTTCACGAAGTCGGGGATGCGGCGGGTGGTCTGCAGGTCGGTGTTGGAGTAACGCTTGTCGTAGAACAGGGTCTGCCACTGGCGGACCATGCCGAGGTTACCGTTGTTGATGACCGCGATCTTGATCGGCACACCCTCGATGGCGCAGGTGGCCAGCTCCTGGTTGGTCATCTGGAAGCAGCCGTCGCCGTCGATCGCCCACACGGTCGCCTCGGGCCGGCCCATCTTGGCGCCCATCGCGGCCGGGACGGCGAAGCCCATCGTGCCGAGCCCGCCGGAGTTGATGAACGTGCCCGGGTTCTCGTAGTCGATGAACTGCGCCGCCCACATCTGGTGCTGCCCGACCCCGGCCACGTAGTACGTCTCCGGCCCGGCGTTGGCGCTGAGCCGCTTCATCACGTACTGCGGGGCCAGCGAGCCGTCCTCGAACTCGTCGTAGCCCAGCGGATAGGTCTGCTTGTAGCCGTTGAGCAGCGTCCACCATTCGGCGTAGTCGCCCTTGCCCGCGGTCCCGACGGCGCCGATGAGGTCGGTGATGACCTCCTTGCAGTCGCCCACGATCGGGACGTCCGCGTGGCGGTTCTTGGAGATCTCGGCCGGGTCGATGTCCGCGTGCACGATCTTGGCGTACGGCGCGAACGTGGACAGCTGGCCGGTCACCCGGTCGTCGAAGCGGACGCCGAGGCCGACGATCAGGTCGGCTTTCTGCAGGGCGCCGACCGCGGAGACGCTGCCGTGCATGCCGGGCATGCCCATGTGCTGGGGATGGCCGTCGGGGAACGTGCCGCGCGCCATCAGCGTGGTGATGACCGGGATCTCGGTCAGCTCGGCCAGCTGCAGCAGCTCGGCGGAGGCGCCCGCCTTGTGCACGCCGCCGCCCACGTAGAGGACGGGGCGCCGCGCCTCGGCGATGAGCTTGGCGGCCTCGCGGATCTGCTTGGAGTGCGGCCGCGTCACCGGGCGGTAGCCCGGCAGCTGCATCGTCGGCGGCCAGTGGAACTCGGTCTGGGCCTGCAGCGCGTCCTTGGAGATGTCCACCAGGACCGGACCGGGACGGCCGGTGGAGGCGATGTGGAAGGCCTCCATGATCGTGCGCGGGATCTCCGCGGGATCGGTCACCAGGAAGTTGTGCTTGGTGATCGGCATGGTGATGCCGGAGATGTCGGCTTCCTGGAAGGCGTCCGTGCCGATGGCCGCGCTCGCCACCTGGCCGGTGATGGCCACGATCGGCACCGAGTCCATGTACGCGTCGGCGATCGGGGTCACCAGGTTGGTCGCGCCGGGGCCGCTGGTGGCCATGCACACGCCGACCTTGCCGGTCGCCTGCGCGTATCCCTCGGCCGCGTGGCCGGCGCCCTGCTCGTGGCGTACGAGCACGTGCCGGACCTTGACCGAGTCGTAGAGGGGATCGTAGGCGGGGAGGATCGCTCCGCCGGGAATCCCGAACACGGTGTCGACTCCCACGTGCTCCAAGGCCCTGACCAGGGCCTGTGCACCTGTCATCCGTTCGGTCATCGGCTCGTTCCTTAAAGGCCAGACACTTAAGGACATAAAAAAGGCCCCTCCCCACCGGGGGGTGGGACTGGGGCGGCGCGCAGGTCGAAGTGCTTCGCTATCGGCCCGCGCGCCGGCGAAGTACTACGAGAATCTCACTGCGAAGCATGCTGCCACCTTAGCCGCTCAATGGCCCACAGTGTCAACTTGCTGGACAGCTATCTCATTATTTGGGATCAGAGGGCGGACTGGAGGCTGGTGCGCATCAGGGTGTCGACGCCCCGCGCCGCCATCGGCCGCGCCACCAGGAAGCCCTGGCCGCGCGTGCAGCCCATCTCCCGCAGCTTCTCCAGCTGCTCGGGACGCTCGATGCCCTCGGCCACCACGATCAGGCCCAGGTCGTGTCCCAGGCGGACGATCGTCCTGGTCAGCAGCGTCAGCGTCTCGTCGCGGCCCAGGCCGGAGACGAAGCTGGGGTCGATCTTGATCATGTCGACCGGCAGCTGCCGCAGGAACGCCAGTGAGGCGTAGCCGGTGCCGAAGTCGTCGATGGCCAGTCGTACCCCCAGAGCGCGCAGCTCCGACAGCCGGGAGATCGTCTCCTCGGCGTCCTCCACCAGCATCTCCTCGATCACCTCAAGGGTCAGCGCGGAGGCCGACAGGCCGCTCTCCTCCAGGGCCTGCGAGACCGTCTCGACGAAGCGCGGCGCGGTGATCTGCCGGGCCGAGAGGTTGAGCGACAGGCCGATGTCCCAGGAGGACGCCCGCCAGGCTGCCACCTCGCGGCAGGCCTCGCGCAGGATCCACTCGCTCAGCGGCACGATCAGCCCGGTGTCCTCGGCGGGGCCGAGGAACTGCTCGGGCGGCACGAACGTCGAGCCGCGCCACCAGCGCACCAGCGCCTCCACCGCGGTCACCCGCGAGGTCGCCAGGTCCACCACGGGCTGGTACTCGATGGCGAACTGGTTCTCGATCAGCGCGCGCTGCAGGTCGGCGGCGAGTTCGAGGCGGCGCACGGCGTCGGCGTGCATCTGCGCGGCGAACACCTCCACCCGCCGTCCGCCCAGGTCCTTGGCCCTGGCCATGGCCACGTCGGCGTTGCGCAGCAGGTCGCCCGCGGGCATCTCCTCCTCGGCGAAGGCCACGCCCACGGACGCGGTCAGCGCCACGTCGCGGTCGGCCACGCGGAAGGGCTCCTGGGAGACCGCGCGCAGCAGGCGCTCGGCCACGTCCACGGCGAGCTGGGCCTCGCCACCGGTCTCCACCAGCACCGCGAACTCGTCGCCGCCCCAGCGGGCGAGCGTGTCCTCGGGGCGTACGACGCCGCGCAGCCGCCTGGCCGCCTGGCCGAGCAGGGTGTCGCCGCTGGCGTGGCCCACCGAGTCGTTGACCGAGGTGAAGCCGTCGAGGTCGAGGAAGATCGCGGCCTGCCCGTAGACGCGCCCCGCCACCACCTCGCGGGTGCGCTCCTCGAAGTAGGAGCGGTTGGGCAGCCCGGTCACGCCGTCGTGGAAGGTCAGGTGGACGACCTGGTTGCGCAGGGCCTCTTCGTCGCTGATGTCGCGGGTGGTGATCAGCAGCACGTCCTCGCCGCCCACGTGGCGGGTGGCCACCGACTCGGTGGGCCGCCAGGTGCCGTCGGCGGCGCGTACCCGGCAGGCGATCAGGCAGGCGCCGGGTTCCGCCGTGTCCTCGTCGAGGCCCATGGCGCGCAGCGCGATCTGGATGCCGGGCAGGTCCTCGGGGTGGATGTAGTCGAAGATCGAGCCGCCGACGATCTCGTCGGGGCGGTAGCCGTACGTGACCTCGACGCCCGCGCCGATCTCGCGCACGGTGCCGTCGTAGTCGCACAGCAGCACCACGTCGCCCGAGCTCTCGGCCAGCTCGCGCAACTGCCGGTCGCCGAGCGCGACCAGCCCGCGCAGGCGGGCGTGCGAGGTGGCCAGCACGAACAGGCGCAGCACGAGGATCAGCACCACCGAGGCGGCGACCACCACCACGCCCGTGACCGGACGGTCGCGGCTGCCTGCCAGGTGGACGGCGAGCACGACGACCGAGACGGCCACCAGAGCGAGCGGGACCAGCGCGAGCAGGTCGGCCACGGCGGGACCGCTCGCGGGCCGCTCGTCGCCGCCACGGCGCACGCCCCAGGGCGCCGCCGCCAGCAGCAGGAACGCCACCGGCGCCAGCACGAGGCTCCAGGTGGGCGGGGCGCCCTCGCCGAGCCTGGCCACGGCGGAGGCGGTCTCGGCGATCGTGGTCGTGGCCAGGACGCCGATCCCGGCCAGGCCCAGCGGCAGGCCGGAGACGGTCCCCTTGACCACGACGGGAATGGTGGCGCAGGTCACCAGCAGGCAGACCATGGCCGGCAACAGCATGAAGGTGAAGCCGGGCGAGCTTTCCGCGTAGACCTGGCGCAGCGCGACGACCCAGCCGATGAGGAAGAGCGCGGCCGTGCACAGGTAGGCGTCGATCAGGTAGCGCAGCGCCGCCTTGGCGGTGGTCCTGCGCCCCGAGGCGATGATCGCGCCGCCCGCCATGAGGACGGCGCCGACCAGCACGAGCAGGTCGGCGAAGCTGAGGATGAAGCCGGAGGCGATCGGGCGCACGCCGACGCCGGCCGACCACACCACCGCGCCGGCGCCCAGCCAGCGCGCCCCGGCCGCGTGCCGTGGGTCGCCCGACCTGAACGCGCTCACCAGCAGCGAGACCGCCGCCAGCAGCGCCGCCGTCAGTCCCGCGATCGCACCGGTCGCCAGCGCGGGCCCGCCCACCGCCAGCGCCATGGCGAAACCGGCCGCGCCTATGGCGGCGGCGGCCGTAATCGGCGCCCGTGGGTCACGCCAGCGGATCACAGTCCTTGCCCTCACATCGACAGTGTGTGCGGTGCCGGGTACGCGAGTGGTGACAACGCCGATGTCGTCACCGATCTGATAACCACACAGACCGAATAGCTCCCGAGCCCTCCTTGACTGGGAGTCAAGGGGCCCCAGTAGACGACAACCGTACGCACCGAAGGTCACGGACCAGCCACGTTCCGGATTCCTCTCAATACGTGTCGGAAATGACGTTGTTCAGCGGCTCGCCCGCCAGATAGCGCAGCAGTTGCGAGCGCACCAGGCGCAGCATGCGCCGGCCGGAGGCGGGGGTGCTGCCCGCGACGTGCGGGGTGATGAGCAGGCCGGGAGCCGACCAGAGCGGGTGCCCATCGGGCAGCGGCTCGGGTGCGGTGACGTCCAAGGCCGCCTTGAGCCGGCCGGACTTCAGCTCGGCCACCAGCGCGTCGGTGTCGACCACGCCGCCTCTGGCCGCGTTGACGAGCAGCGCGCCGTCCTTCATCCGGGCCAGGAACGCCGTGTCGACCATGCCCGCGGTGTCGGCGGTGGCCGGCACGAGCAGCACGACCACGTCGGCCCGCGGCAGCAGTCCGGGCAGTTCGTCCATGCCGTGCACGCCCTCGCGCGCGGTGCGTGCCACGCGGACGACGTCCACCTCGAACCCGTCGAGCCGCCGCTCCAGCGCGCCGCCGATGGACCCGTAGCCGACGATCAGCACCGTGGAGTCGGCCAGCACCCCGGTGTGGTGGTAGGTCCAGGCGCCCCTGCGCTGCGCGTCCACGAACTCGGGGAACTCGCGCAGCACCGCGATCATCGCGCCGACCGCCCACTCGGCGGTGCCCGCGTCGTGCACGCCGCGCGCGTTGCAGAGCATCGCGCCCTCGGGCATGTTCGGCCGGTACGGTTCCACGCCCGCGGTGACCGTCTGCACGAGGCGCAGCGAGGGCATCTTGGCCAGCGTCCCCTTGACGTCGGGCGGCGTGATCAGCGGCGGCACCCAGACCTCGACGTCCTCGATCCCGTCCGGCAAAGCCTCCTTTCCGTCATAGACCACGCATTGAACGCGAGGCAGGTCGGAAAGGACGTCAATCATGGCTTCTGACGGCACCCAGATCTTCATGCCGAGAACCTTACGACCCGGGGGTCAGTATGGAAGGCATGAGGAAGCTCTGGTTGATCGTCCTGCTCGCGCTGGCCGGGTGTTCCACCGGCGGCGCGGTGACGCCCGCGGCCAACGTGCCCGCCGCCCCGCCGCCGGACGAGCCGCGGGTCGTGGCCTCCGGCCTGAGCGTGCCGTGGGGCATCGCGTTCCTGCCCGGCGGGGACGCCCTGGTCACCGAGCGCGACAGCGCGCGGCTGCTGCGCGTGACGCGGCAGGGCAAGGTCACCGAGGTGGCGAAGATCTCCGAGGTCAGCCCCGGCGGCGAGGGCGGGCTCATGGGCGTCGCGGTCAAGGACGTCTTCGTCTTCCTGTACTACACCGCGGCCGAGGACAACAGGATCGTCCGCTACCGCCTGAACGGTGACACGCTCGCCGAGCCGAAGGTCCTGGTCGAGGGCATCCCCAAGGCCGGCATCCACAACGGCGGCCGGCTCGCGTTCGGCCCGGACGGCTTCCTGTACGCCTCGACCGGCGAGGCGGGAGAGCGCCCCCTGGCCCAGGACCCGGACTCACTGGGCGGCAAGATCCTGCGCGTGGGCGTGGACGGCGACGCCCGGATCTACACACTCGGACACCGCAACGTCCAGGGCTTGGCCTGGGACGAAGCGGGCCGCATGTACGCCTCCGAGTTCGGCGCCAGCTCCTTCGACGAGGTCAACCAGATCGTCGAGGGCCGCAACTACGGCTGGCCGCAGGAGGAGGGCCAGGGCGAGGACTCCGCCTTCGCCGACCCGATCGTCACCTGGGACACGGGCGAGGCCTCGCCGTCCGGCATGGCCTACGCGGCGGGCTCCCTGTGGGTGGGCGCGCTGCGCGGCGCCCGGCTGTGGCAGGTCCCGCTGGACGCCGAGGGCCGGCCGGGCAAGCCGGTCGCGCACTTCGCGGAGACCTACGGCCGGCTGCGCGCGGTAGCCGTGGCCCCCGACGGCACGCTGTGGGTGGGCACGAGCAACAAGGACGGCAGAGGCTCGCCCGCCCAGGACGACGACAGGATCCTCGCCGTCACTCCACGTCGTTCCTAGCGGCGCAGGTGACCTGGGCCTGCGGGCGGTACTCGGTGGTCATCTTCTTGTCCCGCTTGACTTCCTTGCCGTTGTCGTAGAAGACGCGGGTGACGTCTACGGTGAAACCCTGCTGGCCGACGGTCGGCAGGCAGCCTGCCTCGCTGCTGCTCTGGCGGCGGAACGGGGTGACCTCGCGGCGGTCGGAGACGACGGCCTCGACCTTGTCGTAGCGCCGGGTGCTCCACAGCGTGACCGTGACCGAGGTGGGTGAGGAGGCGGTCTTGATCAGCACGCCGTACTGGGAGTTGTTGACCCAGGTGAAGTCGCGGCGGGGGTAGAGGACGGCCACGTCGCGGCCCTCGGGGTAGCGGGGGGCGTGGTAGTCCATGGGCGTGTGCTCGCCGTTCTCGAAGCCGCCGAGGAAGACCGCGTTGTAGAGCGTGGTGGCGAACTGCGAGCCGCCGCCGCCCACGACGTTCACCATCCGGCCGCCGACGACCTGCGGGGCTTCGAGATAGCCGGCCTCCGCGGTCGGCTGGCCCATGGCCTCGTTGAAGGAGAAGGTCTTGCGCGGCAGCACCATCGCGCCGTCGAGTTGCTGGGCCATCTTCTGGATGTTGGTCGCGCGCGCCTGGCAGCAGTCGAACAGGGTGGTGAAGGTCGCGACGTTCTCCTTGATCCCGAGGCCGCTCACGTCCGCGGTGCTGAGCCGCGGCTTGACCGCGCCGAGCGAGACCGCCAGCGTACGGCCGCCGCCCTGCGTCAACATGCGGTTCAGGTCCTCGGCCAGCTTGCCGGCGTCCACTCCCCTGCCCTGGCGGGCCGGGACGAGCACGGGCCTGTTGTCGATGATCTGGTACGTGGCGTCCGCCGGCCGCTGGGCCAGGTCGACCAGCTCGCCCTCGATGGGCTCCAGTGCCTTCTCCGCGTCGAACTGCGGCTTCAGCTCGCCCTTGCCGTCGGGGACGAAGGTGAGGTGGGCGGCGATGGCGGCGGGGGTGAGCTCGGCCCGCTTGCCGTCCTTGGTCAGGGTGACCGGGGCGGCGACCGCCCGCTTGGCGCGGGCCGCGGCCTGCCGTACCGCTTCCTCGGTGGTTTCCGGCTTGGCCGGGACCATGTTGAGCGCGACGTCGCCCTGGGAGCGCAGGAACGCGGTGCTGATGGCGCGCACGGCGGCGTCGCGGTCGAGGAGCAGTCCGTCCTGCGGCAGTACGGCGCGCGGACGCAGGCCGGAGAAGACGACGCGGCCCTCCTTGGGCGCCTTGTCCACGGCTTCCGCGAGGCCTTCGACGGTCCTGGCGAGCTGGGCGGCGTCGATGGAGATCTTCGGCTGGAGGTCGGTGGTGCCGGTCAGGGCCCGCCAGACCTCGGCGGGAGTGGGGAAGCCGCTGGGGGCCTCGCCGATGGTGGCGACCACGTCGAGTTCGAGCCCGGCCTCGTCGGGCTGGATGCTCTCCTCGCGCCCGCCCATGCTGACGGTGACGGGCCGGTCGAGCCGCGCGGCGAGCTCGGCGCGGAGCTTGTCGGCCGCCTGGGTGACGGTCAGCCCGCCGATGTCGATGCCGGCGACGCGGGTGCCGCGCAGCACGGAGCCGGACATGACGACCGCGGGCACGAGGTAGGCCAGCAGGCCCAGGACCACGAGGACGAGCAGGAGCGTGGGCAGGATACGGCGGCGGTGCGGCTCGGGGTCGAAGCCGGGCGGCCTGGGCGGCGGCTCGGCGGGCCGGAAGGAGGCGGGCGGCTGGGGCTCCTGCATCGGCCAGGGCGTGGGCGGCGGGGCCACGGGCGGCAGTCCGCCGCCGGCGGCCGGTTCCGGCTTGGGTTCGGGCTGGCCGGTGGCGCCGAAAATATCCCGTGAGACGCCAGGTGGCAGTCCTTCGACCTTCGGTGGCTTCTTGCCGGGCATGGGCAAGGGCACCGAGGCGAACGGGTCGGTCGGTGAATCGATCGGTCCGGCGCGCCGCACGCCTCTATCTCCTCCTGCTCCGCAGCCTCTCCTCAGGCAACAGTAAGGCACGGGTATCCCGGTATGTCACGGGAAATGGGTTATCTCGGGTCAACCAATCCAGCGGTAGCGGTGTTCTGGGCGGCCGGCGGTGCCGTACCTCGGACGGAGTTCCGCTTTGCCCACCGCGCACAGGTGCTCCAGGTACCTGCGGGCGGAGACCCGTGACAGGCCGGCGAGCACGGCCGCCTCGGCGGCCGACAGGTCGCCGGCCGCGGTGCGCAGCGTGTCGGCGACCAGCTCGCACGTGGCCGACGACAGGCCCTTGGGCAGCGGCGTCTTCAGCGCGCCGAACAGCCGGTCGACCTCGTCCTGGCCGACCTCCGGGCCGAGCGCGGTCAGCCGCTTCCTGCTCGCGGCGTACTGCCGCAGGCGGTCGGCCAGGGCGGCGGCGGTGAACGGCTTGATCAGGTAGTTGACCGCGCCGCTGCGCATCGCCTCCCTGACCGTGGGCAGGTCGCGGGCGGCGCTGATCATGAGCACGTCCACGTCGTTCAGCGCCTTGAGCACGTCGAGGCCGGACAGATCGGGGAGATAGATGTCGAGCAGCACCAGATCCGGGCGGAAGCGGCGGACGGCCTCCAGCGCGTCGTTGCCCGTGTGGGCCGCGGCCACGACCTCGAAGCCCGGCATCCGCGCGACGTAGCCGCTGTGGATCCTGGCCACCATGAAGTCGTCGTCGACGACCAGCACCTTGATCATGGCAGCAGCGCGGTGAAGACCGCTCCTCCCTCGTTGCGTACGTTCACCCAGCCGCCTCTCCGCAAACACGCCTGCCTGGTCAGCGCCAGCCCGAGCCCGCGCTGGCCGGCGCGCGCGGCCTTGGTGGTGAAGCCCTCCCTGAAGACCTCCTCGACCAGGCCGGGGGTGATGCCGGGGCCCGAGTCGCCGACGCGCACGTGCAGGCCGTCGGCGGTGGCCCTGACCGACACCTCGATCGTGCCGGGCGCTCCGTCGAGCGCGTCGATGGCGTTGGCCACCAGGTTGCCGACGACCAGGACGGCGTCCTGCGGGTCGCCGAGCACGCCCTCGGGCACCTCGGAATCCTCGGCGAGCTCCAGCGTCGCGCCGCGCTCGGCGGCCTCGGCCGACTTGGCCAGCAGCAGGGCGGCCAGCGTGGGGTCCTGGACGCGTTCGCGGATGCCGACGGCGTAGGTGCTGCGGGTGGTTCTGGTGATGAAGGAGACCGCCGCCTCCTGCTCGCCCAGTTCCAGCAGGCCGACCACGGTGTGCATGCGGTTGGCGAACTCGTGGGCCTGCGCCCGGAGGGCCTCGGTGGCGCTGCTGGCGTCGTCGAGATCGCGGGCCAGCCGTACCAGCTCGGTCCGGTCGCGCAGGGTGACCACCCAGCCGCGGTGCTGGCCGCGCACCGAGACCGGCGTGCGGTTGAGCACCAGCACACGCTCGCCGTGCAGGACGATGCGATCCTCGCCCGGGTCGGCGCCGCCGAGCACGTCGCGCATGCGGTCGGAGACCGGCATGGCGGTGAGGTCCTCGCCGACCTCGCCGAGCAGCTCGCGGGCGGCGTCGTTGACGAGCGTGACGCGTCCGGTGAGGTCGAGGGCGAGCACGCCCTCCTTCACGCCGTGCAGCACGCCCTCGCGCTGTTCCAGCAGCGCGGCGATCTCGCGCGGCTCCAGGCCGAAGGTCTGCCGGCGTACGCGCGCGGTGATCAGGGCGGCGGCGGCGGAACCGGCGAACAGTACGGCCAGCGCCGTCCACAGCAACGGCGGCAGGGTGTCGAACAACTGCTCGCTGACCGTCGCCTCCAGCACGCCGACCGAGGTCAGGCCGATCACGGTGCCGTACTCGTCGAAGACGGGCGCCTTGCCCCTGACGGTGGTGCCGATGGTGCCGGTCTCGGTGCCGACCCAGGTGCGGCCGGTCTCGATGACGCCGCTGCCGTCGGTGGACAGCTTCCGGCCGATCAGGGTGGTGTTGGGATGCGCGTAGCGCGTCTGCTCGCGGTTGGCGATCACGACGTAGTCGGCGCCGGTGGCCTGTTGGACGCTGACGGCGAGCGGCTGCAGCACCTTTTCCGGATTTTTCGCGTTGAATGCCTCGCGGACCTGCGGCATGCCCGCCACCGACTGGGCGATGGCCAGGGCGCGCTGCTGGTAGCGCGAGTTCAGCTGGGTACGCGTGTGCCCGGCCCACACGACGGCCGTACCACCGACGGCGAGCAAAACGATCACCATCTGGAGCACGAACAGCTGAGTGCCGAGCGAGGCGTTTGTGACCCTCCTCACGCGCTTCATGGAAACAGGCCCAGGTCACGGGCGGGTAGCGACCAATACGAACAAAAAGACGGCAAGTGCGTAAAGGCTCGACCGGGAGGGGTTCTCGGCTCACGATCGCAGTTCACCGAACGTGAGAACCCCCCTTGGAGTGATCATGCGCCTGCGCATATTCGCCGCGCTCGCGGCCCTTTCCGTGGCCGCCCTGTCGGCCTGCGGCAACAGCGGCGGCACGAGCGCCTCCGGCAGCGGCACGCTGAAGATCATGGCGCCCGCCAACGCCGGCGGCGGCTGGGACCAGACCTCGCGCACCGCCGAGCAGGCGATCAAGCAGGCCGACCCCTCACGCAAGGTCGAGGTCTACAACGTGCCCGGCGCCGGCGGCACCATCGGCCTGGCCCAGCTCGCCGGCGAGAAGGGCAACGGCAACCTGCTCATGACGATGGGCCTGGTCATGGTCGGCGCCATCGAGCAGAACAAGTCCAAGGTCACGCTGTCGGACACCACGCCGATCGCCAAGCTGACCGAGGAGTACGAGATCATCGTCGTACCCGCCGAGTCCAAGCTCAAGACCGTCGCCGACCTGGTCGCGGCGTGGAAGGCCGACCCGAAGACCGTCTCCATCGCGGGCGGCTCGGCCGGCGGCACCGACCACATCCTGGCCGGGCTCATGGCCAAGGCCGCGGGCGTCGACCCCAAGCAGATCAACTACGTCGCCAACTCCGGCGGCGGCGAGGCGCTCAACCTCCTGCTGGGCAACAAGGCCACGATCGGCATCTCGGGCGTCGGCGAGTTCGCCGAGCAGGTGAAGGCCGGCAAGCTGCGCGCGCTGGCCGTCAGCTCCCCGCAGCGCCTGCCCGACCTCGACGCGCCCACGATCAAGGAGGGCGGCCTCGACGTCGAGATCGCCAACTGGCGCGGCATGGTCGCCCCCGGCGGCCTGTCCGACGCCGACAAGAAGGCGCTGACCGACCTGGTCACCAAGATGCACGCCTCGCAGGCGTGGAAGGACGCGGTCGCCAAGAACGGCTGGATCGACTCCTTCCAGACCGGCGACCAGTTCGCCACGTACCTCAACTCCGAGCAGACCCGGGTCAAGTCCATCATCGCCGAGATGGGCCTCGTCTCCTGATGGACCCCTCGTCCTCGTCCTCGCCGTCGTCCTCGCCCGAACCTTCGCCTGAGGCTTCGACCGAGCCCTCGACCGAGACTTCGACGGGCAAGAAGCGGGGCTGGTGGCGACCCGAACTCGGGCTGGCGCTGGCCCTGCTGGCCGTCGGCGTCTACGTGATCGTCGGCACCCTGAACGTGGAGGCGGCGACGTCCGTCGTCGGACTGGGGCCGAGGTTCTTCCCCATGCTGGTCGGCGGCGCCATCACCGTCGTGGGCGTGTTCTACGTGATCGACGTCGTGCGCGGCGGCCGCGGCGACCCCGAGGAGAGCGAGGACATCGACGCCGACGCCCCCGCCGACCTCAAGCAGGTCGGGCTGGTCGGCGGCGTCTTCCTCGCCTTCACCGCGCTGCTCGACACGCTCGGCTGGGTCATCGCGGGCAGCCTGCTGTTCTTCGGGCTGTCGCTGGCCCTCGGCGCCGAGCACCGCGTCCGCGCGGCGATCATCGGCGTGGCTCTGGGCCTCGGCACCTACCTCGCCTTCGTCAGGGGCCTCGGCGTGAACCTGCCCGCGGGCCTCCTGGAAGGGGTGATCTGAACCATGGACTCCCTCCAGCTCCTGCTCGACGGCTTCGCCTCCGCGCTGACGCCGGTCAACCTGCTCTACGCGCTCGTCGGCGTCACCCTCGGCACACTCGTCGGCGTCCTGCCCGGCATCGGCCCGGCCATGACGGTCGCGCTGCTGCTGCCCGTGACGTTCACCGTGCCGCCGGCCAGCGCGTTCATCATGTTCGCCGGCATCTACTACGGCGGCATGTACGGCGGCTCCACCACCTCCATCCTGCTCAACACCCCCGGCGAGTCCTCCTCCATGATCACCGCACTGGAGGGCAACAAGATGGCCAAGCGGGGCCGCGCCGCCCAAGCGCTGGCCACGGCGGCCATCGGCTCGTTCGTCGCGGGCACGCTGGCCACCGGCCTGCTCGTGGTGGCCGCCCCGGCCGTGGTCGCGTTCGCGATCGCGTTCGGCCCCGAGGACTACTTCGCCCTGGCCATCCTGGCCTTCACCGCGGTCTCCTCGGTGCTGTCCCGCTCGGTCGTACGCGGCCTGGCCTCGCTCGGCTTCGGCCTGGCGATCGGGCTCGTCGGCATCGATCAGCAGACCGGCCAGGCCAGGCTCACGCTGGGCATTCCGCAGCTGTTCGACGGCATCGACGTGGTGATCGTCGCGGTGGGCCTGTTCGCGCTGGGCGAGGCTCTGTACGTGGCCTCCCGGCTGCGGCACGTGCCGCCGGAGGTCATCCCCGTCGGCCGCGCATACCTGGGCCGCGCCGACTGGGCGCGCTCCTGGAAGCCGTGGCTGCGCGGCACCGCGCTGGGCTTCCCGTTCGGCGCGCTGCCGGGCGGCGGCGCCGAGATCCCCACCTTCCTGTCGTACGCGACCGAGAAGAAGCTGGCCCGCGGCGTGGCCCGCGAGGAGTACGGCAAAGGCGCCATCGAGGGCGTGGCGGGCCCGGAGGCGGCCAACAACGCCTCGGCGGCCGGCACCCTGGTCCCCCTGCTCAGCCTGGGCCTGCCCACGTCGGCGACCGCCGCGATCCTCCTGGCCGCCTTCCAGCAGTACGGCCTGCAACCCGGGCCCCAGCTCTTCGACCACAACCCGGCCCTGGTCTGGGGCATGATCGCATCCCTGTTCGTGGGCAACGCGATGCTGCTGGTGCTCAACCTGCCGCTGGCGCCGCTCTGGGCGAAGGTGCTGCATGTGCCGCGGCCATACCTTTATGCGGGGATCGTGATGTTCGCCGCGCTCGGCGTCTACGCCCTGAACGCCTCGGCCGTGGACCTGATCGTGCTCTTCGTCCTCGGCCTGCTGGGCTGGGCGATGCGGCGCTTCGGCCTGCCGGTGGCGCCCGCGGTGATCGGCATGATCCTGGGCCCGATGGCCGAGATCCAGCTCCGCCGCGCACTGGCCATCGGGGCGGGCGAGGTGACCGTACTGGTCAAGAGCCCGATCGCGGTGGTGCTGCTCGTGTTGTCGGCGCTGGCGCTGCTGACCCCGCTCTTCAGAATGCTGATGGCACGCAGGCGCGGCAAAGCGGTCGACGCCCCGAGTAGAGGAAGGTGAAACGGGGCATCACCCGAGTGGTTCCTGGGGGAAGTCGTTGTGGCCCCGCCGACCTTGTCCACCGGCGGGGCCACAAGCACGTTCTTTCCCTGCGGCGCGCTCCGCGCGTGCGGGGTTCCAGGCGTTTCTCCAGCCGAGCTGAAGTACACCCCTTGAAGCTCCTCCCCCGACCGGCTGCCCTCTCAGGCCCGCCAGTGGCCCGGTCATGGAAACCCGCCCCGGTCAACCGTGCTCCGCACGGTCCGCCACCCGGAGCGTGGCCCCGACCCCACGACCGATGCGTAGACGCGCTGTCGACCCTCCGCACGAGCACGCGGGAATACTGCGGCACTGGAGAACGTGGACGGCTTGCAGGATGCCCTCGGCCGCCAACCGCTCGCGGTGACCGGTCCAACCAGCTCACGGCGCGGCGGCCGTACCCCTGACTCCGCGCCCGCGCCCCGCACGCGAGTCGGAGGCGAGGTGCGAGGCACCTGGCGCGTGGGGCGGGAGTGCGGCGGGGCGGGGGACGTGGAGGAGCCGGGCGCCTGGGTGGGCGTCCGGCTCCGGGCTCAGCAAGGGTTAGGCGGCGGTGGCCACGGCTGTCTTCTGGTGGCCCGGGGTGGTCACGCCGAAGCGGGGGGCCACCCACAGGCCTGCCAGCGCCATCACCAGCGTCGCCGCGAACACGGTCCAGTAGCCCGAGGCCGCCGCCGTGAACAGGGCGCTGGTGACCGCGACCGCCACCACCGAGAAGACCGCCTCGCCCACCTGCAGCGACGAGCTGTTGGCCCCCTGCTCGCCGGGCGAGGACAGTTCGAGCGTCAGCACCGAGAGGGTCGGGTACACCAGCCCCATCCCGAAGCCGGCGATGATCCACGACGGGTACGCCAGCCAGATCGGCACCGGCTCGAAGGTGACCGCGCCCATCAGCAGGATGCCCAGGGCGATCAGGGCGGTGCCGCCACGGAGGTTCGTCATCCGGCTGAAGACCTCGCGGCCCTGCAGCCACGAGGCGAGTGACCAGGTCAGAGCGCCGCCGGTCAGGGCGACGCCGGCGACGAAGGTCGACAGCCCGCGCTGGCTGATCAGCATCAGCGGGATGATCACTTCGGCGGCGAAGAAGGCGCCGGTGGCCAGGCCGCGCAGGGCCACGACCGAGGGCAGGCCTCTGGCGGCGCGCAGCGTGCCGGCGGGCAGCAGCCTCGGCAGGGCCAGCGCCAGGACGACCAGGCCGGAGACGAGGAGAAGGACCTGGCCCTGGCTGCCGTACTGCATGAGGCCGGCGCCGACGGCGGTCACCGCGGCCCAGCCGAGCTTGCCGAGCATGCCGGGCGCGGTGTCGGCCTGCCCGCCGGAGACCGGCTGGCCCGCAAGGCCACGGAACAGGACGAGTGCCGCGATCGCGGTCAGGATCGGTACGCCCAGAAAGACCCAGCGCCATCCGGCCGTCTCCACGACGACTCCGACGATCGCCGGTCCCACCATGGACGGCACCACCCATGCCGTCGCGAACAACGAGAAGATCTTCGGGTGCATCGCCTCGGGGTAGGTCCTGGCCACCACGACGTACAGGGCGACCTGGACCAGCGCCCCGCCGAAGCCCTGCACGAGGCGTCCGGCGATCAGCATCTCCATGCTCTGCGCGAACCCGGCCAATCCCAGACCGCCGGCGAACGCCACCGCTCCCACCCAAAGCGGCGCCAGCGGCCCGCGGAGGTCGGCCCATCGGCCGCCCAGGACGGTTCCGATCACGCCGGCGGCCATGGCACCGCTGAAGGCCAGGCCGTACAGCTCAAGTCCGCCCAGTTCGCGGGCGACGACGGGCATGGCGACCGCGACCGCCATGTACTCGAAGGCGACGAGCGACACCATCGCCACCAGGCCAACTGTCAATGCTTTGCGCTTCATGCCCATGAAAGTACGGCGGCGCCGGGGACAGCACATCGTGCCGTGGTCCTAGGTCCCCATGGGTCCATAGTCCTAGACCTTCTATATCCAGAATAACCGGAATCAAGCGCGAGCAAGGGCCCCGCCGCGACGGCGGGGCCCTAGGAACTACTCGGAGACGCCCAGCTTCTCCAGGATCAGCTGCCGGGCGCGGCCGGCGTCGGCCTTGCCTCGGCTGGCCTTCATGACGCCGCCGACCAGCGCGCCCACCGCGGCGATCTTGCCGGAGCGAACCTTGTCGGCCACGTCGGCGTTGCCGGCCAGGACCTCGTCGATGATGGCCGACAGCTCGCCCTCGTCGTTGACGATCTCCAGGCCGCGCGCGGCCACGACCGCGTCGGGCGTGCCCTCGCCGGCCAGAACGCCCTCCAGCACCTGGCGGGCCAGCTTGTCGTTGAGCGAACCCGAGGCGACCAGCACGGTCACGCGGGCGATGTCGGCCGGGGTGATGGGCAGGTCGGCCAGGGCGGTGGCGCTCTCGTTGGCGCGGCGGGCCAGTTCGCCCATCCACCACTTGCGCGCGTCGGCCGCCGGGGCGCCCGCCGCGACCGTCGCCTCGACCAGGTCGATGGCGTCGGCGTTGTGCATGGCCTGCATGTCGAGGTCGGACACGCCCCACTCGGCCTGCAGCCGCTTGCGCTTGACCAGCGGCAGCTCGGGCAGCTCCGCCTTCAGCCTGGCCACCCACGCCGCGTCGGGCGCGATGGGGACCAGGTCGGGCTCGGGGAAGTAGCGGTAGTCCTGCGCCTCTTCCTTGGAACGGCCGGGCGTGGTGGTGCCGGTGTCCTCGTGGAAGTGCCTGGTCTCCTGGATGATCTTGCCACCCTCGGCCAGGATGTGGGCCTGCCGTTCGATCTCGGAACGGACCGCCCGCTCGACGCTGCGCAGCGAGTTGACGTTCTTGGTCTCGGTGCGGGTGCCCCACTCGGAGGCGCCGCGCGGCATCAGCGAGACGTTCACGTCGCAGCGCATGGAACCTTCCTCCATGCGTACGTCGGAGACGCCCAGCGACCGCATGATCTCGCGCAGCTCGGTGGCGTAGGCCTTGGCCACCTCGGGCGCCATCCGGTCGGTGCCCGGGATCGGCTTGGTGACGATCTCGACCAGCGGGATGCCGGCGCGGTTGTAGTCGACGATCGAGTAGTCGGCGCCCTGGATGCGGCCGGTGGCGCCGCCCACGTGGGTGGACTTGCCGGTGTCCTCCTCCAGGTGCACGCGCTCGATCTCGACGCGCACGGTCGCGCCGTCGACCTCGACGTCGAGGTAGCCGTCGAAGCAGAGCGGCTCGTCGTACTGCGAGATCTGGTAGTTCTTCGGCATGTCCGGATAGAAGTAGTTCTTCCGGGCGAAGCGGCACCACTCGGCGATGGAGCAGTTGAGCGCCAGGCCGATGCGGATCGTGGACTCGATCGCCGCCTCGTTGGCCACCGGCAGCGCGCCGGGGAAGGCCAGGCAGGTCGGGCAGACCTGCGTGTTCGGCGCGGCGCCGAACGTCGTCTTGCAGCCGCAGAACATCTTGGAGGCGGTGCCGAGCTCGACATGGGTCTCAAGGCCGAGAACGGGCTCGAACCGGCCCAGCGCCTCGTCAAAAGCCATCACGGTCATAGCGCGGGCGCCTCCTTCAGCAGCGGGCCGCCCCAGCGGCTCTCCAGGGCCTTCTCGACCGCGGCGGCGACCCGGTAGCAGCGGTCGTCGCCCAGCACCGGGGCCATGATCTGCAGGCCGACCGGCAGGTCGTCCTCGTCGGCCAGGCCGCACGGCACCGAGATGGCCGCGTTGCCCGTCAGGTTCGACGGGATCGTGCACAGGTCGGCGAGGTACATCGCCATCGGGTCGCCGGTGCGCTCGCCGAGCTTGAACGCCGTGGTCGGCGTGGTCGGCGAGATCAGCACGTCCACCTGCTGGTAGGCGGCCTCGAAGTCGCGCGAGATGAGCGTGCGGACCTTCTGGGCCTGGCCGTAGTAGGCGTCGTAGTAGCCGCTCGACAGGGCGTAGGTGCCGAGCATGATGCGCCGCTTGACCTCGGGGCCGAAGCCGGCGGCCCTGGTCAGCGCCATGACCTCCTCGGCGCTTCTGGTGCCGTCGTCGCCGACGCGCAGGCCGTACCGCATGGCGTCGAAGCGCGCCAGGTTGGACGAGCACTCCGACGGCGCGATGAGGTAGTAGGCGGGCAGCGCGGTGGTGAAGGTCGGGCAGGAGACCTCGACGACCTTGGCGCCGAGCGACTCCAGCAGCTCGACGGCGTCGTGGAAGCGGTTGAGCACGCCCTGCTGGTAGCCCTCGCCGCCGAACTCCTTGACGACGCCGATGCGCATGCCCTGGACGTCGCCGTGGCGCGCGGCCTCGACGACGGCGGGCACCGGGGCGTCGATGGAGGTGGAGTCCATCGGGTCGTGCCCGGAGAAGACCTCGTGCAGCAGCGCCGTGTCGAGCACGTTGCGGGCGAACGGGCCCGGCGTGTCGAGTGAACTGGCGAAGGCGATGACGCCGTAGCGGGAGGAGCCGCCGTAGGTGGGCTTCATGCCGACGATGCCGGTGACCGAGGCGGGCTGGCGGATGGAGCCGCCGGTGTCGGTGCCGGTGGACAGCGGCGCCTCGTAGGCCGCGACCGCCGCCGACGAGCCGCCGGAGGAGCCGCCCGGGGTGCGGGTGAGGTCCCACGGGTTGTGCGAGTCGCCGTAGGCGGAGTTCTCCGTGGAGGAGCCCATCGCGAACTCGTCGAGGTTGGTCTTGCCGAGGATGACCAGACCGGCCGCGCGCAGCCGCGCGGTCACGGTCGCGTCGTACGGCGGCCGCCACCCCTCCAGGATCTTGGACGCGGCGGTCGTCGGCATGTCATGCGTGGAGAAGATGTCCTTGTGCGCGATCGGCACGCCCGCCAGCGGCCCGAGCTTCTCCCCCGCGGCCAGCCGGGCGTCGACCGCCCGCGCCTGGGCCAGCGTGACCTCGCGGTCGACGTGGAGGAAGGCGTTGACCTTGGGCTCGACCTCGGCCATCCGGTCGAGGTGCGCCTCGGCCACCTCGGCGGAGGAGGTCTCGCCGGACGCGATGAGCGCGCCGAGCTCGGCGGCCGTCTTACGGATCAGACTCATGCTTCCTCCCCCAGGATGCGCGGAACCCGGAAGCGGTCGTCCTCGACGGCCGGCGCCCCGGCCAGGGCTTGCTCGGGCGTCAGGGACTGTCGCACCTCGTCGGCGCGGAAGACGTTGGTCAGCGGAAGCGCGTGCGACGAAGGCGGCACGTCCTCGGCGGCGACCTCGGCGACCTTCGCGACAGCTTCGATGATCGCATCGAGCTGCGTGGCGTAGTGGTCGAGCTCGTCGTCGGACAGCGCCATCCTGGACAGCCGGGCCAGGTGGGCGACCTCGTCGCGGGTTATGGCGGACATGAGTCGTTGAACCCGTTTCTGGATGGAGTTTGGACACTGTCATCCTAGGGGGCTCGGGCAACCGGGGCCGAACGGATAACGGGGCCCGCGGTTCATCCGTTTCCGCTGCGTAACTCCCCGGCGGCCGACGAGGAGCGGCGCGCCTGGGTCCTGGACCTGCACGCCGCCGGTCCTGAAGGGCTGGGACGGCTCAGGCGGTTCTGGTGACCTCGGCGGGGCGGTAGCCGTAACCGAGCGCGGGTTCCGCGTCGAGGTGGTCGCGCAGCCAGAGGGTGGCGTCGGCGGCGACCATCGGCTCGCAGAACAGCCAGCCCTGGCCCACGTCGCACCCCATCTCGGCCAGCCGGTGCGCGGCCTCGTCCGACTCGACGCCCTCGGCCACCGAGCGCAGCCCGAGCGAGCGGACGAGGTCGACGATGGAGCGGACGATCCGCTCGTCGTCCTCGGACTCGGTGATCCGCCGCACGAACGACGAGTCGATCTTGACCTCGGCGACCGCGAGGCGCTGGAGGCGGATGAGCGAGGAGTAGCCGGTGCCGAAGTCGTCCAGGGAAAGGGGGACGCCGAGCGTGGCCAGCGCCTTGATCGTGTCGTGCGTGTACGCCTGGTCGCCCATGAGGATGCGCTCGGTGACCTCCAGCTGGATGGCGTCCGGCGGCAGGCTGTAGCGGGCCAGCCCGACCTCCAGTTGCTCGGGCAGCGCCGAGTCGAGCAGGTCACGGGCCGAGACGTTGACCGAGATCTGCACTTTGAGCCCCATGTGCCACCACCGGGCGGCCTGTTCCAGCGCCTCCTCGATGACGTACTCGGTGAGCTGCCGCATCAGGTACGACTGCTCGGCCAGCGGGATGAACTCGGCCGGGGGGATCGTCCCGTGCACCGGGTGCCGCCAGCGCACCAGCGCCTCCACCCCGTGGACGGCGCCGGTGGTGAGGCCGACCTTGGGCTGGTAGTGCAGGCGCAGCTCACGGTTGTCGACCGCGCGGCGCAGGTCGCCGAGCAGGTGGAGGCGCTCGGGCGAGTTGCGGTCCTTGTCCGGCTGGTAGAGCTCGACGCCGGTACGCGCCTCCTTGGCCATGTACATGGCGACGTCGGCGCGCTGCATGAGGAGCTCGAAGTCGGGCGCGTGGTCGGGGAAGAGCGCGATGCCGACCGATCCGTCGAGGTCGAACGTCATGCCTTCGAGCCGCACCGGCTCGGTGAGGGCGGCGCGCAGCCTGGCCGCCACCTCGCGGGCGGCGTGGGCGTCGCGGATGGACGGCAGCAGCACGGCGAACTCGTCGCCGCCGAGCCTGGCCACGACGTCGCCGGGCCGTACCGAATGGAGGAGGCGGTGGGCCACCATCTGCAGCAGGCGGTCGCCCACCGGGTGGCCCATGGTGTCGTTGACCTCTTTGAACCGGTCGAGGTCGAGGAGGAACAGGCCCACGCGCTCGCCTTCACGCGCCTCGGCCAGCGCCTCCTCGGTGCTGACGATGAGCATCTTGCGGTTGGGCAGGCCGGTGAGCTCGTCGTGCAGCGCCTGGTGGTCGCGGCGCATCGAGAGCGTGGCGGTGAAGTACACGGCCGCCAGCGGGGCGACGAAGAGCGGCACGAGGCCGGGCGAGTGGCTCATGACGACCACGACCAGGGGGGCCAGGCCCAGCAGCGCGGTGTAGACGAGGGCCTGCGGTCCGGCGGTGCCGCGCAGGACGCGGATCACCGAGCGGCGCTCGTGCAGGGCGACGGCGCCGCAGACGAGCGTGGCGCGGGTGATGAAGTAGGCGATGCCGGACAGCGCGATCGGCACGAGGTCGGCCCCGCTCGGCACCCAGGGCACCGCGGGGGTGGGCACGATCCCGAAGACGCCGAGCACGACGGCGGCGGCGGTGAGGGCGAGTGTGGACTGGCCCACGTTGAACACGACCCGGTGCCAGGCCTTGCGGGTGACGACCCCGTTCATGACGACGCCGACGACCTGCATGAGCACGGCCGTGGGCAGCCCGAAGTGCAGCAGCACCGCGAAGGTGAACATCGTCGAGGGGTAGGTGCCGCCCACGGAGGCCGCGGACGAGACCATGACGGGCCTGAGCTCGCCCAGCACGACCAGCACCGCGAGCACCCAGAACAGCGGGGTCCTGGCGAGCTCCGCCAGGCCGACGGGGTCGAGCCTGAGGAGGGCCGCGACCAGCGCGGTGCCGCCGATCGCGGAGATGGCCGCGAGGAAGGCCCACAGCGGAGTGCCCATGCGCGGGCCGGTGTCGCGGGTGTCGGTTGGGTCAGTCATGAGTAACAGAACCCCCATTAGGTCACTATGGGAGGGTACGACCTTAACCCCACTTCGCGAAACCAAGCGCGTACGTTCCGTCACTTCGCCTTTCCGACATTCCTTCACATTCTGACCTGGCCAGAACCTACTTCTAGAACCCCATACGGCCCCCGACCTCGCGCGATGCCCGCCGCGACCAAGGGCTCCAGGATCTTTTACGGCTCAGGCTCGACCGCGACCGCCGCGGCCGCCTCCGGCCCCTGCTCCAGCAGCACGCCGAAGCCCCGCTCGTCCAGGACGGGCACGCCGAGCGACACCGCCTTGTCGTACTTCGACCCGGCGTTCTCCCCCACCACCACGAACGCGGTCTTCTTGGAGACCGAACCGGCCACCTTGCCGCCGCGCGACTCGATCTCCCGCGCGGCCGAGTCGCGGGTGTGGCCCTCCAGCGTTCCGGTGACCACGAGCGTCAGCCCCTCCAGCGTCTGCGGGGCGGTCGCCCGCGCGGGCTCGTCGTCCTCCATGCGCACGCCCGCCGCCCGCCACCGCTCGACGATCTCGCGGTGCCAGCCGACCTCGAACCACTCCTTGATCGTGGCGGCCATGTTGGGCCCGATGTCCTTGATCGCGGCCAGCTCGTCCACCGAGGCGTTCATGATGGCGTCGATCGAGCGCATCGCCGAAGCCAGCGCGCGCGCCGTCGGCGGCCCCACGTGCCGGATCGACAACGCCACCAGCACCCGCCACAGCTCCTTGTCCTTGGCCGCCTCCAGCTGCTCGCGCAGGCTGAGCGCGGCCATCGACGGCTCACCGTTGGCGTTGGAGAACAGCGAGACGACCTTGGGCTCGCCGGTCTTCTCGTCGATCTTGGGCACGCCGGTGTCCTGGTCGCGGACGATCGAGCGGATCGGGATCAGCTTGTCGAGCGTCAGGTCGAACAGGTCGGCCTCGGTACGCAGCACCGGCTCCTGCCCGGCCACCGGCTGGGTGAGCGCCGTCGCGGCAACGTACCCCAGGCCGCCGATGTCGAGGGCGTTGCGGCGAGCGGCGAAGAAGACTCGCTCGCGCAGCTGCGCCGGGCAGTGCTGGGCGTTCGGGCAGCGCAGGTCGGCGTCGCCCTCCTTCTCGTAGGCCAGCGCGGTGCCGCAGGCCGGGCAGTGCGCCGGCATCGTGAACTCGCGCTCGCCGCCGTCGCGCAGGGCGAGCACCGGCCCGACGATCTCGGGGATGACGTCTCCGGCCTTGCGCAGCACCACGGTGTCGCCGATGAGCACGCCCTTGGCCTTCACCACCGCCGCGTTGTGCAGCGTTGCCCGTTCCACCGTCGATCCGGCCACCACGATCGGCTCCATGACCGCGAACGGCGTGACCCGCCCGGTCCTGCCGACGCCCACGTGGATGTCGAGCAGCTTGGTGTTGACCTCCTCGGGCGGATACTTGTAGGCGATCGCCCAGCGCGGCGCCCGCGAGGTCGAGCCCAGCTCACGCTGGGTGCGGAAGGCGTCGACCTTCACCACGACGCCGTCGATCTCGTACGCCGGGTCGTGCCGGTGCACCCGGTAGTGCTCGATGAAGGCGTTGACCTCGGTGAGACCGGCCACCACCTGGTACAGGTCGGAGACCGGCAGCCCGAAGGCCCGCAGCCGGTCGTAGACGTCCGACTGCGCCTTCGGCTCCTCGGCGCCCTCCCAGACCCCGATCCCGTGCACGATCATGCGCAGCGGGCGCTGGGCGGTGACGCGCGGGTCCTTCTGCCGCAGCGTGCCCGCCGCCGCGTTGCGCGGGTTGGCGAACAGCGGCTTGCCCTCCGCGCCCAGCTGCTCGTTGAGCTGGGCGAAGTCGGCCACCGGGATGTACACCTCGCCGCGTACCTCCACCAGCGACGGAATGTCGTCGCCCCGGAGCCGGTGCGGCACCCCCTGGATCGTGCGCACGTTCGGGGTCACGTCGTCACCTGTGCGCCCGTCGCCGCGGGTCGCTCCGCGCTCCAGCTTCCCGTCCCGGTAGACCAGCGCGATCGCCAGCCCGTCGATCTTCAGCTCGCACAGGTACGGCCCCGCGTCCCCCTCGGCCAGCCGTTCCGCCCGCGCGCTCCAAGCGGCCATGTCGGCCTCGTTGAAGGCGTTGTCCAGGCTCTCCATCCGCGCGATGTGCTGCACCTTGGCGAAATCGCCCGACGGCGGCGCGCCCACCTTCTGCGTGGGCGAGTCGGGCGTGCGCAGCGTGGGGTCGATCTCCTCCAGCGAGAGCAGTTCACGAAACCACTCGTCGAACTGGGCGTCGCTCACCGTCGGATCGTCGAGCACGTAATACCGCCAGCGAGCTTCTTCGACCAGTTCGCTCACTTCCGCGTGCCTCTTACGGGCATCGCCCGGCGCTTCGGCGGTCATCCCCGTACTCCCCTCGTTCAACGTTCAGAGAGAACGCTATCCAAGGGAGCGGCGGTCAGGAAAAGACATTGGGGTCCCTGCCGCGCACCCCTGTCTCGTGCGAATTGATCCGCTCGACTTTCGCGCCCATCTCGGTGATCTTCCGGCTGGTGTTGATGACGATCGTGCCGGTGTCCGTACCGGGCCCGGGATTGTAGATCTCACGACTGCCCCGGCCGCCGCCCTCGGTCCTGTAGTAGATGGTCAGCCGCGTGTCCCACCCGGGTCCGCCGTCCTCCAGGGAGTAGCGGACGCGGTACCTCTTGAACCCTTTTCTCCTGGGGCTGATCTTGAGTGTCGCGTCGGCCCGGTGAGAAGGCGACGGAAGGGGCACCGTTCTGCTGCTGCTCTCCACCATTTCCCGCCTCTCCTAACACGTGGTCAGTGCGCAGGCCGCGATCAACGGCTGGTCGATCACATCGGCCAAATAGCGGAAATCCCATTCGACAACCCCGCTTTGGACGCTACTTGCGACCATCGCGTACGTGCCAGGCCCAAAGGCGACCCCTTCCCCGGCCCTGGACAGCGTGTGCACGCGGCGGGGTCCGGAACGGTCCCGGATGAGCCAGACGGCGACCGTCTCGTCCAGGGCGGCCGTCGCGGCGACGCGGCCGTCGGGGCTGATCGCCACCTCGTGGACCGGGCCGCCGTGCCCGCCCATCGAGCCCGCCGCGTCCAGTCGCGTGCCCCCGCTCACCTCCCACAGCACCGCCTTCCTGTCCTCGCCGCCGCTCACCACCACGTCCCCGCGTACGGCCAGCGCCCGCACGTCACCGGAGTGCCCCGCACCGGTGGCGGTACGGCGGGGCCGTACGGGATCACGCAGATCCCACAGCGCCAGCCGCCCGTCCGTCCCGCCCACGACCCCGAACCCGTCGCCCAGCGCGACCACGGAGGCGGCGCCCGTCCCGGGCAGGCGGCTCTCCAGCCCGGTCGCCGCCGACCACAGGACCACCCCGCCGGGCCCGCTCATCAGGGCCAGGCGGCCGTCGGGGCTGAGCGCGACCGAGCGCAGCCGCATCCCCGCGGCCAGCGTCAGCGATCCGGCCGGACGGCGCAGCGTCGCGCCGGACTCGCCGCCGACCAGAGCCGTGGTCCCGTCCGCGCTCAGCGCCACCGCCGTCGCCTCCGGAAGCCTCGCCACCTCGCCCCCCGGGCCCCAGAGGGTGGCGCCTTCACGGTCGTGGGTCAGCTTCATCGGCCCGCCCACCGCGATCTGGTCCGCCGTGCCGGGCAGGACCTTCCTGCCGGGCGGGTCGGCGTAGCGCCAGAGGATGGCGCTGGTGTCGCCGCCGCCCGTGAGCAGCCGCCCGCCGGGTCCGAACCCGACCGCGGTCACCTCGGCGGTGTGCCCGGCCAGCCGGGTCCTGATCTGCGGGAAGCGCGGGTCGGCCAGGTCCCAGACGATGACCGAGTAGTCGTCGCCGGCGGTGGCCAGCATGGTGCCGTCCGGCGCGAAGGCGACGTCGCCGACGAAGCCCTCGTGCCCGGTCAGGTAGCCGACCAGCTCGGGCCGGCCGCGTACGTCCCAGACGCGCTCGCCCACCACGGCCAGGTCGCCGTCCGCGCGCAACGCGACGCCGAGGCTCGGGTTGCTCTCCGTCTCCGGCACGGGCAGCGGCTCCGAGGTTCCGGCGCCCAGGCGCCAGACGCGCCCCGCGCCGGACCCGTCGGACGCCACCAGCACCTCACCGGCCACGGCCAGGTCGGTGACCGGAGGGCCGAAGTGGGAGAGCATCTCCGGCGTGCCGCGCACGTCCCACAACTGCACGCCCCGGTCCGTGGCCACGGCCACCCGGTCGCCGCCCGCGTAGAACTCCGCGTGGTGGCCGGGATCGCCCAGAACCGCCTCCAGCCGGGGCGACGGGCCGGTCAGGTCCCAGATCTCCGGCGCCGTCTCACGCCAGGACACCACCGCCCGGCCGTCCGGGCCGAAGCGGGCCGCGTAGACCGAGCCCTTGCCGGTGGCGGGCAAGGTGGCGAGCCTGGTGCGTTTGTCCAGGTCCCAGAGATGGAGTGCGCCCTGGAAGTCGCCGGTCAGGGCCCTGGCGCCGTCCGGGCTGACGGCGACCGCGTTGACCGAGGCGGTGAACCCGGTCAGGCGGGCGCGGTAGGCCATGCTGAGCGCGTCGGCGGCGAGGGCGGACTCCGTCACGGTTCCGGCGTCGGTTCTGACCGCCTCGATGCCGAGGCGGAGGGCGGCGGGTGGGTCGGCCTGCCGTACGACGTCGGCCTGGAAGACCTTCGCGCGCGCGGCGGCCGTGCGGCGCTCGCGCTCGGCGTCCTGATATTTGAGTACGGCCGCCGCGGAAGCGATCAGCGACACCACGAGCAGCCCGCTCAGCACGGACACCAGCGCCACCCGCAGCCGGGCCCGCCGCCTGGCCAGCGCCTGCGAGGCGGCCAGGAACCGGGCCACCAGCGGTCCGGGCCGCCGCCCCGCCGCCCATTCGCGGGCCAGCTCCAGCCGCGAGCCCCGATACAGTCCCGCCGCGTCGCCCTCCCACGCGCGGGCCGCCTCGACCAGGCGCTGCTCGACCAGGAGCGCGGCCCGGTCGTTCTCGATCCAGTCGCGCAGCGCCGGCCAGGCGGTCAGCAGCGCCTCGTGGGTGATCGTGACGTGCTCGCCGTCCAGCGTGAGCAGGCGGGCGTCGTCGGCGGCGAACGCGGCGATCGCCTCCTCGGCGGGCAGCTCAGCGGCGGGCAGTTCCAGGGCGAGCTGGTCGCGGGTGAGGCGGCGGCGGGTGTCGTCGGTGCCGTCGCCGACGTGCACCAGCCGCAGGAACAGCGCCTTCGCGCGGCCGGGATCGGGCAGCGAGGCCAGCACGTCGTCGGCGGTGGCGGCGAGCGCGCCGTGGATGCCGCCGGTCTGGCGGTATCCGGCCACGGTCAGGACGGTTCTGCGCCGCTGCTGCCAGGTGGTCAGCAGCGCGTGGGAGAGCAGCGGCAGCCGTCCCGGCTCCTGGCCGAGGTCGCGCAGCAGCAGCTCGGCCAGACCCGGCTCCAACGTCAGCCCGGCCGCCGCGGCGGGGCGTTCGACGGCGGCGCGTAACTCGTCCTCGGTCATCGCGCCGACCACGACCTGGCCGCGTTCCAGCGCGGTGCGCAGGGCCGGGTGCTCGGCGCAGCGGCCGAGGAAGTCGGCGCGGACCGCCAGCACGGTCAGGCCGGGACGGGCGCAGACGCGCGCGGCGGCGTCCAGGTCCTCCTCGAACTGGTCGACGATCAGCACGTCCACGTCGCCCGGCAGGGGGTCGCCCGGCCTGATCACCGCGGCGGAGCGCGGGCCGCCCATCGCGCCCTGGCGCAGCGCCGGGACCAGGCCCGCGCGCAGCAGCGAGGACTTGCCCGACCCCGACGGCCCGGTGACGATCAGCGGCGCCGGGTCGGCCTCGCGTTCGGCCAGCCGCCTGACCAACTCGGCGACCAGGCGGTCCCGGCCGAAGAACAGCGCCGCGTCCGTCTCGCCGAACGCGGCCAGGCCCTTGTAGGGCGCGCCCTCCGGCAGGCTGGACGGCGACAGCCGTACACCGTCGGGAGAAAGCCCGTGGGCGGGGTTGCGGGCGAGCGCGAGCTCGCCCACGCGGCCGGTGGAGCGGGCGCGCGGGCGCGGAAACCCGGCCGCGGGCAGCGTGCGGCTCAGATGCCGGTGGACGTGCTGCAGCGTCAGGTACGGCGGGCCGCCCGGATCCCCCTCCCGCAGCAGGCGCAGCAAGGCCCCGGAGAAGGCCGTGTACCTGGCGCCCTCCGGGGCGAAGGAGGGCTCGCTGCGCCCGGCCGAGGTCAGCACGTACGCGCCGGTGATCTCGGTGAGCCCGGCCACCTCGTCGAGCGCGGACATGCCCTCGATGGCCCGGCCGGAGAAGCAGCAGTCGAGGACCACCGCGACCGGCGCGTCCACGTTGTCGAGGAGGTAGCGCCGCACGGTGTCATACGGCAGAGCCGTGTGTTCCAGGTGGAGCGGCCCGGAACGGGTGACACCGGCGGCGAGATGAAGCGAGCCACGACGGCTGACAAGGCCGTGGCCCACGTAATACACGATCAGCGGGCCGCCCGCGGCGGCCGCCGCCTGGGAGACGGCGGCGCCCAGCTCCAGCGGACTCGCCAGATCGAGCCCGACCCGGACGTCGGCCAGCCCGCACGTCTCCAGCAACACCGCACGCAGGTCGTGGAGGGTACGAGCGACCGCGGGGAGGTCCGGCAGGTCGGATTCTGGACGATGCGTGCCCGTGCCGATCAGCAGCGCGCTGGCGCCCGCGAAGTCACCGGCTCTCACGCATCGAGTTCAGCACAATCTCGCGATCGCGCCATGGGTAGGGCCCTACTCAGCCACCTGGGGTCTCAGCCTTGGGCCCCAGACTGGGCATTGGGCCCCAGACTGGGCCCCGGGCCTCAGCCGCCTTGGGCCCAGACGCCGTCCCAGCCGGAGCACCTTCCGGTGATCTTGGTGGCGGTGCCGCGGCAGACCTTGCCCTCGATGGAGAGCATGTAGCCGGTGCTCAGGGAGAACGCCAGCGGCTTGGTGCCCGAGCAGTTCCTGTAGGTCTTCTTGCCCTGGCCGCCGCTCTCCTTGGTCCAGCGGAACTTCAGCCAGGAACATCCCTTCTTGCCGGGGAAGTCGTAGAGCTTGCCGGAGACGGTGAAGCCGGGCCGGTCGAGGACGACCTTGCCCTTGGCCTTGCCCGCGCGGTCAGCGGAATAGATGGAGCCCCAGCTCCAGGTCTCGGGGTTGGCCGAGGCCATGGCTGGCGCCGCCAGCGTCGCCGACGCGAAGAGGAGGGTCGCGCCGACGGCCATGGTGCGAAAAATCATGATTCCGAGGCTAGTCAGGCGCCTTGCATCCCGCTTGCAGGATCATCCCGCAGCACCTCCGCCGCCTTGTGGCAGGCGCGCAGCGCCGCCCGCGCGTACCGGGGAGAGGCCCCGGCCAGCCCGCACGCGGGCGTGAGCGTGACCCGGTCGGCCAGATCACCCGGCGCGAACCCGAGCCGCCGCCACATCTCCACCGCCGGACCGGCCACCGCACCGACGTCCGGCAGCGGCGCGTCCGTGCCCGGCACCACGCCCAGCAGGAACACCAGCCCGGCCTCGACGGCCTCGCCGATCGCGTCGTCGTCGCGCCGCCGCAGCAGCGAGGCGTCCATGGAGACCCCGCGCACCCCGGCCCGCCGCAGCAGGCCGAAGGGCACACCCGGCGCGCAACAGTGCACCAGCGGCGCCTCGAACCCCTTCAGCGACTCCTCCACCCGCCATTCCTCGACCGCGGCCAGCCGCCCGAACCCCGAGGCCGTCGGCACCGTGCCCCTCAGCACGCCGGGCAGTCCGGGCTCGTCGAGCTGGAGCACCACCTCGCTCACCCCGGGCAGCCGCTTCCTGACCTCGGCCAGATGCTCCTGAACTCCCTGGGCGAGAGAAGCGGTCAGATCCCGCACCGCCCCGGCGTCGGACAACATCTTGTCGCCGTGGCGCAGCTCGATCGTGGCGGCCAGCGTCCACGGCCCGCACCCCTGCACCTTGAACGGCCCCTCGAACCCCTGCCCCAGCTCTTCCAGCCCGTCGAGGTCACGGCGCAGGTGGTCGGCCGCGCGGTGGTGATCACGTCCGGGCCGGTCCGTCAGCCGCCAGCCCGACGGCTGCACCTCGACCGCCAGATCGACGAGCATCGAGGCCGTCCGCCCGACCATGTCCGCGCCCACGCCCCTGCCCGGAAGCTCCGGCAGATAAGGCAACCCGGGCACCTCACCGAACACCACACGCAGCGCCTCCAGATGATCTTCACCCGGATGCGAACCAACCCCGGTAGCCTCCCACGCAGTCATGGCCCCCAGCCTAGTTATCGTGGGGACCATGGAGCTCACCAAGTACGGACACGCGTGCGTGCGGCTGGAGAAGGACGGAAAGGTCCTGATCATCGACCCGGGCGTCTTCACCGAGGACCCGGTCCTGGACGACGCCGACGCCGTCCTCATCACCCACGCCCACTTCGACCATCTCGACACCGAGCGCCTGAAGGCCGCCTCCCCCGACATCGAGGTCTGGACCTGCGCGGAAGTGGCCGCCGCCCTGACCGACGCGCCCATGAAGATCCAGACGGTGAAGCACGGCGACACCTTCACCACCGCCGGATTCACCGTGAGCACCCACGGCGAATGGCACGCCGCCAACCACCCCGACATGCCGATCGCCAACAACGTCGGGTTCCTGGTGGACGAAGAGCTCTTCTACCCCGGGGACGCGCTGACGGTGCCCGAGGCGCGGGTGGGAACACTGCTGGTGCCTACCGGGGCGCCATGGTTGAAGCTGTCGGAGATGGTGGAGTACCTGCGCACGATCCGCCCGGCGCGCGCGTACTCGACGCACGACGCGCTGTACAGCGAGGTGGGCCTGACCTTGGTCGACAACTGGCTCAAAATGGAAGCCGACCGCCAGGGCGCCGACATCCGCCGCCTCCCCCTCCGCTCCCCAACGACCCTCTCCTGACCCGTCCCTGTCCGTCGCGTTGCCTTCATACGGGCGCCTGCCCGTCGCGTTGCCTTCTCAAAGGCGCCTGCCCGTCGCGTTGCCTTCTTAAGGGCGCCTATCCGTTACGGCAAGCCGCCCCACCGCCACCCGCCGTCGTGGGCTGACGCAGGTCGGGGGGATCGCTTCTCACGTCGGACGTGGTCCCCACCGCAACGGCCCCCTTGACCAGCTCCCGTGGTCAATCACCGGCTCGAAGGCACGCTTCCGGGGGCCCACCCCTCCTCACCCACACGATGGCCACGCGGCTGGGAGCGCAGACCGACGCGTACGTGAGCGGGGCAGGGTGAGGTGCGCGCCCGAATGCGCAGGGCGGAGGCGTGTGTTTGGGGTGAGGCGGGGGTGGGGTTAGGAGGAGGAGGTGATGGTGGCGGAGCCTATGACCGTGTCGCCCGTGTACAGGACGGCGGCCTGGCCGCCGGCCACGCCCGTGGCCGGGCGGGCCAGCGTGATGTGGAGGTCGTCGCCGGTCTGCTCGTAGTGGCAGTCGTAGACCTCGCCGTGGGCGCGGAGCTGGACCGTGACCGGGCCGGTGGCGGCGGGGCCGTTCCAGAGAGGCCGGACGCAGTGGATCCTCGTGACCTCGAGCGCCGCGCGCGGGCCCACCGTCACGGTGTTGGAGACCGGCTCGATCGACAACACGTAGCGGGGGCGGCCGTCGGGGGCGGGGCGGTCGATGTGCAGGCCCTTGCGCTGGCCGACCGTGAACCCGTGCGCCCCTTGGTGGGCGCCCACCACCTCGCCGTCCTGGTCGAGGATGCGGCCAGGCTCGGAGCCGAGGCGCTTGGCCAGGAAGCCGCGGGTGTCGCCGTCGGCGATGAAGCAGATGTCGTGGCTGTCGGGCTTGTCGGCCACGGTCAGGCCGCGGCGGGCGGCCTCCTCGCGCACCTGCGCCTTGGTGGAGTCGCCGAGCGGGAAGATCGCGTGGCTGAGCTGCTCGCGGGTGAGCACGCCGAGCACGTACGACTGGTCCTTGGCCATGTCCGGGCTCCTGGACAGCACCCCGTCGGCCAGCTTCGCGTGATGCCCGGTGGCCACCGCGTCGAACCCCAGCGCCAGCGCCCGATCCAGCACCGCCTCGAACTTGATCTTCTCGTTGCACCGCAGGCACGGGTTCGGCGTGCGTCCCGCGGCGTACTCGGCCACGAAGTCCTCGACCACGTCCCGCTGGAAACGCTCGGCCATGTCCCAGATGTAGAACGGAATCCCGATCACGTCCGCGGCCCGGCGGGCGTCGCGGGAGTCCTCGACCGTGCAACACCCACGCGCGCCGGTACGGTGCGATTGAGGGTTGGCCGACAGAGCCAGATGCACACCGGTGACATCATGACCGGCCTCGGCGATCCGGGCAGCGGCCACGGCAGAGTCGACGCCGCCCGACATGGCGGCAAGCACACGAAGTCCCATGACCCAACCAGCGTACCCGCTCAACCACGCCACCCTTTTCCCCTCCCACCCCAAGGACAGACACCCCAGACCCAAGACCAGACCCACCAGCCCACGACGTCCCCACCCGGGGCGACGGACAAAGACCCGGCAGACAAGGCGACCGTGCGAGCGAGCCAACGGAGCCCACAAGCGGGACCCTGCAAGCGGGCCAACAGGGCCAACGGAGGCCGTTGCGGTGGGGACCACGTCCGACGTGAGAAGCGATCCCCACGATCGGCGCCCGCGCACGACGGCGGGTGGCGGTGGGGCGGCTTGCCGTAACGGAAAGGCGGCCCTAACGGAAAGGCGGCCGTAACGGGAAGCGCGCCGTGAGAAGGGCACCGCGGAACGCGCCGTGAGAGGGGCGGACGCTGCCACGAAGAGAGAAGAGACGGAGGAAGGGGTGCGGGGGCTCTGAGAGAATGACGGGTTATGCGACTGTTCGGGCGCAAGGACGACGAGGACCAGGAGCCGGTCATGCCCGGTGATCTCATTGCCGACTTCTGGGTGTGGTGGGAGCGGACGCGGCCACAGCTGGACGGCATGGTGGCGGCCGAGGAGCCGGAGCGGCTGGCCGAGGCGCTGGAGCCGGCCGTCGCGGCGGTGCATCCGGGGCTCGTGTACGAGATCGCGCCGGGCCGGGGTGCGGCCCACGCGCTGGTCGTGACCGCTGCCGGGGACGCCGAGCTGCGGTCGCTGGCGCACCGGTGGGCCAAGGCGGCGCCGCCGGCGGATCTGCTGTGGGAGTTCCATCCGTCGCGGCAGGCCAATCCGCTGGCGCTGGAGCTGACGCTGGATGTGGGCGGCAAGGAGTTCGCGCTGGAGGAGCTGATGCTGGGGCTGCGCGTGCCGCGCGGATCGGCGCGGATCGACGTGGCCGCCTACCACCCGGTGTTCAGCGATCTTGACGACGAGACGCGCATGGAGGCGGCGCTGCTGGCGCTCGACTGGCTGCTCGGCGAGGACGATGTGGCCCGCTGGATCGGTGAGATCACCGCGGCGACGTTCGAGCCGATCGACGCCGTCTCGGCGGCTCATCTGCGGGCCGTCGTCGACGACGTGGCCTCGGGGTATGACGAGGAGCAGTGGGCGCTGCTGGAGGGGCAGACGGCGGGTGGCGCGCCGCTGGTCGCCACGACGCGGTATCCGCTGCGGCCCGTCGACCATCCGATGTTCGACCAGCACATCCAGATCACGCTCCCCTACTCCCACCGCGACGAGAACGGCCTGCCGGTCGGCGACTCGCTCATCGCGCTGCGCGACTTCGAGGAACGGCTGGCCGCCCGCCTGACCAAGCTCCACGCCGACGCGATCCTGGCGGCGCACCTGAGCGCCGAGGGTCACCGGGTGATCCACCTGTACGCGGACCCGACGGGCGAGGCGGCCATCCACGCCAAGGAGCTCATCGTCAGCTGGCAGGAGGGCGATCCGGTGGTGGACGTCGACTCCGATCCCGCCTGGGTGTCGGTGGCGCCGTTCCTGTCCTGAGCGGCAGGGTGACGGTGAAGACGGTGCCCTCTCCCGGGGCGCCGGCGGCCGTCACCGTGCCGCCGTGGGCGGTGACGATGCTGCGGACGATGGCCAGGCCGAGTCCGCTGCCGCCGCCCTTTCTGCTGCGGGAGCGGTCGGCCCGCCAGAAGCGGTCGAAGACGTGGGGCAGATCTTCGGGGGCGATGCCGGTGCCGGTGTCGGCCACCTCGATCGCCATCTGATCGCCGAGCGGGCGGCCGGTCAGCGCGATGTGGCCGCCGGGCGGGGTGTGGCGGATGGCGTTGGTGACCAGGTTGCCCACGGCTTGGCGCAGCCGTACCGGGTCGGCTTCGAGGGTGAGGCCGGGGGCGGCGGTGACGGTCAGGGTGAGGCCGGGCGCGGGGTGGGCGGCGGCCACCTGGTCGAGCAGGTCGCGCAGGTCGGCGGGCTCGGGGTGGAGGCGGAGCCTGCCCGCGTCGGCGATCGACAGGTCCTGCAGGTCGTCGATGATGTGTTGCAGCAGGAGCGACTCCTTGAGCAGGCGCCGCGTGTCCAGGGGGGCGACGCCGTCTTCCACCGCCTCCAGCCAGCCGCGGATGTTGCTGAGCGGGGTGCGCAGTTCGTGGGCGACGTCGCTGACCATGTCCTTGCGCAGCGCCTCCAGGCGGAGCCGGTGCTCGGCCATCTCGTTGAAGGCCGCGGCGAGGTCGCCGAGTTCGCCGCCCGCCGACACGCTGACCTTGGCGGCGCCGTCCTCGCGCATGCGGTGGACGGCGGCGGTCAGGGCGCGTAGCGGGTGGATGACGCGGGTGGCCAGGTAGAAGCTGATGGCGGCGCTCAGCACCAGGATGGCGGCGGCCACGGCGGCGATGCGGGCGGTGTTCCCCGGCGAGAGGTTCAGGGCGGGGGCGGTGGGCGCCGACTCGATGAACAGCCAGGCCGCGGGGGCCACGTGGGAGCGCAGTTGCTCGCGGCGGCTGGTGTCGAGGCAGCCGTTGACGCCTTCGGCGACGGGGCCGCCGACGACCGCGGGGCGGGTCCAGGTCCAGGTGAGGTCGCGGGAGAGCTTGACGGGGTCGCGGCCTTCGCGGTTCAGGCAGGCGTTGACCAGGGAGTTGAGCTGGCGCAGGGCCTTGGCCTCGGTGCGGGTGGAGCGGGTGAGCTCGTACTTGGTGCACGCGTCCCGGACCGGGGTGGGTTCTGTGCCTTCCACCTCGACGTCAGGACGGCCGGACGGGCTGGTCACCGCCTTGGCGTCGAACCCGGTGCGGCGCAGGCACTCCACGCGCAGCTGGGCGAGCCGGCGCAGCGCGCGTACCTCGGCGGTGCGCAGGGTGAACGGGCCGGTGGCTCTGGGGTCGATGCGGTCGGGGCCGGCCGAGGGCAGCAGCGCGGTGTCCACGGCCAGCGGGTCGACCACGGCGGAAGGGGTCGCGGGCGGGGTGCCGGGGGCGGAGGCGGCGATCGGGCGGCGGTCGTGGGTGGTCAGCGTGATCTTGCGGCCGGTCTTGGCGGCGAGGTCGGCGACGACCCGGTCCACGCCGTTCCACGCGGGGTGGCGGGCGGCGTAGGCGAGGAGGGTGTCGTAGACGCGGGTGTCCTCGGCGAGTGCCTGGCCGCGCTGCTGCTGGATGGCGCCCGAGGTCAGGGTGCTGACGACCCAGGCGGTCGCGGCGACGGAGCAGACGGCCACGAGGACGGAGGCGGCGAGCAGCTTGACCCGCAGCCCGCTACGGCGCCGCATCGACGAGCTTGTAGCCGACGCCGTAGACGGTCAGCAGGGTGACGGGGCGGCGGGGGTCGGGCTCGAGCTTCTTGCGGAGGTTCATCACGTGCATGTCGACCGTGCGCTCGGTGATGTAGCGGTCGAATCCGTGGATGTGCTCCAGGAGCTGGCGGCGGGTGAAGACCCGTTCCGGTTCCGCCGCCATGGCCGCCAGGAGCTGGAACTCGCCGGGGGTGCACTCGACGGGCCGGCCGCCCTGCCGTACCTGGTGGCGGAGGGGGTCGATGAGCAGGTCTCCGATGGCGTGCACCGGGGAGGCGGCGCGCACGCGGCGGCGCAGGAGGGCGCGGGCGCGCGCCATCAGCTCACGCGGGCTGAACGGCTTGGTCATGTAGTCGTCGGCGCCCAGGTCGAGGCCGAGCAGCAGGTCGTCCTCGGTGCTGCGGGCGGTCAGCATGAGCAGCGGCACGTCGGACTCGGCGCGCAGCACGCGGCAGACGTCCAGGCCGTCCACCCGGGGCAGCATGAGGTCGAGGATGACCAGGTCGGGCTCGGCGGCGCGGGCGGCGTCAATGGCGGCGCGGCCGTCGTGCACGGCGGTGACCCGGTGTCCCTCGTGTTCGAGGTAGCGGCGGATCAGCTCGGCCTGGCCCTCGTCATCCTCGGCGATCAAGACATGTGCCCCCATGCGCTTCACGGTATGTGACAAGACAGGTTTCCCATGTCGTCCTGACAAGTCCCTTAAAAGCGGGCGGCAGGGTGAGGCCCATGAAGCTCACCCAAGCACTCGCCATCGCCGGTCTCACCGCCGTCACGCTGGGCGGCGGCATGGTCGCGGCGCACGCCGCGACCCCCAGCCCGGCGCCCGCTCCCGCCAAGAGCCCCGCACCCGCGCCTGTCGCGGACAAAGCGGAGAAGGGCGTACGGCTCCCGCTCGACTACACCGAGTCCCGGCTTCTGCGCCTGAGGGAGGTCTACAACCGCTGCCTCAAGGCGCAGGGCGTGAAGTTCACCTCGGCCCCGGCGGTCGTGGGGCCGGGCGGCATCGGCGTCCCGGCCAAGGGCCAGGAGGCCAAGGTGAAGCGTTGCGCGGACAAGCGGGTGCTGATGCCCAAGGCGATGGACCCCAGGTACAACCGGAACTACGACGCCGACTTCCGTGAGTGGGTACGCCTGCTCAACGCCGCCGGGGTCAAGGTGAAGGCCGTGAAGGGCGGCTGGGAGTACACCGAGACCCCGAAGATGGGCAAGGCGGAACGCCTGGAGATCGAGCGGCGCACCCGCGTCGAGGCCTTCTCCTAGCCGGCCCTGGCCAGCTCGCGCTCCTCGCCCCGCTCCGGCATCCTCACGGGGGCGAGCAGGCGCGGGCGCGGCAGGAAGCGGGCGGCCAGCGCGATCAGCAGGCCGAGCACCACGGCCAGACCCAGCGCGGTGCGCAGTGAGGTCACGTCGGACAGGAACCCGATCACCACGGGACCGAGCAGCAGTCCGGCGTACCCCATCGCGCCCGCCTGGGCGATCGCGCGCCCGGGGGTGTCCGTGGCGGTTCCCGCCATGGACATCGTCACCGGTGCGATCGTGGCGACGCCGAGGCCGACGAAGAACATCGCGGCCAAGGCCATGATCGGCGTCGCCGCGGTCAGCACGATGGCGAAGAAGGCGGCCGTGGCCAGCCCGGAGGCGGTCATCAGGCCCTTCACCCCGAAGCGGGAGCGCAGGCGGTCACCGGTGAGCCGTGCCAGCAGCATGCCGGCCTCGAAGATCGGGTAGCCGAGCGCGGCCAGCGCCTCGGGGGCGCCGAGCGAGTCGCGCATGAACAGGCCGTTCCAGTCGGCCACGGTGCCCTCGACCATGAAGGCGAAGAACATGATGGCGCCGAGCAGGTAGACGACCGGGGGCAGGCGCTTCTTGCCGGTTTCCCTCGTGGAGCCCGCGACGGGCTTGTCGGCCAGGTACGAACGGCTCACCCACACCATGACGGGCAGCGAGACGAGGGCGATGAGCGCCAGGTTGGCGGTCAGCGACAGCCCCGAAGCGATCGACAGGGAGCCGATCACACCCGCGCCGATGGCGCCGACGCACCAGCCCGCGTGCATGCTGTTCATGAGCGGCCGGCCGTACGCCTGCTCGACCGCCGAGCCCTGGGCGTTCATGGCGATGTCGACCGCGCCGAACGCCATGCCGAACAGCACCGCGGTCACCAGCAGCAACGGCAGGTTGGGCGCGAAGGCGAGTCCGAGCAGGGAGAGCGCGGTCAGGGGACCGCCGACCCGCAGGACCGCCCCGCTGCCCGCGCGGCTCATGACGCCGCGCATCGCCTGCATGCTGACGAGCGCGCCGAGACCCCAGGCGAGCAGTACGCCGCCCACCTCCGCCGCGGACAGACCGAGTTTGTCGGTCAGCGCGGGGATGCGCACGGTCATGGTGCCCACCATCAAGCCAGCAAGGACAAAGGTGAGGATTGCCCCGAAACGGGCAGTCCTCAGGTCGCGGGTCATCACAGGTTCCTTTCACACACACGAAGAAGAGGGGCACGGCCGCCGGGCCGTACCCCTTGTCAGGAAGGGTTTCGCTCAGAGGAGCGCGAGCAGTCGCCGCTCAAGCGCGGCGAGCTCCTCCTCCGAATGCAGGCTCGGGTCGTGGCTGGCTACGTCCCACAGGCCCTCACAGGCCAGGCGGACGATCTGGGCGGCGACCGGGTCGGGCTCGTCCCTGATGCCCTCGGAATGCCAGCGGCTCATGGCCTCACGCAGCGGCGTGAGCAGGAACATGTTCCCGGAGGCTCCGGTCACCACGGCCCATCGTCGGAGCCGGCCGGAGCGGATCGCCGCCATCGTGGCGCCCAGGTAGCGTTTGGTATAGGTGTCGTACGGCTGCGCCGCCATCAGCTCGTCGAAGTCGCCGATGAGGCGTTCGGCCATCGCTTTGATCAGCGCTTCCTTGGTGCTGAAGTGATAGAGCAGCCCGCCCTTGCTCACTCCCGCACGGTCGGCCACGGCGGCCAGCGTGAGCGCGTCGGAGCCATGGTCACAGAGGAGTCCCTCCGCGGCATCCAGCAACTCGTCTCTACGCATACCTGACACTGTACCGTCCGGACGGTACAGTAGCAAGCGAGATACCCTGGACGGGTGACCAGACCGTCGGCCTACCTTGATCACGCGGCGACCACCCCCATGCTCCCCGAGGCGATCGAGGCCATGACGGAGCAACTCGGCCGCGTGGGCAACGCCTCCTCCCTGCACGCCGCCGGCCGCCAGACGCGCCGGATCGTCGAGGAGTCACGCGAGTCCATCGCCGAAGCCCTCGGCGCCCGCCCCAGCGAGGTCGTCTTCACCTCCGGCGGCACCGAAGCCGACAACCTCGCCATCAAGGGCCTGTACTGGTCGCGCCGCCCCGCCGACCGCATCCTCATCAGCTCCGTCGAGCACCACGCCGCCCTCGACCCGGCCCAGTGGCTCGAACGCAGCCAGGGCGCCCGCGTCACCCTCCTGCCCGTCGACCCGGCGGGCCGCGTCGACCCGGCGGAGCTGCGCGCGGCGATCGCCGAGGACCCGTCCGGCGTGGCCGTGGTCAGCGTCATGTGGGCCAACAACGAGGTCGGCACCGTCCAGCCCGTGCGCGAACTGGCCGGCGCCGCCCACGAGCACGGCATCCCCTTCCACACCGACGCCGTGCAGGCCATCGGCCAGCTGCCCGTCTCCTTCGCCGCGTCCACGGCCGACGCGCTCACGCTGACCGGGCACAAGATCGGCGGCCCGATGGGCGTCGGCGTCCTGCTGCTGGCCAGGGGGCTGACCCCGGTCTCCGTCCTCCACGGCGGCGGCCAGGAGCGCGACGTACGCTCCGGCACCCTCGACGCCCCCGCCATCGCCGGGCTCGCCGCCGCGGTGCGCGTGGCCGTACGCGATCAGGAACACGAGCACGCCCGCCTGACCGCCCTGCGCGACACCCTCATCCAGCGGGTACGGCAGGCCGTCCCCGACGTCGTGCTCAACGGCGACCCCGTCGACCGGCTGCCCGGCAACGCCCACTTCTCCTTCCCCGGCTGTGAGGGCGACGCCCTGCTCATGCTCCTGGACGCCAAGGGCGTGGAGTGCTCGACCGGCTCCGCCTGCTCGGCGGGGGTCGCCCAGCCCTCCCACGTCCTGCTGGCCATGGGCGCCGACGCGGCCGCCGCGCGCGGTTCGCTCCGCTTCACGCTGGGCCACACCTCCACCCCGGAGGACGTCGACCGCCTGGTGGACGTCCTCCCCGCCGCCGTCGAACGCGCCCGCCGGGCGGGCCTGTCGTGACCGGCAAGGTCCCCTTCGACGTCGCCGCCTACCACGAACGCGTCCAGGGCAACCCGTGCTTCATCTGCGCGATCGTGGCCGGTGACCCCGCCTACGACGTGGAGAAGGTCTTCTACGAGGACGAGCGCCACCTGGCCTTCCTCGCCCGCTACGCGACCCTGCCCGGGGCAACTCCCACCTGCACTGGCACGTGGCGGCGCTGCCGCCGGGCGTTCCGTACGAGCGGCAGCAATACCACGCGCTGATGGCCGAGAACGGTGTCCTGGAGTGGAGTCCCGAGGAGGGCGAACTCCTGGCCGCACGCCTCAGGCGGGCGCTCGGGTGAAAGCGGGCGGCGCCGGAGCCCGCGAGGGGTCCGGCGCCGCCCGTGTGCCTACTTGCGCTTGTTGACCTCTTCGGTCAGCTGCGGCACGACCTGGTGGAGGTCGCCCACCACGCCGTAGTCCGCGAGCTCGAAGATCGGCGCCTCGGGGTCCTTGTTGATCGCGACGATGGTCTTCGCGGTCTGCATGCCGGCCCGGTGCTGAATGGCGCCGGAGATGCCCGCCGCCACGTACAGCTGCGGCGAGACCGTCTTGCCGGTCTGGCCCACCTGGAACTGGTGGGGGTACCAGCCGGCGTCCGTCGCGGCGCGCGAGGCGCCCACGGCGGCGCCGAGCGCGTCGGCCAGGCCCTCGATGACCGAGAAGTTCTCGGCCGAGCCCACACCTCGGCCGCCGGAGACCACGATGGCGGCCTCGGTCAGCTCGGGGCGCGCGCCCTTCTCCTGCTTGACCCGGTCGACCACCTTGGCCGCGCGGGCGGCGTCGGACAGCGCGACCGCGACCTCCTCGACGGCGCCGGCGCCGGCCGCGGCCACGGGGGCCGTGGAGTTGGGGCGTACGGCGACGATCGGGGTGCCCTTGGCCACCTTCGACTTGACGTTGACGCCACCGCCGAAGATCGACTGGTCGGCCACGAAGCCGTCGCCGAGGCCGACGGCGTCGGTGATGACGCCGGAGTCGGTCTTGACGGCCAGGCGGCCGGCGATCTCCTTGCCCTCGGCCGTGGCGGCGACCAGGACGGCGGCGGGCGCGGCCGCGGAGACCAGCTGCGCGAGCAGCTCGGCCTTCGGGGCCACGACATAGTCCACGATCTCCTGGGCGGAGGCGTTGTAGACCTTGTCGGCGCCGTACTCGGCGAGCTTGGCCGTGGCGGCGTCGCTCAGGCCGGGACCCGCCCAGACGGCCGACGGGGAGCCGAGGGACTTGGCCAGGGTCAGCAGCTCAAGCGTGACCTTCTTGACCTCGCCGTCGACGTGTTCGACCAGAACGAGAATTTCCGACATATCAGCAAACCCCCGTTCTCAGATGAACTTCTTGGACGCGAGGAAGTCGGCGGCCTTCGCGCCACCGTCGCCCTCGTCCTTGACGATCGTGCCGGCCGCGCGGGGCGGGGCCGCGGCGAAGTCCACGACCTCCGACCAGGCGGCGCCGAGGCCGACCTGACCCGCGTCGGCGGAGATGTCGGCCACGCCGAGCGTCTCGACCGGCTTCTTCTTGGCCGCCATGATGCCCTTGAAGGACGGGTAACGCGGCTCGTTGATCTTCTCGACGACGGAGACGACGGCCGGCAGCGTGGCCTCGACCTTGTCGTAGCCGTAGTCGGTCAGGCGCTGGATCGTGATCGAGGAGCCCTCGACGTCGACCTTGTTGGCCAGCGTGAGCTGCGGCGCGCCCAGGCGCTCCGCCAGCATCGCGGGCAGCACGCCGGTACGCGCGTCGGTGGACTCGGAGCCGAGGATGACCAGGTCGAACCCGATCTTCTTCAGCGCCTGGGCCATCGCGTAGGAGGTCGAGAGCGCGTCCGAGCCTCGCAGGGCGTCGTCGGTCAGGTGGACCGCCTTGTCGGCGCCCATGGCCAGGGCCTTGCGGATGGTCTCGGTGGCCTTGCCGGGGCCCATGGTGAGGACGGTGACCTCACCGCCATGGGCCTCCTTGAGTTTCAGCGCCTCCTCGACCGCATACTCGTCAAGCTCGTTCACCACGCCGTCGACGGCGTCACGGTCGAGCGTCTTGTCATCGGACCGCAGCTTGCGCTCGGTCGCCGTGTCGGGAACCTGCTTCACGCAGACGACGATGTTCATGGCCGGTGGCCGACCTCCCGTTTTCGCCGGATAGCTCGGTAGAAAGCTCGTGCGGTGTCCAGAGTGCCAGGTGCCAGGGGTGGACCGCGTCGGCGGGTCACCCCTCGTCCCTGGCTCGCTATGTTACCCATGAGTAGCTTGAGGGCAAACTCGCAGGTGGCCCCAGCTTACCGAACTTTGTTCCAGAGTTGGGGTGTGATCAGGCCGACATGAGGAAGACCACACCGGCCACCAGCGCGGTCCCGGCGAACAGCGCCAGAGTGATCGGGCTGAAGAACGTGCTCAGCCCGAACCACAGCGCCCCCGTCCCCGCGAACGTCGCCAGGTCGGCCACGATCCTGCGGTTCCTGAACGGCCGCCGCGAGGCCAGCGCCACTCCTGCGTCGGCCACGATCGCCAGCGCGAAGGCCGACAGCAGGAACAGCGACACCTCGGGCAGCGGCTCGCGTGCCGCCGCGGCCAGCAGCGACACGAACAGCCCCGACCCGATCACCCACCGCCTGCGCACCTTCTCCCGGTGCAGCGCGCGCTCCAGATCCACGTCCCGCCGGGCGCCGGGCCGCCATTCGCGGGTGGGCTCGGCGTGCGGATCGGCCACCAGGACCGGCGGCTGTGCCGTACCGGGGGAAGGCCCGCGGCTGTGGCCGCCGCGCGGGGCCGGTGTGGCGCCCAGCACCGCGCAGACCCGCGCGGCCGTCGGCCGCGCGGCGGGCTCACGCTCCAGGCACTCGCGCAGGAGCGGGGCCAGCCACTCCGGCACGCCGTCGAGGTCGGGCTCGTGATGGACCACCCGGTAGGCGACCGCGGAGGCGGGCCCCTTCCCGTACGGCTCCCGCCCCGTGGCGGCATAGGCCATGGTGGCGCCGAAGGAGAACACATCGGCCTCCATCCCCGCCTCCCGCCCCTCCAGCAGTTCCGGCGCGAGATAGCCGGGCGTCCCGATCACCGCGCCCGAGGCGGTCACCGACAGGGAGTCGAGCGCGAGCGCGATCCCGAAGTCGATCACCACCGGCTCGCCGTCGGCCATCATCACGTTGGCCGGTTTGAGGTCTCGATGGGTCACGCCCGCCTCGTGCATCGCCGACAGCGCCTCGGCCAGCCCGGAAGCCAGCAGCCGCAGATCGGCGACCGGCACCGTGACGGCGGAGAGCGGCTTGCCCTGCACATACCTGGTCACCAGGTAGGGCCGTTCGCCGTCCAAGGAGGCGTCCAGCACCTCGGCCACCCGCGCCCCGCGCACCCGGCGCATCGTCTCGACCTCACGCGCCAGCCTGGTCAGAGCGGCATCGTCGGCGGCCACGTGCGGATGCAGAATCTTGACCGCCACCGTCCGGCCCTCGGCGTCGAGCGCGAGATGCACCTCGCCGAACCCGCCCGCGCCGAGCCGGGACAGCAACCGGTACGGCCCCAGCTGCTCGCTCATACCCATCCTTTCCCCCGGTGGCAGGGACGGGACACTCAGGACCAGGGTGACAAGAATCCCAGCCCGGACTTCTTGAGCAGGTCGTCGGCCAGGCCGGTGAGGAGGCTGACGGCACCGTCCTGGGCTTGGGCGGTCAGGCGGTCGATGACTTCGGAGGGAGGCTCCCAGGGGGTCCAGACGGTCTTCTGGCTGAAGGCGAACAACACCGCCAGCAGGGTCAGGGTGCCGACGGCCACCGTGGCGACCAGGGCGGCGCCCGGCGTGCGCAGCACGCTCGTCAGGCTGCGGGTCACGGCCTTGCGCGGAGCGCCACCGCCGGGCAGGACGAACAGGCCGAGCGTGAAGGCCCCGGCGGCGTAGGCGGCGGCCCCGTTGATGCTCATGCCGCCGCCCCAGCGCAGGATGCCCCAGACGATCGCGCCGAAGGCCAGGGCGAGCGGCACGTGCACGAGGGTCATCAGGGCGGCCTTCACCAGCGCCCACGGGGTGCCGACGATCGCCAGCAACGCGTCGGCGGAGCTGCCTCCCCCGCGCGCGCGTCGCCGGTTCACCATCTCGCCGAACAGGTACTCGCCGACGCGCAGCACGACCGCGAGCGCGATGGCGACCGCGCCGACGGTGACCGGGACCATGACCGTCATCGCGGTCAGCCCCACGAGCAGCAGGAACCCGACGAGCTGGCTGCCGACGACGAAGCGCTTGCGCTCCCCCGGCGGCGTGTACGGCCTGGCCTGCGTCTGCGGCGCGGGCGGCGGCGTATAGGGACGCACCTGAGGCGGCGCCGGGTATCCGGCCACCCGCTGGTCGGTGCGCGGCAGCGGCGCGGGCACGTACGGCGGCGGCGTGGGGTTGCGCGGCGCGGGCGGCGGCTTCTCCACCCGCTGCTTCTCCACCCTCGGCGGCTTGGAGTACTCGACCGGCGGCAGCAGGTCGGAGTAGTTGTCGCCGGCCGGCAGCACACGCGTGCCCGACGAGGGCGGCGGCGTGGTGGGTACCTCGTGGAAGGCGGTCCTGGTCGGGTCGAGCTGCCTGGCCATCCGCAGGAGTTCCTGGGCGCCGGGCCGCGAGCGGGCGTCGACCTGGAGGGCACGGCTCAGCCAGCCGCGCAGCCACATCGGCGCCTTGTCGAGCTGGGCCCGGCCTTCCATGATGTTGAAGCAGACCGCCTCGAACGTGCCCGTGCCGAACGGCGGCGCGCCCGTGGCGGCGAAGAAGACGGTGGAGGCCAGCGCGTGCACGTCGGCCGCCTGGGTGATCTCCGAGTCGCGGATGATCTCGGGAGCCAGATAGCCCGGCGTGCCGACGAACATCCCGGTCTGGGTCAGCCGCGTGGCGTTGACCAGGTGCGCGATGCCGAAGTCGATGACCAGCGGCTCCCCGCCCACGAGCATGACGTTGGAGGGCTTGAAGTCGCGGTGGATCACGTCGGCGGCGTGGATGGCCACGAGCGCCTGGCAGAGCCCGCGCGCCAGCCGTACCAGCTCGTAGTCACGCAGCGCCCCGTCGGCGAGGACGGTGTCCTCCAGCGTGCGGCCCGGCGCGAACCGGGTCACGACGTACGGCTGACCGCCCACGAGCTCGGCGTCGAGCACCTCGGCCACGTGCGAACTGCGCACGCGCCGCATGGTCTCGACCTCGCGGGTGAGCCGGTCGCGCGCCTTGAGGTCGGCGGCGACATGCGGGTGCAGGACTTTGACGGCCACCTGGCCGCCGTCGGCGTCCATGCCCAGGTGGACCACGCCCATGCCACCCTCGCCGATCTTCCTGACCAGCCGGTACGGCCCGAGCCGCTCTGGAACCTGCGTGTTCATCGCCTGGCTCCCTGCATCATCCCCCCGACTTCGACAGTTTCCCGAGCTGATCTTCCAGCTGCGAGACGTTCACTGGTGTCCATACTGCGCGCAAATTCGGCGACGTGCCGAACGTACCGATGGCGAGCACCAGTGAAAGCGCGGCGCCCGCCGCGAGCACCCCGGCCATCACCATGGCCGCTGTCCTTGAGGGTACGAGGGATGAGAGGGTCCTGCGCATCTGGCGGCCAGGTCCCTCGACGCCGGGACCGGCGCAAATGGTCCAGATGGCGACGGCCGCGCCCCAGGCCAGAGCGTTCGCCGGCACACTCCTGCCCAGCACTGTGAGCAGGAGGGTGACCGGCAGCCCGAGGATGGCGGCGTACAGGACCAGCGCCAGCGTGATCCCCGCCGACTTGACCAGCGCCTTCGGGTGGCTGAAGACGCGCAGCACGTCGAGCGCGGCGGCGCCGGTGGAGCGGCGCGCGCTCAGCTCGGGCTGGGCCAGGTCCGCGGCGCGCAGGAGCAGGGCGGCCGGGAGCGCCACCAGGGCCACGAGGACCGGGGCGATCGCGGCCAGGACGATCATGATGATCAGGAGCATCGCGCCGGCCACGCCGTACGCGCGGGACCGCTGCAGGAGCTGTCCCGGCCGCATTCCCGGGATGTACGGCTCGCGGCGCGTGGCCGGGTCCTGCGGGTACTGCTGCTGATGCGGCGGCGCCTGCACCGGAACGTAGGGCGGCGGCTCGGAGCGCACCCGCGTGGTCGGCACGTCGCCCTCGCGCGGAGGGGGCGGGTAGCTGTTGTGCCAGCCCTGCTGACCCGGCCACGGCACGCTGGGGGCGCCGCCGCCGTCCTGCATCTGGCGCAGCTCTTCCGGGGTGACTCTGCGGGTGGGCCACGGGTCGCCCTGGGCGGGAGTCTGCTGGTAGCCGGGCGGCCTGGCGTGCTGGTCGGAGTGCGCGGGGCCGGCCGGGGGCGCTCCGTGCTGCGGCGGCCCCTGCGCTCCCGACGCGGCGTGCGGGGGCGGCTGGCCGTGCTGGGGATGCGTGGTGACGTGCTGACCCTGGCCGCTCTGGCCCTGGCGTGGGCCCGAGGGGGACGGCGGGGCCTGGCCCTGCTGGGGACCCGAGGTGGCGGGCGGGGCCTGGCCGCCGTTCTGGGGGCCGTTGGGGAGCAGGGAGACGTACTGCTGAGGCGGCTGGGCCGGGGCCTGGGAGTCGCCGGTGCGGTCCGTGCGGGGGACGGTGGAGATCTCGTCGGGGATGGACCTGGCCGACTTGGGCAGCAGCCGCGCGGTCTGCTCCGCCAGCTCGGCCGCCTTGGGCCGCCGGGCGGGGTTGCGCTGGAAGGCCGCCTTCAGCAGCGGCTGCAGCACCGCCGGGGCCGCGCTGACGTCGGCCTTGCCCGCGGTGATGTTGTAGAAGATCATCTCCAGCGTGCCCTTGCCGAAGGGCGGCAGGCCGGTGCCGGCGAAGAGCAGCGTGCCCGCCCAGGCGTGCACGTCGACCTCCGGCCCCGCCTCCTGGCCCTCGATGATCTCGGGCGCGAGGTAGCCGGGCGTGCCGATGAACATGCCGGTCTGGGTCAGCCGGGTGGCGTCGACCGCCTGGGCGATGCCGAAGTCGATCAGCACCGGCTGGCCGTCGAGGATGAGCACGTTGCCCGGCTTGAGGTCGCGGTGGATCACGCCCACGGAGTGGACGGCGGACAGCGCGGAGGCCACGCCGTGCGCGACCGCGAGCAGCGCGGGCAGCTCCAGCGGGCCGTCGTCCCTGACGATCTCGTCGAGGGCGCGCCCGGCCACGTACCGGGTGACGATGTACGGCCGATGACCGGTGACGTCGGCGTCGACCACCTCGGCGATGTACTTGCTGCGCACCCGCCGCATCGTCTCGACCTCGCGCGAGAGCCGCCGCCTGGCGACCTCGTCGCCGGCGACCTCCGCACGCAGGACCTTGACCGCCACCTGCCGACCATGCTGATCGACAGCGAGGTGGACAACACCCATTCCGCCTTCACCGAGCCGCCTGAGCAGCCGGTAAGGGCCAAGTCGGTCATCGTTCATGGCATGAAGCACCATACCGGCTTAATCCCCGCCCACGAGATGAACCATGGGGCCACATTCCCACTCGTACAACGTCCGGATCAGCCCCATCGGTTTCCCATCCAACGGTCTCGAATACGTCTCAATGTCTAATGGTCGCGTCCGCTCTAGTGGCCAGGTCGAGAACCTCAGCCCCCTTGAGCCCGGCCAGCAGTGCCCCGGAAACGGCGAGCTTGGACCTGCGCACGCCGCTCCCGATGACGACCCTGTTATGCGATGCCACGTTCGAATCAACCAGGATAGGCCAGTCCGCCGGCAGTCCGAGCGGGGTGATGCCTCCGTACTCCATGCCGGTCAGCTCGACCGCCTCGGTCATCGGCGCGAAGCTGGACTTGCGGACGTCGAGGTGCTTGCGGATCACGCCGTTGACGTCGGCCCGCATGGTCGCCAGCACCATGCACGCCGCGTACCGCACCTCACCGCCCCGCTTTCCCGCCACGATCACGCAGTTGGCCGACTCGTCGAGTGCCACGCCGTACTTCTCACAGAACGCGGCGGTGTCGGCCAGGCCGGGGTCGATCGCGGCCACGTGGACGTCGTCGTCGGCGAGCGCGCGCACCGCCTCGGCCACCGGGCCGGCGAGGAGCTCGGTGTGTGTCGCCGCAGGCTGCCAGTGCAAAGTCTCTTCCATCCTCAGGACCTTACGCCCGCCGTCACTAGGGTGACTGCAGCACTCGTTGATGCAGCTGCGTGACGGCGTTGCGCGCGGACTCCATGGCCCCCGCCTGCCAGGCGATCAGGTGGGTGAGCCAGTCACCCGCGAAGTAGACCCTTCCGCTGGGGCGTTGCAGAAGAGTGAAGGACGAATCAAAGGCGGGCCAGCGGGCCCATCCGCCCTGGATGTGCGGCTGGCGTTCCCAGGCGACGGAGACGTCGGACAGCAGCTCCGCCCGGTACTTCTCGCCGTGGATCTTCTTGCCCTGGGTGAGTGCCCGGCGGCGGCGGTCCTCGGGGGTCAGGGCGCCGTACAGCTCGGCGTGCTCGTCGCTGGCGTAGTAGCCGACGATGAGGCCGCGCTGGGAGTGGTAGCCGTGGGAGGGGTACCAGATGTGGGTGATGTCGAGGTCGGTCTCGGTGATGCCGCCGTAGATCCGGTCGTCGATCTCCCACCAGCGCCGGCCGTACTCCAGGCCGATCTTGCCCGCCGCGACCGGGACGGGCCGCTTCAGGGCGGCCGTGACATCGGCGCCGAGGTTGTGCGTCATCTTGGCGAGGATGTGCGGCGGGAGCGTGGCCAGGCAGTAGTCGGCGGTGAGGGCGCCGCCGTTCCAGGTGACCTGGACGTCCTTCTCGCGGGTGGCGACCTCGGTGACCTGGACGCCGGTCCTGATGCGTTCGGGGCCGACGGCGGCGGTCAGGGCCTTGACGATGGCGTCCATGCCGCCGACCGGCTGGAACATGGGGGTGGCCTGTTCGTAGCCGAAGTCGTTGGTGATGGCGCGGCCGGTGGCGGCGGCGAGGACCTGGTGGAGCGACCCGGGCGGATCGAGCCGGATGCCGTTCTGGGTGGCCGGATATTTCACGAATCCGCGGCGGGCGGAGCCGTTGTAGTCGTAGGCCGGGCCGAGGTCGCCGAAGCGGCGCAGGAACTCCAGCAGCCGTTCCTTGTCGTCCTTGGTGAGCTTGCGGTTGAGCTGGCCGACATTCGTGGCTTTGGCGAGGAGTTCGGCGATATATCCGTACATGTCGGCTCGGGCGGCCTTCGCCCGGACCGTCCGCCCGTTGGTGTGCACGAACGCGTTGGCGTTGTTGTTGATGAACGCCTCGATCGGAATGCCCAGCTCACGGCAGTAGTCCATGGTGACCATCCACGGCGCGATCCGCCCGGGTCCGGCGTTGAAGTACACGCCCTCCCCGAACCGCACGTCCTGCGCGGGCCCGCTCGTCTCGGTCAGCCGGTCGCCGCCGCGCAGCGTCAGGTTCCGCCCGCCGGCCTGCGCCCGCGCCTCCAGCAGCGTGCAGTCGTAGCCGGCCTTGCCCAGCTCGTACGCGGCCGTCAGCCCCGCGACCCCCGCCCCGATGATCACCACCTTGGCCGAGGCCTTGCCGCGCAACGTGAAGTCGCCCGGAGACGGCGGTGTGAACGCCTTCTCCTGTTCGTCGGGCGCCAGCCCCAGCGCCCCCATCGCCGCGTACATCGCCCCCGCTCCCCCGGCCGCGCCGATCCCGACCAGGAGCCCGCGCCGGGTGACCGTATTCATCCGTAAGGGCCGCTTCCGCAGGCGACCTGACCGCCGATGGTCGCGAACAACCCGAACAGCGCCATGATCTGGGTGAAGTCGTCGGTCGTGAACTCGATGTGGCGCGTCCCCGCCGCCTTCACACCCGGGATCAGCGCCACCGCCGCCGCGATGGCGGTGGAGTTCCACTCCACTCCCAGCGTGTACGGCGCCGCCACCGCATAGGGCGTGAAGTCCGCGACCCGGTTCAGCGCCCGCTCCGTCGCCTCGCGGATCCTGGCCTGGGCCACACTCGGCGGCAGCAGTTCGGCGGAGAACTTGTCGATGCCCTTCTTGACCGCGACCGTCTCGACGTCGCCGAGCAGCTCGCGGGCCTCCTCGCCGACCGCCTCGTCCCCGGCGACCAGCACGACCGGCACCCCGTGGAACCCGGCGCACGCGGCCACGATCCTGGTCTCGCCGCAGACCTCGCCGTTGAGGTAGACGTTCTGGATCTCCTTGCCCATCCACGTGTGGTTGAGCACCCCGTGCGGCACCCCGGCCATGGCGTGGTAGCCGACGAAGCAGGCGGCCTGGAAGGAGGCGTCGAGTCCCTGGGCCATCCGCTGCGACTTGCCCGGCCCTCTGATGAGCGTGGCGCGCGGGTCGAGCAGGTCGATCCGCAGGTTCTTCGTGGAGCCGTGCGCGTCGTTGACCAGCACGTTCGTCGCCCCGGCCGCGAACGCTCCCTCGATGGCCGCGTTGGCGTCGGCCGTCATGAGCTCGCAGCCGCGTTCGTAGCCGCGCTTGCCCGCGTGCATCTCCTCCGGGTCGGTCAGCCCGGTCACGCCTTCCATGTCGACCGACAGATAGACCTTCACGATCCCCATTCCTCCACGCGCCGTGCCTCGCCGGGGGTCATCAGCCCGGCGTTCTCCGCCATGAACGCACTCGCCGGCTCGCGCCACGGCTCGGGGATCTCGGCCAGGGCGGGCGGGTAGCAGCGCTCCAGCCAGCTCGTGGACTCCTCCGTGGCGTCGAAGTGGTCGAGGGCTCCGGCAAGTATGGAGCCTTCCACACGGGGGATGCGGGCCAGGCCGTACTCGATCATCTCCATGCCGCCGTAAGGCGGCTTGCGCAGCCATTTGCGCACCACGGCGCGGTCGGCGGTGAGCGGCGTGTCGAGCGGCCGCCGTTCCACGGCGGCCTGGATGATCTCCTTGTAGAAGCATTTCCCGCAGGTACGGCAGGGCCCGTCGCCGCCCTGGAGGCACCAGCGGACCTGGGCCCTGAGCGCCGAGCCGAGCGCCAGCCGCATCGTCACGGCCTCGCTGACCCCGCCGACCGGCAGCACGATGGGCACGCCCGCGGCGGCGAACAACCGGCCCCACGCCCCGTGCGGCGCCCACATCGGGTTGTCCGGCGTGAACCGCAGCAGGTACCGGTCACCGCCCAGCCATCGGGAGCCGAGTTCGTAGCCGAACGCGAGCCCGCCGAGGTCCATCCGGTCGGCGAGCAGCAGCGCGCCCGCCGCGACGGCGTGGTGCTCGGGGTATCCGGGACGCGGCTCGGCGAGCGTGAACTCCAGGTCGGAGGTGACCGTGGTCAGCTCGCGGCCGGTCTTCTTCGCCAGCTCGGCCAGCACGTCGGAGCGGTAGTGGGTCCACCGGTTGGGCACCCTCGGGTGCGGCACCCTCCTGAAGTGCACGAACGGCGCCTCGGGGAAGATCGCCGCGGCCGCGGCGGAGTCGGCGCCGCCGCTGTAGGAGATCGCCAGCGTCCGGCCCTGGCTCCTGGGCGGCCCGCCGACGGGGCCCGCCTCGATCCCCCATCCGTCGTGCAACGCCTGCGCCACCTCGGCGGAGACGGGCCGGTCGAAGGTGATCCGCCTGCGTGTCCAGGGCGCGACGACCGACCAGGCGGCCACGGCGAACAGGTCGGGGTGCGCGTCGTCCGGCACGCCGCCGAACGCGCACGAGCTGGTCCTGAGCTTGACCGGGTGCTCGTCGGCCGCCCTGCCGGTGATCTCGTCCTCGGGGTCGAGGCGGAAGGCCAGCTCGGCGCCGTCCCAGGCGACCCTCACGAGCGCTCCTTGAGCCCGTCGATCGCCTGCCAGACCAGCACCTCGTTCTGCAGGACGTGGTCGAGCGCGTCCGCCGTCTCCCTGGACAGCCGCTGCGCGTCACCGGTCCTGGAGGCGAGCTGCCTGACCTCCTCCTGGAGGGTGACGACCTCGCGCCGGAGCGTCTGGACCTCCCAGAGGGCGTCCTTGATGTCCTGGCGATGATCCGCGACCGAGATGTACCGGGAGTCGAACCAGCCACGTACCGCCCTACGCAGCCGTACAGGAACCAGGACGCGCATCATGAACCGTCACCATACCGGCATCAGCCCCCATATTCGGGTGTTCTCCCGGGCTTCTCCCAGATCACCGAATACCGGCGCAGCAGGTGGCGGCGGTACCGCGAGCCGGGCAACAGCCGCCGGGCCTTCCGCCGTACCTGCCCGTATCCCATCTGGACGGCGGCGGCGGGCATGCCCGGCGGCCCGGCGGCCCGCCGCACCTTCTTGATCAGCCATACGACGGCCAGCCCCGGGACCCTGACCAGCCAGTCCGCGAGGGTGACGTCGCGGGCCAGCCCGACCACCACCAGCCTGCCGCCGGGACGCAGCAGCTCCCGCATCCTGACCAGACCCGCCTCGAAGTCCATGTGGTGGATCGTGGACACCGAGCAGATGAAGTCGAACCCCTCCCGCGGCAGGTCGGCGGCGAGGAAGTCGCCCTCCAGGAGAACGACGTCCCGGCTTCCTCCGGTCCGCTCCCGGGCGCGCGCGATCATCTCCGGCGAGGTGTCCACGCCGGTGACCCGCCCGGCCTTCCCGGCCAGCTTCGCCACGAGCAGGCCGTCCCCGCAGCCCACGTCCAGCGCCTCAGCGCACCCTTGCGGCACCTCGCGCAGAATCCCGGGGTGGCGGGCGACATTGGTGTTCCAGTACGTCTCGTCCGGCACGGGGTGGCCGTCTCCTATCGGGGTGCGCGCAGGCCGTTCAAGGTGATGGCGACCAGGCGATGGACCGCGGCCTCCGACGGCATCCCGGTGGCCGCGGTGAGCGCGTGCAGGCAGTACGCGGCCAGCTCGTCCGGTGCGGCGTCGGCGCGGACGACGCCGGACTCGGCGGCATCGGCGATCAGGTCGCGGACCATGGTGTGGACGCGATGGTAGGCGCCGGCCACGTCCTGGTCGCGGTGCAATTGGGCGGCCAGACCGGTGTCCGGGCGATGGTGGGCCAGCTCGGCGCAGGCGGTCAGCACGGCTTCGAGGCGTTCGCCCGGATCGGTGGCCAGCGCACGGACCTGCTCCAGCCGCTGGAGATGGTGCTCGACGTGGCGCTGGTGCCACGCGTGCAGAATCGCCTCGATATCGGAGAAGTACTTGTACAGGGTGGCGCGTCCGATTCCGGCCTCGGCGGCGATGCTCGACATCGTCACCCCGGTGAGTCCTCGTTCGGCGACCAGGGTCGCCGTGGCGTCGAGGATCGTCTCGCGGGCGTCGCGGCGGTGCGCCTCGACGATCTCCTTCCACTGCGCGGCCATCCTCGTAGCGTACAGTCCGTAGACACAGTGTCTTGTCTGCAAACAACATGTCTCTTAGAGTGTCGCGCATGCCGAAACTTCAGGTGCCCGGCGCCGTGCTCTCGTACACGGCGACAGGGGCCGGGCAGACTCTGCTGCTGATACCCGGCGCGGGCGGCACCGGCCTCGCGTTCGCGCGGGTCGCGCGGCGGCTGGCGGCCGAATACACCGTGGTTCGTTACGCGCGTCGCGGGTTCTCCGGCAGCCGCGTCGCGGGGCCACCCGGCGAATCCCTGCCGGCCGTCGACGCGGATGACGCCGCCCGGCTGATCGAACACGTCGGCGACCGGCCCGCCGCCGTGTTCGGCGAGAGCTCGGGAGCGCTGGTGGCCTTGGAACTCCTCACCCGGCATCCCGGCCACGTGGACGCCGTCGTACCGTTCGAACCACCCGCGATGCGCCTGCTGCCCGACGGGCAGCGCTGGATCGACCTGTTCCACGACGCGTACGACACCTACCGCCGGCACGGTATGCGGCCCGCGCTGAAGTTGTTCCGCGAGAACACGTTCGCCGAGCCCGACCGCAAGGCCATGAACGCCGGCAGGGGACTCCACCTGCTCATCCCACCGATACGGGCGAACGTCGCGCACTGGTTCGAGCATGAGCTCCGGCCGTATCCCGCGGGCACGCTCGATCTGACCGCCCTGGCCGCGCTGCGCACCAAGATCATCCCAGCGGTGGGGCGGGCCTCGCGCGGGTATCCCTGCTACCGGGCGACCGTGGAACTCGCCGACCGGCTCGGCCTCCAGGTCGCGGAGTTCCCCGGCGGCCACCTGGCCCACCTCACCGAACCGGCGGCGTTCTGCCGAGAGCTCGGGCGACTGCTCACCAACCGGGTCGATGACCCCGGATAGCCCCTCGACGCGGTTTCACCGGTCTGGTAAGCCTGAGAAAGGACCCTGGACAAGCTGTCGAGGTGATCTTCGATGGGTCATGGGCGATTACGCGTACTGGCCGCAGGGGCGGTCGTTCTCGTTTCCGGGCTGAGTCTGTGCGCGGCTCCCGCCGACGCCGCCGGCCCCGTCGGGGGCAGTTCGCGTGAGGCGAGCGCCTTCGACTGCACGGTGAAGGCCGTGGTCAGCTGGAACAGGAACGCGAACAGGTACACCTACCGGGGCTTTGGATCCTGCGCCAAGACCCGCAAGATGCGCATCTGGTGTTTCCCTGTGCACCGCCACTGGAACGGCATCTCGGCGACCTGGCATTCGCACACCGGATACGAGATTCGTCAGGGGCCGAACGTCACGAGGCGTGTGGACACCGGCGGCTCGACGATCAGCGGCGGGAATGAGAACACCTACAAAATCAACTGCAAGCTCGAACTCGACGGCAGGTTCTGGCTGCGCGTGAAAGTGGAAACCGCGCCCTTCCACCTGTAGTTCAGGGCGAGCGCAGGGCCGCCAGGAGCGTGCGATGCAGGGCCGCGAGGTCGGCCGCCATGTCGATCTCCGGCTCCAGCAGCCACTGGATCTGCAGCCCGTCCAGGGCGGCGATCAGGATCCGCGCGGCCCACTCGCTGTCGACCCGACCGGCGCCGAGGCCGGGGTCGGGAGCGAGGACGGGGTCGGCCAGCGCGGCGGCGCCCTCGCGGCGGAAACGGGCGTAGCGCTCGGCGAAGAAGTCGTGTGCCGGATGTTCCGGCTCGGCGGCGGCCGCCGCCACATCGAGGAAGAGCTTGACCAGGCCCGGCGTGGAGACGTTGTCGGCCAGCATCTTCGCCCCGGCCGGGGGGTCGGTGAGAGCGCTGCCGTACATCTCGGCGCTGATCTCGTCCCTGGCCTCGAGTACGGCGGTCAGCAGACCCTCGCGGCTGCCGAAATGGTGCAGCACCCCGGTGTCGGTCATGCCGACCCGCTTGGCGATGTCGCGCACCGACACCTTGCGGCTGCCGGCCTCGGCGTAGATCTCCAGGGCGGCCCGCAGGATCTGCTCTCGCTTGGCCGAGGTCTTGGCGTACGGGCCCCGTGGTGCGCTCACGCGGAGGATTCTAGCGACACGAAACTATTGAGGTCCAAGGTTTTCGTGGTTACGCTGAGGCGCCACCACCCCCCACCTCCAAGGACCATCCATGCACCGTTCTCTTCCCGACGGCTTCCTCTGGGGAGCCTCCAGCTCCGCCCACCAGACCGAAGGCGGCAACACCAACAGCGACTGGTGGGCCATGGAGCACAGCTCCACCGGCACCGGCCACATCAAGGAACCCAGCGGCGACGCCTGCGACAGCTACCACCGCTGGCGCGAGGACATGGACCTGCTGGCCGGCCTCGGCTTCACCGACTACCGCTTCAGCATCGAATGGGCCCGCATCGAACCGGCACCGGGCGAATTCTCCAGGGCCGCACTCGACCACTACCGCCGCATGGTCGACGGCGCCCGCGAACGCGGGCTGCGGCCCATGCTGACCCTGCACCACTTCAGCACCCCGGCCTGGTTCGCCCAGCACGGCGGCTGGCCGGCGGCCGACTCCGCCGACCTGTTCGCCCGCTACGTCGAAGCCGCCGCCCCCGTGTACGCCGAAGGCGTCGAGCACGTGTGCACCATCAACGAACCCAACATGCTCGCCACCATGGCCGGCTTCATCCAGCTCCTCACCACCGGCGCCGTCATGCCCGAGGCGGGCCTGCCCGAGCCCGACCAGGCCGTCTCCCAGGCACTCGTCCGCGCCCACCGCCGCGCGGCCGAGGCGGTCAAGACCCACGCGCCCCACGTGCGGACCGGCTGGACCGTCGCCAACCAGGTCTACCAGCCGCTGCCCGGCGCGGAACACGTCGCCGCCGCCTACTCCCACCCCCGAGAAGACGTCTTCCTCCAGGCCGGGGCGGACGACGACTGGCTCGGCGTGCAGTCCTACACCCGTACCCGCATCGGCCCCGACGGCCCGCTGCCCGTGCCCCCGGACGCCGAACGCACCCTGACGGGCTGGGAGTACTACCCCGCCGCGCTCGGTCACGCCCTGCGCCACACCGCCGCCGTCGTCCCCGGCGTCCCGCTGATCGTCACCGAGAACGGCATCGCCACCGCCGACGACACCCGCCGCGTCGCCTACGCCGGCGCCGCCCTCACCGGCATGGCACAGGCGATGGCCGACGGCGTCGACGTACGCGGCTACTTCCACTGGAGCGCCCTGGACAACTACGAATGGGGCACCTACGCGCCCACCTTCGGCCTCATCCACGTCGACCGGGAAACCTTCGCCCGCACCCCCAAACCGTCGGCCGCCTGGCTCGGCGCCATCGGCCGCACCCGCGCCCTGCCGTACCAGCCATGAAGGCCGCACGCGTCACGGTCGGCGACCCGTCGCTCCAGCCCGTCGCCGACGTCGTCGCCGACCTCGCGCGCCCCCACCCGCCCCTCACCACCGACCTGCACCTGACCCTCGGCGACCTCACCCTCGCGCCGGTGGCCGCGGGCGCGCCCATCAGCGGCGGCGACGAGTGCCACCGCATCACCACCACCCCCACCGCCACCGTCTGCCGGGCCCGCACCCACCAGGGCCTGTTCCGCGCCGCCCTGCACACCAGCCTGTACGGCCCGCCGCACGCCGAGACCATCGAAGACGGACCCCGCTACGCCTGGCGCGGCCTCATGCTGGACACCGCGCGCCACTTCTGGACCGTTCCCGAGCTGCGCCAGATCATCGACCTGGCCGCCATCCACCGGCTCAACGTCCTGCACCTGCACCTCACCGACAACGAGGGCTGGCGGATCCAGATCCCCGGCCTGCCCCGCCTCACCGCCGGCACCCCGCACTACAGCACCGCCGACTACACCGAGCTGCAACGCTACGCGGCCCGGCGGCACGTCGTCATCGTTCCCGAGATCGACTTTCCCGGTCACAGCGCCGCCGCCCTGCGCGCCTACCCCGACCTGGCCGTCCTGCCCGCGCCGACCGGCTGGAGCGCCCAGTTGCCCGCCCCCGTCGCCCTCGACCCGCGCGAGGCCGCCACCCGCGACTTCGTCTCCCACGTCCTGACCGAGCTGTGCCGCATGACCGAAGGCCCCTACGTCCACTTCGGCGGCGACGAGGCCTTCGGCATGGACGGCACCCTCTACGACCAGGCCGTCGTCCTGGCCCGCGCCGTCATCCGCGCCGGCGGCAAGCAGCCGCTCGGCTGGCAGGAATCCGCACGCGCCGGCCTCGACCCCGGCGACGTCGCGCAGTGGTGGGTCGACCCCGAGATGATCGACCTGCCCACCCCCGGCGACCTCGACCGGCGCCCCGAACTCGCCGCCCTGGGCCTGACCGGCGACCTCATCGCCACCATCACCGAATTCTTCGCACCCTCCGGCGACGACCTGGCGCGCATCGTCGGGGCCGGTGGACGAGTTCTGCTGTCGCCACAGTCGCACCTCTACCTCGACCGGCCTTACGCCCCCGCGATCGTCCCGGAAGCGCAGCGGGAACGCGCCGCCGGCCTCGGATTCATCTACGAGCCCCGCACCGTCCGCGACACCGCCGGCTGGGACCCCGGCGCGTACGGGCTCGGCGACGAGCACGTGGCCGGAGTGGAGGCGGCCCTGTGGAGCGAGACCCTGCGCGGCTTCGACGACCTGACCACCATGCTCCTGCCCCGCCTGGCCACCATCGCCCGTACCGCCTGGACCGGACGGCCCACCCCCTGGAACGAAGAACGACGGCACCTGGCGGCCGACGGACGCCTGTGGGCGCAACGAGGCCTGACGTTCCTGCGCTCCACCGAAATCGACTGGACCTGAACGCCATGACGGACCACGAGACACACACCCCTGCCGTCACCCCGATGCGGCGGCTGTTCCTTTCCATTCCCTTCGCCAGCGCCGCCGCGCCCCTCGCCTACGCGGTCGCCGCCTACTACCTGCCTCTGCAGGTCCAGGCCATCGACACCGCCGCCAAGATCGAGAACCTCAGCCTCGTCCAGACCCTCAGCGCGATCGCCGCCATGCTCGCCCAGCCCGTGGTCGGCATCCTGTCCGACCGGACCCGCACGCGGCACGGCGCCCGTACCCCCTGGATGCTGGCCGGCGCCGCCATCGGCGCCGTCGGCATGGTCGTCGCGGGGTTGTCCACCGCGATCGCCCACCTCGTCGTGGCCATGATGATCCTGCAGTTCGGCTTCAACGCCTTCCAAGGTCCGCTGTCGTCGATCCTGCCCGACCGCGTCCCCACGGACCGGCGCGGCCGATTCTCCACCCTGATCGGGCTCGGCACCGTCCTGGCCGCGCTCCTCGGCCCCGTCCTCGCCTCCGCCTTCGCCGGCCGTATCCCCGTCGGCTACCTGAGCGTCGCGGGGCTCGTCCTGCTGACCATCGTGATCTTCCTCGCGCTCAACCCCGACCGCGACAACCGGCACCTCCCCAGGCCGTCGCTGCCGGCCCGCGCCCTCGCCCGCGCCTTCTGGGTCAACCCCGCACGCCACCCCGACTTCTTCTGGGCCTTCCTCGGCCGCATCCTCATCTTCGGCGGCTTCGCCATGACCAACACCTTCCAGCTGTACATCGCCCAGGACCACATCGGGCTCACCCTCGACGAGGCCGCGCGCCTGGTTCCCCTCATCGGCCTGGCGGGGCTGCCCGGCTTCCTGCTGGCCATCGGGTTGTCCGGGCCACTGTCCGACAGGCTGGGCAGGCGCAAGCCCCTCGTGCTGGCGGGCGGGCTCATCATCGCCGTCTCCGCGCTGTTTCCCGTGTTCTGGCCCACCGTGACCGGGCTGATCGTCTCCGCGGTCGTCCTGACGATCGGGTTCGGCACCTTCATCTCCGTCGACATGGCCCTGGTCTCCGAAGTGCTCCCCCACAAGGACGACTACGCCAAGGACCTCGGCGTCATCAACATCGCCGCCACCCTGCCCAGCACCGTCGCACCCGTGGCCGCCGGGACCATCGTCACCGCCTTCGGCGGCTACGGCGCCCTCTACCTGGCGGTCACCGTCGTCGCCGCGCTCGGCGCCCTCGCCGTGCTTCCGATCAGGTCGGTGCGCTGAGCCCCGCCCGGTTCTCCATCAGGATCGGCAGGTCACGCGCCTGCCGGTCACGTGGGTGGACGGCGTTGACTGGCACAGTGGACACGTGGACGGCCATCGTCCACGATCCCGGCCAGGGCCTCGCCCACACCTGATCGCGCAGACAACCATGAACCGCAGACCCGCCGACGACAGCCGCCTCTCCTTCCTGCTGGAATTCGCCCGCCACCCGATGACCGTCGGCGCCGTGACCCCGAGCAGCACCGCCCTGGCCCACGCCATCACCGCACCGATCCCGCGCACGGGCGCCCCGGTCGTCGTCGAACTCGGCGCGGGAACCGGCGCGTTCACCCAAGTGATCCAGCGACTGCTCGACGGCCGCGGCCACCACATCGCGGTGGAGAGCAACGAACAGTTCGCCCGCCGGCTGGCCGCCCGATTCCCCACCGTGGACGTCGTGGCCGGCAACGCCCGGCAACTGCCCGCCCTGCTGACCCGGCGCGGCCACCTGCCCGCGGACGTGATCGTCAGCGGCCTGCCGTGGGCCGCGTTCCCACCGGCCAAGCAGCGCGACGTCCTGGACGCCGTGGTGGGCTCACTCTCCCGGGAGGGCGCGTTCACCACGTTCGCGTACGCACACCTGCGCTGGGCCACCCCGGCACGCAGACTCCGCCGATCCCTGGAGGCGTCCTTCGAAGAAGTGGTGGTGGGCCGGACCATCTGGGCCAACATCCCCCCAGCCTTCATCTACCACTGCCGCAGACCCGCCAAGGCCCTTTGACCCCCAACCACCAGTCACCTCGACGACAGGCACACACCGACTGGCGGGACCCGGCGGCCAACCCGCGTCCACCCTGCCTGTCGGCGTCGACCGATCGCCTTTGACGCGCGACAAGCAACAGGCAGTGGGCCCCAAAGGGGAGGGCTCCTCGGAGCCGCCCGAACGAAGCGAGGACCAGGCACCTCGCCGGTGGTTAGTTGCCGGTGAACTTGGGTTTGGTCTTTTCGGTGAAGGCGCGCATGCCCACCTTGGCGTCCTCTGTCGCGAACAGGCCGGAGAACTGCAGGCGTTCGATCTCCAGGCCGGTGTCCAGGTCGACCTCCAGGCCCTGGTCGACTGCCTGTTTCGCGGCTCTCAGCGCTATGGTCGGGCCGGCTGCGAAGGTTGACGCCCATTCCAGTGCGGCCGTGTACACCTGGTCGTCGGCCACCACCTTGTCCACCAGGCCGATGGACAACGCCTCCTCGGCCGTCACGTGGCGGCCGCTGAAGATCAGGTCCTTGGCCTTGGACGGGCCCACCAGCCTTGGGAGGCGCTGGGTGCCGCCCGCGCCGGGGATGATGCCCAGGAGGATCTCGGGCTGGCCCAGTTTCGCGCCTTCTCCGGCCACTCTGAAGTCCGCGCACAAGGCCAGCTCGCAGCCGCCGCCCAGCGCGTATCCCGTGATCGCGGCGATCACCGGCTTGCCGATTCTGGCCACGGCGGTGAAGCAGTCCTGGAGGATGCGGGAGTGGGCGGACATGTCGGCGTAGGACATGTCGGCCATTTCTTTGATGTCGGCTCCGGCGGCGAAGACGCGCTCGCCGCCGTAAAGGATCACTGCCTGCACCACGGGGTCGGCGTCGACCAGGCGGGCGGCTTCGGCGATCTCCTGTTGTACCTGCCCGTTGAGGGCGTTCATCTTGGGACGATCGAGTCTGATCGTCGCGATCCGGTCGGCCACCTCGACACGCACGAACTCACCCATGCCAGGCACGCTACCGGAATCACTCTCCGAAGAAGAGGACGGGTCCTTCCACGCGCACACCCACCGTGTCGCCGACGCGGTACGCCACCTCTCCCCTCGCCCTGGCGCGCACCACCACACCGCCGGGCAGCACGACCGTGACCGCGGCGTCGTGGCCGAAGAACTCCACCCGCTCCACACGGGCCACGCCCCCGCGTTCCAGCACAAGCTGCTCGGGCCGCAACGCCACCCAACCGCTTCCCGACGCGCCGTCACCCCGCCACGACCCCCCGCCGTCGCCCTGCGGTGCCGCCTCGCCCCTCGCCGAGGCATCGTCGGCCCTTAGCGAGCCGAGGGCGCAGGTGACCGTCCCGTTCGAGGCGAGGGCCTCCAGGACCACCGCCTCGCCGACGAACGTCGCCACGCCCAGGTCGGCGGGGCGGGCGTAGAGCTCCTCCGGGGCGCCCTGCTGGACGATCACGCCGTCTCGCATCACGGCCACGGTGTCGGCCATCGACAGCGCCTCCTCCTGGTCGTGGGTGACCAGGACCGCGGTCGCGCCCGCCTTCTTGAGCGCCGCGCGCACGTCGTCGCGGACGGTTCCGCGCAGCGACCGGTCCAGCGCGTTGAACGGCTCGTCGAGCAGCACCACCCCCGGCCGCGGGGCAAGCGCGCGGGCGAGCGCGACCCGCTGCTGCTGTCCCCCACTCAGTTGGTACGGCATCCGCGAGCCGTACCCACCGAGCCCGACCAGTTCCAAGCACTCCTCCACCCGCTCCGCGACCCCGGCCCCAGCCCGCCGGAAGAGCCCGCGAACCAACCCGAATCCCACGTTCCCCGCCACCGACAGGTGCGGGAACAACGCGGCGTCCTGCGGCACGATCCCCACCCGCCGCTTCTCCGGCGCCAGCCCGCCCACCTCGGCCCCGCCGATCCGCACGGACCCGGCGTCGGCCCGTTCGAACCCGGCCACGATCCGCAGCAACGTCGTCTTCCCGCACCCGGACGGCCCCAGCACCGCCGCCAGATCCCCGTCGGCCACCTCCAGCGCGGCACCCCGCAACACCGGCGCGCCCCCGAACGCCTTCGTCACCCCGGAAACGGCGAGCCCGCTCATGTCCCCCGCCTTCCCAGCAGGAATCCCGGCACCGCGGCCAGCGCCATCAGCAGTGCCGCGTACGGCGCCGCCGCCGCGTAGGCCCCCGCCCCCGTCTCCGTCCACAGCCGCGTGGCCAGCGTCTCCATGCCGGTGGGCCGCAGCAGGATCGTGGCAGGCAGTTCCTTCATCGCGGTGAGGAACACCAGCGCCGCCCCCGCGAGCACGCCCGGCAGCGCGAGCGGCAGCGTCACCTGCCGCACCGCCCCCAGCGGGCCGCGTCCCAGAGAGCGCGCCACCTCTTCCAGCACCGGCGGCGACTGGAGAACGGAGGTCCGCACCGCCCCCACCGCCGCGGGCAGGAACAGCACCGCGTAGGCGAGCACCAGCAACGGCCACTGCTGATAGATCGGATAGGCGTAGCGCACGGCGAAGAACACCAGCGACAACGCGACCACCACACCGGGCAGCGCGTGCCCCACATAGGCCGACCGCTCGGCGAACCGGGAAAGCCGCCCCCGATGCCGGGCGGCGACGATCCCCACGGGTACGGCCAGCACGACTGTCACCACCGCCCCCGCGGCGGAAACACCCAGCGTGGCCCCGGTGGCCGCGGCCAGCGCCCCCGGGTCGAGCCCGCGCGAGGACCCGGCCACCAGCCAGTAGAGGATGCTGACCAGCGGAAACCCGACCGCCAGCGACGCCACGAGCGCGGCCCAGGCCAGCGCGGGCGCCTTCCAGGTCCGTACGTCGACACGGCGCCGGGCGGGGCTGCCCCGCAGGGCATAGGCGGCCCGCCCCCGCGTACGGCCCTCGGCCAGCACGATCAGCAGAGTGATCACCACCAGCGCCAGGCCGAGCACAGCGGCGGGAGTGCGATCGAACCCAGCCCGGTAGGACGTGTAGATCTGCGTGGTGAAAACGTCGAAGCGCATGATCGACACGGCGCCGAACTCGGCCAGCACGTACATGGCCACCAGCAGCCCGCCCGCCGCCGCGGCCGGCCGGAGCTGACGCACCACGACGGCCATGCGCCCGCGGCCGAGTGACAGCGCGACCTCTTCGAGCGCCGGGTCCATCCGGCCGAGCGCCGCCGCCACGGGAAGGTACACGTAGGGGTAGGTGCACAACGTGAGCACCAGCGCCGACCCCCAGAACCCCGAGACGCCGGGGAAGGCGGCCACCCACGTGTACGCCGCCACGTAGGACGGCACCGCCAGCGGCAGCGCGGCCAGCGCGCCCCACACCTTGCGCCCCGGCAGGTCGGTCCTGACCACCAGCCACGCCAGCGACACCCCCACGACCAGGCAGGCGGCCGTCACCACTGCCGCCAGCCCGAGGCTCCGTACGGCCAGCTCCGCCGTACGGACGCGAAGGAGCGCTCCGGCGAACGCGGCGGGACCGCCCTCGGCCGCCCGCACCACGAGATAGGCGACGGGCGCGAGCGAGAGCGCGGCGGCCAGCAGGGCGGGCAGCAGCAGCGCCGCGGGGACGCGGCCGCGTGGCATCAGACGAGGCCCGTGTCCTGGAGCAGTTTGAGCGTCTGCTCCAGCGAGTCGAGCTTGGCCAGGTCGATCTGCGGGCCCTTGAGGGCGTCGAGCTTGGGCAGGGCGGGGTCCGGTTCGACTCCGGCGACCAGCGGGTACTCCTTCGTGGTCTGCGCGAAGTACCGCTGGGCGTCGGGGCTGAGCAGGTAGTCCACGGCCTTCTGTGCGGCGGGCACGTGCTTGGACGCCTTGAGCGTGCCGGCGCCGGCCACGTTGATGAGCGCGCCGGGGTCGCCGCCCGGCAGGTAGGCCAGCTTGGAGGGGATCTGGCCCTGTTCCGCGGTCTTCTCGTACCAGTAGTAGTGGTTGATCAGGCCGAGCTGGAGTTGCCCGGCGTCGACGGCGTTGAGGATCTTGATGTTGTCGCCGAAGCTCTGGACGTCGTTGGCCTTCATGCCGGTGAGCCACTTCCTGGCGGCGTCCTCGCCTTTGAGCACCCGCAGCGCGGTCACGAACGCCTGGAAGGAGGCGTTCGTCGGCGCCCAGCCGACCTTGCCCTTCCACTTGGGGTCGGTCAGCTCGAAGACGCTCTTGGGCGGCGCGGCCACGGTGCGCGGGTCGTAGACGATCACCCGGGAGCGGCCGGAGACGCCCACCCAGTCGGCGCCGCGGTACTGCCGCGGCACCTTCGCCAGCGTCTCCTGCGGCACCGGCGCGAGGACGCCCTGCCTGGACAGCGCGCCCAGTGCGCCCGCGTCCTGGGAGAAGAAGACGTCGGCGCGGGTGCGCTCGCCCTCTTCCATGATCTGGGCGGCCAGTTCGGCGCTGTCGCCGTATCTGACCTGGACGTTCAGGCCGGTGGCCGACTTCAGGCGGGCCAGCAGCGGGCCGACGAGCTTCTCGTTGCGGCCGGAGTAGATCACCAGGGAGTCGTCGGCGAAGCCCTCGGCCCCGCCGGACCCGCATGCGCTCGCGGCCAGCAGGACCAGAGCCGCGGCGATCAGCCTACGCACGGACATGGGACTTCCTCAGGTTGATCGTGAACAACAGGACGAGCACCGCCGCCCACGCCAGATGCGCGGGCCAGAAGCCGGGCCGCCGGTAGTCGGGCAGGACGTTCGCGACCGCCTGGTAGACGGGCGAGGCCACCTCTTGGAAGCCGGACACCCAGGTGAGCCGCCCGGCCAGGCCGTCGGCGACCAGCCAGGCGTAGGTGAGCACGCCCGACAGGCCGAGCGCCGCCGCCGCGACGCGTTTCCAGGTGCGGTCCAGCCAGCACAGGATGAGGATCAAGGCCAGCGGGAGCACCACGACGAGCTGGCGGCCGGGCCACCAGAAGCCGTGCATGGTCACCGCCGCGAACGTCGCCGTCAGCCAGCCCGCCGCCAGCGGCAGCACGAGGCTCACGCGTCTGATCCCCAGTGCGAGCGCCGGGACCAGCAGCAGCCAGGCGGGCTGCCAGGCGGCCAGGCCGTACCCCTGGTCGACCAGCAGGCCGGTCAGCCGCAGCGCGCGTCCGGCGAGGTCGGGGGCGAAGCCCATCACGCCCCATTCGCCGGAGTTCTGGAAGTGGTCGCCGCTGGCGTAGACGGTCCAGCCGCCCCAGATCAGGCGGTGGACGGCCAGGTACAGCGCGCCCATGACGGCGAAGGCCGCCGGCAGCGCCTTCGATCGGGTACGCCACAGGCCGAGGGCGGCCAGCGCCAGCGCCACGGGCACGTACTTGACCGACAACCACGGCAGCGCCGACACCACCGCCGCGAAGGCCCAGATCCTCGGGGTGCCCAGGAGCGCGACGGCGCCGACCACGGCCAGCGCCGCGGGCGCCTCGGGGTAGACCTGCTGTCCGTAGACGGCCGCCGGCGCGCTCGCCGCCGCGATCGCCACCCCCGCCGTCGCGATCTTCAGGGGTACGGCGAAGCGGCGCACCGCCGTCCACAGGGTGAGGACGGCCAGGGCTCCGGCCGTCAGCGCCATGACCGCCTTGGCCGCCACCCAGCCGCCGAGGCGCATCGGGATCGCGAGCACGAGAGGCAGCAGGGGGTCGTGCGGGCTGATCTGGGCGCCGCCGTCGAGCACCTCGGTCTGGACGGGCAGCTCCGCGCCGCCCCACGGGACCCAGCGGCGTTCGGCCAGTTCGTCGGAGATGTCCAGCGAGCGGTCCTCGGCCAGGGAGAGGGCGGTGAGCAGGTACTGGGGCTCGTCGACGGCCACGTGCGCGCCGAACGTGGACGGCACCCCGATCCCCAGCACCGCCGCCACGACGGCCACCACCCCGGCCAGCGCCATCCCGCGGTAGAGCCCAGGGGAGTCCACCCCGGTGACGGCGACACCCGCCCCCGCGATCACGACGCCGCCCAACCAGTCGCCGCCCAACCCGGAGCCGAGCAACCCGGAGCCGCCAAACCCGGAGCCGCCGAACCGGTCGCGGCCGGAACGCCGGTGGGCGTGGTCAGGACGTGGGCGTACTGGCGGCGGACCACGTCGAGCAGGTCGGTCTCCGGTGTCCAGCCGGTCAGCGCCCGCAACCGGCGGGTGTCGGCCAGCGAGTCGCCCGGCTCCACCGGCGGGGCGGGCTCGATCGCGTAGCGCACGCGCGCCCCGGTCACCTCGGCCACGGCTCCGGCCAGCTCCCGCAACGTGCGTCCCCGGCCCGTGCCGATGTTGACCACGCCGGGCACCCCGGTCAGCGCGATCATGGCCTGGGCGGCCTGCCGTACGTCGGTCACGTCGCGGGTGCGCTCCAGCGAGCCGAGCACCCGCAGCGGGCGGCCGCGCGCGGCGGCCTCCAGCCAGAGCGACAGCGCCATGTCCGGCCGCTGGCCCTCCCCCGCGACGGTGAACGGGCGGACCACGGTCACCGGCCGCCCGGCGCACAGGTGTTCCAGGGCGAGTTTGCCGCGGGCGTAGCCTCCGGCCGGGCGGGGCTGGTCGGCCTCGTGGCTGGGACGGCCGTGGCGGGCGCCGCCGTACACGGAGCTGGAGGAGGCGATCATGAGCGGGACCCGGCGCGGGACCGCGGCCAGCACCCGCGCGCCCGCGAGCACGTTGTCGCGGTGCCTGCGGCGGGCGAGGCCGGGGCCGCCGCCGCGCACGCCGGGGCAGCCGGCCAGGTGGTAGACGGCGTCGGCGTCGGCCAGGGCGGCGCCGACCAGGTCGTCGTCGTCGAGCAGGTCGGCGGTGAGCGCGGTCAGTCCGGCGCGGGCGACTTGCGGCCGCCGGTCGACGCCGATCACCCGCCGGCCCGCGGCGAGCAGCGCCTCCGTCAGGGCCCGGCCGATGAAGCCCGCGGACCCGGTCACGACGACTGTCACCCGCGTCCCTTTCGCTGGAGCGCCAAGAGCTAGGTAAAGGTAGCCTAACCTCACTCCTTCCAGCCACAAAGGTGCCTCATGAGGAACGTCACCAGGGCGGCCCGGCGGATCGCCGGCGTGGCGCTGCTGGCCGTCGCGTGCTGGTACCTGACGCGGGTGGTCTCCGGCCCCGACCTCGCCGCGGCCGCCCGCGCGCTGCTGTCCGACCCGCTCGGCCTCGCGCTCGCCCTCATCCTGTACGGCACCGCCTTCGCCCTGCGCTCGTGGTCCTGGACCCGCGTGCTGCCCGGGTTGCCCGGCGGCCAGGCCTGGGCGGCGGTCCACGTGTCGCTGCTGGGCAACCACGTGCTGCCGTTCCGCCTGGGCGAGGCCCTGCGCGCCACCTCGGTCCTGCGCCGGACCCGCCTGACCGGCGCCAAGGCGGTGGTGGCCTCCGTGGTGGCGGTGCGGTCGGCCGACCTGTTCGCGGTGCTCGCGCTGGCCCTGGTGGCGGCTCCTGCGCTGGTCGACGGGCTGGCGGGCTGGTGGGTGTGGCCGGGCGCGGCCGTCCTGGCGCTGGTGATGGCGGCCGCCTTCCGTTTCCTTCCGCGAACCCGGGTCCACCTGCCGCTGGTGACGGCGTGCGCACTGGTGGCGTGGGTGCTGGAGGCCGCCGTGGTGTACGAGGTGGCCAGGATCAGCGGCGTCGCGCTGAGCCCGGCCGACGCCGTGGCGGTGACGGCCGTGACGATCGCCGCCCAGACGGTCGCGGTGACCCCGGGCGGCATCGGCTCCTACGAGGCGGCGGCGACCGCGGCCCTCACCGCGCTGGGCGTCGCATCGGGCCCGGCGTTCGCGGTGGCCCTGCTCACGCATGCGGTCAAGACCGCGTACTCGCTGGCCGTCGGCGTCCCCGCCCTCTTCGTCCCGGCTCCCGGCTACTTCGGGAGGTTCCGCCTGCCCCGCCGCCTGCCGCCCCGCCCGCCGACGCGGGAGCCCGCGCCCGGCGCCCCGGTCGTGGTGTTCATCCCCGTCTACAACGAGGAGGCCACGATCGGCGAGGTGGTGGCCCGCCTGCCCCGCACGGTCTCCGGCCGCCCCGTCGTCACGCTGGTGATCGACGACGGCTCCGCCGACGCCTCCGCCGACCGCGCGCGGGCCGCGGGCGCCACGGTGCTCCCCCAGCCGCGCAACCTGGGTCTGGGCGCCGCCGTCCGGCGCGGCCTGGGTGAGGCGAGCGCCAGGCGCCCGGCCGTCGCCGTCTATCTGGACGCCGACCTCGAGTACTTCCCCGAGGATCTGGAGTCCCTGGCCGCGCCGGTCCTGAGCGGCGCGGCCGACTACGTCGTCGGGTCCCGCTTCTCCGGCACCATCGAGCGCATGCTCCCCCACCGCCGCTTCGGCAACCGGGTGCTCACGCTCTGGGTCCGCTGGCTGACCCGCCGCCGTGACCTGACCGACGGCCAGAGCGGCTACCGCGCCTTCTCCGCGCGGGCGGCGGGCGCGGCCGAGGTCATCCACGACTACAACTACGCCCAGGTGCTCACCCTCGACCTGCTCGCCAAGGGCTTCGCCTACCAGGAGGTCCCGATCCGCTACTCCTTCCGCCAGAGCGGCGAGTCCTTCGTCAAACTCGGCCGATATCTGCGCAGGGTGATCCCCGCCGTGCACCGCGAGCTCAATACGTGACCTGAGGCCTCTACCCTGCGGCCCCATGAACGCACCGGCGTTACGCCTGGCCCGGCTCGTGGCGGCCGGGGTCAGCGCGGGCTTCGCCTTCGGCGGGGTCATCGGCATCGTGTACTCCAAGGACCCCGCGCCGATGAAGGCGCTGGCCTACACCCTGCTCACCGTCCTGTTCGCGCTGCACCTGCGCAACTGCGTACGGCGCGCCGACGGCCGCAGGCCCCGCGGCTGGCCCTGGACGCTGGCCGTCCAGGTGGTGCTGACCGGCGCCGGCCTGCTGCTGTTCCCCGCCACCTGGTACGGCAACACCGGTTTCCTGGCCGCCGCCATGCTGCTGCTGTTCCGGCGGCCGTGGCCGAAGTGGGGCGGGTTCGCGCTGGTGCTCGCGGCCCAGTTCGCCTCCACCCTGACCGTGCGCCCGGCGGTGACCGAGGGCCTGTACGTGGCGATCGGCCAGACCGCGTTCGTGGGCATCGCCCTGTACGGCGTCGTCCGCCTGACCGACCTGATCGCCGACCTGCGCGGCACCCAGGCGGGGCTGGCCGCGGCCGTGGTGGCCGGGGAACGGCTGGCCTTCGCCGAGGAGCTCAACGAACGGGTCGGCGCCGGGCTGGAGCGGGTGGTCGGGCACGGCGAGGCCGTACTCGCCGCCGAGGACCAGGAACGCGCCCGGCACGAGCTCGACACGGGGCTGAGCACGGCCCGGCTGGCCCTGACCGAGGTCAGGTCGGTCTCGCACACCACCCGCGAGGCGGCGCGCGGCCGTCCGGTGGCCGCCGACCTGACCATCCGGGTGGCGTCGGTGCTGGTGGTGGTGACGATCCTGCTCATGATCGTGCCGCGGGAACTGCGGCAGGTGACGCTGGCCACGCCGCCGCCCGGCCTGCTGGCGTTGTTCGGGGCGTCGCTGGTGCTGATGGTCGGGCTGCACCTGCGGGCGTGCCTGCGTACCGACCGGTACTGGCCGTGGGTGCTGGCGGCGCTGGTGCTGGTCACCTATCTGCCGAGCCTGGCTCTGGGGCCGAAGCTCTGGTACGTGGCGGCGTACCTGCCGGGCGCGGCGCTGGCGCTGGTGCCGGGGCGCCTGCGGTGGGCGATCGCGGCGGCGGCGATGCTCGGCGACCTCTACTACCACGCGGCGATCACCGGCTGGGCCGACAACGCGCTCGACACGGCCTACGGCCTGGTCTACATCGCCGAGCGGGCGCTGATCGTCTACGCGCTGTGGCGCATGGCGCGGCTGGCCGCCCAGATTCACGAGGCGCGGATGGAGCTGGCCAGGGTGGAGGTGGCGCGCGAGCGGCTGCGCTTCGCCCGTGACCTGCACGACCTGCTCGGCTACGGCCTTTCCGTGGTGGTGCTGAAGGCCGAGCTGGCCGTGCGGCTGCTGGGCCGCGATCCCGCGGCGGCCAGGCGGGAGCTGGCCGACGGTCTTGACGCCGCCCGCCAGGTGCTGTCCGACATCGACTCGGTCGCCTCCGGCTACAGCACGATCGCGCTGGCCGACGAGATCGCCTCCGCCCGCGCGGTGCTGGCCGCCGCGGGCGTCGAGCTGATCGCGGACGTCTCCGCCGCGCGCCTGCCGGACACGCACGACGCCGTGCTGGCGACCGTGCTGCGCGAGGCGGTCACGAACGTGCTGCGGCACAGCGACGCCCGCCACGGCACGCTCGTGCTCGCGGTGGACGACGAGACGGTGGGGCTGCGCCTGGCCAACGACGGGGTACGCGCCCCCGCCCACGAGCCTGGATCGGGACTCGGCAACCTGCGCGAACGGGTCGAGATCCTGGGCGGGCAGCTGTCGGTCGAAACCGGGCCGGACACGTTCGCGCTGGCGGCGGCGCTGCCGCTAGATCCAGCCCTCGTCGGCGGCGATCCTGATCGCGTCCACCCGGTTACGCGCGTTGAGCTTCATGACGGCTGACGACAGGTAGTTGCGTACCGTGCCCCGGCTGAGCGACAGCCGTACCGCGATCTCGTCGGGCTCGGCGCCGGTGGCGGCCTGGCGCAGCACGTCGACCTCCCGCGCGGCCAGGGGGTTGTCGACCTTGCGCAGCGCGGCGAGGGCGAGCTGCGGGTCGACCACCTGCTCGCCCGCCCGCACCTTGCGGATCGCGTCGATGAGGTCGCCGGTGGGCGAGTGCTTGAGCAGGAAGCCGCTGACGCCCGAGGCCATCGCCCGGCGCAGGTATCCGGGTTTGGCCAGCCCGGTCAGGACCAGCGCGGCGCAGGACGGCAGATTCTCGCGCAGCTGCGCGGCGGCCGTGAGGCCGTCCAGTTCGGGCAGGTCGATGTCGATGACGGCGACGTCGGGGGCGTAGGCCACGGCCGCGGGGACGATCTGGTCGCCGCGCTCCACGGCGGCCACCACCTCAAGGTCGTCCTCCAGCGCGAGGACGGCGGTGAGCGTCTCCCTGAGGATGCGGACGTCCTCTGCGATCAGCACACGGATCACTGTGAATCCTTCACGCGGGATCGGTGAATGCGGCACTACCTGGGGTTACTTCCGATTGGCGACTATACAGACACAAGAGAGGAGCACGTCATGCAGAAGATCACCCCTTACTTCTGGTTCAACAACCAGGCCGAGGAAGCCGCGAGCCACTACGTCTCGATCTTCAAGAACTCCCAGGTCGTCGACGTCACGCCGATGATCGTGACCTTCGAGCTGGAAGGCCAGCGCTTCCTCGCGCTCAACGGCGGCCCGCAGTTCACGTTCAACGAGGCGATCTCGCTTTACGTCGAGTGCGAGACCCAGGAAGAGGTCGACGAGCTCTGGGGCAAGCTGCTGGAGGGCGGCGGCTCGGAGGGCCGGTGCGGCTGGCTCAAGGACAAGTTCGGGGTGTCGTGGCAGATCATCCCGAAGGCGCTGCCGCGCCTGCTCAGCGACCCCGACCCGGCCAGGGCGGAGCGCGCGATGCAGGCCATGTTCGCGATGGCGAAGATCGACGTGAAGGGCCTGGAGGCGGCGGTGGCGGGCTGATCAGTCCTCCACGACGTGCCGGGTGAAACGGGCGCGCGCCGCCGACCAGGCGGCGCCGTCCCAGCCCCCGGCGGTCAGGGCGGCGACCGCGTCGTAGGCCATGGCCATGGCGTGGTGGGTGTTGTCGTGGGCGAACAGCCCGAGCCGCCCGAACGTGGTGACCCCTTCCACGCCGCCCGCCCAGGCGTCGAGACCGGCCAGGTGCCCGGCGTAGCCGGTGCGGTAGACCGGGTAGACGTGCGGCAGGCGGCGTACCTCGATCCCGGCGAGGTTGACCGGCGGCAGCCCCGAGCGGGACAGGCACTCGGCGACCAGCCCCGAGAAGTCGTCACATGTCCAGATCTCGTCGCCCACCTGGCAGGGGATCTCGAAACACAGCACGCTGCGATCGGCCGGATCGGCGGCGCTGACGCGGTAGTTGGCGGGCTCGGAGACACGGGTGACAGGGGTGCCCGCGTCCGGGAGGTAGTGAGCGTCGTACGGGGTCCACCTGCCGCCCTCGTGCACCGCGTAGACCAGCACCATCGCCCGGAACTCCAGCCGGGCGGCCGCGCTCAGCACCCCCGGTCCGGGGCCGGGTTCGACCAGCCTGGCCAGCAGCGGCATCGGGATCGTCGAGAACACGTGCCCGGCACGGATCTCCCGCCCCGCGTGCACGACGCCGCCGGACACCCGGGTGCAGGCGGTGCCGAGCCGGATCTCGGCTCCGGCGGCGCTCGCCGCGTCGGCCAGCGCTTCCACGATCTGGCCGAAACCGCGCCTGGGGTAGTGGAAGACCCTGCCCTGGCCGTTCGGGGCGCCGCGCAGGACTCCGCGGGCGATCTTCCACGGGCTGTCGGCGGTGACCCGTCTGCGTGCCTGGTCGCCGTCGATCTCCTCGCCGGGCAGGCCCCAGAGCTTGTGGGCGTAAGGCTCGTAGAGCGCGCCGTACAGCGCCGGTCCCAGGCTCGCGCGCAGGACTTCCGCGTAGGTGCCGGCGGCCGGCCGTACACGCAGCGGAGAGGTCAGGGCGTCGCGGGCGACACCCCCCAGCAGCCGGTACGGCAGCCGCCGCGCCAGCTCCCCCGCCCGGAGCGGAAACCCGACGAACCGTCCCGCCACTCGCAGCCGCCCGTTGCGCGGCCGGAGCTGCAGGTCCGCGCCGAGCAGCCCGCGCAGGGCGGCCAGCAGGCGCGGCGGCGTGGCGGGGTGCAGGCGGTGGCTGCCGTGGTCCACGCGCACGCCCGCGACCTCGAACCCGGCCGACAGCCCGCCGACGTGGTCCGCGCGCTCCAGGACCACGACCGACAGGCCGCGCGCGGCGGCCCGCCAAGCGGCCGTCAGCCCCGCCGGACCCGCTCCGAGGATCACCAGATCCGCACTCGTCACAGCCGATCAGCTTATGAGACGTTAACTAGTGAAAAATTCCTTCGCAAAACTCTCGCCCGAGAAGGAAAATGTTGAGACGCTGACTCCACCTGAAGCCCCCCAGTCCAAGGAGCAGTGAATGCGCAGAGCCTTGGCGATCGTCGCCTTGCTCCCGTTACTCAACATTCCGGCGGCCCACGCCGACGAACCCGCCGACCGGCAGCAGGCCTTCGCCGCGGCGGCCAAGGAGTTCCAGGTGCCGGCGAGCGTGCTGCTCGGCGTCTCGTACCTGGAGTCGCGCTGGGACGCCAACACCGGCCGGCCCAGCAGCGACGCCGGATTCGGCCCCATGCACCTGACGGACGCCGCCGCCTACACCGGCTCCAACCACCATGAAGAGGGCGAGGAGGACCCGCGCGGCGACGACAGCAGGCCCCTTCCCCCGCGCGAGGAGGCTCCGCCCGCCCCGGCCGAGATCCCCGAGTCGCTGCGGACCATGGAGAAGGCCGCCGAGCTGACCGGCGAGACCCACGAGAAGCTGCGCACCGATCCGGCCGCCAACATCCGCGGCGGCGCGGCGCTGCTGGCCTCCTACCAGAAGGCGCTCGGAGCCCCGCTCAGCGACGACCCGGCCCAGTGGTACGGCGCGGTCGCCCGCTACTCGGGCGCGGAGGAGAAGGAAGCCGCCCAGTTCTTCGCCGACGAGGTCTACACCACGATCAAGCAGGGCGCCGAGCGCACCACCGACGACGGCCAGCAGGTCAGGCTCACCGGCGTACCCGGGCTCGGGGCCATCAAGGAGTGGCTGGACAAGCTCGGGCTCAAGCCCCCGCGCCGCGACGGCGTCGAGTGCCCGCCCACGATCTCCTGTGAGTGGATCCCGGCCAAGCAGGCCGAACTGCCCAACGGCAACTACGGCAACTTCGACACCTCGAACCGGCCCTTCAACCAGAAGGTCGACTACATCATCATCCACGACATGGAGGGGTACTGGCGGCCCTCCATCGACCTGCTGCTGAACCCGGCCCGCGCGGCCAGCTGGCACTACTCGCTGCGCTCCAACGACGGGCACATCGCCCAGCACATCAAGACCAGGGACGTCGGCTGGCAGGCCGGAAACTGGTACGTCAACGCCAAGTCCGTCGGCCTGGAGCACGAGGGCTTCCTCGCCGAGCGCGGCTCCTGGTACACCGAGGCCATGTACCGCACCTCCGCCAAACTGGTCCGGTACCTCGCCCTCAGGCACGGCGTCCCGCTCGACCGCGCGCACATCCTCGGCCACGACAACGTGCCCGGCACCCTGCCGACGACCGTGCGGGGCATGCACGAGGACCCCGGGCCCTTCTGGGACTGGGACCGCTACTTCAAACTGCTCGGCGCGCCGTTCCACCCCTTCGGCGGCCCGAACGCGGGCACAGTCATGATCAAGCCGGACTTCGCCACCAACAAGCCGTACTTCTACGGCTGCGACCGCAAGCAGCCCGAACTCGACTGCCCGCCCACCAGCGCCGCCACCGTCTGGCTGCGCAAGGAGCCGCGCCCCGACGGGCCGCTCGTGGACGACATCGGCAAGCGCGGCGCGGGAAGGTCCATCTACAGCGTCTACGACCACAGCGCCCGCGCCGTCACCGGCCAGCGCTACGCCGTGGCCGATCGCCAGGGCGAGTGGACCGCCATCTGGTACCTCGGGCAGAAGGCCTGGTTCCACAACCCCGCCTCGGCGCCGACCGCGATCCCGTCCATGGGGCTCGTCGTCACACCCAAGAAGGGCCTCGCGACCGTTCCCGTGTACGGCAGGGCCTACCCGGAGCAGGAGGCCTACCCGGCCGACATCCCGTACCAGCCGATCACACCGCTGATGTACACGTTCTCCGCGGGCGAGAAGTACAGCTTCGGCGGCGCCCAGTTCGGCGAGTACTACCGCGCGGTCACCATCGACCCCTCCACCCACAAGGTGGTGCGCGGCAAGACGCTCTACTACCAGATCCAGTTCGGGCATCGCGTGATGTTCGTCAAGGCCAGTGACGTGACCCTGTCCTGGGCCTGACCACCGGGCGGGGCGGCCGCGCCGCCCCGCCGCTCACCCGATGAGGGCGGGATAGTCGGTGTAGCCGCGGTGGTCGCCGCCGTAGAACGTGGCCGGATCGGCCAGGTTGTACGGCCCGCCCGCCTTGATCCGGGCCGGAAGGTCGGGGTTGGCCAGCCAGTACGACCCGAGCGTGACGGCGTCGGCCAGCCCTTCGCGCAGCGCCGCGGCCGCCTGCTCGGGGGTGCCTGACCGGGCGCCGGGCTCGGCCTTCGGGTTCAGGATCAGCGTCCCCGGCCACGTGGCCCTGATGACCTTGGTCAGCTCCCTGTCCCACTCCATGATGTGCAGGTAGGCCAGGCCGTACCGGGAAAGGGCGCGCGCCAGCGCCGGGTAGAGCTCGTCGGAGTCCCGCTCCCTGATGCCGTTGCTGGGGTTGAGCGGGGAGATGCGGAAGCCGACCCGCTCCGGGCCGATGGCGTCGCCGACCGCCTGGGCGACCTCGACGGCCAGGCGGATGCGGTTGTCCACGCTGCCGCCGTACGCGTCGGTGCGGGCGTTGGCGCTGCCGCACAGGAACTGGTGGATGAGGTAGCCGTTCGCCCCGTGCAGCTCCACCCCGTCGAACCCGGCGGCGAGGGCGTTCCCTGCCGCGGCGACGAAGTCGTCCACGGTGGCGGCGATGTCGGCGAGCGTCATCTCCTTGGGCGCCGGGTGCTCCAGCATGCCCTCGGGGGTGTAGAGCCGCTCACCCGACGGGATGGCCGACGGACCGTGCGGCAGCGCGCCGTCGGGGTAGAGCCACGGGTGCCCGACCCGGCCGGAGTGCATCAGCTGGGCGAACATCCGGCCGCCGCGGGCGTGCACGGCGTCGGTGACCTTGCGCCAGCCCGCGATCTGCTCCTCGGAGTGCAGCCCGGGGGTGTCGATGTAACCCTGGCCGATCACCGAGGGCTGCGTACCCTCCGAGATGATCAATCCGGCTGCGGCGCGCTGGGCGTAGTACTCGACGGCCATGTCGGTGGGCACCGCGCCCTCGGCGGCACGGCTGCGGGTCATCGGGGACATGAAGAGCCGGTTGGGAAGTTCCAGTCTTCCCACGGTCACCGGCTCGAACAACTCGTTCATCACAACCTCTTCCTGCGTCAACGGGGCCGGCCACGACCGTACGAGCGGCGGAATCACCGACGAATCCGTACGGTTTACTGGTCCGTGTACTTAGGAGGACGCGTGCTCTACGGCAGGACCACCGAGCAGGCCGGGCTCGCGGATCTCATCGCGCGGGCACGCGACGGGCGCAGCGGCGCGCTGGTGATCCGCGGCGAGCCCGGCATCGGCAAGACCGCGCTCCTCGCCTGGGCGGAACGGCAGGCGGCCGGGGTCCGCGTGCTGCGCGTGACCGGGATCGAGCAAGAGGCCGACCTGGCGCTGGCCGGGCTGGCCCGCCTGATGTGGCCGGTTCGCGAGCGCCTCGACCACCTGCCGGCCCCGCAGGCCGGCGTGCTGGAGGCCGTGCTGAACGGCGGCGGCGCGCCGTCCCCCGACCGGTTCCTGACCGGGCTGGCGACCCTGAGCCTGCTGGCCGACCTGGCCGAGGACGAGCCGCTGCTGTGCCTGGTGGACGACGCCCAGTGGCTCGACCAGGCCAGCGCGGAGGCGCTGCTGTTCGCGGCCAGGCGCCTGGCCGCCGAGGGCGTGGCCCTGGTGTTCGCCACGCGGGAGGACGGCTTCCCCGCCGCGGGGCTGGCCGAGGTGCGGCCCTCCCGGCTCGACGCGGCCAGCGCGGCCGGGCTGCTCACCGAGCACGGCCTGGCCGCCGCGATGCGCCGGCACGTGATCGACGAGTCGGCGGGCAACCCGCTGGCGCTGATCGAGTTCGCCGCCGCCCAGCGCGGCAGGCCGGCCGCTTCCGTCCACCTGCACGTGGCCGACCGGGTGCTCAGCTCCTTCCGCGCCCAGATCGTGAACCTGCCGGAGCGTACGCGGCGCATGATGCTCATCGCGGCCGCCGAAGGACGCGGCGACCTGCCGATGCTGGTGAACGCCGGGAAGGTCCTGGGCGTCGGCCTCGATGACCTGGAGGCGGCCGAGCGGGCCGGGCTGGTGCAGGTGATCGACGACACGCTCGCCTTCCGGCACCCGCTGATCGCCACCGCCGCCTACCAGGGCGCGCCGATGGCCCGCCGGGTCGAGGTCCACCGCGCGCTGGCCCAGGCGAGCGTCACCGCCGACTGCCGGGTTCACCACCTGTCGGCCGCCACCACCGCGCCCGACGAGGACGTCGCCGCCGAGGTGGCCGACGCCGCCGGAAGGGCGCTCGGGCGCGGCGCGTACTCCGCCGCCGTACGTCTCTACCGCCAGGCCGCCCGCCTGTCCCCCGGCGACGCCGCCCAGATCGCGAACCTGGGCCACGCCGCCGGCGCCGCGCTCAGCGCCGGGCATCCGGCCCAGGCCGCCGAGCTGGCCGAACAGGCGGAGGAACTGGCCAGGACCGGGCCGGCGCACGGGACGGGGCCGGCCGAGCTGGCCCAGGTGCGCGCGGCCGCGTTGTTCGAGCTGGGTGAGCGGGGGCGGGCCGTGCACCTGCTGATGGAGCGGGCCGGGCAGGCCGAGACGGACCGCGCGGCCGAGATGCTGCGCGCGGGCGCGACGTACGCGTGGTTCTCGTGCGAGTCCGCGGCGGTGCGCACCGCCGCCGCGGGCCTGCGCGAGATCGGCCGGCCCGACCCCATGGTGTACGGGCTGGCGCGGCTCATGGACGAGGACTACGCCGGCGCGCTGCCGCAGCTGGCCGGGTTCCTCGCCGAGCCGGAGGCGGACAGGACCGCCGAGGCCATGTACACCGGCGTGATCGTCGGCGACGACGCCGCCACGCTGGCGCTGGCCGCCGCCGAGGTGGCCCGCTGCCGCGAGCGCGGCCTCGTGGGCGCCCTTCCCGAGGCGCTGCGGGTGCTCGCCGAGACGCAGGTACGCGCCGGGCTGCACCGTGAGGCCGAGATGGCCGTGGCCGAGGCGGCGGAGATCATCAGGGACACCGGGCTGCCCCAGGACCTGCCGTGGCTGAAGGCCGTGCCCGCGCGCATCGCCGCCATCGAGGGCGACGCCGACACCTGCCGCGACCTCGCCGCCCAGGCGCCCGACGAGGAACACGCCGGCACCGCCATCACCCTCAGCCTCCTCGACCTGGGCCTGGGCGACTACGAGTCGGCCCTGGCCCGGGTGGAGACCGCCTGGCGCGGGCCGGGCGCGAACGGCCTCGACCTCATCACCGCCGCCGCCGACCAGGTCGAGGCCGCGGTACGGCTCGGCCGCCCCGACCGCGCCCAGGCCCCGTTGCGCCGCTTCACCGCCTGGGCCGAGGCCACCGGCCAGCCCTGGGCCCTGGCAGTGGCCGCCAGAAGCCAAGCCCTGACCACCGACCCCACCCTGCCCACCTCCTCGGGGATGACCGCCTCAGGGGCAACCCCCTCGGGGACAACCCGACCGGGGGTGACCGAATCGGGGATGACCGGCTCCGGAACCGGAGCCGGAAAGGGTCCCGAGGCCGGGAAGGACACGGGGGCCGGGAACCAGGAGGGTGCCGGGACCGGGGTGGGTGCCGGGGCCGGGGCTGGGGAAGGTGCCGGGGCTGGGGTTGAGGAGTTGTTCTTGCGGGCCGTACGGCTGCATCGGGAAGGGCCGGGGCGGCCGTTCGAGCGGGCGCGGACCGAACTGCTCTACGGCGAGTGGCTGCGGCGGGCCAGGCGGCGCAGTGACGCCCGCACACCCCTGCGCTCCGCTCTGGAGATCTTCGAACGGCTCCGCGCCGCCCCCTGGGCCGAGCGGGCCCGCGCCGAACTCCGGGCGACCGGCGACGGCGTCCCGGTGGCCGAGGCGACGGCGGCCCATCCGCGCGACCGCCTGACCGCCCAGGAACTCCAGGTGGTACGGCTGGCCGCCGAGGGCCACAGCAGCCGGGAAATCGCCGCCCAGCTGTTCCTGAGCAAGCGCACGGTGGAGCACCACCTGTACAAGGCCTATCCGAAGCTGGGCGTCGGCAACCGCCGCGAGCTGGCCCGCCTCGACCTCACCAGCGCCGGCTAGCGCTTCTTGACGAACTCCGCGACCGCCTGCCGGGTGCTCTGCAACGCCTCCTGCGAGGAGTCGAACGTGCGCTGGGCCACGCCCACGAACACGCAGTCGACCATGACGAGCTGGCTGATGCGGCTGGCCATGGCGGCAGGGCGGAACTCGGTCTCCCGCCCGGCGGAGATCAGCACGTGCTCGGCCAGCTCCGCGATGGACGAGCGCGGGTTGTTGGTGATCGCGACGGTGGTGGCCCCGGCCTCGCCCGCCCGTCCCAGCGGCTCCAGCACGTCGGGCGTCTCCCCCGAGGTGCTGATGCCGATCGCCACGTCGCCGGGCTTGAGCAGGACGGCACTGGTCAGCGCGAGGTGGGCGTCCTGGAAGGCGTGGCTGGACATGCCGATGCGCAGCAATTTCTGCGCCATGTCCATGGCCACCAGCCCGGAGGCGCCGACCCCGTAGGCGTCCACCCGGCGGGCGCCGACGATCGCGTCGACGACCAGGCCCAGCCGCTCGGAGGTCAGCTGCGCCACGGTGTCGTTGATCGCCTCGGACTCGGCCCTGGCGACCTTGTGGATGACCTCCGACAGCGGATCGTCGGGGGCCAGGTCGCCGGGCACCAGCCGGTCCGGCTGGGCCGCGGCGGCGGCCAGCGCCAGGCGCAGCTGCGGGTAACCGGCGAATCCGAGCAGCCGGGCGGTCCGCACGATCGTGGCCTCGCTGGTGCCGGAAGCGGCCGACAGCTCGGTGATCGTGCTGCGCGCCACGGTCGCGGGATCCTCCAGGATCAGCCGGGCCACGGTCTGGGCGGCGGGCGTCAGCGACGGCAGCACACCTCGGACCGTGGCCACCAGGGTGTCGGCACGCATGCCGTCGCGACTGTCGTCCACAAAAACGATTATGGGGCCAATGTCAGCGCAGTGTGCCGTTCGTCATACCCGCGGGTTCCTCGGGTACGGCGATGAGCCCGAGTTCGGCCCGCGCGACCGCCAGCGGATGTGAGGGCACCACGCGGACCGTGTAGCCGAAGGCGCCGGTGTTGTCGAGCGGGATCGTGCCCGTGTGGTGGGCGCGGCCGTCGTCGCCGGGGTCCCCGTCGAGCGTGAGCTCCAGGTAACCGGGGTGGATCAGCTCGTCGTGCGGGCCGACCCTGCCGTAGGCCGCCTCCACCATGACGTCGGAGGGGTCGAGGTCGCCCAGCGCGATCGTGGCGCGCAGTTCCAGCGCGGCGCCCACCTCGGGCGTGTCGCCGACGCCCGACGCCTCCACGTGCTCGACCCTCACCCCCGGCCAGGCCCGTGTCACCCGCAACCGCCAGGCGGCGAACGACTTGGCGGGGGCGTACCCGTCGGCGGACAGGGCGCGGGCCGAGGCGGCGGCGGGCGCGTAGAGGCCGACCACGTAGTCGCGCAGCATGCGGCCGGCCAGCACCTTCGGGCCCAGCGAGGCGAGCGTGTGCTTGACCATCTCCAGCCAGCGTCTGGGCAGGCCCTCGGGCGAGCGGTCGTAGAAGCGGTCGGCGACCTGGTGCTCGATGAGGTCGTAGAGGCCGGCCGCCTCCAGCTCGTCGCGGCGGTCGGGGTCGGTGACGCCGTCGGCGGTGGGGATGGCCCAGCCGTTCGTGCCGTCGTACCACTCGTCCCACCAGCCGTCGCGGATCGACAGGTTGAGCCCGCCGTTCAGCGCCGACTTCATGCCCGAGGTGCCGCTGGCCTCCAGCGGGCGCAGCGGGTTGTTCAGCCAGACGTCACAGCCCTGGACGAGCAACTGGCCGAGTGCCATGTCGTAGTCGGGCAGGAAGACGATGCGGTGGCGCACGTCCTCGGCGTCGGCGAAGGTCACGATTTGCTGGATGAGCTTCTTGCCGCCCTCGTCGGCCGGGTGGGCCTTGCCCGCGATCAGGATCTGCACGGGCTTGTCCGGGTCGAGCAGCAGGGTCTTCAGCCGTTCGATGTCGGAGAGCATGAGCGTCAGCCGCTTGTAGGACGGCACGCGGCGGGCGAACCCGATGGTCAGCACGTCGGGGTCGAGCGCCTCGTCGATCCAGCCGAGCTCGGCGTCGGAGGAGCCGCGGGCCCGCCAGGAGGCGCGCAGCCGTTCGCGGGCGCCCTCGACCAGGCGGCGGCGCAGGATGCCGCGGATCGACCAGATCTCGGAGTCCGGGATCTTCTGTACTCCCTCCCAGCCCTGGGCCCGCTCGATCAGGGCGGGCAGCTCACGGCCGGCCAGTTCCAAGAGCTCGCGGCCCACCCAGGTCGGCGCGTGCACGCCGTTGGTGATCGAGCCGATCGGGATCTCGTCGAGGTCGAAGCCCGGCCACAGGGTGTGGAACATCTCCCTGCTGACCTCGCCGTGCAGCTCGGAGACGCCGTTGACCCGCTGGGACAGCCGCATGCCCATGATCGCCATGTTGAAGCGGTCGGGCTCCGCCTCCTCGCCGAGCGCCAGGATGCGGTCGACCGGGACCGTCGGCCAGGCGTTGTCGCCGCCGAACTGCCGCTCGATCATCTCGACGGGGAAGCGGTCGATGCCCGCGGGGACCGGGGTGTGGGTGGTGAAGACGGTGCCGGCGCGTACCGCCTCCAGGGCCTCGTCGAAGCTCAGCCTGGCCTCGGTCAGCTCGCGGATGCGCTCCAGGCCGAGGAATCCGGCGTGGCCCTCGTTGGTGTGGAAGACCTCGGGCTCGGGGTGGCCGGTGCTCTCGCAGTAGGCGCGGATGGCCCGTACGCCGCCGATGCCGAGCAGGAGTTCCTGCATGAGGCGGTGGTCGGTGCCGCCGCCGTAGAGGCGGTCGGTGACGTCGCGGGCGGCGGCGTCGTTCTCGGCCACGTCGGAGTCGAGCAGCAGCAGCGGCACCCGGCCCACCTGGGCCGCCCAGACCTGGGCGTGCAGGGTACGCCCGCCGGGCAGCCCGACGCGGACGCGCACGTCCTTGAGCAGGGTCAGCGGCAGGCCGCCGGGGTCGAGAGAGGGGTAGTGCTCCAGCTGCCAGCCCTCGGGGGACAGCGACTGGGTGAAGTAGCCGTGGCGGTAGAGCAGGCCGACGGCCAGGATGGGCACGCCCAGGTCGCTGGCGGCCTTCAGGTGGTCGCCGGCCAGGATGCCGAGGCCGCCGGAGTATTGGGGCAGGGCTGCGGCTATGCCGTACTCGGGAGAAAAGTAGGCGACGGCGCGCGGCGCGTCGGAGAGCGTCTGGTACCACCGGGGCGCGGTCATGTACTCGCGCAGATCGTCGGCGGCGTCGGCGAGACGGCGCAGAAATCGGCGGTCGGCGGCCAGCTCGCGCAGTCTGGCGGGGTCGACGGCGCCCAGCAGGGCGACGGGATCGTGCCCGACCTGACGCCACAGCTGTGGGTCGACCTCGGCGAACAGGTCCGTCGTCTCCGGGTGCCATGACCAGCGGAGATTGTGGACGAGCTCGCCGAGTGCGGCCAGCTCCGCGGGCAGGACGGTGCGGACGGTGAACCTGCGGATAGCTCTCACGTTGGGAACCCTAGGGCGTCGAAGGGGCGAGCACGAGGTGATCGGGACCTCTGAGTCCCTCACCGTGCGCATACCCCTTCAAACCCCCTTCCGACCACAAGCATGAAGCGGGACTATTGGGGCAACTCCCCCATATGGCCGTCCCCGGGACACACTTGGGTGGCTTCCGCCGCCTCCCGCATCGAGATGCAAGGATCGTTCCTGCCACGTATCTGCTCTACGCGGACCCGAGCCATGAGAACGGAAGCGATGATCGGACGAATTCCCATCACGGACATCCAGCCTGTCGTCGGATGCGGGCAATGGCCCGCCAAGTCGGTAGCTGGTGAGACCTTCGAGATCTCCGCCACCGTGTTCCGAGAGGGACACGACGCCGTGGCGGCCGGGGTCGTGCTCACCTCGCCCGACGGCCTGCGCGGGCGGCTGAGACCCATGCTCGAACAGGGCAAGGGGACCGATCGCTGGGCGGTGCCCGTCACCTTGGCCGACGAGGGCGACTGGCAGTTCCGCGTGGAGGCGTGGAGCGACCCGATCGCCACGTGGCTGCACGACGCGGGGATCAAGATCCCGCGCGGGATGGACAGCGACCTGATGTGCGAGGAGGGCGCGCGCCTGTTCGAGCGCGCCGCCCGCGCCGTACGGCCGGCCGACTGTCCCCACCCGACGCGCCCCGCCCGCACCACCTCAGCCTCCTCCGCCTCCTCCGCCTCCGCGGCCGACGACACGCCGGCGGCGGGCGCGCCCGGCGAGAGCCCGTGCGGGCACCGGGTGGCGTTGCTGTCGGTCTCGGCGACCCTGCGCGACGAGGACCTCGACCCCCGGGCGCGGCTGTCGATCGCCCAGTTGCCGGAGACCGCCGCGCTCCTGGCCGCCCACCCGCTGCGCGACCTGGTGACGCGTTCCAAGCAGCAGCGGATCAGGGTGGAGCGGCGCCGGGCCCTGTACGGCTCGTGGTACGAGTTCTTCCCCCGGTCCGAGGGCGCGATCGTGGACGCCGCCGGCATCAGCAAGTCCGGAAATTTCCAGACCGCCGCCAAACGCCTGCCCGCCGTCGCCCGCATGGGCTTCGACGTCGTCTACCTGCCCCCGATCCACCCGATCGGCCACGCCTTCCGCAAGGGGCGCAACAACACGCTCACCCCCGAGTCCGACGACCCGGGCTCCCCCTGGGCCATCGGCTCCGAGGACGGCGGCCACGACGCGATCCACCCCGACCTCGGCACCATCGAGGACTTCGACGAGTTCGTCGGCCGCACCCGCGAGCTGGGGATGGAGGTGGCGCTCGACTTCGCGCTGCAGTGCGCCCCCGACCACCCATGGGTCAAGGAGCACCCGGAGTGGTTCACGATCCGGGCGGACGGCACGATCGCGTACGCGGAGAACCCGCCCAAGAAGTACCAGGACATCTACCCGCTCAACTTCGACAGGGACCCCGAGGGCATCTACACCGAGGTCAAGCGGGTGCTGCGGCACTGGATGGACCACGGGGTGCGGATCTTCCGCGTGGACAACCCGCACACCAAGCCGGTGGCGTTCTGGGAGCGGCTGCTGGCCGACGTCCACACGACCGACCCCGACGTGGTCTTCCTGGCCGAGGCGTTCACCAGGCCGCCCATGCTCCAGACGCTGGCGAAGATCGGGTACCACCAGTCGTACACGTACTTCACCTGGAAGAACTCCAAGCAGGACGTGGAGAGCTACCTTTCGGAGCTGTCCGGCGAGACCTCGCACTACCTGCGGCCGAACCTGTTCGTGAACACTCCGGACATCCTGCACGAGTACCTGCAGCACGGGGGCGTGCCCGCGTTCAAGATCCGCGCCGTCCTCGCCGCGCTGTGCTCGCCCACGTGGGGCGTCTACTCGGGGTACGAGCTCGCGGAGAACGTCCCGGTACGGCCAGGCAGCGAAGAATACCTAGATAGTGAGAAATATCAGTACAGACCACGCGATTGGGTGGCAGCCGAGCGAGAAGGCCGCAGTCTCGCCCCCTTCATCACCCATCTGAATTTGTTCCGAAGAGCTCACCCAGCACTTCAGGAATTGCGTAATCTACAGTTCCACAGGGTTGACCACCCGGACATGGTCTGCTTCTCGAAGCGACTCCCTGGCGCCTATGACGCGGCCACACGACGGCAGAGTTTGGGCGACGTCGTTCTGGCGGTCATCAACCTGGATCCGCACAACACCCATGAGGCGACGGTCGAACTCGACCTGCCCGCCCTCGGACTCGACTGGAACGCCGAGTTCGTCGTGGACGACGAGCTCACAGGTGAGTCGTACCGGTGGCGGCAGCAGAACTACGTGCGCCTCGACCCCCATATCCACCCGGCGCACATCTTCACCGTGCGAGCGGCTCACAGGTAACGAAGCCTTTCGGGGAGTCCAACTTGTCAGACACCGTGAACTCCGCTGCCATCCCCAACACCTTCGACGAGGAAAAGCCCCGCGACCCCCACTGGTACAAGCGCGCGGTCTTCTACGAGGTGCTCATCCGGGGTTTCGCCGACTCCAACGGAGACGGCACCGGCGACATCAAGGGCCTCATCCAGCGTCTTGACTACCTTCAGTGGCTGGGTGTCGACTGTCTGTGGCTGTTGCCCTTGTACGAGTCGCCGCTGCGCGACGGCGGCTACGACATCGCCGACTTCATGAAGATCCTCCCGGAGTTCGGGGACCTCGGGGACTTCGTGAAGCTGGTCGACGAGGCGCACAAGCGCGGCATGCGGGTCGTCGCCGACCTGGTGATGAACCACACCAGCGACGCCCACCCCTGGTTCCAGGCCTCCCGGCACGACCCCGAGGGCCCGTTCGGCGACTTCTACGTCTGGAACGACAACGATGAGAAGTACCAGGGCGCCCGGATCATCTTCATCGACACCGAGACGTCCAACTGGACCTACGACCCCGTGCGCGGCCAGTACTACTGGCACCGCTTCTTCCACCACCAGCCGGACCTCAACTATGAGAACCCGGCGGTGCAGGAGGCGATGCTGGAGGTCCTGAGGTTCTGGCTCGACCTCGGCATCGACGGGTTCCGCATGGACGCCATCCCCTACCTGTTCGAGGAGGATGGCACCAACTGCGAGAACCTGCCGAAGACCCACGCCTACCTCAAGCGGGTGCGGGCCGAGGTCGACCGCCTCTACCCCGACCGCGTCCTGCTGGCCGAGGCCAACCAGTGGCCGTCGGACGTGGTGGAGTACTTCGGCGACCCGGTGGGCGGCGGCGACGAGTGCCACATGGCCTTCCACTTCCCGCTGATGCCGCGCATCTTCATGGCGGTACGACGGGAGTCGCGCTACCCGATCTCCGAGATCCTGGCCCAGACGCCGAAGATCCCGGAGAACTGCCAATGGGGCATCTTCCTCCGCAACCACGACGAGCTGACGCTTGAGATGGTCACGGACGAGGAACGCGACTACATGTACTCCGAGTACGCCAAGGACCCGCGCATGCGCGCCAACGTCGGCATCCGGCGGCGCCTGGCACCGCTGCTGGAGAACGACCGCAACCAGATCGAGCTGTTCACGGCGTTGCTGCTGTCACTGCCCGGCTCGCCCGTGCTGTACTACGGCGACGAGATCGGCATGGGGGACAACATCTGGCTCGGCGACCGCGACGGCGTGCGCACCCCGATGCAGTGGGACCCCGACCGCAACGCGGGCTTCTCCGACTGCGACCCGGGGCGGCTCTACCTGCCGGTCATCATGGACCCGATCTACGGCTACCAGGCCATCAACGTCGAGGCCCAGCAGAAGAACGGCGGCTCGCTGCTCCACTGGACCAAGCGCATGATCGAGATCCGCAAGCGGCACCCGGTCTTCGGCCTGGGCGAGTTCATCGAGCTGAACTCCTCCAACCCGAGCGTGCTGGCGTTCGTGCGCGAGCTGGGCGACGACCGCATGTTGTGCGTCAACAACCTCTCGCGCTTCCCTCAGCCGGTCGAGCTTGACCTGCGCAGATTCACCGGCGTCTCACCGGTCGAGACCATGGGCGGGGTACCTTTCCCACCGATTGGCGAACTTCCGTATCTTTTGACGCTTCCTGGGCATGGGTTCTACTGGTTCACTCTCCCACCGGCCAGAGCCCAGGAGGAGTAAGACGTGCTGGAGCAGCTCCTTGCCGCATGGCTACCACAGCAGCGCTGGTTCGGCGGCAAGGGGCGCCCGATCGACTCGGTGTCGGTCGACGCGGACGTCGAGCTGGAGCCCGGACTCCAGCACGTGATCTTCGCGGTCTGGCAGGACGGCTCCCGCGAGCGCTACCAGCTCCTGCTCGGCATCCGTGACGAACTCCCGGAAAGGCTGTCGCACGCCCTGATCGGCGTCATCGGCGACAAGTACCACTACGACGCGGCGCACGACGCCGACCGCACCGGCTGGCTGCTCGACGGCATGGCCCGCAACGCCTCCACCGGCGGCCTGCGCCTGCGCCACGTCCCCGGCGTCGCCGTCGACACCTCCCCGCGCAGCCTCGTGCTGGGCGCCGAACAGTCCAACACCTCTCTGGTGTACGGCGACGCGTACATCTGCAAGCTCTTCCGGCGGCTCATCCCCGGCGTGAACCCCGAGCTGGAGATCGTCCGGGCCCTGGCGGCCAGGAACGCGCCGCACATCGCGCAGCCGTACGGGTGGATCGAGGGTGAGCTCGACGGGACCGCGACCACGTTCGCGATCATGCAGGAGTTCCTGTCCACCGCCAACGACGGCTGGGACCTGGCCCTCGCCAGCGTCCGCGATCTCTACGCGATGCCCGAGCCCGTGGCCGAGTCCGGCGAGCGCGTGCTCGCCGCCGAGGCCGGCGGCGACTTCGCCGCCGAGGCGGAGCGGCTGGGCGCCGCCACCGCGCGCATCCACGGGGAGCTGGCCGCCGCGTTCCCGACCTCGACCGTGGAGCCGCACGAGATCAAGCGCATGGCCGAGGACCTCCGCCGCCGCCTGGGCCGGGCCATCGCGGAGGTGCCGGTGCTGCGCGAGCACGCCGGGCCGATCGAGGCCGCATTCCAGGACCTGGACGAGGTGGCCGTCGAGGTGCCCATCCAGCGCGTGCACGGCGACTACCACCTCGGCCAGGTCATGCGTACGACCACCGAGTGGATCATCCTGGACTTCGAGGGCGAGCCCGGCCAGCCGCTGGGCGAGCGCAAGGCCCTGTCCTCGCCGTTGCGGGACGTGGCCGGGATGCTGCGCTCCTTCGACTACGCCGCCCGCCACCTGCTGGCCGGCCACCCCGAGGCGGACCGCCTGGAGCCCCGGGCGGCCGACTGGTCCGCGCACAACCGGAAGGCGTTCCTGACCGGGTACAGGAGCGGCGGCGGCAACCTGGACGCGACCCAGGAGCCGCTGCTGCGCGCCTTCGAGCTGGGCAAGGCCGTCTACGAGGTGGTCTACGAAGCGCGCAACCGCCCCTCCTGGATCTCCATCCCCTTGGCCGCCTTCGGCTAACGGCCGGGGCGGAGCTCCTCGACGAGGCTCTGCAGGCCGTGGTCCGGATGCCCGTCGGCGACCCGCTTGTCCACAAGGTGCTTGAACGGGGCCAGCAGGTTGCCCTCGATGCCCTGCTCACGCATGGCCAGCGCGATGCTGTCGAGGGCGACCTTGTTCACGCCCAGGTTGGCCACATCCGTACCCCATCGCCCTGCGTCGACCTCCTCCGCCCAGCGGTGCGCCAGCTCGCCCATCGCGCGCAACCACGGCACCAGCAGCGTCGAGGCGAAGTCGCCCAGCGGCAGACCGGCCGAGCGCACCAGCGCGAACCCTTGCGTGATGCCCGCGATCTGCCCGTACATGCCGGTCAGGAGCGCCATGTCCAGCAGCGGCGCGAGCCCCGGGTCCGCGTCCACGAACCGCGCCTCGGCGAGCTGCCCCAGCGGCTCGGCGAAGCGGTCGAACACCTCCCTGGAGCCGCTGTAAAGGATCAGCGCGCCGGGCGCGCCGATCATCTGGGGAACCGCCATCACGCCGCCGTCGAGGTAGTCGGCCCCGCGCGCTCCGGCCCATTCCGCGGTACGGCGGGCCTCCTCGGGCCGCCCACTGGTCAGGTTGACCAGCGTCACCCCCCGCAGATCCGTCTCCCCGAGCAGCCCGTGGACGGTGTCGTAGTCGAGCACGCACACGATCACCAGTGACCCGGGCCGCACCGCCCCCGCGAGGTTCCCGGCCCGCCTGGCACCCATCGCGACCAGGGGTTCCGTCTTACTGTCGGTGCGATTCCATACGGTGACCTCATGCCCGGCCTTGAGCAGGGTCTCGGCGAGTGCGGTGCCCATGAGGCCCAGGCCGACGATCGAAATCTCAGTCATGGCTCCAGCGTGCTGGCGTGGGGTTATGGTCGGCTTCTGAGCGAGTTATGGGGGGATTATGCGGTTCGGGGTGCTGGGGCCCCTGGAGGTGTGGGCGGCCACCGGGGAGCCGCTCACCGTGCGGGAGGCGAAGGTCCGGCTGCTGCTGGCGGGTCTGCTGGTGCACCGCGGGCGGCCGGTCTCCGCCGACCGGCTGGTCGAGGAGCTGTGGGGCGAGCGGCCGCCGCGTGACGCCCTCGCCGCGCTGCGGGTCAAGGTGTCCCAGCTGCGCGGGGCGCTGGCCGACCGCGACGCGATCAAGTTCCACGCCGCCGGATACGTGCTCGACGTGCCCGCCGAGGCCGTCGACGCCGAACGTTTCCAGGCGCTGCTCGCCGCGCCCGCCCCCGACGCCCGGACACGGGCCGACGCGCTGGTCCAGGCGCTCGCCCTGTGGCGCGGGCCCGCCTTCGCCGGGCAGTCCGACCACGACGTGGTGCGCCCGGCGGCGGCCAAGCTGGAGGAGCAGCGCCTGTCCGCCCTGGAGGAACTGGCCGAGGTGCGGCTGACCCTCGGCGAACCGGTCGAGGTCGCCGACCTGGTGGCCGAGCACCCCTTGCGCGAGCGGCTGCGCGCCGCGCACATGCGCGCCCTCTACCGGCAGGGCCGCCAGAGCGAGTCCCTGGCCGCCTACGCCGACCTGCGCGAACGCCTGGCCGAAGAGCTGGGCCTCGACCCGTCACCCGAGCTCGCCGACCTGCACGCCCGGATCCTGCGCCAGGACCCGGCCCTGCAGGCGCCCACGCGCGCCCAGAGCAACCTGCCAGCCCCGCTCACCGACCTCATCGGCCGCGACGAGGCGGTGGCCGAGGTGAGCGCGCTCCTGGCCGACAACCGCCTGGTCACGCTCACCGGCCCCGGCGGCGTCGGTAAGACCCGGCTGGCCCTGGCCGCTGCCGCCGCCTCGGCCCAGGCCTTCCCCGACGGCACGTGGCTGGTCGAGCTGGCGCCCGTACGCGCGCGGCGCGACGACCGGTGCGTGGCGGCGATCGTGGGCGAGGTGCTCGGGCTCCCCGACCACGGGCAGGGATCCGTCGCCGACCGGGTCGCCGCCGCCCTGTCCGGCAAGCGCGCCCTGCTCGTCCTGGACAACTGCGAGCACGTGGTCGAGCAGGTCGCGCCGCTGACCCGCCACCTGTTGCAGGCCGCGCCCGAGCTGCGCGTGCTGGCCACCAGCCAGGAGACGCTGCGCGTCAGCGGCGAGAGCGCCTGGAGCGTGCCGCCGCTCGCGCCGGAGGCGGCGATCGAGCTGTTCAGCGTCCGCGCGGGCGGCGGGCTGGCCGGTGACGCGGCCGTGGCGGAGATCTGCGCCCGCCTCGACGGGATCCCGCTGGCGGTCGAGCTGGCCGCCGCGCGGGCGCGCGCCCTGTCCCCGCGCCAGCTCGCCGACCGGCTGGACGACCGGTTCCAGCTGCTCAGCAACGGGATGCGGGACGCGCCCGCGCGGCAGCGGACGCTCCGGGCGATGATCGACTGGAGCTGGGATCTGCTGTCGGAGCCGGAGCGGCTGGTGTTGCGGCGGCTGGCCGTACACGCTGACGGGTGCACGCTGGAGGCGGCGGAGCAGGTGTGCGCGGAGCCCGGCCACGACGTGCTCGACCTGCTGGCCAGGCTGGTCGACCGCTCGCTCGTGGTGGGCGGGGCGCGCTTCCGGCTGCTGGAGTCCGTCGCCGCCTACTCGGCCGAACGGCTGGCGGAGGCGGGCGAGTCCGACCTGGTACGCCGGCGCCACCTCGACCACCACGTCGCGCTGGCCGAGCGGGCCGAGCCGTACCTGCGCGGGCACGACCAGCAGCGCTGGCTCGACACGCTCGACACCGAGGCCGCCAACCTGCGCGCGGCGCTCGACACCGCGGCCGCGATGGGGCTGGCCGGACAGGCGCATCGACTGGTGCGGGCGCTGGCCTGGTACTGGGTGCTGCGCGGCAGGCTGGGCGAGGCGCGCCGGTCGCTGGAGACGGCGCTGTCGCTGGCCGAGGAGCCGCAGACGCGGATGTGGTGGGCCGGGGTGGCGATGTCGATGGGCGATCCCGTCGACCTCGATCCCGCCGAGCTGGGCAAGATCGACGATCCTGGGCAGCGGGCCAGGCTGGGGTGGTTCCTGGGGATGGCGCTGTTCGGGTTCGAGAGCCCGGAGTGCAGCGACTCGCTGATCGGCCCGGCGCTGGAGACGTTCGTGGAGATCGGCGACACCTGGGGCGAGGCCGCCGCGCTCAGCGTGCGGGCCAAGCGGGCGATGATGCGCGGTGAGCTGGCCGAGCTGCGGGCCGACGCCGAGCGGAGCCTGGAGCTGTTCAAGCTCGCCGGTGACCGGTGGGGGCAGACGCGGGCCACCGAGGTGCTCAGCTCGCTGGCCGAGATCGTCGGCGACTACGCGCGGGCGGCCGAGCTGCGGCGCGAGGGGCTGCGGGTGGCCGAGGAGCTCGGGTTGTGGAGCGACGTCACCTCGATCCTGTCCAAGCTCGGGCGGATCGCGCTGCTGGAGGGCGACTACGCGCTGGCCGACGACTACCACGAACGGGCCCGCAGGCGCGCGGTCGAGCAGGCCAACCGGCCGGCGGAGGAGGACGCGGAGGTCGGTCTCGCGCTGTCGGCCCGGCGGCAGGGGCGGCTGGACGACGCCGAGCGGCACCTGCGGCGCTGGCTGGGCTGGGTGCGCGAGGTGGCCGGCGAGCCGGGGGCGGCGCTGATCCTGGCCGAGCTCGGCTTCATCGCCGAACTACGCGGCCACGCCGTCCTGACCGGCCAGGACAACGCGCCCTTCGGCACGGGTCAGGGCGGTTTGGGCGTCGCCGCCGGTCAGGGTGGTGCGGGGTTCGGTGCCGGCCACGGTGGTGCGGGGTTCGGTGCTGATCCGCGGGCCGCTGTGCTGGTGCACGCGGACGTGGCGGTCGCCTCGCACCTCGACGGGCTGGCGGCGGCGCGGGCCGTGGGTGATCCCCGGGCGATCGCGCTGTCCCTGGAGGGCGTGGCGGGGGCCAGGACGCTCCAGGGACGGCATGAGCAGGCGGCGGTGCTGCTGGGGCAGGCGACCGCGCTGCGGGAGGGCTCCGGGGCGCCGCTGCCGCCGGGCGAGCGGGGCGACGTCGACCGGATCGCCGCCCATGCGCTGGCGGGGCTGGGCGAGCAGCCGTACATGTCGGCTCGCGCCCGTGGCGCCGCCCTGCCCCTGTCCGACGTTCTCGACCTGGCCTACCGGGCCACCTGATCAGGAACGGGCGTCTCCTCCGGGGCGCGTTCCGGCTCCTCGCCGGGCTGTGCGCTCGTCGGCGGGACCATGCGCAGGGCCACGGCCGACAGCAGGGCGGCGGCCAGGAGGACCACGGCCCCGGCTCCGGCGGCGACGTTGAGGCTGGTGGTGAACGCCTCGCGGGCGGCGCTCGCCAGCGCGGTCCCCGTGGCGGCGGGGAGGTCCCGCGCGGCGGACAGGGCCCCGCCCAGCGTGTCGAGCGCCGCCCGCGGGGACACGCCGTCGGGCAGTTCCAGGCTGCCCCGGTAGACGGCGGCGGCGATGCTGCCGAAGACGGCCAGCCCCAGCGCGCCGCCGAACTCCTGGCCGGTCTCCGACAGCGCGGCGGCCGATCCTGAGCGCTCCGGCGGCGCGGCGCCCACGACCAGGTCGGTGCCGACGACCAGGAGCGGCGAGGCGCCCAGGAAGAACAGCACCTGGCCGCCGACCAGGAGCACGACGCCGCCTCCCGCGTCCACCTGGGTGAGCAGGGCGACGCCCGCCGCGCCGACGACCAGCCCGGCGCCGGCCACGTACCCGGGACGGATCTTCCTGGTCAGCAACGGCGCGACCAGGAAGCCGATGATCACGGCGACGCTCGGGGGCAGCGCCCACAACCCCGCCTGCAGCGGGGACAGGCCCTCGACGAGCTGCAGGTACTGCCCGGCCAGCAGGCCCAGCGGCGGGCCGATCAGGATGACGAGCATGAGCGTCCCGAGCGCGGCGCTGAACCGGCGCTCGGCGAACAGCTTCATGTCCAGGAGCGGGTCGGCGAGTCTGCGCTGCCTGCGGATGAACACGGCGGCCAGGGCCAGGCCGGCGACGAGGGTGGCGGCGGCCGGCCAGGTGGGGCCGTACGTGGCGATCTCCTTGACCCCGTAGATGGCCAGCAGCGCGGCGGCGACGGAGAGCACCACGCTGGCCGCGTCGACGCGGCCGCTGCTCGGCGCGCGGTACTCGGGCAGCAGCAACGGCCCCGCGACCAGCAGGATCGCCATGACCGGCACGCCCAGCAGGAACGCCGAACCCCACCAGAAGTTCTCCAGCAGCGCCCCGCCGACGACGGGCCCGAGCACCATGCCCGCGGTGAAGCCGGTCATCCACAGGCTGATCGCGGTCGTGCGCTGGGCCGGATCGTGGAACATGTTCCTGATCAGCGACAACGTCGAGGGCATCAGCGTGGCGCCGGCGACGCCGAGCAAGGCGCGCGCGGCGATGAGCGACTCGGCGCTGGGCGCGTAGGCGGCCAGCACGGAGGCGGCGGCGAAGGCGGCCCCGCCGATCAGCAGCAGCTTGCGGCGGCCGATCCGGTCGCCGATGTTGCCCATCGTGATCAGAAAACCGGCGATGAGAAAGCCATAGATGTCGTTGATCCACAAGAGCTGGGCGGCGCTGGGCCGCAGATCCTCGGTCAGCGCGGGGACGGCCAGGTGCAAGACGGAGACGTCAATGGAGATCAACAGGGTCGGCAGGATCAGGACGGCCAGACCGGTCCACTCGCGACGACCGGCACGTTTCATGTTCATGCAAATAAACCATAAAAGCTCAACTCGACTTGAGGTCAACCTGATATCGGCGATTGCCGGCCGGGACAACACCACCAACCACTACTCTTCGTAGGCATTGTCTAACGAAGGGTAAGGAGGCGGCATGCGGCGCGTTGTTGTGGTGGCGGCCGCGGCCACCGGAATCTCGCTGTTCGCCGGCGCGGCCGTCCTGCTGGCCGGCGAAGACGCCCCGGAAGCCGCGCGGACCGCGCGGACGACGCCCTCGCCCGGCGACCCGCTGACCCCCGGCGAGATCAGCCGCGCGGGCGCGATCGCGACCGGGCCCTCCCACGAGCACATGAAGGCCGGCCGCGTCGAACTGCTCTACGTCGAGCGCGACGACGACAAGACCGAGGACGACCGGCGGGCGGAGGCCTACCTCTACGACTACGCCGACGACTCGCTGATCGTGCGCACGGTCGACCTCGGCGACAACAAGATCGTCAGGGAGACCCGGGACAAGGGTGTGCAGCCGCCGCCCTCCCCCCGCGAGGAGACGGCCGCCGCCGAACTGCTGCTGGCCCACCCCAAGCTCGGCAGGGGCGTGCGGCGCGCCTACGCCAAGGCCGCGGGCCGCGAGCTGCGCTCGGCCGCCGACCTGGGGCTGCGCGGGCTCATCTACTCCCAGCCCGGAGGGCCGTGCGCCACCCACCGGTGCGTGCGGCTGTTCGTCCGGCTGCCCGACGGCAAGCACCTCGACACCAGCCGCATCGTCATCGACCTGTCCGCCAAGAAGGTTCACACCCTGGAGTGGTGACTTGTTCCTGCAACTCGCTCTGGCGGTCTTCGTGGCCGCCGCCGGTTCCGTCACACCCCTCGCCTCCGGTACGGCTCCCGCGGAGCGTCCGTGCGGCTCGCCGTACCTGATCGATCGGGAGCTTCCCGGCGGCGCGCGCTGGCAGCTGTGCTGGGAGATGCGCACGATCGAGGGGCTGACGCTCAACCGGGTCACGTACACGCCCAAGGGATCGCCGGCCGTGAGCGTGCTGCGGAGCGCGGCGCTGGCGCAGATCCACGTGCCGTACGACTCGGGCGAGCCGCGCTACCACGACATCGGCTCGCTCGGCTCGGCGGCGATCCCGCTCACCGACGCCGACTGTCCGGGCGGCGAGCGGCGCAGGCAGGTGGTGTGCGTGACGACCAGGCCGCGCGGCCACGCCTACCTCAAGGACGGCTTCGGCGACCCGGCACTGCGCAGGTCGAAGCAGGGGCGCGAGCTCGTGGTGCTGTCGGCCTACCAGGTGGGCTGGTACACCTACATCGCCGAGTTCGTCTTCGGCGACGACGGCTCGATCACGCCGCGCGTGGGCGCGACCGGCTCGCTGGCGGGCACCACGACGGCGCCCAAGCACGGCTGGCCGATCGGGGTGGGCGGCAGGCACTTCGAGGAGTCCCACAGCCACAACGTGTTCTGGCGGATGGACTTCGACATCCAGGGCGCCTCCCGCGATGTCGTGGAGCAGTACGACTTCGCGGGCGACAGGACGAAGAAGCGGGCGTTGAAGCGGACCGTCCTACGCCGCGAGACCAAGGCGGTCAACCGGCGGATGCGCTGGTGGCGCGTGGTCGATCCGAAGGTGCGCAACACCGATCTCCACCCGGTCAGCTGGGAGATCAACAACTCCGACAGCGCGCAGTACCGCGGCCCGGCGGACGAGGCGTTCACCCGCGCCGACCTCTACGTGACCCAGTACCGCTCCTGCGAACGCCTGGCCACCTACAACGTGGCTCCCAAATGCGGCAAGTCCGTCGACCAGTACGCCGGCCGCGAGCGCGTCAAGGACCCGGTGATCTGGGTGAACGTCGGCTACCACCACGTCGCCAGGGACGAGGACGCCGACCCGATGCCGGTCCACTGGCAGGGCTTCCGCATCACGCCACGGGATGTGACGGCGAAGAACCCGCACTAGCCGCGGTACGGCCGGCCTCCTGCATCGCGGTGATCCTCAGGATGACCGCGACGGCCAGCGCGGCGGCGATCCAGTACAGCGCGATGCTGAACACGTCGAACCGGGCGGCGCGGGCGAGGGTCTCCGGCTCATCCCCGGCGAACAGCAGCCGCCCGGCCACGTTCCCGCCCAGCCATCCGCAGAGCCACGCCAGCCACCAGGCCCACACCAGGCCGGGACGGCGGGCGTGGCCCAGGCCGACGCCCTGGACCCTGCCGGGCGTGGAGGCGATCCAGATGTCGTCCACGATCTGCTTGGGGAACCAGAGGTTGACGATGGGCACGACCCATCCGAACGTCAGCCACCTGCGCGAGTGCCGGTGGGGCTCGGGGCTGAGCTCCTCGGAGTTGTCGCGCACGCGGAAGAGCCAGAACAGGAATCCGGCGATGGCGGCCAGGCGGGCGGCCATCTCGACCAGACCCGACCCGGCGAAGATCACGTCCGCGCCGTTCAGCTCGGCCTCGGTGACCGAGGAGGGGTCGGCGATGACCTGGTCCATGAGCGAGGCGACCCACAGGTCGACGCCGGCCGCGGCCAGGCCGACCACGGAGTCGACGGCGAGCAGGCCGACGGCGAGCCCGGCCGCTCCGCGGACGGGTTTCACGGGTGACATCGGGCGCTCTTGATGTAAGGGGTGCATGGCGGGTCCTCGTGCGTCTGGATGGGGGTTGCGTCAGTATGTCGAGTACCTGGGCACCAGGTCATCTGTATTGCGATGCCGAGATTTCGCACTTTCGGGGATTCCCATCGTGAAAGCGGGCAGGGGCTGAGGCAGACGGCCGTCGTAGGGCACTGTGGGGAGCATGCCGATGAGGACAGAGCTCGACCGCCTCGCGGGCGGGGCACATCATGATCCGCATTCGATCCTCGGCGCCCACCCCGGCGGCGGCGGGGTCACCTTCCGTACGCTGCGCCCGCTGGCCGAGCGGGTGGAGGTGGTGCTCGACGACGGCGGTTCGCATGTCATGGAGCACGTGGCGCACGGGGTGTTCGAGGTCATGGTGCCCGGCCTGGACAAGGTCCCCGGGTACACGTTGCGGATCCGCTATGGGGGCGGCGAGCCGTACGAGACGAAGGACCCCTACCGCTACTGGCCCACGCTGGGCGAGATCGACCTGCACCTGATCGGCGAGGGCCGCCACGAGCGGCTCTGGGAGGCGCTGGGCGCGAGGGTGATGACCCACGAGGAGGCGGAGGGGACCGCCTTCTCCGTCTGGGCGCCCAACGCGCGCGGCATCAGGGTCGTGGGCGACTTCAACCACTGGGACGGCGCCGGGCATCCGATGCGCTCGCTGGGGCGGTCGGGGGTGTGGGAGCTGTTCGTGCCGGGTGTGGGGGCGGGGCAGCGCTACAAGTTCCAGATCCTCGGGGCTGACGGGGTGTGGCGCGACAAGGCCGACCCGATGGCCAGGCGGACCGAGACGCCGCCGCAGACCGCCTCGGTGGTCGAGCAGTCGGACTACACCTGGGACGACACGCGGTGGATGGACGAGCGCGTCGCCGAACCGGCGCAGCAGCGGCCGATGAGCGTGTACGAGGTGCATCTCGGTTCGTGGAAACCCGGACTTGGCTATCGCGAGTTGGCCGAACAGCTGACGGATTATGTCAGCGAGATGGGCTTCACGCATGTCGAGTTCATGCCGGTGGCCGAACATCCCTTCGGTGGCTCCTGGGGTTACCAGGTCACCTCCTACTACGCGCCCACCGCGCGTTTCGGGACGCCCGACGAGTTCCGGCACCTCGTTGACCGGCTGCACCAGGCCGGGATCGGCGTGCTGCTCGACTGGGTGCCCGCGCACTTCCCCATGGACGAGTGGGCGCTGGCCCGCTTCGACGGCACCCCGCTGTACGAGCACGCCGACCCGGCACGCGGCGAGCACCCCGACTGGGGCACCTACGTCTTCGACTTCGGCCGCACCGAGGTCCGCAACTTCCTGGTGGCCAACGCGGTCTACTGGCTCAAGGAGTTCCACATCGACGGGCTGCGCGTGGACGCGGTGGCCTCGATGCTCTACCTCGACTACTCGCGCCGCGAGGGCGAGTGGACGCCCAACGTGTTCGGCGGGCGGGAGAACCTCGACGCGGTGGAGTTCCTGAAGGAGATGAACGCCGTCGCCTACCGGGAGACGCCGGGCATCTCGACCGTGGCCGAGGAGTCGACCGCCTGGCCGGGGGTCTCCCGGCCGGTTCACCTGGGCGGCCTCGGCTTCGGCTTCAAGTGGAACATGGGCTGGATGCACGACACGCTCGCCTACCTCCGGCACGAGCCGGTCTTCCGCCAGTACCACCACCATCAGATGACGTTCTCGCTCATGTACGCCTACAGCGAGAACTTCGTGCTCCCGCTCTCCCACGACGAGGTCGTGCACGGCAAGGGTTCGCTGCTCGGCAAGATGCCCGGCGACGAGTGGCAGCGCTTCGCGCAGTTGCGGGCGCTGCTGGCGTTCATGTGGGCGCATCCGGGCAAGCAGCTGTTGTTCATGGGCGGCGAGTTCGGCCAGGGCTCGGAGTGGTCGGAGGAACGCGGGCTCGACTGGTGGGTGCTGGAGTTCGACGGGCACAAGGGCGTGCAGAAGCTGGTGCGCGACCTCAACGAGGTCTACCGGCGGACGCCGCCGCTGTGGGAGCAGGACTGCTCGCCCGAGGGGTTCCGGTGGATCGACGCCGACGACGCCTCCGGCAACACCTTCTCCTTCGTCCGCTACGCGGCCGACGGGGCGGCGGTGGCGTGCGTGGTCAACTTCAGCGGGGCGCCGCACGAGGACTACCGGCTCGGCCTGCCGTACGGCGGGCGGTGGGAAGAGGTCGTCAACACCGATGCCTACGAGTACGCGGGCAGCGGGGTGGGCAATCTCGGCGGGGTGGAGGCGGTCGAGGAGTCGCGGCACGGCCTGCCGTACTCGACGGTGCTGCGGGTGCCGCCCCTGGGCGCGGTGTGGCTCCACAGCGAAGGCCAGCCCGCCGAAACCGCCGAAACCGCAGAGTCCGCAGAGTCCGCAGAGTCCGCAGAACTTGAGGAGGGCTCGGAAAAGGCACCTTAACGGAAGCTCAAGTGAGGCTTAAAAGGGATCTTCACCCATTGCCCCGACAAGCCGGTCATCCTTACGCTTCCCCCCAGCAATCTGAGGCCCCCTCAGCCCCCTGCCAGGCGAGGGGGCCTCAGATTGCGCGCACCACCTCAGGGGCGCCTCTGGGCTTGCGGGGCAATTCCCCCTAAACTCCGAGATCATCCCCCATCGGAGGACGAGTGCGACTTCGACGCCTGATCGCGGCAGCGGCCCTGCTCGCCGTACTCCCGGCCACCCCCGCTTTCGCCGACGACCCGCCCCCGGCCTCCGACAAGCTCGAAGAGAGCATCGCCGTCGGCACCGGCCCGGTACGCGCCATCGTCGAGCTGACCGACCCGGCCCAGAACGCCCCGATCGCCGGCGCCGCCGCGCAGAGCGACGTGGAGGTCGTTCTCCAGCCGGCGACGCAGCCGTTCGTGGTCGTGAACGGCACCGCGGAAGAGCTCGCGAAGTTAGCCGAGGACCCGAGAGTCACCGCCGTCCGCCGCGACCGCGCCTACCCGCCCACGCTCTCCTCCAGTCTCAAGCAGATCGGCGCCGACCAGGCCCACGCGCAGGGCTTCACCGGCGCCGGCCAGACGATCGCCGTCCTGGACACCGGCATCGACCGCGACCACCCGTTCTTCCAGAACCGCATCGTCGACGAAGCCTGCTTCTCCGCCGTCGACCAGGGCGTGGAGTCGCTGTGCCCGAACGGCTCGACGACCCAGGTGGGCCCCGGCGCGGCCGACGCCGAGATCGACAAGTGCGTGCTCGGCGGCGCGAACATCTGCGACCACGGCACCCACGTGGCAGGCATCGCCGCGGGCAGCGGCGGCGTGGCGCCCGGGGCCGGGATCATCGCGGTCCAGGTGTTCAGCCGCATCAACGACGCGGAGACCTGCGGCGAGCCGTCGTGCCTGGGGGCTTACGAGTCCTCGCTGCGCCTGGCCATGGACCACGTCGCCACGCTCGCCGCCACCCGCCCGATCGCCGCGGTCAACCTCAGCCTGGGCGGCTGGCCGACGATGACCTCCTGCGACGACAGCGAGGAGGGCGCCGCGTTCAAGCCCAAGGTCGACGACCTGCTGGCGAAGGGCGTGGCCACGGTGGTCGCCGCGGGCAACGAGTCTTTCACCGGCGCCTCCTACCCGGCCTGCGTCTCCTCGACCGTGGCCGTCGGCGCCAACGACGACGGCGACAGGATCGCCGACTTCTCCAACAGCGGGGCTTTGCTGGACCTGTTCGCGCCGGGCGTGGACATCGAGTCGTCGGTCCCCGACGACCAGATGACGTCCTACAGCGGCACCTCGATGGCCGCGCCGCATGTGGCGGGGGCGCTGGCCGTACTGAAGGCGCAGAACCCGCAGGCGCCGATGCCGGAGCTGATCGAGAAGCTGAGGACGACCGGCCGCCCCTACGCCTACGACGGTGTCACCACGCCACGCCTCGACCTGCAGGCCGCCCTGACCGGCGCCACCCCCGGCCCGCCGATCGAGCAGACCCCCACGCCGGGAAACCCGGAGGACCCGGACCCGGAGAACCCGGACCCGGGAAACCCCGACCCGGACCCCAGCGGCCCCTCCCCCGAGCCCCAGCCGGACAACCCCCAGCCCAGCCCCGTCCCGCTGCCCACCGTGACGGTGACCGTGACCGTGAAGGCCACCCCGCCCGCGGCCGTCTGCAAGCGGGGTACGGCCGGCAAGAAGCTGACCGGCAAGCAGTGGGCCGTGGAGATCCACCGCAACACCGGCACGATCCCGGACACCACGCTCACCTGCTACCTGCGCATGGTCGGCAAGGCCAGCAAGGTCTTCCCCGAGGTGACCAAGGCCTCGTCGCTGGGAACGGCGTACCGGGTGCTGAAGGGCACGTCAGGCGCGCGGGCCAAGCTGGACGCGGCGTTGCTGAGGGGATGGCTGAACTGGTCGAACGGCACCGGCTCCCTCCAGACCCTCCAGTCAGCGGAGAAGGTCCGCCTGAGCACCAAGTCCTCGGCAGCTCAGCTTACAAAGTCCACAAAAACCCTAAAGGGCAGCTAATCATCCGGAACTGCCGATATCCGCATAACGGAGCCATCTCAAACTCCCAAACCTCGTAGGCCCCTCAGTAAGCTCAGGCCCCACGACCATCACATGTGGGGATTTTTCCGGCTGTCATCAGTCAAATCGGCGCATGAGCTATTGGGGGGCTTTCCAATATCAGAGCTCTGCTTCGGCGCGCCACGCCGCTGACGGCGTCCCACTGCCTCACGCCTGCCTGCGTGTCCGGGCGGGCGCCTACCCTCGGAGGAACAGTGAGACTACGGTCTCTGCTCGCCGGCGCGGTCGCGCTGGCAGCGACCTCGGCCGCACTCGTGGTGGCCCCGGCCGCCCAGGCGGCCACCGCTGACCCGGTCGTCAGCGCGGAGTTAAGGCAGGAAGCGAAGACGGAGGCCGTCCGCGCGATCATCGAGCTGGCGCCCGGCGCCAGCGTCAAGGACGTCGCGGCCGCCGCCGAGAAGGCGTCCGCCAAGGCCGACGTGATCGAGGATGACGCCTCGGCGAAGTTCTTCGTCGCGGAGGTGGACGCGGCGACGCTCTCGGCGCTGAAGAACGACAAGCGCATCAGGTCCATCCAGAAGGACGAGCTCAGCGCGGCCACGCTCGACGCCAGCACCAAGCTGATCGGCTCGGACAAGGCGAACGAGGCCGGCTGGACCGGCAAGGGCCACACCGTCGCCGTCCTGGACACCGGCGTCGACAGCGACCACCCCTTCCTCGCGGGCCGGCTGGTCGGCGACGCGTGCTTCTCCTCGAACTTCCAGAACGACGAGTACAAGTCCGAGTCGCTCTGCCCGAACAAGAAGGACGAGCAGATCGGGCCGGGCGCGGCCAACGCCGAGACCCAGCGCTGCATCGCCGGCGGCGTCAACCAGTGCTCCCACGGCTCCCACGTGGCCGGCATCGCGGCCGGCAAGAAGACCGCGGGCGCTCCGGCCAACGGCGTGGCCCCCGAGGCCAAGATCATGCCGATCCAGGTCTTCAGCCGCATCGTCACCGCGAGCGTCTGCGAAGGCTTCGGCATCCCGGCGCCCTGCTACCTCAGCTTCAACTCCGACCAGAAGCTGGCGCTGGAGTACCTGGCGACGGTCGCCACGGCGAACAACGTCGTCGCGGTCAACATGAGCCTGGGCGGAAACGTGAAGTTCACCGCGCCCTGTGACACGGGCGACGCCGCCGCCATCAAGCCGAACATCGACGCGCTCGCGGCGCTCGGTGTGGCCACGGTCATCGCCTCGGGCAACTCCGGGTTCCAGGACGGCGTCAGCAGCCCCGCCTGCATCTCCTCCGCCGTCAGCGTGGGCGCCACCGACGATGGCGACGCCGTCGCGCCGTTCAGCAACCGCGGCGCGCTGCTGGACCTGTTCGCGCCGGGCGTCGGCATCAACTCCTCGGTGCCGAACAACGTCTACGGCAACAAGAACGGCACCTCGATGGCCGCCCCGCACGTCGCGGGCGCCTTCGCCGTCGTGAAGCAGGCCTACCCGGCCTACAGCCCGGCGCAGATCCTGGCCAAGCTCCGCACCACCGGCAAGCCGATCACCTACTCGGCCGAAGGCGGCCCCCAGGTCACCACGCCGCGGATCGACCTGGCCAAGGCCACCCCGCCGAAGCCGACCCAGTCGCCGACGCCGACGCCGACGCCCACGGTGACGCCGACCGTGACGCCCACGCCGACCCCCACGGCCACGGTCACGCCGACGCCCACCCCCACGCCGACCAAGACGCCGACCTCGCAGCCGGACCCGGACCCGATCTCGATCGACCCGAACCCGGAGCCGGTCCCCGACACCTGCGAGCGCGGCAAGGGCACCAAGCCGCTCAGCTCCAAGGCGTGGGCCACGGAGATGCTGAAGACCAAGGGCTCGCTGTCGGACAAGACGCTGATCTGCTACCTGTCCATCGCGCAGAACGGCAGCAAGGTCTTCCCCGAGGCGACCAAGGCCGACACCCTGGCCCGCGCGTACAAGGTGCTGAACACGAAGTCGAAGGCGGGCAAGGCGCTGCTCGACCGGGAGCTGCTGGCCGCGTGGCTGAACTACGCGCACGGCGTGTACAACTCCTCGGCCAAGGTGCACGGCACGACCACGCTGAAGAAGGCGATCACGATCGCCGAGAAGCACCGGACCGGCAAGGCGACGACGGCGCAGCTGAAGAAGTCGGCCGTCTTCCTCTACCGGCACGTCAACAAGTAAGGAACGACTGATCGCCGTCCCTCTCCGGGTGCCGCCCCGGAGAGGGACATGTCGCTTAGGGTGTGAAATATGGACCCAGGCAAGGCGATCTTCGAAACCGTCGACAAGCTTCGCCAGCGGCGCACCGCCCCGCTCGTGCTGGAGCTCGATCTCACCGAGGGGCTCACCGAAGGGCCTCCGGCGGATCCGCTCTCCGCGCTGCTGTCCATGCGCAAGCCCCGCCTGGCCGACGTGCTCGGCGGGCTCAAGCGGGCCAGGCACGACTCGCGGGTCAAGGCGCTGATCGTGAAGATCGGCGGGCAGCCGCTGGGCCTGGCCATGGTGCAGGAACTGCGCCAGGCGGTCATCCACTTCCGCGCCTCGGGGAAGCTGACCGTCGCCTTCTCCGAGACGTTCGGCGAGTTCGGGAACGGCACCGTCCCCTACTACCTCGCCTCCGCCTTCGAGCGGGTCTACCTCCAGCCGAGCGGCGACGTGGGACTCACCGGCGTCGCGCTGGAGGCGCGCTTCATCAAGAACGCCCTGGGCAAGCTGGGCATCGCCTACGAAGGCGCGCAGCGGCACGAGTACAAGACCGCGGCCAACATGTTCACCCAGGACCACATGACCGAGCCGCACCGCGAGTCGATGACCCGGATCGCCGAGTCGGTCACCGAGCAGGTCGTGGCCGGGATCGCGGACGGGCGGCGGCTGGATCCCGAGAAGGTCAGGGAACTGGTCGACCGGGGGCCGTTCATCGGGAACGAGGCGGTCGAGGCCGGGCTGGTCGACCGGCTGGCCTACCGGGACGAGGTCTACGACGAGGTCAAGAAGGCCGCGGGCGCCGACTCGATGCTGTTGTTCGTGTCGCGGTACGCGAAGGCGCCGGCCGTACGGAAGCTGCCTCACCCCGGGGCTGACACGGTCGCGCTCGTGCACGGCAGCGGGCCGATCAGGATGGGCCGCAGCGGGCGCAGCCCGCTCGGCGGCGGCGGTGGCGCGATGGGGTCGGACACGATCGCCGCGGCGCTGCGGGCGGCGCGCAGGGACGAGCACGTCAAGGCCGTGGTGTTCCGCGTCGACAGCCCCGGCGGGTCGTATGTCGCCTCTGACACGGTCTGGCGGGAGGTCGTACTGACCCGCAAGACCAAGCCGGTGATCGTGTCGATGGGTGACGTGGCGGCGTCGGGCGGGTACTTCGTCGCGATGGCGGCCGACGTCATCGTCGCGCAACCGGGGACGCTGACCGGGTCGATCGGGGTGTTCGGCGGCAAGCCGGTCCTGTCGGAACTGCTGGAGAAGGTCGGGGTCAGCTCCGAGCTGATCTCCCAGGGGGCCAACGCGGGGATGTTCTCGACGTCCCGGGCGTTCTCCCCGGAGCAGTGGGACCGGGTCAACGCCTGGCTGGACCGTATTTACGATGACTTCGTGGGCAAGGTGGCCACGGGGCGCAAACTCACCCGCGAACGTGCGCACGAGCTCGCCCGCGGCCGCGTCTGGACCGGCGCCGACGCCCTCGAAGGCGGCCTGGTCGACGAGCTCGGCGGGCTGGAGGACGCCCTGGTGCTGGCCCGCAAGCGCGCCGGGCTGGCCGACGACGCGCCCGTGCGCACCTACCCCCGCCTGAACCCGCTGGAGCGCCTGCGCGGGCCGGACTCCAGTGAGGACCGCGCCGCGGCCCTCACGCGGATGCGCCTGGAGGCCTGGGGTCCGCTCGCCCGGCTCTCCGCCGAGCTCGGCCTCCCGCCGCAGGGCCCGCTCGCCCTGCCCGCCTGGTACGAGATCCGCTGATCTTCTGAGTTACGGCAAGCCGCCCCCACACCCCCCGCCGACGCCGGCGGGCGGGTCGGGAGGTGTCGTCAGGCAGTCTGACGTGGTTGCTCGCCGTGACGGCCGGCGGACACCGCCGCGCGGGTCAGAAGCGGCAACCGCAGGACGAACCGGGAACGATCCTCGACCCGGAGCGTCCCGCCGTGCCGGGTGGCGATCTCCCGCGCGATCGGCAGCCCGAGTCCGCTGCCGCCCGGATCCCTGGTCCGTCCTTCGGCGAGCCGCGTGAAGCGCTGGAACACCCGTTCGCGGTCGTCCGGCGCGAGCCCGTCGCCGTCGTCGCTGACCTCCAGCACGGCCTGCTCGGCACAGGTGTCGCCGCGTACCACGAGCCGGACGGTGCTGTCGGCGTGCCGGATCGCGTTGTCCAGCAGGTTGACCAGCACGCGGGTGAGCTGAAGCCGGTCGCCCTCGACGACGACGCCGTTCTCCAGCTCGGTCAGCAGCTTCTTGGCCGGATGCCGCCTGGCCAGCTCGTCGCGGGTCAGCTCGGCCAGGTCCACCGGCTCGGGCCGGGGCTCCATCCCGGCGTCCAGCCTGGCGACGGCGAGCAGGTCCTCGACGAGGAGTTGCAGCCGGTCGGCCGCGCGGTCCACGGCTTCGAGGGCGGCGTGTTCGGGACCGTCGCCGCGGGTCTCCATGAGCGCCAGGTCGACCTCAGCGCGCAGCCCGGTGATGGGGCTGCGCAGTTCGTGGGAGGCGTCGGCGACGAAGCTGCGCTGCTGGCTGAGGGCGCCGTCGAGCCGGTCGAGGGTCTGGTTCACGGTGACGGCGAGGGCGGCGATCTCGTCGTGGCGGCCGGTCTCCGGCACACGCCGGTGGGGGTGGCTGCCGGTGATCTCCTCCAGCTCGGCCGTGATCGCCTCGACGGGCTTGAGCGCGCGCGACACCAGTACCCACGTCAGCACCATCACCCCGGCGGTGCCGACGGCGGCGGCGACGAGCAGGCCGAGCAGGGCGGGCCAGTCGTAGAGGTAGCCGGGTTTGGGGGTGGCGACGTAGACGGACAGGTCGGAGGCGGCGTTCGTGGGGGTGATCGTGAAGCCGACCACGATGAGCTCGCGGCCGTCGTGCCGGACGACGCCGTCCCAGCGGAAGTCGTCCTGGGGCGGGAGCTGTGTGGTCAGCGGCGGCTGCCCGGCCAGGTCGGGCGTGCTGCCGAGCACCTTCCCGCCCTCGGCGACCACCTGGACGCTCTGGCCGCTGACCGACGGGATCGGGTTCGGCAGCGCGTTCTCGCTCGCCAGTATGGCCAGCCGCCGGGCCGCGGTCGCCAGTTGGTCGGTCACGCTGTCGATCTCCGAGCGATATCCCTGGACGGCCAGGCCGGTGCACAACACCAGCGCAAGAACAGTGGACACCAGCCCGGCGATGACGCAGCTGCGCGCGCGAAGGCTCACGCGTTTACCCCCCTTTGTGCGTTTTGGGGGAACGCCTACTGGCGAGTAAAGCTTCCGGATATTTCAGTATTTACCCAGGTCAGGATGGACCTGGCCGTGCCAATCCTTCGCCCTGCCCGCCGGATCCGACATCGGGTAAAAACTCGAAGTCAGGACGCGAAGAAGGAGCGCAGCGCCGGGGCGAGGGCGGCGGCGTCGACGTTGTGCGGCTGCCCGGCCAGCGTCTCGCGCCGCGCGGCGGGAAGGGCGGCGGCGAGGCCTCGGCGGAGTTCGTGGCCCACGGCATCGTGCCGCCGTCGAGGACCAGGGTGGGGATCGCCACCCCGGCCATACGTTCGGCGGACAGGGAGAAGTCGCCAACGACCATGGCGTCGTAGATCAGGGTGTGGGCGGCCTTCTCCATGCCGGGCCACATCGGCATGCCGCGCATCGGGGTGACGAACTCGGCCGGCAGCCCGACCGCCGCGGTCAGGAACAGCTCCACCATGTCGCCCCTGCGGCCCTGCTCGCGCAGCGCGACGAGCCGGTCGAGGTAGTCGACGGGCACCGGCGGGCGGGAGTCGTCGATGATGTACGGGGCCTCCCAGACGGCCAGCTTGGTGATGGGGAGCCCGTTCAGGACCGCCTCCAGCCCGATGATGCCGCCGCCGGAGGAGCCGAAGACGTACGCCTGGCCGCCGGCCTCCCGGATGACGGCGTCGAGGTCCTGGTAGACGCGCTCGACGGTGAACGGCTCGGTGTCGCCGCTCTCGCCGGAGCCGCGCCGGTCGTAGTTGTACACCGTGAACGAGTCGGCCAGCAGGCCGGCCAGCGGCGCGTTGACGGAGCGGTCGGTGGCGCCGCCGCCGCCGATGATGACCAGCGCGGGCCCCTCGCCGATCCGGTCGTAGGCGAGGGTCGTGCCGTCCTGGGAACGAACGGTGCTCATGGTCTTCTCCCTGTCTGGGGGTCGCTTGCCTCCAGTGTTCTAGCGACAAAAGAAATTGTCAAGAACAAAAATCCTTTCGGCGAACGGCATGCGGCCTCCCAGCCGGGGATCGGAGAAGAGGGGTCAGACCGGGCGGTAGCGGCCGCGCAGCCGTACCAGAGGGTCGACAGTGGGGGTCACGTAGTCGACGGCGAGCACCCCGGCCACGAACAACGTGTGGTCGCCCGCCGGAACCACCCGGGCGGTCTCCAGTTCCAGCGCGGCCACCCCGCCCCCGACGATCAGCGCGGAGGTACGCGGCCCGCGGTGGTGCGGCACGCCGGCCACCAGATGCCGCGCCGACGGGCGCCCGGCCGTGGCGAACCGGCTGGCGACGGCCGCCTGCCCCGACGACAGCAGGGAGGCGGCCCAGAGGTCCTGGCGCAGCAGTACCTCGGCCAGGTAACCGCGGCTGGTCAGGGAGACCAGCACCAGCGGCGGGTCGGCGGAGACCGACATGAGGGCGGAGACCGTGACCCCGAGGTCGTCGCGGTCGTCACGAACGGTGACGACCGCGACGCCGGCGGCCAGCTGGGCCATCGCCTCGGTGAACTCGCTCAAACTCAGCCGAGCCCGTTGGCCGACAGCCACTCCTTGGCCACGGTGGCCGGCTCGTCCTTGTTGACGGAGATCTTCGTCATCATCTCGATCAGCGACTGCGTGGAGAGCTTGGCGGAGACCGCGTCGAGCGTGGTCTTGATGGTGTCGTTCGCGCCCGCCTTGTAGACCAGCGGGGTGACGTTCTGGGCGGGGAAGATGTTCTTCGGGTCCGCGAGCGGGACCAGCTTGTTGGCGATGATCTTGGGGTCGGTGGTGAAGACGTTGCCGACCTGGATCGTGCCGTCCTTGATGGCGTCCGCGGTGGTGGGGCCGGTCGGCTTCCACTCCTTGAACTCCAGGCCGTAGACCTCCTTGAAGCGGGCCTCCCAGCGCTTCTTGAACTCCGGCGGGCCGCCGACGACCATGGTCTTCGACACCTTGGCCAGGTCCTCGATGGACTTCAGGGAGTCCTTGGTCGCCGACGCCTCGGAGACCGACAGGCTGTCCTTGTCCTCGGCGGGCGAGGAGGCGAGGATCTCCAGCGTGTCGGGCAGCTTCTCCTTCAGCGCCGCGTCCACGTCGGCGGTGGTGCCGGCCGTGGTCTTGGGGTCGATGAAGGCCAGCAGGTTGCCGTTGTACTCGGGCACGATGGTCAGGCCGCCCGCCTTGACCTGGTCGTAGACGACCTCGCGGCTGCCGATGCGCGGCTTCTCCTCGACCTGGACGCCCTTGGCCTCAAGCGCCTGGGCGTAGATGGAGCCGAGCAGGACGCTCTCGTCGAAGTCGAACGAGCCGATGATGGCCTTGCCGCCACCGGCGGGCGCGCTGCTGGCGGCACCGCTGGGCTGGGCGCTGGTGGTGTCGAGCGGGTTGCCTCCCGAGCCGGAGGATCCGCAAGCGGCCAGCGCGAGTCCGGCCGACAGCAGCACCGCAGCGGTGCTGAAGATGCGTTTCATCAATATTTCCCTTCTTAGCGGGGGGTTGAGTAGGAGACTAGCGAACTCTCTGACTAACCCCCGGAGAGACGCTCACCCGCTGGACGAGGGTGAACGCCAGCTGCACCACCAGAGCGAACAGCACAATCAGTACAGAACCGCCGACCACGCTCGCATACTCCTTGGTGGCGAATCCGTCGATGACGAAACGCCCGAGCCCGCCCAGGCCCACGTACGCGGCGACGGTCGTGGTGGCCACCACCTGGATGGCCGACAGCCGCAGACCCAGCAGGATCAGCGGCAACGCCACCGGGACCAGCACCCGTCCGAGCACCTGCCCGCCGCGCAGGCCCATCCCGTACGCGGCGTCGCGCAGCTCGGGATCCACACCCCGGATGCCCTCGAACGTGTTGACCAGGATCGGCGGGATCGACAGCAGCACCAGCGGGATGATCACCGGCAGGATCGAGGCGGTGCCCAGCAGCAGCACGAACAGCACGAGCATGCCCAGCGTCGGCAGCGCCCTGGCCAGGTTGGCGGAGATCACCACGATCACGCCGCCCTTGCCCGTGTGCCCGATCAGCAGGCCGAGCGGGATCGCGATCAGCACCGCGAGCACGAGGGCCAGCACCGAGTACTCCAGGTGCTCCAGCAGCCGCATGGGGATGCCGCCGGGCCCCGTCCAGTTCTCGGGGTTGCCGAAGAAGTCCGTCAGCCAGTTCACGACGCCCTCCTCGCCCGCACCCACGGCGTCAGCAGCCGCTGCGCCAGCACCAGCAGCCCGTCGGCGACCAGCGCCAGCAGCACGATGCCCACGATGCCGACGATGACCGGCGGCAGGAACGGGTTCTGGTAGGCCCGGGTGAACAGCATCCCGAGCCCGCCCTGGCCGATGAGCGCGCCGACGCTGACCAGCGAGATGCTGGAGACCGCGACGACCCGCAGGCCCGCCAGCACGACCGGGGTCGCGATCGGCAGCTCGACCTGGACCAGCCGGCGGACCGGCGTGAAGCCCATGGCCACGGCCGACTGGCGGACGTGGTCGGGCACCGCGCCCAGCCCGTCGACCACCGACGGGATCAGCACGGCCATGGCGTAGAACGTCAGCGGGATGATCACCGTTGTCTGCGACAGCCCGGTCACCGAGATCAGCAGCATGAAGATCGGCAGCGACGGCAGCGCGTAGAGGATGTTCATCAGCCCGGACGTGGGCTGGTACAGCCAGCGGAAGCGCACGCACGCCAGCCCCAGCGGCAGCGACAGCACGAGCGCCGCCACGATCGGCACCAGCGACATCACCAGGTGGTCGCTGAGCAGGTTGCTGATGCTGCCGACCCGCCCGGTGTCCCAGTTGCGGGCGAACCACTCCCAGAGTGTTGGCGGACCGTCAGACATCGGCCGCCTCCGCGAGCGCCTCGTCGAGGGCCTCGCGGGTGGCCACGCCGACCACCTTCCCGTCCTCGTCCACGGCCACCGCGCAGCCCGAAGGCGACAGCAGCGCCGCGTCGAGCGCCGACCGCATGTTGTCCTTGCCGTGCAGGAATGTCCCGTACGGCTCCCGCTCCTCCGGCCGCCTGGGCGTGACCCAGGCCACGGGCCGCCGGTCTGGGGTGACGATGAGCAGCCAGGGCTCCTCGGAGTTCGCGGGGAACGCGTCCTCGGGAACGGTCAGGTCGGTGCGCAGCCGTAGCCCCGCCGCCGAGATGAACTGCAGGCGCCGGATCCCCCGGTCGTGCCCCAGGAACTCGCGCACGAACTCGTCGGCGGGCTCCGACAGCAGCGTCTTGGGATCGGCCAGCTGCGCCAGCCGCCCGCCCACGCGCAGCACGGCCACGCGGTCGCCGAGCTTGATGGCCTCGTCGATGTCGTGGGTGACGAAGACGATGGTCTTGTTCAGCTCGGACTGCAGCTTGAGCAGCTCGTCCTGCAGACTCGTCCGCACGATCGGGTCGACCGCGCTGAACGGCTCGTCCATGAGCAGCACCGGCGGGTCGGCGGCCAGCGCCCTGGCGACTCCGACGCGCTGCTGCTGGCCTCCCGACAGCTGGAACGGGTAGCGCTGGGCCATCGCCGGGTCGAGCCCGACCACCTCCAGCAGCTCCATGGCCCGGTCGCGGGCCTTCTTCTTGTCCCAGCCGAGCAGGAACGGCACCGTGGCGACGTTGTCGACGATCCTCCGGTGCGGGAAGAGCCCGGCCTGCTGGATGACGTAGCCGATCCCCCGGCGCAGCGTCGGCGGGTCGATCGTCTGTACGGCGGTGCCGTCCAGCAGGATCTGCCCGTCCGACGCGTCGATCATGCGGTTGATCATCCGCAGTGAGGTGGTCTTGCCGCACCCCGACGGCCCGACGAACACGGTGATCTGGCCCGTGGGAGCCTCAAGGCTGAGGTTGTCCACGGCGACCGTTCCGTCTGGATAGCGTTTGGTGACAGAGTCGAACGTGATCACGCGTGACCTTCCGTTCGTGGCGGGACCGTAGCCCCCCTGCCACGTCCGCCGCATGATCTCTTGCGGACCTCAGACTACGGCGATGAGGGTGCTTCTGTCCCATCGGCCTGTGCTTAAACGCTTCACCGACCTGGGAGGATTCATATCAAATGACGTTCTCATAGTGCGCAACACCGGTAGGAGTTGGCATGATTGCCAGCACAAACTCCGACGCCGCACCCCTCACCCCCAAGCGTCCGTTTTCCACCAGAGGATCCGGCCCAGTGACTCAACCGCTCACCGATCAGCGCTCCCGCAACGACCTGATCGCCGAGCTCTACGACCGTCACGCCACCGGGCTGTTCGCGTACTGCGCGGACCAGCTCGGCGACCCAGCCTCCGCCGGGTACGCGCTGGTCGCCGTGCTCTCCAGCGTGCCCGCCCAAGCGCCGCCGCGCGCCGCCCTCTACGCTCTCGCCCGCCGCGAGATCCACCGGCGCGACATCGTCTACGCGCCCCCCGTCGTCGACCCGCTCGTCGACCCCGCCTCCGCCCTGGTCGAACGGACCCTGCGCGAACTGCGCCCCCACCAGCGCGAGGTCCTCCTCCTGTGCGAGGTCTGCGGCCTGACCACGACCGAACTCGCCTGGGTGCTCGACGTCGCCCCCGACACCGCGGAAGAACTGGCCATCAGCGCCGCGCACCGCTTCCGCCAGACGCTGTCCACCGCCCTGGCCTGCACGGGCGCGCGCGTCCCCGCCGCCGTCGCCGACGTCTACGGCGCCCTGTCGGTCGCGCCGCTGCGCGACATCCTCTGCCGCCTGCCGTGGCCCGCCCCTGCCGCCGTACTGCGCGTGCACGTCGCGGGATCCCGTACGGCCGGCGCCGCCCCCCTCTTCGTCAAGCCCCTCTGGCCCGCGCCGCCCCGCTGGCCGCAGCCGCTCGCCGAATCGGACCCCAGGACGGCGACGGGCATCTTCCCCACGGAACTCCTCACTCCCCCGACGGGCCGCGCCGACCACGAGGCCACCACGGCCCCCATGCCCCGCCTCCGCGACCCCCTGCCCGGCCCCCCACCGCTGCTGGGCACCTCTTCCCCCCGCGACCGATCCACCGGCTCCCCCACCCGCGACGCATGGGGCTCTTCTCCCACCGGTGATGTGCTGGGCGGCTCCGCCACCCGTGACCTGTGGGGCTCCTCACCCACCGGCGATGTGCTGGGCGGACCTTCCACTCGCGATCAGCCGGGCACTTCTCCCGCCCGTGACCTGCCGGGCGGCTCGCCCGCTCCGAACCCGCAGGCAGGATCGCCCGCCCGGCCCTTCACCGCGTATCCGGTCAGCGACCCGCTCGCGGGGACGCCGCTGGCCGGGAACCGTGCGCATGGCCCGCTGACCGGGGACCGTACCCGCGACCCGCTGACCGGGGACCGTAGCAGCGACCCGCTGACCAGGAGCCCCGGGCAGGACCCGCAGGGCGAAGCGCCCGTGCGCGGCCCGTTCACCGCGGCTCCCACCCGCGATCCGTCGGCCGGGGCGCCCCACTCCGACGCGTTCACCCCCGGGCGGGACCCCTTCGCCCCCTTCACCGGCGCCTCCGCCCAGGAAGAGCCGTCGAGCGCCGATGGGGAGGAGCCGGGGTGGCGTGCGGGCCTGCCGCCCAGGCCCAGGGTCCGGGACGGGCTGCCGCCGAGGACCGGGTTCTTGCTGTCGGCTCCGGTGCCCGCTGACGTACTCGACGACCCGCCCACCGACATCATGCCGCCGCTGGACCTGCCCTCCCCCGGAGACGTACTCGTCCACAGCTCCCGGACGGACACCCCTGCGCCCGGCCCGCCGACGCCCGACCTCCCGGACCCCAGCCGAAGGCCGGAGGCCAGCCGGACGCCGGAGGCCGGAACCACGGACACCGGCCGGAGCTCGGGGGACGCGTTCTCCGCCTTCCAGCCGTTCACCCGGACCCGCCGCCCGGCCGGCGAGCCCGTCTACCGGCTCCCCATGCCCTCCGACATCCTGGCCGCCAGCGACCCCGCCCGGCTGGACCAGCCCGACGAGGACCCAGACGCCCTGAGAGCCCCCTGGGTCTCGGCCGAAGAAGACCCGGCCACCTCTCCCGAACCGGCCCCCGAGTTCTCCTGGGGACGAGACGACCGCAGGACGCGGGCCGACCGCGACCCGCTGGACGGCCGTAAGGCGCCAGGACGCGACGGCCGCGTCCAGGGCAGGCCCCGGCTCGCGGCATCCCGGCAGAACATGGGCGCCAAGCAGGCCACCGGCCCCCGAAAGCCGTCACGCCCGGCGGCCAAGAAGCAGGCGAGGAAGCGCAAGCAGCGTAAGCACCGCGACTGGGCGTGGGAGGTGGCGGGCTTCCTGATCTGCGTGCTGATCGCCATGCTGGTGTTCTTCGCGGTCCCGGTCATCGGCTCCCCCTGACCGCGTCCCCTGCCAAGAGCCCGCGCCCACCTCCGCCTGGCCGAACCCGTGCCTGGCTCCGGGAACGGCGCTCCGGCGTCCGGCTGACTCCGCCCGGGGCTCCGACTTGGCGGGTTCCGGCCGGCCCCGATCGGGCTCCGATTCCCGGATTCCGGTTAACCCCGACCGGACAGCGTCACCTCGGTCGGCCTGTCCGAACCAGGAACTCCCCTGGCATCGCCGTGCCGGCCTTCCCCTGTCCGCCTGACCGGACCCAGCGGGGGTGGGTCAGGGGGAGGAGAGGATGAGGCCGCTGGTGGGGACGCCGGTACCGGCGGTGACCAGGACGTTCGACACGTCCTTGACCTGGTTGACCGAGGTGCCCCTTACCTGGCGGACGGCTTCGGCGATGCCGTTCATGCCATGGATGTACGCCTCACCCAGCTGCCCTCCGTGCGGGTTCACCGGCAGGTGGCCGTCCAGCTCGATGCCGCCGTCCGCGACGTACCCGGCCGCCTCGCCCCTGCCGCAGAAGCCCAGCTCCTCAAGCTGCGTCAGCACGAACGGCGTGAAGTGGTCGTAGAGGATCGCGGTCTGCATGTCAGCGGGCCGCATGCCGGAAATTTCCCAGAGTTTGCGGCCGACGACGGACATCTCGGGAAGGCCGGTCATGTCGTCGCGGTAATAGCTGGTCATCATCATCTGCCCGGCGCCCGCCCCCTGAGCGGCGGCCGTGATCACCGCGGGGGAACGGCGCAGGTCCCTGGCCCGGTCCTCCAAAGTGACGACCAGCGCCACCGCGCCGTCGCTCTCCTGGCAGCAGTCGAGCAGATGCAGCGGCTCCACGATCCACTTCGAGGCCTGATGCTCGGCCAGCGTGATCGGCCGCCCGTGGAACCACGCCGCCGGGTTCGTGGCCGCGTGCCGCCGCATCGCGACGGCGACGCGGCCGAAGTCCTCCGAGGTCGCGCCGTAGACGTGCATGTACCGCCGCGCGAACATGGCCACCCAGGCCGCGGGCGTCATCAGCCCGTACGGCACGTGCCAGCTCATCTCCAGCCCCTGCGAGGAAGGCTCCCCGCCGAGCCGGGCATCGGGCTGGCCGAAGCGGCGGCCGGAACGTTCGTTGAAGGCGCGGTAGCAGACGACGGTACGGGCCATGCCGGTCCGCACGGCCATGGCGGCGTGCATCACCGTGCCACAGGCGGCGCCGCCGCCGTAGTGAACACGCGAAAAGAAGGTCAGGTCCCCGATCCCGACCTCGCGCGCGACGGCGATCTCCTGGTTGGTGTCCTGGGTGTAGGTCACCAGGCCGTCGACGTCCCCGGGCGAGAGCCCGGCGTCGTCGAGCGCGGCGAAAACGGCCTCGGCGGCCAGTTGCAGCTCCGAGCGCCCGGAATCCTTGCTGAACTCGGTGGCACCGATCCCGGCGATGGCGGCTTTCATGAGGAAACCCTTCAGGTATTCACGACATCCCGGCCCCGCCCCAACCCGAACGGCGACCGGTCGGAGGAAGCGGCAGGGCCCAACAGTGGACGAACAGATCTGGTCGGTGGCCGGTGGGGTGGTGGCCTGGCTAGCGGTTGGTGAGGTGGTGATGGGGCTGAGGGGCCACGGCGGGGGGCAAAGGGGGCCGTTGCGGCGGGGACCACGTCCGACGTGAGAAGCGATCCCCCCGACCTGGGCCCGCCCATGTCGGCGGGTGGCGTGGGGGTGGCTGTGCCGTAACTCCTAAAGCCCGTGAACTTAAAGCCCGTGAACTTAAAGCCCGTGAACTTAAAGCCCGTGATCGTAAGGGTCGAAAAGCTCGTGATCTTAGAGTTTGGAGGAAGGGATCACGACGGGAGCGAGAGGACCACCGAACCGGTCGCGTGGTCGCCGAGGGAGACTTTGCCGCGGACCTCGACGGTGAATTCCTCGCCCTCGCGCGCGATCACCGCCCCCGTGAACGCCAGCAGGTCCCCCGCGTAGGCCGGCACCCCGAGCTTCACGTTGATCCGGCGGATCACCGCCTCCGGGCCCGCCCAGTCGGTGACATAGCGTTCGACCAGCCCCATCGTGGTCAGGATGTTGAGGAAGATGTCCTGCGAGCCCTGCGCGCGGGCGATCTCGACGTCGTGGTGGACCGGGGTGAAGTCCATGGTGGCGATCGCGGTCGAGACCACGAGGGTGGGCGTGACGCTGATGGACAGTTCTGGCAGAACCATGCCGATTGCGATCTGCTCTCCGGTCAGCGTCCGCATCATGACTCCTGTGGCGTCCACATCGGAAGGATCAGTTCGTCATCCATTGCGCGAAACGTTGCCCGCACCGTCATACCGATACCCACCGCATCCACGGGACAGTCCACTATGTTCCCCACAATCCTCACGCCTTCCGGAAGTTCCACCACCGCCACCACGAAAGGGGTTTCGCGTCCGGGCACGGGCGGGTTGTGGTGGACGACGTAGCTGTAGACGGTTCCCTCGCCGCGGGCGACGATGTGGCCGCGGTTCGCCGAGCGGCAGGCGGGGCAGATCGGGCCTGGTGGATGGCGTAGTTCGCCGCAGTCGGCGCAGCTTTGGATGCGCAGTTCGCCGAGTTTCACGCCGTCCCAGAAGAACTGCGTGTCCCGGTTGACGGCAGGTTTCAGCGGGTACGGCTTGCGCCTTTCCTTAACCCGCGGGCGAAATTTCAGGACCCGGAAGAGCATCTCCGCCACCGGCTCGTCGAACTGGTCATACCAGGTGACATTCCAGGTGGCGAAATATCCCTCTCCGAGGGCGGTCGTCTTCGGCCCGGTAAGTCCGGAAAAGCGGGTGGCCGGAGTCAGCACGTCGCCCAGCCGGGCGTACCGGTGGTAGGTCTGCTCGCAGTTGGTCGCCACCACGCCCGTGTACCCCTGGGCGTTCAGCTCGGCCAGCATGTCGTCGACCGGCGAGCGGTCCCGTGCGTCGCGTCGCACCCCGCCCATGGTCCACACCTGCGCCATGGCCGGAGGCGCCACCCCTTTGTCGAGATAAAGCGGGTTCTGGTCGCCCATGGCGTCGAGCCAGTGCCGGATCATCGGTTCGTTGACCGGATCGGCCGCGGGCAGGCCGCGCAACTCGCCCATGGCCACCTGCCTGCGCGCCATCTCGTGCAGATCGGTCATCGCGGCGGCCTCGGCAGGCTCAGGCCGAGCATGGCGATCAGCTCGCGCTGCACCTCGTTCACCCCGCCGCCGAACGTCAGCACCACGGCCCCCTTCACGCCATGGTCCAGCCGGTCGAGCAGCTCGGCCGTCTCCGGGTCGGCCGGATCACCGAACCGCGCCAGGATGTCGCCCACGATCCGGCCGATCTCCTGCATGCGCTCCGAGCCGTAGATCTTGGTGGCCGACGCGTCGGGCGCGCCCAGCCAGCCGAGGTCCATGTTGGCCGCGACCTGCCAGTTCAGCAGCTCATTGGTGCGGAAGTAGGCGTAGACGCGACCCAGCGCGCGGCGTACGTCGGGATGCCCGTCGTTGCCCGTCCTGCGCGCCCAGGCCAGGAACCGGTCGTAGGTCTGGCCGAGGTTGCCCGCCGGGCCGAGCGTGACCCGCTCGTGGTTGAGCTGGTTGACGATGAGGTCCCAGCCTTTGTCCACTTCGCCGACGACCATGTCCGCCGGTACGCGTACGTCCTGGTAGTAGGTGGCGTTCGTGTGGTGGCGGCCGTCCATGGTGACGATCGGCGTCCAGGAGAAGCCGGGGTCGTCCGTCCCGGCGATCATCATGGTGATGCCCTTGTGCTTCTTGGCCCCGGGGTTCGTCCGCGCCGCCAGCCAGACGTACTGCGCGTAGTGGGCGCCGGAGGTGAACACCTTCTGCCCGTTCACGACATAGTGGTCGCCGTCGAGCACCGCGGTCGTCCGCAGCGAGGCGAGGTCCGTGCCCGCCTCCGGCTCGCTGTAGCCGATCGCGAAGTGGCACTCCCCCGCCAGGATGCGCGGCAGGAAGAACTCCTTCTGCGCGGGCGTGCCGTACTGCATCAGCGTCGGCCCGACCGTCTGCACCGTGATGATCGGGTACGGCACCGCCGCCCGCGCGATCTCGTTGGCGAAGATCTGCTGTTCGAGCGGCCCGAAGCCGGCGCCGCCGTACTCCTTGGGCCAGCCGAGACCCAGCTTGCCGTCGCGCCCGAGGCGGCGGCAGTGTTCCATGTACGCCTCGCCGAACGGGTCCTCGGCGATCTTCTTGCGGTCGTCGCCGGTGAGGCAGGCGCGGAAGTACTCGCGCAGTTCCTCCCGCAACCGCTTCTGCTCGGTGGTGAGGTCGATGAGCATCAGGCGAGCGCTCCGATCAGGTCGAGCTGGGCGTCCGCGCCGCCGAGCAGGTGGGACAGGTGCTTGGCGTGGGCGAAGCTCTTGTGCAGGGGGTAGGTCATGTCCAGGCCGAGGCCGCCGTGCAGGTGCTGGCAGGTGAACAGCGCGCGGAAGGCCTCGCTCACGTGGTACGCGGCCACCGCGACGTCCCTGGCCTCCAACCCCCAGACGGCCGACCACATCGCCACGTCCAGCGCCCGCGAGACCACGTAGACGTCGGCGATCTGCATCGTCACCGCCTGGAACTCCGCCAGTGCGCGGCCGAACTGCTTCCTGGTCTTGATGTACTCGGTGGTCAGCTCCAGCGCGCCCGCCAGGACGCCGCTCGCCTGCGCGGCGACCGCGGCCGTGTAGATCAGGCGGACGCCGTCGGCGTCGTCGGCGACCTTCTCCGCCGGAGTCCGGTCGAAGACCAGCGTGGCCAGCGGCTCGCCGGTCGAGGCGAACTCCGGCACCACCTGGCCGGGACGGGCCAGGAACAGCCCCTCCGCCGCCGAGACCAGCGCCACGTCCGCCACCGCCCCGTACGGCACCGCGCACTTGCTGCCGGTCAGCGTCCAGCCGCCGGAGTAGTGGGCCCGCGTCCGCGGCGGGTCGGCCAGCGCCCTGCCCGCCTCCTTCAGCGCGACCGTGCTCACCCTGGCCTGGCCGAGGCGGGCCTGCTGCTCGCGCGAGCCGTACCGGCTGATCGCCAGGGAGCTGACCAGGACGGGCAGGGCCGGCAGCTCGCGCGCGCCCACCTCACGCAGCACGACGGCCATCTCGACGCCGCCGAGGCCCGCGCCGCCCACGTCCTCGGGCAGGCAGACGCCGAGCAGGCCGGCCTCCCTGAGCTGGTCCTCGCCGGCCTGCCTGGCGAGCAGGTCCGCGGCAAGTTCGCGCAGCTCCCGCTGCGTTTCGTCCAATGCGAAATCCACTAGCTCTCCAATAAGTGCTGCCGCCCGTACCGGGCGAACTCGGTCTCGATCTCCACGACGTCGTCGCCGGTCAGCGGCCGGTAGCCGGTCGCCGTCCGGAGGTACACGGGGTCGGTGGCGCCGTGCCAGGCCTGCCGGGCGAGGACGCGCTTGAGTACCTTGTGGGAGGGGGTCTGCGGTAGCTCCCGGCAGATCCGGATATATCGCGGTACGGCCTTCGCCCCGAGGTCGGCACGCGCGCCCAGGAACTCCGCGAAGGCCGACATCTCGAACCGCCTGTCCGGCACCAGGGCCAGCATCACCTGGTCACCGGCGGCCGCGTCGGGAACCGGGTAGACGGCCGCCTCGACGATCCCCGGCGCCTCGCGGACCACCGCCTCGATGGGGGCGACGGCGAGGTTCTCCCCGTCCACGCGCAGGCGTTCCGTGCCCCGGCCGGCGAAGAAGACGTACCCCTCCTTGTCCGCATACGCCAGGTCACCCGACCAGAAGGCGCCCTCTCTGATCCGCTCGGCGTCGGCCTCCGGGTCGTTGTAGTAGCCGTCGAACAGCCCCAGCCCCTGGACGTTGACCAGTTCCCCGACGGCCTCCTCCGCGTTCAGGAGACGGCCGCTCTCGACGATCGCGGGCGGGCAGCGCTCGCCGGTCGCCGGACTACGGATCTCGACGCCGTCGGGCAGGCGGCCCAGGCACCCGGGCGGCCCCGACGGATCCGGCGTGATCGAGACCGCGGTCTCGGTGGACCCGAACGCGTCGATCACGAAACACCCGAACCGCTCTCCGAACCGGCGGGTCGCGGTGGCGCTGCCCTCGTTCCCGAAGGCGAGTTTGAGCGGGTTGCCGGCGTCGTCGGGGCGCTCCGGGGTGGCCAGGACGTAGGAGAGGGCCTTGCCGACGTAGTGCAGATACGTGCAGCCATATTTCCGGACATCGGGAAGGACGCCAGAGGCCGAGAAGCGCTTCCTGAGCACCAGCGCGGCTCCCGAGGCCACCGCCGGAGCGTACGCCGCCATGATCGCGCCGGAGTGGAAGAGGGGCATCGAGCAGTAGACGACGTCGTCCGGGGTGAGCATGCGGGCCAGCGACAGGCCGGGGACGGCGAGTTTGCGCTGGGTGATCCGTACCGCTCTGGGACGGCCTGACGAGGTGCCGGAGGTGAAGACGAGCATGACCAGGTCGCCGGGGGGCGCGGGCTCCCGATCGTGGGTCGCCTGGAGCTCGTCCAAGGAGATCCGCCGGATGCCCAGGTCCTCGGAGATCGCTCGCGCCGCTTCGGCGTGGACGCCGTCGTACACGATGAGCTCGACGTCGGCGGCCCGCGCGTCACGAACCAGCTCGACCGGCGACCGCGTGGGGTTGAGCGCGACCACCACCGGCCCGCCCAGCGCCGCCGCGCCCACCAGGAAGACCATTTCCGGCACGTTGTCCAGCAAGACGCCCACATGACCGGCCCCGCGCAACCACCCCGCGTAGGTACGGCAGAGCGCGACCTGCTCCCGCCACGACCAGACCCGGTCGGCGTAGTGGAGCGACGGCCCGTCGTCGTCGGCGCGGGCCGCGAGCAGGGCGGCGAACGTGTCCGCGGTCATCCGGCCTCCACCAAGCGCTCGGTCACCAACTGCCGCAAAACTAGAACAGATTCTAATATCTGTCCAGCAACCGTTCCCGCTCAGGAAACACGACTTTTCCTCATAACCGGATGGACATGCGGCTATGCCCCTTCTTTGTGACTCGCGAGTAACAAGCCGAGTTACGGAGAAATCAGATAACGTGTTCTTATGCGCACCCCGCCTGCGACAGTCGCAGCGCCACCTCCCGACCCCGAGGCCCCCCTTCCGAGCGCCGGTGGGTCCGGCGTGCGCACCCGCAGCCAGCACCAGCGCCGCAAGCGCATCGTCCAGGCCGCCGCCGCCCTCGCCTCCCGAGGCGGCGTGGAGGCCATGCAGATGCGCACCGTCGCGGAACGCGCCGGCGTGGCCCTGGGGACTCTGTACCGCTACTTCCCCTCGAAGATGGACCTCGTCGTGGCGGTCGTGGGCGAAGAGATCGACCTGCTGGAAAACAGCATCGAACGCCGCCCGCCCAGCGCGGGCACCCCCGCGGGCCGCGCGGTCGACGTCCTGATGCGCGCCACCCGCGGCCTCATGCGCGAACCCGAACTGGCCGACGCGCTGATCCGGTCGCTGATCATGGCCGAGGTGGAGACGCCGTTCGGCGACCGTATGACCGGCCTGATCCTGAGGGTGTCGGCCGGCGGGCTGACCCGCGACGAGGCGAGCGAGGAGCAGCTGGCGCTGGCGGGATCGCTGTCAAGCGTGTGGGTGCACGAACTCCTCGAAATGCTGCGCGGCCGCCGCACCTACGACCAAATCCAACGCCGCATCGAAATAGCCGCCGCCCGCCTGGTCTCCGACCTCTGACCCGGCGCCCTGCCCGCTCCCCCACAACCCCCCGTCCTCGCCGCGCGGCCGCCAAGGCCGCCCTTCCCCGGCTGCCTCTCCGTCCCGGCCGGCCTTCCGTCACGGCCGCCTTTCCGTTACGGCAAGCCGCCCCACCGCCACCCGCCGTCATGGGCGGGCGCCGATCGTGGGGATCGCTTCTCACGTCGGACGTGGTCCCCACCGCAACGGCCCCCTTTGACCAGCCACCGTGGCAGGCCTGGCCAAGAACGTGGGCATACAACGGCAGTTGCCGGGAGGCCCCGGAAACCCGGTGGGGTGTCCTCGTGCGTGGGAGACGACCGACCGGGCGGTAGGGTGGCTTGGTGATCCAGAGTGACACCAAGGGACGGATCCTGGCGGCAGCCCTGGAGCTGTTCACCGCACGCGGCTACCGGACGACCTCCATGCGCGAGATCGCCGAACAGGTTGGGCTGACCAAACCCACCCTCTACCACTATTTCCGCTCCAAGTCGGAGATCATCCAGCAGCTCCTGGATCCCTTCCTCGACAACCTCGACGCCGCCGTCGAACACCCCGAGACCTTCCTGGAACGATGCGTGGACACGATGGTCGGCCATCGTCGCGTGCTCACGCTGCTCCTGCGCGACACCACCGTCTACGCCGAGGAAGAACACCTGGCTACCCGCGTCGTCACCTGGATGGATCGGGCCAACGCCCTCCTGGCGGGCCCCGACCCGACCCGCCGCCGCAACATCCGCGCTGCCCAGGCCCTGGCCGCCGTCGCCGACCCGATGGTCCTGTCCCTGCCGGTCCCCGACGCCGAACTCCGCGCCGAACTCCTCCGCGGCGCCCGGCTCCTCCTGGCCGACGGCGACTGACCGCGCACAGCCGGCCACCGGCAAAGCCGGTCCCGCCAGACGGCCCGCCCACGACAGGACACCCACCGCCTGGTCTCGGCTGGCCAGCCGAGACCAGGTCGGAGCCAGCGGGCGGGCCGTAGTCAGGGGCAACCGACTGTTGGCGGGCCGCCGTCGGGGACCACCGGCTGCTGGCGGGCCGCCGTCAGGGACCACCGGCGGTTGGTGTGGGGCTGTGGACCGGCCGACGATACGCAGGTTCGTACCTGCGAGACTGGCGGGATGATGATGCGGGCGGTCACGCAGGATGTGCTCGGTGGTCCGGACGTGCTCAGGGTGGCCGAGGTCGCCAGGCCGGAGCCGGGGCCGACCGAGGTGCTGGTGCGGGTGCGGGCGGCCGGGGTGAACCCCACCGACTGGAAGCATCGCGCCAACGGCGGGCTGATCGGCGCCCCGCCCTTCACCCTGGGCTGGGATGTCTCGGGCGTGGTCGAGGCGGTTGGGCTGGGGACCACGCTGTACCAGCCGGGTGACGAAGTGTTCGGCATGCTCCGGTACCCGCAGGCACACGGCGCTTATGCCGAGTATGTGACCGCGCCAGCCCGTACATTTGCCCGCAAACCCTCTGAGATCGACCACGTGCAGGCAGGCGCGTTGCCACTCGCGGCGCTCACGGCGTGGCAGGCGCTGGTGGACACCGCGGGCGTCCGGGGCGGCCAGCGGGTGCTCGTGCACGCCGCGGCGGGCGGGGTGGGTCACCTCGCCGTGCAGATCGCCAAGGCGCGCGGCGCCTTCGTCATCGGTACGGCCAGCGCCGCCAAGCACGACTTCCTCCGCCGCCTGGGGGCCGACGAGCTCATCGACTACCGGAGCACCGACTTCGCCAACGTGGTCCGGGACGTGGACATGGTCCTGGACACCATGGGCGGCGACTACGGCTCCCGCTCCCTGCGCACCCTGCGCGAGGGCGGCACGATCGTCTCCTTGGTCCTGTCCAAGCTCGACCCCGCCCTCGCCGAGGAGGCGTCGGCACGCGGCATCCGGACCGCCGCGATGCTGGTGGAACCGGATCACGGCGCCATGAAGGCCATCGCCGCCCTGGCCACGGCGGGCCGCCTACGGGCCGAAATCGCGGCAGTCCTCCCTCTGGAAGAGGCCGCCAAGGCCCACGAACTCGGCGAAACCGGCCACACCACCGGCAAAATCATCCTCACCCCCTGAGCCCCAACACCTCTCAGAGCGCGTGGAAGGGCGCGTGCAGGGCAGAGCCCCTCGTTCCTGCCGCTGCACGCGCCAGAAGGGCGAGCCCGAGCCCAGACCCGCCCCGTCCTGAGGCAGCGGATCGAAAACCTTGGAAAGGCTCGCCATCCGCTGCGACCACAGGTGTAGACCCCGGCCACGTCCACGGCTCATCGCCGCGCTGACAGATTTTTGTCACACGCATCCGCTAGACAGGGAACATGACAGTCAGCGATGACTTCGCTCAGCTGGCCGACCCTTTGCGGCGGGAGCTGCTCGCACACTGCTATCGCATGCTCGGCTCGGTTCACGATGCCGAGGACACGGTCCAGGAGACCTACGTTCGGGCGTGGCGGGCCTACGACAAGTTCGAAGGCCGCTCCTCCGTACGCACCTGGCTCTACAAGATCGCCACCACGCGCTGCCTGACCGCGCTCGACAAGCAGGGCAGACGGCCGACGCCCACCGGGCTCGGGGCGCCGAGTGCCAGGGGTGACGGGCCGCTGGGCGAGACGATGGAGCTGGAGTGGCTCGAACCCGTCCCTGACGAGGCGGTCGGGGCGGACGGGCGGGATCCGGCGACCGTGGTCACCTCGCGGGAGAGCATACGGCTGGCCCTCGTGGCGGCTCTGCAGTACCTGCCGGCTCGGCAGCGGGCGGTGCTCATCCTGCGCGACGTGCTCCAGTGGCGGGCGGCCGAGGTGGCCGACCTGCTCGACACGTCCACCGCCGCGGTCAACAGCAGCCTGCAGCGCGCGCGGGCGCAGCTGGCCGAGGTCTCGCCGGCCGAGGACCAGATGGGCGAGCCTGACGAGCGGGAGCAACGCGAGCTGCTCGACCGCTACATGCGGGCCTTCGAGAGCTACGACGTGGACGCGATCGTCAAGCTGTTCACCGAGGACGCGGTCTTCGAGATGCCGCCCTTCCCCGGGTGGTACCAGGGCGCGGAGAACATCGGGCGGCTCATCGCCACTCACTGCCCGGCCAAGCAGGCGGGCGACCTCAAGCTGGTGCCCTGCCAAGCCAACGGGCAACCGGCGTTCGGCATGTATCTGCTGGGCGAGGACGGGCTCTACCACCCCTTCGGTCTTCCGGTACTCACGCTGTCGGCGGCCGGGGTCACCCACGTGTGCCAGTTCTTCGACCTCAAGCTCTTCGACACCTTCGGCCTCCCCACCACCCTGCCCGCCTGACCCCACCACCCGACAGCCCCGAGCGCCCTCAGGGCACGGGGCGGCTGGGCGCGCGCCGCGACACGACGATCGAAGGAGTGGTCGGTGGTAGGCGCCGCGGGTGAAGGACGCCCGTCGGCCAACGGGCTCCGGTGGAGGGGTCTGCGAGAAGATCGGATGGTGGTACTGAGGCGTGTGGGAACTGGGAGGAGCGGGCGACTGGTTGATCGCGGGGCCGGGTGCATTGCGAGCATAAACTAGAACGCGTTACATTCACCTCTAGAGCATCGTTCTGGAGGCGCTGTGGGCACACCCGTGATCGTAGAAGCCGTAAGGACTCCCATCGGCAAGCGCAACGGCTGGCTGGCCGAGCTCAAGCCGCAACAAGTTCTAGCCGCAGCCCTGACCGGCCTCGTCGAGAGGTCGGGCGTCGACCCGGCCACAGTCGAGCAGGTCTTCGCCGGCTGCGTCACCCAGGCGGGCGAGCAGGGCGGGCACGTGGGCCGCTACTCCTGGCTCTACGCGGGGCTGCCGCACCAGACCGGCGTGACCACGATCGACGCCCAGTGCGGGTCTTCGCAGCAGGCGGTCCACCTGGTGGCGGCGTTGATCCAGGCGGGCGTCATCGAGGTGGGCGTGGCGTGCGGGGTCGAGGTGATGAGCCGGGCGCCTCTGGGCAGCAACGTCCAGCCCGCGCGGCCGCGTCCCGACGACTGGTCGATCGATCTGCCCGATCAGTTCACCGCGGCCGAGCGGATCGCCGCCCGGCGGAGCCTGACCAGGGAGCGGCTCGACTGGTTCGGCGCCCGGTCTCAGCAACTCGCGGCCAAGGCGTGGGCCGACGGCCGGTTCGACAGGGAGATCGTGCCCGTCCACGGCGTCACCAAGGACCAGGGCTTACGCGAGACCACCGCCGACGGCCTGGCCAAGCTGAAGCCGGTCGTGCCCGGCGCCCTGCACACCGCGGGCACGTCGTCGCAGATCTCCGACGGCGCCGCCGCCGTGCTCCTGATGAGCGAGAAGGCCGCCCAGAGGTACGGCCTGCGTCCCCGCGCCAGAATCCTGGCCCAGACGCTGATCGGGGCGGAGCCGTACTATCACCTGGACGGGCCGGTGGACGCCACGGCGAAGGTACTGGCCAGGACGGGGATGGCGATGAGCGACATCGAGAGGTTCGAGGTGAACGAGGCGTTCGCCGCGGTCGTCCTGTCCTGGGCGAGCGTGCACGAGCCCGACTTCGACCGGGTCAACGTCAACGGCGGGGCCATCGCGCTGGGCCATCCGGTCGGTGCGACAGGAGCCCGGCTGATCACCACGGCCCTGCACGAACTCGAACGCTCCGACTCGGCCACCGCCCTGGTCAGCATGTGCGCCGGAGGCGCCCTGGCCACGGCCACCGTTCTCGAGCGCCTCACGTGACACCCCGACCCGACGGCCAACCTCACGAAAAGACCCGACCCCAAGGCCGGCCTCCGGCCACCACACCACGAAACGACCAGCCAAGCGGGAAGACGCGGCGGCAGCCGTACAGCAGTCAGAAGCCGCAGGATCTGGGTGGCGGGGTGTGGAGTGTGCCGGTGCCGATTCCCGGCAATCCGCTCGGCTACACGCTGGTCTACGCGATCGAGTCGCCGCGTGGGCCGGTGCTCATCGACGCGGGGTGGAATCATCCGGACGCCTGGGAGGCGCTGAGCGGCGGGTTCGCGGCGCTGGGGATCGATGTGGCCGACGTGTACGGGGTCGTCGTGACGCACTTCCATCCTGATCATGCGGGGCTGGCGGGGCGGGTGCGGGAGACGTCCGGGGCGTGGATCGCGATGCACGAGGCGGACGCGGCCATCGTCACGCTCATGCGGGGCCTGGCCGACGACGAGCACCGGAATTTTCAGGCGGAGATGCTGCGGCGGGCCGGCGCCGAGGGACTGGATGTGAGTGTGCCGGCGGCCGAGCGGCCGGTACCGCCCGCGCAGCCGGACCGGACCCTGCGCGACGGGGACCTCGTGGACGTGCCGGGCCGCGAACTGCGAGCGATTCACACCCCGGGGCACACACCTGGACATCTCTGCCTAAGGCTGGACGACCGGCTGTTCACCGGCGACCATGTGTTGCCGGACATCACCCCGCACGTCGGCATCTATCCCTACGACCGCGTCGACGTGGACCCACTCGGCGATTTCCTGAAATCTCTGGAAAAGGTGGCCGAGCAGGGACCCCTAACCGCCCTACCCGCCCATGAGTGGATATTTCCGGATGTGGCGGCACGCGCCGCCCAGATCCGCCACCATCACGAGGAGAGACTCCACACGCTCGCCACACTGCTGACCAGCACCGGCGAGCCGCTGACCATCTGGGAGATCGCCGCGATGATGACGTGGAACCGAGCATGGGATGATCTGTCCCCTATGCTCCGAGGACTGGCGGCCGGAGAAGCCGCCGCCCACCTTCGCACCTTGGAGGCACGCGGCGAGATCCGCCGCGTGTCCGGGGTCGATCCCGTACGCTTCCAGGCTCTAGACTCGTAGACATCCGATGTCTAGGGAGAGAAGCGTGGCGGTCACCGACGCTGCGATCGACAAGATCAAGCAGATGATCCTCTCGGGCGAGCTAGCCCCCGGCGACCGGCTCCCCAAAGAGGCCGATCTCGCCGAACGGCTGGGCCTGTCCCGCAACTCGCTGCGCGAGGCCGTACGCGCGCTGGCGCTCATCAACGTCCTGGACGTACGGCAGGGCGACGGCACCTACGTCACCAGCCTGGAGCCCCGGCTCCTGCTGGACACCATGTCGTTCGTGCTCGACCTGCACCGCGACGACACCGTCATCCAGTTCTTCGAGGTACGCCGCATCCTGGAACCCGCCGCCACAGCCATGGCCGCGGTCCAGATGAGCGACGCCGACATCGAGGAACTGGGCGAGGTGCTCCGCTCGCTGCCCAAGGACCCCACGATCGAGGAGCTGGTCGACAACGACCTGACCTTCCACCAGCGCATCGCCCGCGGTTCCGGCAACAACGTGCTGTGCTCCTTCATCGAGAGCCTGGCCGGCCCCACGCACCGCGCGCGCATCTGGCGCGGCCTCACCCAGGAGGGGGCGCTGGAGAAGACGATGGAGCAGCACACCGCCATCTACGACGCCATCGCCGCCCGCCAGCCGGATGTGGCACGTTCCTGGGCCACGGTCCACGTGGCCGGTGTCGAGGCGTGGCTGCGCAAGGCGCTCGACTGAAGGATCGGGGGGACGAGCGCCGGGTAGGTACGGTGCGTGGCCGACAAACTCTCGAAATATCGGAGTAAGCGGGACGCCAGCCGTACCCCCGAGCCCATCCCCCCGCACCAACCCGAGCAGGGGGACGACCGCGCGTTCGTGATCCAGGAGCACCACGCGCGGTCACTGCACTGGGACCTGCGCCTGGAGCGCGACGGTGTGCTCGTCTCCTGGGCGGTCCCGAAGGGGCTGCCGGCCGATCCGCGGGTCAACCACCTGGCCGTGCACACCGAGGACCACCCGATGGAGTACCTCGGGTTCCACGGCGAGATCCCCACCGGCGAGTACGGCGCGGGCAGCATGACGATCTGGGACACCGGCACCTACGACACGGAGAAATGGTCGGAGCGCGAGGTCAAGGTGGTGCTGCACGGCGAGCGCGCCCAGGGCCGGTACGTGCTGTTCAGGACCGACGGCAAGAACTGGATGATCCACCGCATGGACCCGCCCGCCGTGGACCCGCTGCCGCCGCTGGAGCCGATGCTGCCGGTCAAACGCGCCAAACTCCCCCGCGACCAGGACGCCTACGCCTTCGAGTTCGCCTGGGGCGGCCGCCGCGTGCTGGTCCACGTGGACGGCGGGCGCACCGACCTGGCCCGCGAGTTCTCCTGGCTGCGCCCGATGGCCGAGGCGTTCGGCAGCAGGAGCGCGGTCCTCGACGGCGAGATCGTCCGGCTGGGCGGCACGGAGATCCTGGTCTGCACCGATCTGCTCTACGACGACGGCCACTCGCTGGTGGCCAGGCCGTTCACCGAACGCCGCGCGGCCCTGGACGCGCTGGACCTCTCGGGCGCGCGCTGGCAGACCGCCCCATCCTGGCCCGCCCAGGCCCAGCCCGTACAGCAGGCAGCCCGCGAGCAGGGCCTGCCGGGAATCGTCGGCAAGCGCCTCGACTCCCCCTACGAACCGGGCCAGTCAAAATGGTGGGCGTTCATCCCCACATAACAGACATAATCGGCACGTGCACCTCACCAGCATCGCGCCCGACCAGCGGCTTCTCGACCTCCAGCACGCCGCCTACGCCATCGAGGCCGAGATCATCGGCGACGACCGCATCCCCCCGCTCCACGAGGACCTGACGGCCCTGGAGAAAGCACCGCTCTCCTGGCTGGGCGCCTTCGACGACGAGGGAACGCTGACCGGCGCGGTCGCCTGGGAGGAGAGCGACGTCTTGGTCGACATCAACCGGCTGATAGTTGACCCCGGCGCGCTGCGGCAGGGCATCGGCCGCACGCTGGTCAAGGAGGTGCTGGCCCGAGCCGGCGGCCGCAAGGTGATCGTCTCCACCGGCCGGGACAACACGCCGGCGCGCACGCTGTACGAGCGCCTCGGGTTCACGCACACCGGTGACGCCGAGGTGATCCCGGGCCTGTGGATCACCTCATACGAGCTCTAGCTCCGCCCACAGCTCCTCCGGCACCGGCTCGGCCCACAGGGCGGCGTTGCGGCGTACCTCGTCGGCCGAGCGGGCGCCGAGCACGACGGTCGCGACGGCCGGGTGCCGCGCGGGGAAGGCCATCGCGGCCTGGGGCAGCGTGACGCCGTGCCGCCGGCAGACCTCGGCCAGCAGCCGGGCCCGCTCCAGGAGCGGCGCGGAGGCGGGCTGATAGTCGAACGTGCCGCCGGGCTCGTCGGTGGCCAGCATGCCGCTGTTGAACACGCCCGCCGCCAGCACCTTGACGCCCTTGGCCGCGCAGGCCTCCAGCAGCGGCAGGCCGGAGCGGTCGAGCAGGGTGTAGCGGCCGGCCAGCATGACCACGTCGATGTCGGTGTCGCGGACGAACCTGGCGGGCACCTGCCACTGGTTCATGCCGAGGCCGATGGCCTTGACCACGCCCTGGGCGCGCAGTTCCTCCAGCGCCGGGTACGCCTCGGCCAGCGCCTGGCCGGCGTGGGCGTCGGGGTCGTGGATCAGGGCGACGTCCACGTGGTCGAGGCCGAGCCGTACCAGGGACTCCTCGAGGGAACGGCGCACGCCGTCGCGCGAGAAGTCCCACACGCGGCGCTCGGCGGCGACGACGTCGAAGCCCTCGTCGTCCCTGACCGGGTCGGCGGGCACCAGGCGGCGGCCGACCTTGGTCGACAGCACGTAGCCGTCGCGTCCGGCCAGGGCGGCGCCGAGGCGGCGCTCGGACAGGCCCAGGCCGTAGTGGGGCGCGGTGTCGAACAGCCGCACGCCCGCCTCCCACGCGGCGTCGACCGTGGCGCGGGCCTGCTCGTCCGTGACGGCGGTGAACAGGTTGCCGAGCGGCGCGCCACCGAGCCCGAAATCAGGAAATTTCATGTCATCTCCCAGACCAGGCTCAGGCCGCCGGAGTCCTTGTCGAAATCGCCGTCGAGCAGCCTGTTCATCTTCGCCTGCCAGGCCCGGTCGGCCGGATGGTCCTTCATCGCCGCCTGGAACGCGGCGTAGTCCTCGACCTCGACCAGGTGGAACAGGTCCAGTCCTTCGCGCCAGATGCGCCAGGACCGCACGCCGTGCTCACGCATCGCCGCCTCCAGCTCGGCCGGGATGGCCGCGTGCTCGCGGTCGTAAAGCTGCTCGGCGCCGGGTTTGAGCCGGGAGCGCAGCGCGAGCCGTTCCATCAGTCCTGAGCCTTTCCGCCGGCGATGCGGCTGATCATGAGTGCGATGAGGATGATCGCGCCGTAGACGACCGGCTGCCAGAAGCCGGAAACGCCCTTCAGCGTGAGGATGTTCTGCACCAGGCCGATCACCAGCACGCCGGTGAGCGCGCCGAGGATCGTGCCCTTGCCGCCGTCCATGCTGACGCCGCCGATGACGGCGGCGGCGAAGACCATGAAGATCCAGCCGACGCCCATGTTGCTGCCGATGGCGCCCAGGCGGCCCGTCTCCAGGATGCCCGCCAGCGCCGCCAGCATGCCGCCGATGACGAACACGCCGAACAGGACCCGGTGCACCCGGATGCCCGCGGCGCGCGCGGCGTCGGCGTTGCCGCCGATCGCGTACAGCGAGCGGCCGGCGCGGGTGTAGCCCAGGACGAAGATGCCCGCGGCGAACAGCACCCCCGCGATCCAGATCGCCGCCGGCAGCCCCAGCCAGGTGACGCTGCCCAGGTAGAGGATGGAGTCGGGCAGTTGGAAGAGCGTCTTGCCCTCGGTCGGGCCGAGCAGCAGGCCGTGCACGATGATCAGCATGGCCAGCGTGACGATGAACGCCGACAGCTGGAACCTGATGATCAGGAACCCGTTGAACGCCCCGATCGCCGCGCCCACGAGCAACGCCAGCGGGATCACCAGCGCGCCCGGCAGCCCGAGCCCGAATCCGCCCGCCGTCGCGGGGATGACCAGCATCACCGCGATCGCCGGCGCGGTGCCGACCGTCGACTCCAGCGACAGGTCGAACTTCCCGGCGATCAGGATCATCGCCTCGGCCAGCACCAGCAGCGAGATCGAGGCCTGCTGCTGCAGGATGTTGCTGATGTTGCCGCCGGTCAGGAAGACCGGGTCGGTGAACGCGCCCACCACGAGCAGGAGCACGATCACCGGCACGAGGGTCAGGTCGCGGAAGCGGGTCAGCCGCAGCACCGGCCCGCGGGCGCCCGGCTTCACGTCCGGCTTGTAGAAGGGTTTGACGCTCACTGTTGGATGCCTTCCATGACGGCCACGAGCTCGTGGTCGGTCCAGCCGCGCGGCACGTCCTTGACGATCCTGCCGTGGAACATCACCAGCACCCGGTCGCAGATCCGCAGGTCGGCGAGCTCGTCGGAGACCAACACCGCCCCCGCGCCCTGCTCGACCGCGTCCTCGACCGCGCCCAGCAGCGCCTGCTTGGACTTCACGTCGACCCCCGCGGTGGGGTTCATGACGACCAGCGCGGTGGGGTCGTCCACGAGCGCGCGGGCGAAGACGACCTTCTGCGCGTTCCCGCCCGACAGCTCGGCGACGGGCTGCTCGGGCCCGCCGGTCTTGATGTCGAGATCCCTGATCATCTGCTTCGCCCGGGTACGGCGCCGCCCCGGCGAGACCATGCCGAACCTGCCCAGCCTGCGCATGACCGGCATGGTGCTGTTCTCGCCCACTGACAGCAGGGGGACGAACCCTTCGTGGTGCCGGTCCTCCGGCACGAATCCGAGCCCGGCGGCCAGGAACGCGGGCACGTCGCCGGGTTTGGGCCGCCTGCCGTTGACCGTGATCCGGCCGGCGTCGGGCTTACGCAGCCCGGCCAGCGTCTCGGCCAGGCCGATCTTGCCACTGCTCGCCGAGCCGGCCAGGCCGACCACCTCGCCCGCGCGCACGCTCAGGCCGACGCCTTCGTAGCGCCCGCGCAGGGACAGGCCCGTCGCCTCCAGGACCACCAGGTCGCCGGCCGCGCGCAGCCTGGTCCGGTGGGCGGCGGCCGCGGCCTCTCCGGTCATCGCCGAGACCAGTTCGTCGTGCGGGAGGCCGGCGACCGGCCTGGTCACGATGTGCCGGGCGTCGCGGAAGACGGTGACGCTCTGGCAGATCTCGTAGACCTCGTCGAGGTGGTGGGAGATGTACATCATCGTCACGCCCTGCTCGCGCAGCGTCCGCATGCGGGTGAACAGCCGCTCGATGGCCGGGCCGTCCAGGCGGGCGGTGGGCTCGTCGAGGATGATGAACGTGGCCCCGAACGACAGCGCGCGGGCGATCTCCACGAGCTGGCGCTGCTCGACGCCGAGGTCTCCGGCCAGCGCCTCCGCGTCCACGTCCACCTCGTAGGTGGCCAGCAGGTCGCGGGCCTTGGAGCGCAGCTCGCGCCACTTGACGTAGCGGCCCTGGCGGTTGAGGAAGAGGTTCTCCGCGACCGTCAGGGCGGGGATGATCGTGGACTTCTGGTAGACGCAGGCCACCCGCCGCCGCCAGGCGTCCCGGTCGGCGAGAGCGGGGGCGGCCTCTCCGGCGAACAGCACCTCGCCCGTGTCGGGGCGCTGGAGGCCGGTCAGGATCGACACGAGCGTGGACTTGCCCGCGCCGTTCCTGCCGACGAGCGCGTGGGTCTGGCCTGGGGCGATCTCGATGCCCGCGTTGTTCAGCGCGGTCGTGGGTCCGAAACGCTTCGTGATATTTCGGGCTTCAACGTGAAATCTCATTACTTGACCTGGTTACCCCAAAGCTTCTGGTCATCCACGTTCTCCTTGGTGACAAGCGGGGCGGGAAGCTGGTCCTCCAGGCCGTTCGGCAGCTCGATGATCGTGCTGTCGTGGTCGGTCGGACCCGCCTTGAACGTCTTGCCCTCGGTCGCCGCCTTGGCGTAGAACAGCGCGTACTTGGCATAGAGGTCGGCCGGCTGCGAGACCGTCGCGTCGATGTCGCCCTTGCGGATCGCCTCGAACTCCTGCGGGATGCCGTCGTTGGAGACGACGAAGACGTGCTTGGCGTCGTCCGGCGGGACGAGCAGGCCCTTGGTCTTCAGCACCTGCAGCGTCGGGGCCAGGTGGACGCCGCCCGCGTGCAGGTAGATGCCCTTGATGTCGGGGTTCTGCTCCAGACGGGTCTGGAGCATGGACGCGGCCTTGCTGCCCTCCCACTCCGTCGGCTCGCTGAAGACCGTGATGCCGGGGAACTCGCTCTTCATGCACTCCGCGAACGCCTCGGAGCGGTCGCGGCCGTTGATCGAGCCGAGGGCGCCCTGGAGCTGGACGACCTTGCCCTTGCCGCCCAGCTTCTCACCCAGGAACTCGCAGGCCTTGGTACCGTACGCGCGGTTGTCGGCGCGTACCACCATGAAGACCTTGCCCTTGTCGGGGCGGGTGTCCACGGAGACGACCGGGATCTTCTTGTTCTCCAGCTGCTGAAGCGTGGTGGCGATGGCGCCGGTGTCCTGCGGCGCCATCACGATCGCCTTGGCGCCCTGGCCGGTCAGCGCCTGGACGTTGCTGACCAGCTTGGAGACGTCGTTCTGGGAGTTGGTCGGGTTCAGCTTGTCGACCTTGAGCTCGGTGGCCATCTGGTCGACGTACTTCATGTAGGAGTTCCAGAAGTCGGAGTCGGCCCGGGGGTGGTCGATGCCGACCTTGCCGCCGGCTCCGCCCGCGGCCGGGGCGCCGCTGCCGCCGGTCGAGCCGCAGGCCGTAACGATCGTGAGAAGAGCCGCCGAGGCGACCACGGATCCGATCTTCATGTGCCAGAGGTCCTGTTCGTTGGGGGGTGTTCCTTGGCTAGGTGGCCGGGCGCAACCTCAATCCGTGCATGCCGCCGTCGACCGCGAGCACCGTGCCCGTCGTCGCGGCGGCCTCGGGACCGGCCAGGTAGGCGATGGCCGCGGCGACCTCCTCGGCGCTGACCAGGCGGCCCATCGGCTGCCTGGCGTTGAGCGCCCGGCGCTCGGCTTCCGGGTCGTCGGCGGCGTCGAGCAGCCTGGCCACCCAGGGTGTGTCCGCGGTGCCCGGGTTGACGCAGTTGACGCGGATGCCCTCGCGGACGTGGTCGGCGGCCATCGCCAGCGTCAGCGACATGACCGCGCCCTTGGTGGCGCTGTAGAGCGCGCGGTTGGGCAGGCCCGCGGTGGCCGCGATCGAGCACGTGTTGACGATCGCGGCGTGTTCGCTCCTTCTGAGGTACGGCAGCGCCGCCCTGGCCACCCTGACCATGCCGAAGACGTTGACGTCGAAGACCTTCCGCCACTCCTCGTCGGGGTTGTCCTCGATGGTGCCCTGGGCCCCGATTCCGGCGTTGTTGATCAGGACGTCGATGCCGCCGAGCCGGTCGGCCGCTTCGGCGATGGCCGCGCGTACCTGGGCATCATCCGTCACATCCGCCTTTATCCCGATAAAGGGCTCGCCGGGCGGATTGACGTCCAGGCAGGCGACGGTCATCCCCTTCGCGGCCAGCGCGGTCGCCGCGGCCAGGCCGATGCCGGAGCCGCCGCCGGTGACGATGGCCTTGAGGCTCACTGGTCTCTCCATACTTCGCCGCCCGGGTAGACGTGGGCGGCGATCGACTCGGGGTGCATCTCCGCGCTGAATCCCGGCATGGACGGCGCCACGTAGTTGCCGTTCTCGATCACGACGGGGTCGGCGAAGTGCTCGTGAAGGTGGTCGACGTACTCGATGACCCGGCCGTCCAGCGAGCCGCTCACCGCGACGTAGTCGAACATCGCCAGGTGCTGCACCAGCTCACACAGCCCCACGCCGCCCGCGTGCGGGCAGACCGGCACCCCGAACTTGGCCGCGAGCAGCAGGATCGCGATGTTCTCGTTCACGCCGCCGACCCTGGCCGAGTCGAGCTGCAGGTAGGAGATGGCGCCGGCCTGCAGAAGCTGCTTGAAGACGATGCGGTTCTGCACGTGCTCGCCGGTGGCGACCGGGATCGGGCGGATGCCCTGCGCGATCGCCGCGTGGCCGAGCACGTCGTCGGGGCTGGTGGGCTCCTCGACCCAGTGGGGCGTGAACTCGCGCAGCGCGTTCACCCACGCGATGGCCGAGGCGACGTCCCAGCGCTGGTTGGCGTCGATGGCGATGGGGAAGTCGGGGCCGCAGACCTCGCGGGCGGTGCGGAAACGGCGGATGTCGTCTTCGAGGTCGGCGCCGACCTTGAGCTTGATCTGCTTGAAGCCCTGGTCGAGCGCCTCCTTGCAGAGGCGGCGGAGCTTGTCGTCGTCGTAGCCGAGCCAGCCGGGCGAGGTGGTGTAGGCGGGGTAGCCGTCGGCCTGCAGCTTGGCGGCGTGGGCCGCACGGGTGGGCTCCGCCTTCTTCAGGATCTGGAGGGCTTCGTCCGGGGTGAGGGCGTCGCTCAGGTAGCGGAAGTCGACCAGGTCCACGATCTCCTCGGGGGACATCTCGGACAACAGTCGCCAGAGCGGCTTGCCGTACCTCTTGGCCTTGAGGTCCCACAGCGCGTTGACGACGGCGGAGATCGCCATGTGCATGACGCCCTTCTCGGGCCCCAGCCACCGCAGCTGCGAGTCGTTGACCAGCTCCTTGTACAGAGTCCCGAGATCCTCGGCGTCCCGGCCGATCACGTACGGCTTCAGCGCGCCGATGGCCGCCGTCTGCACGTCGTTGCCCCGCCCGATCGTGAACGCGAACCCGTGCCCCTCGAACCCGTCATCGGTCTTGAGCACCACATAAGCAGCTGAATAGTCCGGGTCCGGATTCATCGCGTCAGACCCATCCAGCTCCCGCGAGGTCGGGAAGCGGATGTCGTGGGTCTCCATCTCCACGATCCGGTACGGCGCCGCCGTCATGCCTGGCCCACCCTCTGGCGCTGGCGGCCGAGACCGGCGATCTCCAGCTCCATGACGTCACCGGCCCGCAGGTAAGGCTGGCCGGCCATGCCCAGCGCCACACCGGCAGGAGTACCCGTGTTGACCACGTCACCCGCCTCCAGCACCATGAACTGGCTCAGGTACCGCACGACCTCCGCCACGTCGAAGATCATGTTCTTGGTGTTGCCGTCCTGGCGCGACTCGCCGTTGATCCACAGGCGCATGGCCAGGTTCTGCGGGTCGCCCACCTCGTCGGCGGTGACCAGCCAGGGGCCGAGCGGGTTGAACGTCTCACATGACTTGCCCTTGTCCCACTGACCGCCGCGCTCCAGCTGGAACTCCCGCTCGGACACGTCATTGGAGATCGCGTAACCGGCGATCACGTCGAGCGCGGCCTCGCGGCCGTCCAGGTAGCGCGCCGTCTTACCGATGACGACGGCGAGCTCGACCTCCCAGTCGGTCTTGACGGACCCGCGCGGCACCAGCACCTCGTCGTCGGGGCCGACCACGGTGTTGGCCGCCTTCATGAAGACGACCGGCTCCTCCGGTTCCTGGGCGCCGGACTCGGCGGCGTGGTCACGGTAGTTCAGCCCGATGCAGACGACCTTCCCGGGCCGGGCGACGGGCGCCCCGATCCGCAGGCCCTTCCCCTCGAACAACGGCAGCCGGCCGCCGTCCAGCGCGTCGCGGACGCGCGCCACTCCCCCGGAAGCGAAGAAAGCCCCGTCGATCTCGGGCTCTCCTATGTCGCGCAGGTCACCGGCGGCGTCCATCACCACCGGGCGCTCCTGGCCGACAGGTCCAACTCGCAGCAGCTTCACACCGCATCCCTCAGTTATACATCGGATGTCTCGACCTATGATGCTCGTACCAGGGTGGGGAGCTGTCAAGTCGGGGACTGGGTATACATCCGATCCGTGACCTCGGGATTTCTCACATCTGGGTGCAACCGGTTGCACTGCCGTGCACGGTGCGCCACTTGTGCCACAGGCGCCCCTGACGCACCTGAAAACATCGGAGGTGGCCCGTTCTCCGGGTCGGGGCAGACCTCCTACCTTGCCGGGCGTTACGGCGGGCCGTACCCCATGAGGGTGGGTTGACGTGGCGGGCGTCGCGTAATAGAACACGTTTCAGTGCGGTGACTGACCAAGCGCTAGATCAAAGGGGTGGAGCGGGTGCTCATTGACCTCGTTGACCAGGACCGGTACGCCGATTCTGGGCCGCCACACGAGCAGCTTCGGTGGCTGCGCGAACATGATCCCGTTCACTGGCATCCCGGCGAACCCGGCTTCTGGGCGGTCACCCGGTACGACGACGTCGTGCACGTCTCGCGGCACTCCGAGTTGTTCTCCTCCTCGCGGCGGCTGGCGCTGTTCAACGAGATGCCGGAAGAGCAGCGGGCCATGCAGCGCCTGATGATGCTCAACCAGGACCCGCCCGAGCACACGCGGCGCCGTTCGCTGGTCAACCGGGGGTTCACCCCGCGCACCATGAACGCCCTCGAACCCCACATCCGCGACATCTGCGACGACCTCCTCGACAAGTGCTCCGGCGAGGTCGACTTCGTCACCGAGATCGCCGCGCCCCTGCCCCTGTACGTGATCTGCGAACTGCTCGGCGCGCCGGTGGCCGATCGGGACAAGGTGTTCACCTGGTCCAACAAGATGATCGGCGCCCAGGACCCCGACTACGCCGCCTCCCCCGACGAGGGCGGCGCGGCGGCCATGGAGGTCTACGCCTACGCCAACCAGCTCGCCGCCCAGCGCCGCGGCGCACCGCGCAACGACATCGTCACCAAGCTCATCCAGCCCGACGAGAACGGCGAGACGCTCGACGAGAACGAGTTCGACCTGTTCGTGCTGCTGCTGGTGGTGGCCGGGAACGAGACCACCCGCAACGCGGCGTCCGGCGGCATGCTCGCCCTCTTCGACCACCCTGAACAGTGGTCCCGCCTGGTGGCCGACCCCACGCTGTCCCGCACCGCGTCCGACGAGATCGTGCGCTGGGTCTCGCCCGTGAACCTCTTCCGCCGCACGGCCACCGCGGACGTGCTGTTGTCGGGGCAGCAGATCCGCGAGGACGACAAGGTGGTCGTGTTCTATTCGTCGGCCAACCGGGACTCTTCAGCCTTCGCACAGCCCCATTCCTTCGACATCGGGCGCGACCCCAATCCGCACATCGGGTTCGGGGGCGGCGGGGCGCACTTCTGCCTGGGGAACCATCTGGCGAAGCTGGAGCTTCGGGTGCTGTTCGAGCAGCTGGCGGTGCGGTTCCCACGGCTGCGGCAGACGGGGGAGGTGCGGCGGTTGCGCTCGAACTTCATCAACGGCATCAAGGAACTCCCCGTACGGCTCGACTAGATTCCCTCGTTCGCCCCGACCGGCCATTCCCAGCGCGATCAGGAAAGCCCTCTCCACCACGCCGAGGCGCCCCCTCGCAGGTGCTCCACCCCCGCCCCGCGGAAGCTGTGGAAACCCGCTCCCCATCCCCAGAACCCCGTTCGCCCCCACCCCACCCGGCCCCCACAAGCCACCCTGAACCCGTGACCGACACCCTCACCACGGGTTCTCTCCTCGACCGCACCCGCCTGCTCACCCAGCTGGTCCCGAGAGCAGTGGCCTGCCGCCGCACGGCCGCGCACGTCTGGGGCCTGCGCGCCATGCCCGACGGCGCCCGCGAGGAGGACTGGCCGGTAGAGCTGGCCATCCCGATCCACATGGACATCCCCGGCTGTCAGTCGTACGAGCTGTCGCTCCCGCCAACCGACACCACCACGCACAAGGGAATCCGCCTGACCACCCTCGAACGCACCGCCCTGGACTGCGCCCGAACCCTCCCCAGAATCGACGGCATCACCATCGTCGACCAGTTCCTGAGACGAGGCGTGAGGATCGCCGACCTCCGCACGCGGGCGACCGCCTTCACCCACCTCCTGCACACCCTAAGCATGGCCGACAGCGGCGCCGCCTCCCCAAGAGAAAGCCGCCTAAGAGTGGCCTTCCTGGAGGCCGGCCTCCCCCGCCCCACCACCCAGATCCACGTGATCCTCCCCAACCGCCACGCCTACCTGGACCTCGGCTGGCCCGACTACCACCTGGCAGTCGAATACGACGGCCGCGACCACCACTCATCCCCCGAGGAGCGCACCAGAGACACAACCCGCCGAGCAAGCTTGGAATCCCTGGGCTGGCACATCATCCCCGTCCGCCGCGACGTGGTCCCCGCCCGCATGGGCGATCTCCTGGAGCAGGTGGCCAACTCCCTCATCGAACGCGGCTGGCGCCCGCACCCCGACGAGACCACCCGCATCCTGTCCCATATCCGCAAGGCCCGCCGCCACCCCAGCGGCCCCCGCCCCCGCCTCCGCCGGAAACCGTGATGCCCCACCCCCGCTTCCGCCTCAGACCGTGACCACGCGCCTCCACCACCACTGCAAACCCCGACGCCCCGGACCTCCACAGGCAAGGTCTTTCACATGGGCGCGCTTCGCGCGTTCGGGATGTCAGGCGCTTCTCCAGTCGAGCTGAGGGTCCGCCCTCCGGTCGGGCGTTCTTCTGGGGCCCCACTCGTTGCCCGGCTGGGTGGTTGGTCCGTTGGAGCCCGCCCTGGTCAATGGTCCTCGCTTCACTCGGGCGCTTGACAGTGCGCCTGCGTCGCGTAGCTCGCGCGCTGGCATGGCCAGATGGGGCGATGAAGAGATCTTCGCGTGGTGCTGCGCGGAAGGCCGGGTGCTGGGGACGTCGGACAAGCGGTTGACCAAGTGCTTGGCGGAGTCGCGAGCCACCTGCCCTTCTGTGATCATCCTGCGGGATTTCCGCACCCTCACCAGCAAGCAGGTGGCGGAGATAGTCATCCCCAACCTGCCTGCCATCGGTGAGGCGATCGACAAGCACGGCAACACGGTGTTCACCGTCTCCCCTGACAAGCCGATACGCGGGGCGATTCTGCCGCTCGGACTCCAGGCCAGGTGACTGGATCTCAGTCACCCCTTGCGGGGCCACTTGTTGGTTGGCCTTTCCGTGGGTAGCCCTCCGTGCTCGGCGATCTCTTCGGTGAACATGCGCCGCACACAGATGATCTCCTCTCAACCGGGACCTGTGAGCGCGTACGCGTCAACCGGGGAGAGCAGGCCGGCCGTCGGGTCAATCAGTGGCGCTTCCAGCTCTGTCACTTCTTCGTGCCATTCCTGATCGCCTGCGTTAGAGCCGTCCGCTGCGGGCCTGAGTCCGGACGATGACACATGCCGGAAGGCGGTCCCGAAGTTTTGATCATGTGATGCAGCCCGCCACCCTGCTTGCGCACTCCGCGTCCCCATCTGCGCGAACACCCCTGCAAGCGCGCCAGCCACCGCGCCGAGGGCGCACGATCAATGAGCCCGAGCGCAGCGAGGACCGACACGGGGTCGGGCGCCCGCCCGACTGGAAGCACGCGCGAAGCGAAGGGGAGCACCACTGACCTTGGCGGGATCCAACTGCCCAGCCACCCAACCGGGCAACGGGCGGGCTCCAGAAGGCAGCCCGACCGCAAGGGAGGCCCGTTGGTTACGGCCAGGAGGAGTCCTGGTCGGGGTCGCCGCCGTTGGACAGGAGGCGGATGTCGGATTCGACCATCATGGCGACCAGGTCGTCGAAGGAGACGGTGGGTTCCCAGCCGAGCTGTACCCGGGCCTTCTTGGGGTCGGCGCACAGCAGGTCCACCTCGGCGGGGCGGTGGAGGGTCTGGTCGCGGATGACGTACTGCTCCCAGTCCAGGCCGGCGGCGGTGAAGGCGGCTTCGACCAGGTCGCGTACCGACTTCATCCGACCGGTGCCGATCACGTAGTCCTCGGGGGCGGCGGCCTGGAGCATGAGGTGCATGGCGCGGACGTAGTCGCCGGCGAAGCCCCAGTCGCGCCGGGCTTCCAGGTTGCCCAGCCGCAGCTCGGAGGCCAGGCCCAGTTTGATGCGGGCCACCCCCAGGGTGACCTTTCTGGTGACGAACTCGGCGCCCCGGCGCGGGGACTCGTGGTTGAACAGGATGCCGGAGACGGCGTACATGCCGTAGGACTCGCGGTAGTTCTGGGTGAGGAAGTGCCCGTAGGCCTTGGCCACGCCGTACGGCGAGCGGGGGTGGAAGCCGGTGCGCTCGTTCTGGGGCGTCTCGGTGACCTGGCCGAACATTTCGGAGGACGAAGCCTGATAGAAGCGCATCTGCCCGGAGCGGGTGCCCGAACCTCGGGAAACACCTGAACACACGCGGATGGCCTCCAGCATGCGCAGCACGCCCATACCGGTGACCTCGGCGGTCAGCTCGGCCTGTTCCCAGGACATGGGGACGAAGGAGATGGCGCCCAGGTTGTAGACCTCGTCCGGCTGAACGCGTTCCACCGCCGAGATCAGCGATCCCTGGTCGAGCAGATCCCCCCGCACCACCTGAACGTCCGCGAGGAGCTTACGCATGCGCGACACCCGCGGGTTGGCCTGCCCTCGGGCCAGACCCCAGACCTCGTACCCCTGGGCGAGCAGGTGCTCCGCCAGATAGGAACCGTCTTGGCCGGTGATGCCGGTGATCAGAGCGCGCCTGGCCAACGGGTCCTCCAACTATCGCAACCACGTCCGTTGGGACGGGAATGTACAGCTACGCGTCTCGAACAGCACCAAGCCAGCTAGAACAGGTTCCACCGAACTACGTTCGGTCACGCCAACGTCGCAGTTCGCGAGGGCTGCGAGCCGGGGTAGGAACAATTCCAGATGACCTACCGAATGGTAGCCTTTTCCAACTAAGGTCATCTTTCACGGTACACGCCCGTCTCAGGTGTCTACCGGCGGAGAAAGGGGTGTCCGTGAATGACACGCTGCGGATCGCGCTGTTGTCCTACCGCAGCAAGCCGACCTGTGGCGGTCAAGGTGTCTACCTTCGGCACCTGAGCCGCGAACTCGTCGCCCTCGGACACCATGTCGAGGTCTTCTCCGGCCAGCCGTACCCCGAGCTCGATGAGGGTGTGATCCTCAACAAGGTCCCGAGCCTCGACCTCTACCGCGACGAAGACCCGTTCCGGACCCCCAAACTGAACGAATACCGCGACTGGATCGACTGGCTCGAAGTCGGGACCATGTGGACCGCGGGCTTCCCCGAACCGCTGACCTTCACGTTGCGCGCCTACCGCGAGCTGAAGAAGCGCGTCGGCGACTTCGACGTCGTCCAGGACAACCAGACGCTCGGGTACGGCCTGCTCGGCATCCAGAAGCTCTTCCCGGTCGTCGGCACCATCCACCACCCGATCAGCGTGGATCGCCGCATCGAGCTGGAGGCGGCCAAGGGCGGCAAGAAGCTGAGCATGCGCCGCTGGTACGGGTTCGTGAAGATGCAGGCCAAGGTCGCACCGCGACTGAGCCCGATCCTGACGGTGAGCGAGTCGAGCCTGGCCGACATCCACCGCGACTTCAACGTCCCGCAGGCCAACATGCGCCTGATCCCCCTCGGCGTCGACACCCGATATTTCCACCCGAGGCCCGAGAAACCCCGTAAGAAGGGTTCGATCGTCGCCGTCGCCAGCGCCGACTCGCCCATGAAGGGCGTGTCCACCCTGCTCAGAGCCGTGGCCAAGCTGGCGACCGAACGCGACGTCACCCTGACCGTCGTCAGCAAGCCCACGCCCGGCGGACCCACCGAGCAACTCGTGCAGGAGCTCAGCCTCCAGGACCGCGTCACGTTCGTGCACGGCATCTCCGACGACGAGCTGGGCGAGCTGATCGCCACCTCGGAGATCTCCGTCGTCCCCTCGCTGTACGAGGGCTTCTCGCTGCCCGCCGTGGAGCACATGGCCTGCGCGACGCCGCTGGTGGCCAGCCGTACCGGAGCATTGCCCGAGGTCGTGGGTGACGCGGCCATCCAGGTGGCGCCCGGTGACCCGGAGGAGCTGGCCTCGGTGCTGCGCCGCCTGCACGACTCCCCCGAGGAGCGCGAGGCGGTGGGCAGGCGCGGCTACGACCGCGTCATGGAGCGCTACACGTGGCACGTGGTCGCCAAGCGGACCGTCGAGGCCTACCGAGAGGCCATCCAGAACAGAGGAGCACGCTGACTTGCTGACCGTCGACTTCGCCAAGCTGCCCGTCGGCCCCGGAGTGCGGGTTCTCGATCTCGGCTGCGGCGGCGGCCGGCACGCCTTCGAGGTGCTGCGCAGGGGCGCCGACGTGGTCGCCTTCGACATGGACCAGGCCGAACTGGACAACGTGGCCGCCATGTTCGTGGCGATGGACAAGGCCGGCGAGGTGCCGGTCGGCGCCGGCGGCGAGACCGTGCAGGGCACCGCGCTGGACATGCCGTTCGAGGAGGGCAGCTTCGACCGGGTGATCGCGGCCGAGGTGCTGGAGCACATCCCGGACGACATGAGCGCGATGGCGGAGATCTTCCGGGTGCTCAAGCCGGGCGGCACGGCGGCCATCACAGTGCCGAGCTTCCTGCCCGAGCGGATCTGCTGGGCGCTGGATGAGGACTACCACACGGCCCCCGGCGGACATGTCCGGATCTACACCCTGGCCGAGCTGAGCGCCAAGCTGAAGTCCACCGGGTTCGAGATCGGGCCCCATCATCATGCCCACGGGCTGCACGCGCCGTACTGGTGGATCAAGTGCGCCGTCGGCGTCAACAACGACGAGCACCCCCTCGCGAAGGCCTACCACGAGCTGCTCGTATGGGACATCATGAAGCGCCCCGCGGCCACCCGCGTCGCCGAGGCCCTGCTCAACCCGCTGATCGGCAAGAGCGTCGTCCTCTACGTGCGGAAGCCCTGAGCGTGATCAGCTGGGAGCAGACCGTCCAGACCGCCCGGAGCATCGCCGCCATCCAGCAGGACGACGGCGGCGTGCCCTGGCCGGAAGGACACGTCGACGCGTGGAACCACGTCGAATGCCTGATGGCGATGGCCGTCGCCGGCCTGTCGGAGCCCGTGGAGCGCGGCTACGACTGGCTGATGCGCCACCAGCGCCCCGACGGCTCCTGGGCGATGAAGATCCAGGACGGCGTGGCGGTCGAGCGCGGCGGCGAGTCCAACCACGCGGCGTACGTGGCCGTCGGCGCCTGGCACAACTACCTGGTCACCGGCAAGGACCCCAGCCCCCTCTGGCCGATGGTCAAGCGCGCGCTCGACTACGTGGTGGGCCTCCAGACCGCGCGCGGCGAGATCGTCTGGGAGCGTGACGCCCAGGGCCGCGCCTCCACCTACGCGCTGCTGACCGGCTGCTCCTCGATCCACCAGGGGCTGCGCTGTGGTGTCCTGCTCGCCGACCACCTCGGCGACCCGCAACCCCACTGGGAGCTGGCCGCCGACCGCCTCGCCCACGTGCTCGCCTTCCATCCGGAGGCGTTCACCGACAAAAGCCGCTTCTCCATGGACTGGTACTACCCGGTCCTCGGCGGCGCCGTCCGCGGCCGCCCCGCCTTCGAGCTGATCGACCGCGAATGGTCCACGTTCGTGGTGCCGGGCCTCGGCATCCGCTGCGTCTCCGACCAGCCGTGGGTGACGGGCGCGGAAACCTGCGAACTCGTGCTCGCCCTCGACGCCCTGGGCCTGCGCGAGCGCGCCGTCCGCCTCTTCACCGACATGCAGCACCTGCGCCACGACGACGGCTCGTACTGGACCGGCTGGCAGTTCGTCAACCGCAAGCACTTCCCCCACGAGCGCAGCGGCTACACCGCCGCCGCCACCATCCTCGCCGCCGACGCCCTGTCCGGCCTCAGCGGCGGTTCCGGCATCTTCCGCGACATCCACGCCCCCGCCTCACACACCTGCGACTGCACGCTTTCCTCGGGTTAGGACACCTTTCTCCCGTACGGCGAAGCCGCCGATGAGCGCAATCGGTTTTGCCGGTTCTTTGCCCCGGGAGGCGGAGCGGCGGCGGGGAATGCCGCAATGGGCTCACTAGCTTCGTGAGTGGCCGTACGAGGCGTCTTCGGGGGAAGCGTGGGCGACACGGGCACAACATCGTTCTTGGATCAGGTCACGATTGAACAGACACTGGCCCCAGCGCGTGGCCTGTGGAGGTTCCTGGAGAAAGATCCGGTCGAGTCTGACTTGGGGCGGCGACGGTTCCGGCTCAGGGCGGGAGCGGCCCCGGGAGTGCTCACGGCGGCCGAGGAAACCTATGTGTACGGCTACAACGCGGTCATCGCCCGGGAGATCCACAAGGTCGGGCGGGTACCGCAGGAGCGGCAGCCGTTCGCCTGGGAGGGCGCGGCGGCGGCCGCGACCATGCTCGATCTGATCACCATGACTCGGGGCCGGCGCCTGAACGAGCTACTTGCCGGCCCCGCCCAGCTTCACCCGCATGCCGCCCACCTGGGCGCGGGCCGCGCACACGCGTTGCTGCGCCTGCCGCCCACGTGGGGCATGCGGCGGGCCCATCCGCTGCTGCGCTGGCTGGCCATCGACGGCTACGGATTCCAGCGCAGCATGTCCAAGGCCGACCTCATGGTGGGCGAGCGGGCCATGCCGGAGCTGGCCGTACGCGCGCACTGCGCCATCTTCGACCAGGGCCTCGGGCGGCTCCTCTGGTACCACGACTGCGCCGCGCCCGACGACCTCACCGCGCACATCCACGCCTACCCGGCAGCCCGCCGGGCGGATCTGTGGAGCGGCGTGGCCTTCGCGGCCGTGTACACCGGCGGCGCGGACCCCGACGAACTCGACCGGCTCGCCGTGTACGCCGGCGCCGACGGCTTCCGCCAGCACGTGGCTCAGGGCGCCGCCTTCGCCTGCGCCGCCTGGCTCACCGCCGGCAGCCTGCCCGCTCACGCCGCCGAGGCCGCCCCTATCCTCACCGGCGCCCCGGCCGAGGAGGCGGGTGCCTGGACCGACGCCGCCCTCGTCTCCCTCGGCCACGACCCGCACACGCACGACGACTTCCTGACCTGGCGCGCCCAGACCCGCCGCGCGTGGGCCCGCCGCCACCGCACCGGCTGACAGAGATGATGTAGGTGAGCACCTCCCGCCGAGGTCTGACCCACCGACTGACTGACTTCGGGTCTTCAACGGGATCTGTCGGCTTCGGCCG